>NZ_JBIVXV010000003.1:210845-616313 GCF_044769385.1 Streptomyces sp. NPDC090445 | reverse complement strand
TACGCGGGCGACCAGGACACCCAAAACCGTTCGGGATGTCCGCAGAGAGCAGGAATGGGTCCAAGACTCACTCCTGCTCACTGATTAGGAACGGTGCGGTTCGCCCGCTATCCCGCCGCCTCCTCCAGCCCGTCGGGCAGGCGGCCGGTGTGCACCACGCCGAGGCTCTGGGTCGCCCGGGTCAGGGCCACGTACAGGTCGCTCGGGGCGAAGTCCGCGGGCTCGGCGACGATCACCGAGTCGAACTCCAGGCCCTTGGCCTGCCGCGGCTCCAACAGGACCACGGCCCGGGTGAGATCGGGTTCCGCGCCCGCGCGCACGCCCGGCAGCACCGCGCCCAGCGGCCCGTGGAGCGCCCGCGGGGCGATCACCGCGAGCCGGCCCTCCGCCGGGGTGCCGCGGTGTACGGCGTCGGCCACCGCGGCGGCCAGGTCGTCCGCGGCCCGCACCCAGGGCTGCCGGCCGGTGGAACGCACCGACCGCGGCGGTTCGAAGCCGGGGTGGCGGGCCCGCAGGACGGCGGTCGCGAGGTCCATGATCTCGGCGGGCGTACGGTAGTTGACGCCGAGCCGGACGAGCTCCCACCGGTCGCCGATGTACGGGTCGAGGACCTGGCCCCAGGAGCCGCAGCCGGCCTCGTCGGCCGTCTGGGCCGGGTCGCCGACCAGCGTCATGGAACGGGTCGGGCAGCGCCGCATCAGCAGCCGCCAAGCCATGGCGGACAGCTCCTGCGCCTCGTCGACGATGACGTGCCCGAAGGCCCAGGTGCGGTCTGCGGCGGCCCGTTCGGCGGTGCTGCGGTGGTCGGCCTCCTCGTGGCGCTCGGCCATCCGCTCGGCGTCGATGATGTCGTGCGCGGCGAGGAACTCGTTCTCCATGTCCTCGAATTCGTACGACTCGGATCCGGAGGACAGGTCGAGCACGCCCTGCGCGTACTCGATGCGCTCCTGCCGGGCGCGTTCCTCGGCGGCGCGCCGGGCGCTGTCGTCGACGCCGAGGAGTTCGGCGGCCTCGTCGAGCAGCGGGACGTCGGCGGGCGTCCAGTCGCCGGGCGCGGACGTCGCGCGGCGGATCAGCTCGGCTTCGCCGTCCGGCAGATGGGTGGGGTCGGCGAGGAACTCCGCGATCAGCCGGCGCGGGGTCAGCGGCGGCCACAGGGTGTCGATCGCGGCGTGCACCTCGCTGCTCGTCGCGATCTCCTTGCCGAGCTGCGCGATGTCGTCCGGGCCCAGCAGGTTGGGGCCGCCGAACGGGTCCGCGCCGAGCCGGTCGGCGAGCTGCTCGGTGAGCGCGTCGATGACGGAGAACGCGAAGTAGGGGTGGGCCAGGTTGTGCGGCAGCCCGGTGGCGCGTGCCCGGTCCCGGGCCTCGTACGCCATGGTCCGGTCCAGCAGCAGCGTCCCGTACTCGTCGTGGTCGATCTCCAGGGCCGGTTCGGGGACCACGGCGCTGTCCTCGCCGCTGCCGGCGGGCACGGTCTCCGGCAGGGTCTGCCGGTCCTGTACGACGCGGGCCAGGACCCCGGCCATCTTCACGTGGCCCTTGACCGCGGCCGCGCCGGGCCGGTCGGTGCCCGTCGCGCGGATGCCGGGGAACAGCTCGCCGATCGTGGCGAGCAGGACGCCGGTCTCGCCGAGGGCCGGGAGCACCTCGCCGATGTAGCCGAGGAAGGCCGGGTCCGGACCGACGATCAGCACACCGCGCTTGGCGAGCAGTTCGCGGTACGCGTAGAGCAGGTAGGCGGCCCGGTGCAGGGCGACGGCCGTCTTTCCGGTGCCCGGGCCGCCCTCGACCACGAGCACGCCGCGGTGCGGGGAGCGGATGATCCGGTCCTGCTCGGCCTGGATGGTCTCGACGATGTCGTGCATGCGGCCGGTGCGGGCGGCGTCGAGCGCGGCGAGCAGCACGGCGTCCGCGTCGGCGCCCTCGTGTCCGGTGCGTTCGGTGTCGGTGAGGTCGAGGATCTCGTCGTGCAGGGCGGTGACGCGGCGGCCCTGGGTGGTGATGTGCCGGCGCCGGCGCAGGCCCATCGGGTGGTGGCCGGTGGCGAGATAGAACGGACGTGCGACGTCGGCCCGCCAGTCGATGACGAGGGGGGTGCGCTCGCTGTCGTCGCGGCGGATTCCGATGCGGCCGATGTGGTGGTCCTGGCCGTCGGAGAACTCCAGCCGGCCGAAGCAGAGGCCGCTCTCGCCGGAGTTCAGTGCGGAAAGCAGCCCGGATTGCTCCGCGACGAGGATGTCACGTTCCAGGCGGGTCTGCGCGCTGTTTCCCGCGCCGGCCGCGAGTGCGCCGCGCACGGCGCGTTCGGCCTGATCACGCAGGTCATCGAGGCGCGCGTAGAGCGCATCGATGAATTGCTGCTCTTTACGGAATTCCTCGGTTGACAATTCCACTCCCGACCCGATACACTGTCCTCAGTAAAGCTTGTTCACGCGTGCCCTCATCGGGAGGCGTGAACTCTTCAATATACGCGGATGATAACCCCGGACGCCAATTCGGCCCCGGGGTTCTTTCGTATGCCCCGGCGTGCTGCGCGGCGCCTCCGTGTCACCCGGACGGCCCACTCGTCGGGCCGTCCGGGCCGGGCCCTGGTGTGGTGGATGCACGAGCTGTCGAGCACACGGGGAAGTGTCATGTACGAAATGCACCTCGGCGAGGCGGCCACCGGGCAGGACCCGGTCTGGCACGTCGTCGCCCGCGACCGCTCCGCCACCCTGTGCGGCCGCCCCCTCCTCCCGGCCGGTTACACGGAGACCGATGCGCACTGCGTGCCCTGTATGACGGCCTTCCGCGACGTGATGGGCGGGGAGACCGCACAGCCCTGACGGGCCCGGCCCGCCGGGCCCCGGTACGGGTACGGGTACGGGTCCGGCAGCCCGGGTTTTCCGACCGGGTGTGTTTGCGCCCCGCACCGCGGGTCAGACGCATCCGTGTTACCGATTCCTTCGGAGGGAGTGACCATGTCCGGCAAGGAGAAGGCCAAAGCCAAGGGCGAGCAGCTCAAGGGCAAGACCAAAGAAGCCGCCGGCCGCATCACCGACGACAAGCGCATGACCGCCGAGGGCCGCGCGGAACGCATCAAGGGCGACATGCGCGAGGCCAAGGAGAAGATGAAGGACACCCTTGAAAGCTGACGCCGACCGCGGCGAACGCGGCCGGGACGAAACCCCGGAGGAACGGGCCGATCGGCGGTGGCAAGAGCTCGTACAGGAGATCCGGGTCGTCCAGACGGGCGTCCAGATCCTGTTCGGATTCCTGCTGACCGTGGCGTTCACCCCGCATTTCCAGCAGCTGTCCCACACGGACCGGACGATCTACACCATCACGGTCGTCCTCGGCTCGCTGGCCACGGGAGCGCTGATCGGGCCCGTTGCCCTCCACCGCATCGTCGCGGGGCGGCAGCTCAAACCGCACGCGGTGGTGTGGGCCTCGCGGCTCACGATGATCGGCATCGTGCTGCTGCTGGCCACCCTCGTCGCCGCCCTGTTCCTGATCCTCCGCGTGTCCACGGACGACACCGCGGTGCCCTGGATCGTGGCCGGGGTGCTGGCCTGGTACCTGCTGTGCTGGTACGCGCTGCCCCTGTGGGTGCGCGTCCGGCACACCGACGGTTCCGCGCCCCCGCCCCCGCCCCCGGACTGAGGCGAGGACGGGGCCCGGGCGGCCCGACCCGGCTGATCCTCCGCATCGCCTTCGCGGCAGCCCCGCCCGTCGCACGGCCGACCGGGCGGGGCCCCGGTGCTCCGCACTAGCCTGGTGCAGCCGCGCCGGGGTGCACTCCGGCGCGCAGCCTGCTGCGAAGGAGATGCGGATGACCGTCACCACCCGGGTGGCCCTGGCCACCTCGGCCCCGGGCCTGGACGAGGACCCGGACATGCCGGCCCTGCTGGAGGCCCTGCGCGCGCGGGGCCTCGACGCCGTGGCCGCGGCCTGGGACGACCAGGACTTCGACTGGTCGGGGTGCGCCGCGGTGGTGATCAGGTCCACCTGGGACTACGCGCTGCGGCGGCCGGAGTTCCTGGCGTGGGCCGACGCCGTCCAGGCCGTGTCGTGGCTGGACAATCCGGCGGGGGTCGTGCGGTGGAACACCGACAAGGTCTACCTGCGGGACCTCGCCGAACGCGGTGTCCCCGTCGTCGCGACCCGGTTCATCGCGCCGGGCGAGGAGGCGGTCCTGCCGGACGGCGGAGAGTTCGTCGTGAAGCCCTCCGTGTCGGCGGGCGCGTACGGCACCGCCCGGTACACGGAGGCGCAGCGCGACCTGGCGGCGGGGCACGTGGCGGCGCTGCACGACGCCGGGGCCACGGTGATGGTGCAGCCGTACCTGTCCCGGATCGACGAGGGCGAGCGGGGACTGGTCTTCCTCGGCGGCGCGTTCAGCCATGCGATACGCAAGGACCCGTTGCTCACCGAGCCCGGGGTCGTCGACAACGACCGGGTCCCCCACCCGAACCTGCGGCCGCACCGGCCGTCGGCCGCCGAACTCGCGCTGGCGCGGGCGGCACTGGCCGCCGTACCGGAACGGCAGGAGGAGCTGCTGTACGCGCGGGTCGACATCGCGTACGCCGACGACGGCTCGCCCGTGGTGATGGAGCTCGAACTGGTGGAGCCGAACCTGTTCATGGACCACGACGCGGAGGGGCCCGCCCGTTTCGCGGACCTCGTGCACCGGCGCACCGCGGCGCGGGCCGGCGTCAGAACCTGATGTCGGCCGCGACCGGCAGGTGGTCGCTTCCCGTCGCGGGCAGGGCCCGGACCCGTACGACGGTCGCCGAGCGGGTCAGGACCTGGTCGATGCGGGCCACGGGCAGCGCGGCCGGCCAGCTGAAGGCGAAGTCCCGGGCGGGCCGGGTCATCCGGGCGGTGACCGGGGCCAGCCCGCGGTCGTCGACGGTGCTGTTGAGGTCGCCGAGCAGGATCACCCGGTCCAGCGGCTCGGCGGCGAGCGCCGTCCCGAGGAGGACTGCGCTCCCGTCGCGGCGGGCGGAGCCGAAGCCGTGCGCGCCGAGGCGGAGCGAGGGCAGGTGCGCCACGTACACGGCCGCCTCCCCGCGCGGTGTCCGGGCGGTCGCCCGCAGCCCGCGGTTCCAGTCCTCCCCCAGGCCCGCCGGCCGGATGTCCACCGGCCGTGCGTCGGCGAGGGGGTGCTTCGACCAGAGCCCGACGGTGCCGCCGGCCGCGTGGTACGGGTACTGCGGGGCCAGGGCGGCCGCGTAGGCCGGCAGCGCGGCGGGGGTCAGCTCCTCCAGGGCGATCAGGTCGGCGCCGGTCGCGGCCAGCGCCCGCGCGGTGCCGGCCGGGTCGGGGTTCTCGTCGCTGACGTTGTGCTGGACGGCTACGAGGTCGGGGGCCCGGTCCGGGTCCGGGCCGGGGAGCAGGAAACCGCCGAAGAGCCAGAGCCAGGCGGCCGCGGGCAGCACGGCGGCGTACGCGGCCGGGGCCGACCGGCGCAGCAGGGCCCAGCCGAGGAGGACGGGCACGGCCAGGCCGAGCCAGGGCAGGAAGGTCTCCAGCAGCCCGGCGGGCCGGCCGGGCAGGTCGGGCAGCGCGCGGTGGAAAGCCGACAGCCCGCCGGCCACGGCCCCCGCGCCGACGGCAACGGCCGCCCGCGACCTGAACGTCCCCTGCCCCATGTTCCCCGCCCCCGGCTCGCTCCTCTCCCCGTTCCGGGGCGAAGACGTGGGAGGCGGGAATCCGGTTCCGCCCGGGTCGCCGTGCCGACGATAGCCTGGGCTGCATGGACGAGTTGGACGGTGTGGAAGTCGTCGCCTTCGCCGACGGCGGGGCGTTCGAGAACTGGCTGGCCGGGAACCACGGGCGGCAGGAGGGGGTGTGGGTCAAGGTCGCCAAGAAGAAGTCCGGCATCCCCTCGGTCACCGACGGCGAGCTGGTCGACATCGGCCTGTGCTACGGCTGGATCTCCGGCCAACGCCGTTCCCTCGACGCGCAGTTCTACCTGCAGAAGTACGTGCCGCGCAGGCCGCGGAGCCTGTGGTCGCAGGTGAACGTGGAGAAGGTCGCGGAGTTGACGGCCCTCGGCCGGATGCGCGAACCCGGCCTGGCGGAGGTGCGGAAGGCGCAGGAGGACGGGCGGTGGGCGGGGGCCTACGCCTCGCAGAAGTCCGCGACGGTACCGGAGGACGTCACCGCGGCCCTGGCCGAACACCCGGATGCGCGGGCGGCGTTCGAGGCGCTCGACCGGACCGGCCGCTACCTGGCTGTTCTCCCGGTCCTCCAGGCCCTCACCCCGGAGGCCCGCCGGACCCGACTCGACCGCGCGGTGGCCCTCCTGGCCGCGGGACACCGCCGCCGGGACGACGACTGATCTGCGAAATCAGTCCGGATCCCCGTCGAGGAGCAGGTCGACCGGAAGCTCCAGGGACACGCCGATGTGCTGGGGTACGGGGATGGACTCGCCCCGCTTGAAGGTGCGGCGGAGGCGGTAGGTGCCGTTGCGGGGATCGCAGCAGAGGACGGCTTCGTCGTGGCGCCTGTCCGCGATGATGTACACGGGAACGTCGGCGTTGGCGTAGCTGTCGACCTTCACGCCGAGGTCGTCCGACCAGTTCGACGAGGTCACTTCGACGACCAGGCGGAAGACGTCCGGTGCGTAGCAGTTCTTCGCGACCTTGTGGTGCACGAAGTCGGCCTCGACCAGGGAGAAGTCCGGGATGGCGAAGTCGTCCGCCCCGGTGGGGAGCCAGATGCCGATGTTCTGGACGTACCGCAGGCCCGCTTTTCTCGCACCGGCCTCGTAGAACCTCTCGATCAGCCACGTCAGCGACAGGGCGTGCCGCCCGTCGGCGGGTGGTGTCACGGTGAGCCTCCCCTGGAGAATCTCCACTCGGTGCCCGGGAAGCTCCTTGGAAAGACGATCGGCTGCTTCCGCGATCGTGGTCTCGTGCTGCATCACGGCCATGGCTTCCTCCCTCTGGGGGCTCACTCTGTCCCGAGGGTAGACGGCGGCTCCGACGGTCCACCCGCATTCACCCGAACGGGGTGGAGCGGGGCCTGGCGCCGGGGCGGGCCGGGAGGACGTGTGCGGTCCGGCCGCCCCGGCCCGCCCCGGCCGGTGGTCAGGGCGTCAGCGGGGCCGGCGCGGGGGTGCCGTAGAAGGTGACCGGGCCCCAGCCGCGGTCCTGGGCGATCTTGTTCAGGGCGTTGGCGATCTCGATGGGCGGTACGTTGAAGGAAGCCGGTGCGTCGATCGTCGACACGCTGAAGGTGATCACCAGCTCCCCCTCACCGCCCGTGGTGGCGGTTCTTCCCTTGAACTGGGTGCCGGAGGGGAAGGAGACCGCGGCCTGGGTTCCCTGCGCCTGGCTTGCACCGGCGGCTCCGGCGCTCTGCGTCTTCGCGTCCGCGGCGTCCGCCGCCTGCGCCGAGGCCGCCGAGGTCAGCACCGCCCCCGCGGCCGCCGTTCCCGAGTAGCCCAGCAGTGAACGCCGTGAAATCCCTGACATGGTTCCCCTCCCGTTGTGGTGACGGCCTTTCGTCGCCGCCGACGACCGATCGTAGGGACCGGCGGGGTCCGGCACAGCTGAATACGATCTTCCGCCGGCGGTCACCGCTCCGTGGTTCCGTCCCCGCCGCGTCCGCCCGGCGGCGCCCGTCGGACGCGGGCCAGGATGAGGACCGTGTCGTCCGTGGCGGAGGCGTCGGGGAGGAGTTCGGCGAGGATGCGGTCGGCGGCCTCCTCCAGGGAGTCGACGGGGGCGGCGAGCCGGCTGCGGAGGGCGTCGACGCCGGTGTCGATGTCCTGGCCGCGGGCCTCGACGAGGCCGTCGGTGTAGAGGGCGAGGACGGCGCCCTCGGGGAGGTCGACCGTGGTCGAGCGGTAGTCCACGCCGCCCACCCCCAGCGGGATGCCGAGGTCCTCGCCGAGGGCGCGGACGGTGCCGTCCGGGTTGCGGACCAGGGGCGGCAGGTGGCCGGCGTTGGCGATGCGGGCGCTGCCGGTGTGGGGGTCGTAGTCGAGGTACAGGCAGGTCGCCCATTCGATGCCCGCCTCCTGGGCGCAGTCGTCGAGTTCGGCGAGGAGGGCCGCCGGGTCGTCGGAGGTGTGCCGGGCCAGGGTCTGTGCGGTGATCCGCAGTCGGCCCATGGCCGCGGCGGCGAGGACGCCGTGCCCCATGACGTCGCCGACGACGAGGGCCACCCGGCCGCCGGGCAGGTCGATGGCGTCGTACCAGTCGCCGCCGACCTCGGTGACCCGGCCGCCCGGCAGGTAGCGGTGGGCGATGTCGACGTACGGGCCGGCGGCCGGGGCGCTGGGCAGCAGGGCCCGCTGGAGGGTGAGCGCGATGTCCTGGATCCGGCCGTAGAGCCGGGCGTTGTCCAGGCAGAGGGCGGCCCGGGAGGCGAGTTCGCCGGCGAGGCGGAGGTCTTCCGTGGCGAAGGCGGGACGGCGGGCGGACCGGCCGAAGATGGCGAGGCCCTGGACGGTGCCGCGGGCGATGAGCGGTGCGATGAGGATGTCGGCGAAGCCGCTGTCCAGCAGCAGCCGGGCGCGCTGCGGGTGGGCGACGGTCCGGGCGAGGAACTCCGCGTCGACCGGGACGGACAGGGGGCGGCCGGTGCTCAGCATGTCGTGGATGCTGGAGCCGGGTGGGTAGACGACCCGCTCCAGGCTGCCGAGGAGTTCATCGGCGGCGGGGGCGTCGAGGACGGTGCCCGAGGCGATCCGCCGGGTGATGAGGGGCAGTTGCGGGTCAAAGTCCTCGGTCTCGTCCATCCATTCCACGAGTTCGACGACGCAGCCGTCCCCGAAGTCGGGCACGGCCGCCTGGACGAGTTCGTGCGCGGTGACGTCGAGGTCGAGGGTGGTGCCGATGCGGGCCGCGGCCCGGTCGAGGAGGGCGAGGCGCTGCCGGGCGGCGCTGGCTTCGAGGATGGCCCGTTCCCGGTCGGTGACGTCGACCATCAGGCCGCCGACGCCGCGCCGGGTGTCGCCTGCTCCGCTCAGCGGGAAGAAGCTGACCGAGCGGACCTGGTCGAGGTCCGGGCGGCCCGGGGTGCGCAGTCCGACGAGGGCGCCGACGACGGTGAGGCCGCCGCGGGCGACGGCCCGCAGCATCCGCTGGTACTCGCCGCCGTCCGACGTGAGCATGATGTCCTCGACGGGGCGCCCGAGGTGGTCGGTGAGGGGGATGCCGTCCATGTCGGCGAGGGCCTGGTTGAGGTGGACGTAGCGCAGGTCCTCGTCGAGCATGACCAGGCCGATCGGGCAGGTCTTGAAGAGGGTGTCGAGGAAGACGAGGTTGGTCTTGACCCGGTCGAGGTCCGCGCCGCGGGCCGCCAGTCCCAGGACGACGCCGTCGCCCGTCGGTCCGGTCAGCGGGAAGCCCCGGAGCCCGCAGTCGAAGACGTCGCCGTTCTCGTGCAGCGCGGGCATCCGCACCCGCCAGTACCCGAGGGTGCGGGCACGCTCGACGAACCGGGACGCACCGCCCGCCTCCCCCGGGGACGGCGGCGGGAAGAGGTCCGCGGCGGGCCGGGACAGCACGGCCCCGGCCGGGTGCCCGAAGAGGGCCTGCGCTCCCGGGCCCCAGTAGCAGACCCGCTCCTCCGCATCGATGCCGAAGACGGCCACGGCCACGTCCTCCAGCAGCGCCCCCGGTTCGGAGCGGAGCGGGCTGGGCTCCTGCTCGCCCCCCGGCCGGGACGCTGGCATCGCCTGTCCCCCTTCCGCGCGCGGCCCGCCCGGTGCACGCACGGCCCGCGCGGGTGGCTGTCCGGGCCCGCACGGCAGGTCGCGGGCCGCCTCCTCAATTCTGCGCGCCCTGCTGGCCGAGGACACCACCGGCGGCGGACCGTGGCCGCCGCACGACGGACGGTGACCACGGCAGGCCGTCGACGCTGCCGTGCTGTTTTCCGCCTCGCCGGACGCGACGCACGCCGGACGGTCCGGGCCCCGCTGTAGCCTGGGGCTGCCATCTCACGACCTGGGCGCACACTGCCATGGGGGATGCCGTGGGGGACCCGGCCCCGGACCGCGGACGGAACACCGCTGACCAGCCCGACCCGTCTGCAGCAGCGCGGACACCCGTACCGGCGGCGGCCGGCGAGGAAGGCGGCGCGGCGGCGGCGTTCCCGGCGCAGTTGCGCCGGCTGCGGGTGGAACGGGGTCTGTCGCTGGCGGGCCTGGCCCGCCAGACGCACTACAGCAAGGGCTACCTGAGCAAGATCGAGACCGGTGCCAAGCGGGTCACCGTGGACGTGGCGCTGCGCTGCGACCGGGTGCTGGAGGCCGACGGCGCCCTGCTGCGGCTGGCCCGGGAGGCGGAGGCGGCCGCGGCCCGGGCCGCCTCCCCCGCCCCCGCGCGCGCTCCTGCCCCGGGCACCCCGGCCGCCGCCGGCGGCACCGCGTCCGCGGGCGGTTCGCCGTCCGTCCCGCAGGCGGACGGGGAGTGCCCCTACCGGGGCCTGGCGGCCTTCACCGACCGGGACGCGGACCGGTTCTTCGGCCGGGAGCGTGCGACGGCCGCGCTCGTCGAGCGGGTCTTCGAGCGGATCGGCTGCGGCCCGCTGCTGCTGGTGGGCCGGTCCGGCGCGGGCAAGTCCTCGCTGCTGAGCGCCGGTCTGGTGCCGGCGCTGCGGCGCCGCGGCGGATTCCCGGCGGCGGGCGCCGAGTCGTGGCCGGTCGTGCGGTTCACCCCGACCGCGCACCCCCTGCAGGAGCTGCTGGACTGCACCGCGAAGGTCCTGGGCGGCGGTCTCGGCATCACCCCGCAGGAGCTGGCCGAGCGGCCCGAGCGGCTCCTGGAGGCGGTGGGGCAGCGGGGGTGTGCGGTACGGCCGGTACTGCTCGTCGACCAGTTCGAGGAGGTTTTCACCCTCTGCGGTGACGGGGAGGAGCGGCACGCCTTCGTCCGGGTGCTCTGTGCCCTGGCCGCGGCCGGCCCGGAACCGGAGCCCGTACCGGAGGCCGAGGCATCGGCGGCAGGGCCCGCACCGGGGGCGGGGCCCGCGTCGGGGGCGGGGGCGGCGCGGCCCGGTGCCGCCGTCGTGGTCCTCGGCCTGCGCGCCGACTTCTCCGGCAGCTGCCTCGACCTGCCCGAGCTCGCCGCGGTCTTCACCGACGGCCTGTTCGTCCTGCCGCCCATGTCCGTGGCCGAGCTCAAGGAGGCCGTCGTCGGCCCGGCGGTGCGCGCCGGGCTCGCCCTCGAACCCGGCCTGGTGCCCCTGCTGCTGCGGGACGCCGGCGTACGCGACGGTCTCGCCGGCGCGGACGGGGCCGGGCGGGCCGCGGCCCCGTCCGGCGCGCTGCCGCTGGTGTCGCACGCGCTGCTGGCGACCTGGCAGCGGCGCGAGGGGGCGGTGCTGACCGTCGCGGGGTACGAGCACACCGGCGGAATCCAGGGGGCCGTCGCGCAGACCGCCGAGAGCGTCTTCGCCCGGCTGTACCCGGCGGAGCAGCGGATGGTGCGCCGGATCCTGGTGGCCCTGGTGCACGTCGCCGAGGGCACCGGTCCGGCCCGCCGCCGGATGGGCCGGGCCGCGCTGCTGGGGCAGTTCGCGGACGGGGCGGCGCCGGCCGCGCGGGCGCTGGACGCCTTCGTCCGGGCCCGGCTCGTCACGGCGGACCGCGATACCGTGGAGATCACCCACGAGGCCCTGCTGCACGCCTGGCCGCGGCTGCACGGCTGGATCCGCGCGGACCGGGACGGGCTGCTGGTCCACCGCCGGCTGGCGGAGGCGGCCGCCGAGTGGGAGCGCGAGGGCCGCGACCCGTCGGTCCTGCACCGCGGGACCCGGCTGGAGAGCGCCCGGTCCTGGGCCGAGGAGCTCGACGGCGGGAGCCGGCTCACCCCGCCGGAGGCGGAGTTCCTGGCTGCGAGCACGGCTGCCGAGGACGCCCGGCGGACGCAGGCCGGGCGCCGGGTCCGGCGCCGGCAGCGGATGCTGGCGCTGCTGCTGGTGCTGCTGGTGCTGGCCGTGAGCGCGGGCGGGGTCGCGTACCGGCAGCGGGGGCAGGCCCTCGGGCAGGAGCGCGTCGCCCGGTCGCACGCGCTCGCCGCGGAGTCGGCCTCGCTGGCGGCCGGCCGGCCCGAGGCGTCGATGCGGCTCGCCGAGGAGGCGTACCGGACGATGGCGACCCCGCAGGCGCGCGGGGCGCTGCTGAGCACCCAGTCGCAGCCCTTCCTGGCCCGGCTCGCCGGGCACAGCGGCCCGGTCAACGCGGTGGCCTTCGCTCCGGGCGGCCGGCTGCTGGCGACGGCCGGTTCGGACGGGAAGGTGCTGCTGCGCCGGGTCTCCGACCGGCGGACGGCCGCGACGCTGACCATGCCCGGGCGGGTCCGGTCGGTCGCCTTCAGCCCTGACGGCCGTACCCTCGCGGCGACGTCCACCGAGGGCCCCGTACGGCTGTGGGACACCGCGGGGCGGGTCACGGCCGAGCTCCCGGCGGAGACGGCGGGTGCCCGGGCCGTGGCGTTCTCCCCCGACGGGCGCGCCCTCGCCGTGGCGGCCGCCGACGGCACGGTGCAGCTGCGGGTTCCGGCGGGCGGGGCGGGTCCGGCGCGGATCCTGACCGGGCACACGGGAAGGGTCGAGGCGCTGGCGTACGCGCCGGACGGCCGGACCCTGGCCTCGGCGGGCGCCGACCGGACGGTGCGGCTGTGGGACGTGGCCGGGGACCGTCCGCCGGCCGTCCTGCAGGGGCACACCGGCGGGGTGCTGGGCGTGGCGTTCGCGCCGGACGGGCGGGGCGTGGCCAGCGGCGGCAGCGACCGCACGGTCCGGCTGTGGGACGTGGCCGGGCGGCGGGCGGCCGCGACGCTGACCGGGCACAGCGACGACGTCAACGCGGTCGCCTACCTCCCGGACGGCACGACGGTCGTCGGGGCCGGCGGCGACGGGACGACCCGGCTGTGGGACGTGCCCAGCGGCCGGCCGACGGCCACGCTGTCGGGGCACACCGACTACGTGCTCGCGCTCGCCGTGGACCCGGCGGGGGCGACGCTGGCCACGGCCTCCTTCGACCAGTCCGTGGTGCTGTGGGACCTGCGGGGCCCGGTGCTGGCCTCCCGGCCGTTCGCCGAGGTCTGGCACGCCGCGCACAGCCCGGACGGGAAGCTGCTGGCCACCGCCGGCGGCGACCACGCGGTGCGACTGTGGGACGTGCCCGGGCGGCGGCCGGCCGCGGTGTTCGAGGGGCACACGGAGGCGGTGTACGGGGTGGCGTTCTCCCCGGACGGGCGGACCCTGGCGTCGGCCGGCTCCGACGGCACGGTCCGGCTGTGGGACGTGCCCGGGCGGGCGCCCCTGGCCACCCTCACCGGCCACGGCGGCATCGTGTACGCGGTCGCGTTCGCCCCGGACGGGCGGACGCTCGCCTCGGCGTCCGCCGACCGCACCGTACGCCTGTGGGACGTGCCCGGGCGGGCACCCCTGGCCACCCTCACCGGCCACACCGACTTCGCCAACGACGTCGTGTTCAGCCCCGACGGGCGCACCCTCGCGAGCGCGGGGGACGATCTGACGGTCCGCCTGTGGGACGTCGCCGGCCGGGCCCCGCTGGCCACCCTCACCGGGCACGCGGGCGCGGTGCGGGCCGTGGCCTTCGCCCCGGACGGGCGGACGCTGGCGAGCAGCGGCAACGACGGCACCGTGCGCCTGTGGGACGTGCGGCGGTACGCGGTCACGGCGGTGCTGGCCGGGCACGTCGGCGCCGCCCGGGGCATCGGCTTCTCCCCCGACGGGCGGACCCTGGCCAGCAGCGGCACCGACCGCACGGTCCGGCTGTGGGACGTGCCCGGGCGGCGGCTGTGGGCCGCCCTGACGGGTCATGTGAACGCGGTGTGGGGCGTGGTCTTCTCGCCCGACGGGCGGACGGTGGCCAGCAGCAGCACCGACGGCACGGTCCGGCTGTGGAACCCGGACCCGGCGGCCCGGCTGGCCGCCCTCTGCCGGCTCGGCACGGCCCACGGGCCGCACGGCGGGCCGTCCGGCAACCCGTCCGGCGACCTGTCCGGCGACCTGTCCGACAGCGCGCCCGACAACCTGTCCGACCATCCGTCAGGCGGATCATCCGACCATCCGTCAGGCGGGCTGTCCGGCGACCTGTCCGACAGCGCGCCCGACAACCTGTCCGACCATCCGTCAGGCGGGCTGTCCGGCAGCCCCGCGGACCCGCGGGAGACGGCGGCGCGCTGCGCCGGAAACCCCTGACCGGCAGGGGTTTCCCGGGGGTTTCCCGTTGCCCGTACGGGTGGGGTGACGTCCGGATCTCGACGCCGCGGCCGCGCGGCCAGCAGGCTCGTGCCGTACCCGCCGCCGCATCAGAAACGGGGTCCCCCATGCTTCGCCGGTCCGCTCCCCTCGCCGTGCTCATCGCGCTCCTGGCCTTCCTCCTGGGGGCTCCCGGCCCGGCCCCGGCCGCCGCCGACGCCTCGTGCCGGGTCCTCGCCCCGGGGGCCTCCCCGGAGGCCGAACGGGCGGTGGCCGCCGCCTGCGAGCAGGTCGCCGCCGGCGTCTGGTACAGCTGGGGCGGTGGCCACGGCCCGGAGCCGGGTGCCACGTACGGCCGGGTGGACCCCACCGACCCGGCCAGCGAGCACGATCCCGAACGGCTCGGCTTCGACTGCTCGGGCCTGGTCCGGTACGCGTATGCGCGGGCCACCGGCTCGGACGTCCTGAACGGCACCGCGTCCTCCCAGTACTACACGCACCGCGCGGCCGAGCGCTTCACGGCCGGCCAGGGCCTCGCGCCGCTCCTCCCCGGCGACCTGCTCGTGTGGGGGACCCCTCAGGACCTGCACCACATCGCCGTCTACCTGGGGGCGGGCAGGATGGCGGAGGCCCGGCAGTCCGGCACGAAGCTGATGGTCAGTGACGTCCGGCTGTCCGGCGACTACCACGGGGCGGTGCGCGTCAACCCCGGTCCCGTGACGGGGTCCCTCTTCCGGACGTGGGGCACCGGTGTCTGGACCAAGGCCCTCCCGTCCGTCTCGGCCGCCCGCGTGTACGCCTTCCCGGGGCCGACGACGGTCCGCGTCCAGTGCCAGAAGCACGCGGAGAAGGTGACCTCGGAGGGCTACACCAACGACGCCTGGTCCTATCTGCCCGACTACAAGGCGTGGATGACGAACATCTACATCCAGGGGCCCGCATGGCTGGACGGCGTGCCCACCTGCATCTTCTGACGCGTTGCGGTGCACGGCCCGCCCCCGGCCAGGCCGTACGATCCCCCCTTCTCCCCTCCCCCTCTTCCCTCCTCTCCCCCCTCCTGTCTCCGCACCAGCCGAGGAGCACCGTGCGCCTGCCCGCCCACCGCCGCCTGACCATCGGCGCCGCCCTGCTGGCCGCAGCGGCCGCCGTGGCACCGGCCGCCACCGCCCACGCCGCCGCCGTGACCCGGCCGGCCGCCACACCCGCCGGCATCTCCACCGCCCCGGCGCCGAGGCCCGACCTCGACGCGCTCGTACGGGCGTTGCGCAGTACGACCGCGGCCGGCGCGCCCGGGGCCATGGCCCGCTTCACCGGAGCGGGCAGGCCCGTGGCCAAGGCCGTCGGGGTACGGGACCGGGCCGGCGGAGCGGCCATGGATCCGCGGGCCCGCTTCCGGATCGGCAGCGTCACCAAGACGTTCTCCGCGGTCGTCCTGCTGCAGCTGGCGGCCGAGGGGCGGCTGGGCCTGGACGACCCGGTCGAGCGGCACCTGCCCGGGCTGCTGCCCGACGGCGACCGGATCACGGTGCGCCACCTGCTGTCCCACCACAGCGGGCTGCCCGACTACACGGACGCCATGTTCGAGCGCACCGTGCCCGGCTTCGAGGCCGTCCGGAACACGGTGTTCAGCCCGCGGGAGCTCGTCGGCCTCGCGCTGCGCGCGCCGCGCACCACGCAGCCGGGGGCGGCGTACGCGTACTCGAACACCAACTTCGTGATCGTCGGCATGCTCATCGAGAAGGCCGGCGGGCACGGTGTGGCGCAGGAGTACGAGCGGCGCATCATCAAGCCGCTGGGCCTGGACCACACGGCGTACGTGCACCCGGCGACGGCGGTCCCGGGGCGGCACGTGCGCGGCTACCTCCACCCCGACGAGGCGGGGGCGCCGCTGGTGGACTCCACCGAGCAGACGGCGTCCTGGGCGCAGGCCGCCGGGGCGATGATCTCCAGCCCGGCCGACCTGAACACCTTCGTGTCCGCGCTGCTCGGGGGCCGGCTGCTGCCGCCGCGGATGCTGGACGCGATGCTCGTGATGAGCCCGACCGATGCCGCGCGGACCCGGTTCTACGGGCTCGGGCTGCGGCGCTACGACCTGACGTGCGGGGTGCGGGTGTACGGCCACACGGGCACGGTGCAGGGCTACTACACGTACGCCTTCGCCACCCGCGACGGGCGGCGCGCGCTGGCCGCCATGGCGAACACCTCGAACCGGGGCCAGGCCAACACCGCGCTGGGCGGCACGCTGGAGGCCGTCTTCTGCGGCGGGAAGTCCGCCTCCGGGCCGGCGGGCCGCGGCCTCGCGACGACGCCGGGGCACGCTCCGGCAGACGCGGACGCGGACGCGGACCTGCCGGAGCGCGGCTGACGCGGCGGCGCTCCGGCGGACTCCCCGGCCGGCGCTCCCACGGGGGTGGGGCGCCGGCCGGGGGCGCTCAGACGAGGCGGTGGCGGCGGCGCAGCAGGACGGCCGTCAGCGCGACGAGCGCGAGGGCGAGGACCAGGTAGACGGCCGTGTCGATGGCCTGGAAGGTCCAGAAGTCGGAGCTCGGGTAGACCTTGTGGACCCGGCCGACGAAATTGTGCTCCGCCATGCAGGCGCGCAGCTCGTCACCGGAGAACAGGCAGTTCTCCAGGGGGTGCTGGGCGCCGTCGGGCGTCAGGTAGCGGTAGCCTGCGGACCAGGCGCTGCCGATGGGCTGCTTGGGCGTCATCCCCGGGGTGATCCGGTCCACGGGGGTGACGAAGTCGCGGCGGAAGTACGTCAGGGCTGCGGCCAGTCCCAGGACCGCGCTGCCGGTGATGACCATGGCCGGGATGGCACGGCGTACCAGCAGGCCGATCGCGGTGCCGGCGGCCAGCGCGCACAGGGCGCCGGCGACGGCGGAGGGGCCGGAGGCGTTGAGGACGTACGGGTCGTACCAGTAGATGCCGGCCAGGATGTTCGGGATCGGCTCCCACCACCAGGCGATCAGCGCGGCGATGACGGTGGAGAAGGCGACGGTGCAGAGCGCGGCGAGGCCGAACCGGGCGGCGAACCAGGTGCGGGCGCCGACGCCCTGGGTGAGGGCGAGCGTGACGGTGCCGCGCTCGATCTCCCGGCCGATGAGGGGGGCGCCCCAGAACATGCCGATGGCGGCGGGGACGAGCAGGCCGATGGTGCCGAGCACCCGGATCTCCGGGCTCTGTTCGAACACGGCCAGTTGGACCTGGGGCGGGCACTCGCCGTTCCAGCCCTTGCACTCGGTGAGGTCGTAGCCGGCGACGGCGTCCAGCAGGTCCGCGCGCCGCAGGGCGGCCCAGACCGTGCAGGCGGCGACGAGCAGGAGCCCGGCGAGGACGAGGAGGCGCTGCTGGCGCCAGGCGAGCCACAGGGAGCCGGTCATGCCGCGGCCTCCGTTTCCTGGTTCCCGGCGGCGGCGGACGGCGAGGCCGGCGACGCCACCGGTGCGGTCGTCCGCGGGGCCGAGCGCAGATGGGCGAGGAGGAGCTCCTCGAGGGACGGGGTCGCGGTGATCCAGCGCTCGTCGGCGCCGGCCGGGAGGGCGGCACCGGGGGCGTTGCGGACGACGGCGGTCAGGTGCCGGCCGGTGTTGGTGGCGTGGACGACGGCGTCGCGGTCGGCGTCCCGGGGCAGGCCGTCCGCGGTGGTGGGGTCGGCGAGGCCGGTGAGCCGCGTGTAGGCCTCCCGGAGGTCCTGGGTGTCGCCCGCGAGCCGGATCCGGCCCTGCTGCAGGAGGAGGACGTGGTCGCAGACGTTCTCCAGCTCGGGCAGCACGTGCGAGGAGATCACGACGGTGAGGCCGCGGTCGGCGACCTCGGCCATGAGCAGGCCCATCGCCTCGTGCCGGACCAGCGGGTCGAGGTCGGCGAGCGGCTCGTCCAGCAGGAGGAGGTCGGCCTGCTTGCCCAGGGCGACCGCGAGGGCGACCCGGGTGCGCTGGCCGCCGGAGAGGCTGCCGATCCGGGCGCTCGGGGGGATGTCGCCGGCGCGGACGATGCGTTCGGCCTTCGCCAGGTCGAAGCGGCGGCTGAGCCGGCGGCCCAGGGCCAGCGTGTCCGCGACCGTGAACTGCGGGTAGAGCGGCTTGTTCTGGGCGAGGTACGCCGTACGGTGGCGGGCCTCGCGGCTGCCGGGGGCCGCGCCGAAGACGCGTATGGATCCGGCGTCGGGGCGCATGAGGCCGGTCATCAGGTGGAACAGGGTGGTCTTGCCGGCCCCGTTGGGGCCGACCAGCGCGGCGATGCGGCCCGGCGGGAGTTCGAACTCGCAGCCGTTCAGGGCCTTCTTCCCCCGGAAGGCGTGCTCGATCGCCGTTGCCCGGAGCGCCGCGGGGGCGGTCGGGTCGTTCACGTGGTGTCCTCTCGTCACGGTGCGTCCGGGCCGGGTCGGGGCGCGGGCGCGGGATCCGTCGTCTCGGTGAGTGCCGCCTCGACGAGCGCGAGAATGTCGGCGCGCCCCAGTCCTGCTTCCTGCGCCCTCGCCATCCAGGCGATGAGGTCCGCGCGCAGGGGCGAGTCGGCGGCCGCTTCCGGGCGCGACAGCGAGCGGGTGACGAACGTGCCCCGTCCGGGGCGGGGTTCGACGAGCCCTTCGCGCTCCAGCTCGCGGTAGGCCTTCAGCACGGTGTTGGGGTTGATCGCGGTGGCCTCGACGACGGCCCTGGCGGTCGGCAGCCGGTCCCCCGGTTCCAGGACGCCCAGCCTGAGCGCCTGTTTGACCTGGTTGACGAGCTGTAGGTACGTCGCGACACCGCTGTGCCGGTCCACCTGGAACTCGATCATCTCTGCTTCACCACCATTCCACTAATGTGTTAGTGGAATGGTGCAGCGGAAGATCGCGGATCGTCAAGCCGACGGGCCGCCGGCAGCCGTGATGGCCCGGATCCGCTCACTGAAGTCCGGTGCGGGCAGGGGGAGTTCGAGATCGTCGTCGACATAGCGGACCGCGGCGGAGACGTACTCCATGACGGCGTCGACCGTCGCCGTGTGCTCGGCCTGCGGTGTCCGCAGGGCCGCGGGCAGGCCGGCGTCCCCGGCCGGGGCGGTCTGGCGGCGCCACCACACCGCCTGCCGGTTCTCGCCCAGGGCCAGGTGGTGGAGGTACAGGCAGTGGGTGGCGATCGAGTCCCCGGCACCCGCCGCGTACTGCCACCAGAAGCGGGCGGAGTCCTCGGCGTCGGTCAGCAGCAGGATGCAGCCCAGGACGCGCGCCCCGGACGGCTGGGGCAGCGCCTGGGTGAGGAAGCCGCCGCCCAGCGCGCTGACGGCGGCGCTGGTGACGGCGGTCTCGCACAGCGCCTGGAGGTCGTCCGCGGCGCCCCGCATGGCCCGCTGCGCCGCGCCGGTGCCGTCGGCGATGGGCCCGAGCCGCCGCCCCCGCTTGCCCCGCCTGTCCTGGGGCACGTCCCGGGGTGCCGAGGGAATGGTCATCCCTGCGCCTCCTCTTCCCGCTCGGGCTGCGGGGAGGGCCGCCGCTCGCGTCGGCCCTCGGCCGCTCCCGTGCCGGCCTGCACGATCTGCTGCACGCCGAGGGCGGCCGACGGGATCAGCGCGGTGACCGCGGCGACGGGCTGTCCCGCCACCACCATCACCACACTGAAGGCGAAGATCGCTAAGAGCGCCACCACCGTGACGATCATCCGGTTGTTCTTCATCGAGCCGTCCTCCGGCTGCTTGGGCCATGGGCGAATTCCGTACGGGACACGGCCCTTGGCGGTGTCGCACACCCCCCTTCAAGAGCCGAGGCAAGCATGGAGTGAACACAGATGGACAGGCGCGAAAAAAGCAGAACGGGGAACAATCAGATTCGCCCGGGGAGCCCGCCCGGCCGCGCGGATGTGCCAGGGCCGCAGGTCAGCCGCGGTCCGGGAGCCGGGGCCCGGGGACGGCGTGCCGAGTCGCGCAGTCCCCCGGCGCGCGCGATCCCCCCGGCGCGCAGGGTCCTGCGCCGTCCTACTCCGCCGTGTCCAGGGGGAGGGTGGCCACCAGGCGGGCGCCGGCCGGGGCGTCCAGGGCGGCGAGGGTGCCGCCGAGACGGGTGGCGATGTCCCGCGCTATGGCCAGGCCCAGGCCGGTGCCCCCCTCGTCGCGGCTGCGGGCGTCGTCGAGGCGGGTGAACCGCTCGAAGACCCGCTCGCGGTCGGCGGCCGGGATGCCCGGGCCGTCGTCCCGTACCTCCACGACCGCCGTGCCGCGGTCCCGGTCGACGCGCAGCGACAGCAGGACCTGCCGCTCGGCATGGCGCTGCGCGTTGTCCAGGAGGTTGGCGACCAGGCGGGAGAGCCAGAGCGTGCTGCCGCGCACGGCGGCCTCGTCGGCGATCTCCAGGTCGACGGGGATGCGGTCGCGGCGGCGCGCGCGGGCCGCCGCCCGGGCCACCTCGGCGAGGTCGACCGCGGAGTCCGGGGGCGGCTCCGAGGTGTCGAGGCGGGCCAGCAGGAGCAGGTCGGAGGCGAGGTCCTGGAGCCGTACGGTGTCCTCCAGCGCACCGCCTACCAGTTCACCCCAGAGCGCCGGGTCGGGATGGGCCTGGGCGACCTCCAGCTGGGTGCGGAGCACCGTGATGGGGCTGCGCAGTTCGTGCGAGGCGTCGGCGATGAACCGGCGCTGGCGGATCCCGGCGGCCTCCAGCCGGTCCAGGGTGGCGTTCATCGTGACGGCGAGCCGGGCCACCTCGTCCTGGCTGCGCGGTACGGGCACCCTGCGGTGCAGGTCGCGTTCGCTGATCTCGGCGACCTCGGCGCGGATCGCCTCGACGGGGCGCAGCGCCCAGCCGGTCACCCTCCACGTGACCAGGGCCACGGTGAGGACGAGCAGCGGCACGGCCACGGCCAGGGCGGCGGTGATGGCCTCGTCCGCGGCATCGGCCTGCCGGAGGGAGGTCCCCGCGTAGACGGTGACCAGCCCTTCCTCGGCGACGGTGGTGACCTGGACGACGCGGAGGCGGTGTTCGCCGCGCGCCGGGGCGGGCTTCCAGGTGTTGCGGACGGTGCCCGGCTTGCCGGGGCGGGTCGGGGTCAGTGCGGGACGGCCGGCGAGGTCGGGGCTGGCGGCGAGGACACGGCCCGCGGCGTCGACGACCTGGAGGAACTCGATGCCGCGGCCCGGCACCAGCACGCTGTCGAGCCGGCCGCGCGCCGCGAGGGCGGCGGTGGCGAGGGCCTGCCGCTCGGCATCGGCCTGGGCGCCGCGCACGAGCCTGCCGTCCAGGATGCCGAGCAGGGCGAAGGAGGCCGCACCGAGGGCCAGGGCCACCACGGCGGTGGCACCGAGCGTGGCCCGCGCGCGGACCGAGCCGGGGCGCAGCCGCCGCACCACCGCACGCAGCCGGGCGGCGAAGCGGGCGCCGCTCGCGGGGGCGCGGTCGGGGTCGCTCGCGGAGGCGCGGCCAGGGGCGCTGCCACTCGCGGGCGCAGGGCCGTTGCCGCTCGCCGGGGAGGAGCCGCTGCCGGGCGCGGGGTCAGCCACCGTCGGCCGCCAGTCGGTAGCCCGCGCCGCGGACGGTCTCCACCGCGGCCCGGCCGAAGGGGGCGTCGATCTTCCGGCGCAGGGCGCTGACGTGCACCTCGACGACGTTCAGGTCGCCGTCGTAGGCGGCATCCCAGACGTTCTCCAATATGTCCCGTTTGGGGACGACTTCCCCGGCCCTCCGGGCCAGGTACTCCAGGACCGCGAACTCCCGCGACGTCAGCCGCGCCTCGGTGCCGCCGCGGGTGCAGCGCTGCCGGGCCGGGTCGATGACCAGGTCGCCGAACTCCATGACCTGCGGGCGGCGGCGCCCGGTGCGCCGGACGAGGGCGCGCAGCCGGGCGACGAGGACGACGTACGAGAAGGGCTTCGAGAGGAAGTCGTCCGCGCCGGTGTCGAGGGCCTCGGCCTCGTCGTACTCGCCGTCCTTGGCGGTGAGCATGAGGATCCCGGACTCGCAGCCGCTCGCCCGCAGCCGGGCGCAGACCCGGTAGCCGTTGAGGCCGGGCAGCATGATGTCGAGCACGACGGCGTCGTAGTCGTGCTCGCACGCCAGCCAGAGGCCCTCCAGGCCGTCGTGGGCGACGTCCACCGAGAAGCCCTCGGCCTGCAGCCCCCGCTGCAGGGCAGCGGCGAGCCGCCGTTCGTCCTCGACCACCAGTACGCGCATGGGGTCAAGGTTCTCAGGTCGCCGCGGCGGTTTGCTGAAGAGGTCTTCAGCCGGCTTCAGCGTGGCTTCAGGATGGCCGGTGCAGGATCCGGCGAGCCGGGCACGGTGCCCGGAGAACGCGAGGAGCAGTCTCATGACTCAGTCCAGCCCCCAGCCCGCCGAGTCCCCCACGGGAGCGGACGAGACGAAGGCCGGTCCGGCGGCGGCGAGCCGCGGCCGGGTGGCCCGGCTGGTCCGCGAGGGGCGTACGCGGTGGGTGGCGCTCGGCGTGGTCGCGGCGGTCGGCGGCGGTGCGGCGGCCGTGGCCGTGGCGGCCGGGCACGACCACCACCGGGAGCACGCGCGGGCGAAGTTCGCCGCGGAGGCCCGCGCGCACCACGGCCGCGGGGCGGGGCCGGCGGACGGCCCGTTCGGGCAGAAGCGGCTCATGGGCGGCGAGCCGCCCATGGTCGACGGGGAGCGCGGCTGGCCGGTACCGGGCCTGAAGCCGGGCCGGGGCGAGGGCGGCAGCGTCAAGGCCCCGGTGCCGCTGCCCGCGCTGCCGGCGGCGCAGGCCGTGGAGAAGGCGGCGGCCGCCGTGGAGGGCGGCAAGGTCGAGGCCCTGCGGGCGGTGCCCCAGGAGGGCGGCAAGAGCGCCTGGCTGGCGGTGGTCCTCGGCCCCGACGGCGTCCGCCACGCCGTGACCCTGAACGGCGAGGACGGCACGGTCACCGGAAACACGGTCCGCGGCACCCGCCCCTGACGACCCGGCACCTGCCGGGGGCGGCCGCGCCCCCCGGCAGGTCCTCGGCCGGGGCGAAGTCGGCTGCGGTTCGGCGGCGCCCCGAAGGGGCGCGGGGAACTGCGCGACCGGCCACGACGGGCCCGCAGGCGCTCGCCGGCCCCTCACCACACCCCCCGCGGAGCGCAGGCGCAGACGTAGGCGCAGGCACGGGCACGGGCGGCGCCGCCGTCAGCCGGCGAAGACGGCCTCGGCCTCGTCGGCGTACGCGCGCAGCAGCGGCCGTACGGCGGCGGGGTCCGCGGACCCGCCGGGCAGCAGGCGGTGCAGCTCGCCGGGGGTGGCGTGGCTGAGCAGCCAGCCGCGGGCCCACGCCGGGTCCGCCGCGCGGTCCGCGGAGCGGATGCCGGCCTCGGCGGCGGCGTACGCGGCTCCGGGCACCCGGCCGGTGATCAGCGGGAAGAGGTGCTCCTCCTCGGCCGCGACGTGCCGGGCGAGCAGGTCCCGCTGCCGGGCGAGGAGGCCCGCCAGTTCCCGTGCGCAGCCGTCCGGGTCGGCGGCGAAGCGGTCCGCGGCCGTGTCGCAGGCGGCCTGGAGGGCGTCGAGCGCCTCGTGGTCGTCGGCGAAGCGGACCAGGCCGGCAACCGTGTCGGCCGCGTCCGGCACGGCGTCGAGGACCAGCGGCCACAGGACCCGGTCCTCACCGTGGTGGTGCCCCCGGACGACGGCGTGGTAGCGGTGCACGTACGCGGCGATGGCGGCGGCCCGCCCGGCGGGCACCGGCCGGCCGGCCGAGGCGAGACCGGCGAGCAGCCCGGCGAGGCGGTCGATGTCGGCGAGCATCGCCCGGTGGGCGAGCCGGATGCCGGTGAGGTCGGGGCCGGTGCCGGTGCCGCGCCGCGATGCCGCGGTGGCGCAGGTGCGTTCGCTGTCCATGCCGCGACTCTGCCCGCCGCTCCTGTGTATTCGGTCAACGTTCGATGAACGCCGCCGGGCGCCGTAGTCTCGTACGCCTGTCCCGCCGTCAAGCCTGGGGAACCGCCATGCCGTACACCGGTCCCGGTACCGGTCCGCAGTCCGTCGACCGCGCCCTGGCGATCCTCGACGCCGTCGCCGACACGGGCGGCGGGCCGGTGAGCGCGAAGGCGCTGGCGCGTCGGCTGGAGTGCTCGCTGTCCACGGCCTACCACCTGCTGGCCCCGCTCACCGAGCGCGGCTACCTGGTGCGCACCGCGCAGGGGTACGTGCTGGGGCCCCGGATCCCCGGGCTGCACCGGAGCCTGCTGCGGCAGTTGGAGCCGGCCCCGCGCATGGCGGACGTGCTGGCCCGGCTGCGCCGCGCCACCGGAGCCGAGGCGTACCACACCGCGTACCGGGGCGGTCTGATCACGGTGGTCGACACGACGGCGCCGGTCACGGACACCGGCAACCCCTTCACCCCGGGGCGGGAGACCCGGGCCCACGCCACGGCGCACGGCAAGGCGCTGCTGGCCGAGCTGCCGCGGCCGGCGCTGCGGCGGTACCTGGCCGAGCACGGGATGGCCCGGCTGACCGGGGCCACCATCACCCGCGCCGACGTCCTGGAGGCGGAGCTGTCCCGGGTGCGGGGGCAGGGCTTCGCCGTGTCCGTCGGGGAGGCCGATCCCGCATACACCTGCGTGGCCGTCGCCCTGCCGCGCGGCGCCGGCAAGCCCGGCGGTGGCGCCGGTCGCGCCGGCGGCGGCGCCGGCGGTGACGCGGTGCACGCCCTGTCGGTGTCGCTGCCGACCGCGGAGTTCCGGCGGCGGACCCGGGAGATCCACACGGCCCTCGTCCGGACCGCCGAAGAGGTGCTCGCCGCGGGCCCGGGCCCCCGCTGACGCCGGACCGCGCGGAGTTTTCCGACGGTGCCGGAAAACGGGCGCGCCCGGGTGCGCCGCCCGGGCGCCGCCTGCCAGGCTGGCCGTATGATCTTCATTGCCGTCAGGTTCGACGTCCGTCCCGAGTTCAGCGACGACTGGCTCACGATCGTCGACGACTTCACCCGGGCCACCCGCAACGAGCCGGGCAACCTCTTCTACGACTGGTCGCGCAGCGTCGACGACCCCACCAAGTACACGCTGCTGGAGGGCTTCGCCGACGCCGAGGCGGGCGCCGTGCACGTCGCGTCGGACCACTTCAAGGCCGGCATGGAGACGATGGCCCGCGCCATCGCCACCCGCCCGGAGATCATCCACGTCGAGGTGCCCGGCCAGGGCTGGAACACCATGGCCGAGCTGTCGCCGCGCGACTGAGCCCCCGTCACGTCCAGGCGCCGCCGCAGGCGCGTCACGGCGCCCCCGTCACACGGGGAGGTCCAGCAGGCGGGCGGCCGTCTCGCGCATCTCGACCTTGCGGATCTTCCCGGTGACGGTCATCGGGAACTCCTCCACCACGTGGACGTAGCGCGGGATCTTGAAGCGGGCCAGCCGTCCGTCGCAGTACGCGCGGACGGCTTCCGCGGTCAGCGGCGCGGCACCGTCGCGCATCCGCACCCACGCCATCAGCTCCTCCCCGTACCTGGCGTCGGGCACGCCGATGACCTGCACGTCCAGGATGTCCGGGTGGGCGTGGAGGAACTCCTCGATCTCCCGCGGGTACACGTTCTCCCCACCGCGGATGACCATGTCCTTGATGCGGCCGGTGATGCCGAGGTAGCCGTCGTCGTCCATGACCGCCAGGTCCCCGGTGTGCATCCAGCGCGCCGCGTCGACCGCCTCGGCGGTCCGCTCCGGTTCGCCCCAGTAGCCGAGCATCACCGAGTAGCCGCGGGTGCACAGCTCCCCCGGCTCGCCGCGCGGGACGGTCCGGCCGGTCTGCGGGTCGACGACCTTGACCTCCAGGTGCGGGCCGACCCGGCCCACGGTGGAGACCCGGCGTTCGAGGGAGTCGTCGGCGCGGGTCTGCGTCGACACCGGGGAGGTCTCCGTCATGCCGTAGCAGATCGACACCTCGGTCATGCCCATGCGGTCGATGACCTCCTTCATCACCTCGACCGGGCAGGGCGAGCCGGCCATGATGCCGGTCCGCAGGCTGGACAGGTCGTACCGGGCGAAACCCGGGTCGGCCAGCTCGGCGATGAACATGGTGGGGACGCCGTACAGCGAGGTGCACCGCTCGGCCTCGACCGCGGCCAGGGTGGCCGCCGGGTCGAAGGAGGGGGCGGGGATGACCATCGCCGCCCCGCGGCTCGTACACGCCAGATTCCCCATGACCATGCCAAAGCAGTGGTAGAACGGGACCGGGATGCAGACCCGGTCCTGCTCGGTGTAGTGGCACAACTCGCCCACGAAGAAACCGTTGTTGAGGATGTTGTGGTGCGACAGGGTCGCACCCTTGGGGAAGCCGGTGGTCCCCGACGTGTACTGGATGTTGACCGGGTCGTCCGGGCTCAGTCCGGCCCCGGCGCGGGCCAGTTCGGCCGGATCGCCGCCGCGCCCCCGCTCCAGCAGGGCCGCCCAGTCGGGCCCGTCCAGCAGGACCGTGAACTCCAACTCCGGGCAGCGCGGCCGCACTTCCTGGATCATGGCGGCGTAGTCGGAGGTCTTGAAGCGGTCCGCGGCAACCAGCATCCGCATCCCCGACTGCCGCAGCACGTACTCCAACTCGTGGGCCCGGTAAGCCGGGTTCACGGTGACGAGGATCGCGCCGAGCCTGGCGGTGGCGTACTGCACGAGCGTCCACTCGGCGCGGTTGGGGGCCCAGATGCCGACCCGGTCGCCCTTGGCGATGCCGAGGCCGAGCAGGCCGAGGGCGAGGGCGTCGACATCGGCGGCGAACTCCGCGTACGTCCAGCGGCGCCCGGTAGCGGCCTCGACGAGCGCGTCACGGCCGGGGAAGCGGCGTACGGTGCGATCCAGATTCCCCCCGATCGTGTCGCCCAGCAGCGGCACTTCACAGACCCCGGACGCATAGCTCGACGCAGCGGACACACGTTCCTCCTCGATCGGTGGCGGTGCATCCTAGCCGGTCCGGCGCCCCGGGCCCGCCGCTCTTCACACCACTCCCCGACCCGCTCCCCGGTCCGCTCCCCGGCTATTCCTCGATGGCGCCCCCGATCCGCCGCAGGTGCCGACGGAAGGTGTACGACGGGTCGGCCTCCCGCAGGACCAGGTAGTCGGCGAAGGCCGTCTGCCGGCGCAGGGTGTCGCCCGAGCGGATCCTGCGGGCCTGCTCCCGCTCGGTGTCCCGGATCCGCCGGGCCGCGTCCAGTACCTCCTCCACCCGGTCTGCGGCGACGAACAGCACCCCGTCCGCGTCGCCGAAGACGACGTCGCCGCCGGTCACCAGGTGCGTCCCGAAGCGGGCGCTGGACAGCGCCTCCGGCTCCCGGTCGTCCAGCCGCACGGGACCGGCCGGCAGGGATCCGTAGCTGAAGACGGGGAGGCCGATCTCCGCCAGCTCCGGCGTGTCGCGGTGCAGCCCCCACACCGCCAGGCCCGCCAGGCCGGCCCGGTCGGCCTCCAGCGCGGCCAGGTCGCCCACGCAGGCCTCATCGGTGCGGCCGCCGTTGTCGATGACCAGGACGTCACCGTGCCGGGCGCCGCCGAACGCCTCCAGGAACACGTCGACGCTGCCGTAGTGGCGTACCGGCAGCGCGGGCCCGGCGATCCACTGCCCGATGACGACCGCTCCGATGCCGGGCGGCGCGACGCGCAGCGGCACGCCGGTGCGCACGCACGCGTCGGCGACGAGCGGGGTGGACAGGTCGGCGAAGTCCTTCAGCATCGGCTCCCCTTCTCCTCCGGGTCCTCCGGGACCTCCGGTCGGGGCGGCGGAACGGGCCGCCCGCCCCCATGGTGCCGCCCGGTGCGCCGCGGGGCGGGCAGCCGCTCAGGGGATGTCGGTGTCCGAGGGCTCCGCCTCGTAGGTGTGCGGATCGTCGGTCATCCATTCGATCAGCGGGGAGTCGCCGAGGACCATGTCGTCGGGATCGGGTACGCCGGCCCGGCGCAGGAACTCGATGACGTCGGCGTCGCTGCGGGCCAGGCCCAGGACCGAGTCCTGGCCCTCGGCCCGCAGGGAGACCCGGCGGCCGCCCGCGGGCGCGATCCGGTGGACGACGATCGGCGCATGGTGCATGCGCCCAGCCTCCGCCGGGACGGGCGGGCCCGCATCCGGACACGGGCCCGCCGTCCGCCATCGGGCTCACGGGCGGCGCGCGGACGGGCGGACGGGCGGACGGGCGGACGGGCGCGAGGAGGTGCCGGGCTACGGGCGGCAGGTGACCGGCAGGGACCGCAGGGCGTGGAAGCGGAACGTGGCGGCCCACGGGAGCGCGTCGAGCGGGCGGGCCGGGCGGAGGTCCGGGAGCCGGTCGAGCAGGGTGCCCAGCGCGGCGCCGATCTGCAGGCGGGCCAGCGGGGCGCCCAGGCAGTAGTGCAGGCCGTGGCCGAGCGCGAGGTGGGCCTTGTCCCGGCGGGTGATGTCGAAGCGGTCCGGGTCCGGGTAGCGGGCCGGGTCCCGGTGTGCGGAGGCCAGGCCGAACAGCACCGTGTCGCCGGCCGGGATCCGGACGCCGCCGATGTCCACGGGTTCGGTGGGGAAGCGGCGGATCGCCGTCTGGTGGGGGGAGGTGTGGCGCAGCAGTTCCTCGACGGCGCCGGGGAGCAGCCCGGGGTCCGCGCGGAGGGCGGCCAGCTGGTCGGGGTGGGTCATCAGGGTGAGGGTGCCGGCGCTGATGACGTGCTGGACGGTCTCGCTGGCGGCCATCAGGATCAGGAAGGCGAGGGAGACGAGTTCGTCCTCGGTGAGGCGGTCGTCCTCGTCGCGGGCGGCGATCAGGTCGGAGAGCAGGTCCTCGCCGGGGTGCGTGCGCCGCTCGGCCACGAGGTCGACGAGGAACCGGTGGACGGCGCCGACCGCGGCCACGAGGTCCTCGCGCGAGCGCGGGGCGAGCATCGTGGCGATCCAGCCGACGAACCGCTCCTGGTCGGGGCCGGGTACGCGGAGCAGCGCGCCGATGACCCGCAGCGGCAGGGGGTGGGCGAGCTCCGCGACCAGGTCGGCCTCGCCGTCGGCGGCAATCCGGTCCGCGAGCCGCGTCACCAGGTCGTCGGCGCAGGCCTGGATGCCGGCGCGCAGGCGTTCGGCGTGGCGCGGGGTGAAGGCCTGGGACACCAGGCGGCGCAGGCGCTGGTGGTCCTCGGGGTCGATGTTCAGCAGGTTGCGGTCGAGGGCGGGCGGCAGTGAGAAGCCGCTGAAACCGGTGGTGGAATGCCGCTTGTTGACCGAAAGCCGCGGGTCGGAGAGCCCGCTGCGCACATCCGCCTCGCGGGTGACGAGCCATACGGGCGAGCCGTCGGGCAGCGCGATGCGGTGCACCGGTCCGGCGGCGCGCAGCCGCGCGTAGAGCGCGTGCGGGTCGGCGGCGAAGGATGCGTCGAAGGGGCACGGGAGGTGGCCGGCGGCCGCCTGCTGGGTCATGCGGTGTCCTTACGCGTTTCGACTGAATTCCCCCATGGCGCACCGGGCTTGTGGCCGTACCGGACGGCGGGGGCGGCCGGGTGACGGAGGCGATCCGGCCAAAATCTTGGCATGCTCCTGACATTTCAAGGTCTTCGTGGGACCTTCCGTCGCGTACGCCGCACCAGCTCTCTCCCCCGGCCGGTCCGCGGACACCGCCTCCGCCCGCCGGGTGCACGCCGGCGTGGCCCACCCAGGCCCCGCTTCACACCCCACAGGACGTGGCGAAGAGGAGCGACAGCATGAAGACCTCCACCTGGCCGGGCGTGACCGCCCTGGCGGCCGCGCTGCTCGTCGGCAGCGCCGTACCGGCAAGCGCCTTCGGCCCCTCGGCCGAGCAGCGGCTCGACGGCACCATCGTGGTCGCGGGCAACACCTGCACCTGGACCAACGGGCGCACCAGCGCCAACCCCCCGAGCACCCTGACCGTCGACCGCACGACCATCAACACGCCGGGCGGCAACCTGAGCTGCGGCGGCGGGATCACCGCAGCCCTCAACAACAACCCCGTCTTCACCTTCGACGACGCCGCCGACACCGCGAAGACGGACGCCATCGACATCACCGGCAGGCAGAGCTTCATCTCCTGCCGCTACAAGGCCTCGAACATCGCCTGGAACCGCGACGGGGCCACCCGCAAGTACGTCAACCAGGCCTTCACCGCCGCCAAGGTCTCGGGCAGCTTCCTGTGCCCCGGATCGGTCACCACCGCGGCCGGCGACGCCTCCATGCTCTTCCGCTGACCCCGGCCCAGCGCCGCGCCCGGCAGTACGAACCCGTCCCCCGGCCCGGACAAGGCCGGGGGGCGGGCCCGTTCGGGCATGGGTCAGGCCTGGCAGATGCCGCGCTCGTGGTCGACCGTGGCGGTCGCGCGGGAGTACTGCCACTGCGGGGCCAGCAGCTGCTCGTTCAGCTGCCCGGCCGCGGCCGGGCTCTCCACGATGTAGCCGAAGTCCTGGAGCCACGCCGGGTAGAGGTTCTTCGAGCCGATGTAGAAGGCCGCGTTGTCCACCGAGACCAGCTTGTGGTGCTGCGCGTACGGGCGGCCGTCCGCCCACTTCGGGCTCTGCGCGCTGCGGAACGTGGCCAGCTGGAGGTTCGAGCACATCGCGGCGCGGGCCGTGCCCTGGTCGCCGGTGAGCAGGGCGAGTCGGTCGCGGAGGGTGTCGCTGATCTCGGACAGCGACTTGATCTGCGAGTAGCCGCCACTGCCCACGGCACCGCGGTTCTCGGGGTCGCTGACGACGATGCGGACCTTCACGCCGGCGGCCATCTTCGCCGCGAGGGCGTCGTAGACGCGGATGTCGTAGCGGGGCAGCGGCGGGCAGGTCGCGTTCATGTCCTGCTGGGAGATCTCGATGTTCCGGTTCGCGCTGGAGATCAGCGTCCGCAGCGCGCTCTCCTCCGGGTTGACGGTGTCGTAGTCGCGATCGGCGTTGGTGTTGTCGTGCAGGCCGACGACGCACTTGGTGTCGGGGGCGCCGGTCAGGGTGGGCCGGAAGGTGGACACCGGGTCGTTGCGCTTGATGCCGACGCCGAGGCCGCCGACGGCGATGGCGGGCACGCCGCCGCCCTGGCCCGGCGCGGGCGCGGGCGCCGGTGCCGGGTTGCCCTTGGCCAGGGCGGGCATGCAGGCGGCGCCGTTGGAAGAGGCGAACCAGACGTTGGCGATGTTGCTCTTGTTCCGGCAGGTCCAGGACCACAGTTCGTCCAGGTACCGGCTCGCCGAGGCGGCCGCCGGACCGCGCAGCGCGAGGTCGACGTCGGCGACCGGGTGGGTGGTCTCCGTGTAGTCGTCCTTCCAGCTGTTGATGCCGCCGGTGATGACGGACTGGCCGTCCACCACCAGGATCTTGGAGTGGTTCCAGGAGAACGCCGTCTTCGAGGTGGTCATCGAGGCGACGTTGAGGTCCACGCGCGCGGCGTCCGGGCCGAGCTTGGCGACCAGTTCGTCCCGGTACTTCGACGGCACCACGTTCAGGTGGTAGACGGGGGCGGCGCCGACGAGGATGCGCACCTTGAGCTGGTTCCCGCGCCCGGCCGCGGACTTCAGGCCCGCGACGATGGCGTCCTGGAACGCGCCGTTGGGGAAGGGCGCGAGGGTCGATATGTCGACGGTCTGTGTCGCCTGGGAGATGTTCTCCGTCATCTTCGCCAGCAGGCGCTCCGTGCCGGGGCGCGTCGCACACGTGTTGTCGCCCCAGCAGCCGGGGGTCTGCAGCAGCCAGTCGGCACCGCCCGCCGAGGACGCGTCCAGGACGTTGCCGCCCGTCCGCTCCCACACCGACCCCTCAAGGCCGGGGGACACCTGGCGGAGCATCTGCTCGACGGCGTCGAGGTGGGGCGCAGGGGTGGCGCCGGCGGCGGGCGCGGCGGCCGCGGGCACCGCCGGGAACAGGGCCAGGACGGCCGCGGAGACGGCTGCTCCGGCGGCAAGGGCGGAGGAGCGCAGAAGGGAATGGCGGTGCAATGTGACTTCCTTGGACGAGGGATCGCCGTCGCCGCAGACCGGGCCGCCGGCAAGATCAACTCGCGGAAGTTACCACCGGGTCGGATATCCCGGGAATCGTGCACATCGGATTCGGCCACCCGCTTTGCCCGACCGCGCACCCATCGAGAAAAATTGACCGAGAATCGCCGATTGGACAAGTGGTCGATTCAATGACAACGATGTTGGTCGCAACATCGCGGCTGCCTACGGGGGGCAAACCGGTCAAATGGCGTCGTTCCTCGGCTCGGTCCGCAACGTCCCCATTTCCGACACCGGAGAGATTTCGCCATGAGCTTCGGCGATCCGAACAACCCGTACGGCCAGCAGCCCCCGCAGGGTCAGCCCGGTTACCCGCAGCAGGCTCCCCAGGGCGTCCCCCCGCAGTACGGCTACCCGCAGCAGCCCGCGCAGGGCGTCCCGCCGCAGTACGGCTACCCGCAGCAGCCCGCGCAGGCCGCCCCGTACCCGGGCCACCCCGCCCCCGGCATGCCGGGGATGCCGGGGATGCCGGGCACCGGGATGCCCCCGCTCGCCCACTGGGGCCTGCGGGTCGGCGCGCACCTGCTCGACGTCCTGATCATCGCCGGTCCGATGTACGGCCTGGGGTTCATCGACCTCGCCATGGCCTCGGACCCGGCGACCGCCGAGCCCGGCGTGTTCTTCGCGATCGGCGTGCTGTACGCGATCGGCATGGCCGTCTTCCAGCTGTACCGCGAGGGCTCCACCGGCCAGAGCATCGGCAAGAAGATCGTCGGCATCAGCGTGCGCCGTGAGGCCGACGGCAACGTCCTCGGCTTCGGCATGGCGTTCGTCCGCAAGCTGGCCCACGCCCTCGACAGCCTGGCCTGCTACCTCGGCTGGCTGTGGCCGCTCTGGGACGACAAGTCGCAGACCTTCGCCGACAAGGTGTGCAGCACCGTCGTCATCCGCGTCCCCAAGGGCTGAGGCCGCTCCCTCCTCTTCCCCCCTCTCCGCCCGGCAGCGATCGTTCGCTGCCGGGCGGAGTCCGTTCCGGGGCCCCGTCCGGCGCGGCGTCAGACGCCCGCAGCGGCCGTGCCCGCCGCGGCGAGCGCCGTCCGCAGCCTCCTGGCCTGGGCGACCAGCTGCGACGAGCCGCTCCGCCCGGCGACTTCGGCCAGTCCCGCGGGCTCCGGTCCCGCGGCGCCGCAGGCCTCCGCGCACTCGGCGGCCACGGCCAGCACCTCCCCCGCCCCGCGCAGGCCGCCGTCGGCCAGCAGGGCCGGCAGCGCCCCGGCGAGCACCGCCCAGGTGGTCGCGTACGCGCCCGTTCCGGCGGCCGTGCGCACCGCGTCGGCGAGCCGGTTGGGCTTGACCGTGCCCAGGGCGAGCAGTTCGGCGAGGTCCTGCCCGAGCGTCGCGGTGTCCAGTTCACCCCGCGCGGCGAGCACCAGCAGCGCGTCCACGGCCGCCAGCCGGTCCTCGGCGTGCCGGGCGCCGAGGCCGGTGGCCACCGCCAGGTGCAGTACGGGGCCCGCGGGGCCTCCCGTCTCGGCCAGCCGGGACAGCCGCTGTCCCGCGCCGCGCTCCTCGACGGCGGCGCAGGCGGTCAGCTCGGGCAGCAGCATGACCGCCTGCGTCTCGCGGTCCTCGGGAAGGACGGCGAGCTGCACGAGTTCCCAGCCCTCCCAGTGGTAGCAGGGGTTGGCGCTGCCGCCGTCGAACGCGCGGCCGAGCCGGTGGAACGGGGCGGGGAACTCCCGGTTCAGCACCGGACGTTCCCCGGTGTCGACGACGATCCGCCGCACCGACTCCCGCATCCGGCCGCCCCACCAGCCGGGCCGCGGCGGTGCCGGCTCCGCGACACGGCGGACCGTGCGCGGCGGCTCGCCGGCCCCGGTCAGCCAGGCCGCGAGGCGTGCGCCCTCGGGCGTGCCGAGCGCGGCCGCCGCCGGGGCGGCCTCCGGGTCGCGCCGTACGCGCAGCAGCGCCTGGCCGAAGTCGGCGGGTTCGGGGGCGACGCCCAGGCGGGCGTAGGCGGCGAGGCGTTCGACGAGGTCCGACGGTTCCAGGGATCCGGTGTCCCAGGTCGGCGTGGCGAGCAGGAAGGGCAGCGGGTCCGCCAGGATCCGGGCGGCCGCCTCGTACAGCCGGGCACCGGTCACCGCGGCCATGGCGGTGTGGGCGCAGTCCTGTCCCGACCGGTCGTCCCGCAGGCCCCGGCCCGCGCGCAGGTCGTACACGCGGATGTGCCCCATGACGGTGGCGGCGACCAGCTCCAGGCCCTGGAGCCATTCGGGGTCCGCGTGGTATCCGCCGTCGCCGATCCACGGCCGGTCGGCCAGGGCCGGGCGCAGGGCGGTGGCGAGTCCGGCCCGGTCGCGGTGGGCGTGGCGGACGAGGGCGTCGAAGGCCGTCTCGGTCTCCTCGGCGGTCGGCCGCCGGGACTTGACCAGGGCGGCGACCAGCTCGACGGTCTCGGCGACCGACAGCTGCGCGGCGGAGTCCAGGCGGCGGCGCACCGGTGCCGGGGGCAGGGTCTCCGTGTACGGCGTCCTGCCGTCGGCGGCGTCGGCGACGGCGCCGAGCAGATCGGCGGCGGCACGCCGGTGGGCGGGGCCGATCAGTTCGGCCTGGAAGGCGAGTTCGGTGCGCAGGTCGTCGTCCTCCGGCCGCAGGTGGGCGGCGACGAGCTTCAGGGCGCGCTCCTGGAGGGCGGTGTCGGCGTGCCCGAAGGCGGCGGCGACGGCGGGCAGCAGGACGAAGCGGTCGTCCCGTTCCCGCCTCAGCGCCTTGCCGAGGAGCACCAACTGGGCGCGGACGAGCTTCTTCTCCGGGCGGAAGAGGACGGCGGCCGACATCTCGGCGAGCCGCTCCGCGGGCAGCCGGCCGGCTTCGAACAGGCCGGTGAGGACCTGCTGGGCACGGCCGGCGAGCGGGGAGTGCGCGTCGGCGGCCAGGGCGATCCAGTCCGCGGTCCGCTCCTCCTGCTCGCCCTCGGTGGGTTCGAGGACGCCCAGGAGGTCGGTGAAGAAGGTGAGTCCGGCGGGGCGGCCGCCGCGCAGCAGGCGGGCCAGGCAGCCGTCGAGCAGCATCCGCCGCTCCACGGTCCCCTGCGCGGCGAGTGCGGCGAGCTCCGCGGGCCAGCCGCCGGGGGCCCCGGGGGTGCTGTACCAGCCGAGGGCCACGGCGGTCTCGGCCGTCTCGAACAGCCGGGGCACCAGCTCGCGTACGTACGGATCCTCGCGCAGTGCGAGGCGCAGCGTGCCGGTGGACCCCCAGTGGCCTCGGTGGGTCGTCTGGCTGGCCCACGCGTGCACGAACGCGTCGCCGGTGGGGGCGGGGCAGTCGGCCGGCGCCCGCAGCAGCAGCTCCCGGATCAGCCGGTACTGGCCGTCCACGGTGGAGGTACGGGCGGCGAGGCGGTGGGCGAGGTCGCCGAGCCAGGCCGGGTCGCGGTCGGCGAGCACGTCGATCAGGATGCCGTTGACCGACTCCCTCGTCTCCCACAGGTCGCGGGCGGCGATCCAGGAGGCGGCGGCCGCCGCGCCGGTGTGGCAGCCGGCGCCGGCGACGAGCAGGCCCAGGCGTATCCGCTCGCGCTCGGACCGGCGGGTCCAGTCCCAGCCGCGGATCTCGCGGCGCAGGGCGGTGAGTTCGGGGACCAGGGCGCGGCGTTCGGCAGCCGTCAGCGGCTTGACCAGGCCGGGGAGCAGGTGGGTGCGGCCTTCGCGGACGGCGTCGAGGACGGCGGCGGCGGTGGCGGTGGCGGACGTGGCGGCAGCGGCGGACGTGGTGGTGGCGGTGGCGGTGCTCATCGGGCTTCTCCGGCAGCAGGGACGGCGGCGGTGGCAGGGGCGGGGGCGGCGGATGCCGGTTCGGCGCGCCGGGCCATGCGGACGGCGAGCGCGTGCTTGCACGGGCCGCGGCGGCCGCGGTAGTCCGCCCACCACTGGCAGGTGCAGCTCAGCACCCCGGTGGCGGCCTCGCGGACCTGGTAGCGGCGCTCCCCGGAGAGGACGGTGGCGGTGGCGTCGGCGTGCAGGAGAACCGAGCCCTCGGCGAGCAGGGTGCGGGCTGCGACCAGCCGGGGGTTGTGGCGCTCGGCGCGGCGGGCGTCGTAGGGCAGCTCCCGGTGGAAGTAGGCGGCTTCGGCGACGTCGTACCCGACCCGGCCGGCGGTGCCGAGGCGGGCGAGGGCGGCGCGGACGCGCTCCGTGCTCAGTCCGCACTGTGCGGCGAGGTCGGCGGTGTCGATGCGCGGTTCCCAGGCGAGCAGGACGGAGACGAGGTCGGCGTCGGCGGCCGCGTCGTCGGTGGCGAGCGCCTCCAGGACACCGCCCTCGCCGGAGAAGCCGCGGGCGGGCTCCGGGGAGAGGGTGAGGGTGAGGCGCATGCCGGGCAGGGCGACCTCCCAGGCGCTGGCGACGGCCGCGCCGCCGTGGGCCGCGGGCCCGTACACGCGCAGCCCGGTCGCGTACCGCAGCACGCGCTGGAGGGCGGCGAGCCGTTCCGGGCCGGGCAGGCACACGGCGCCGGGGACCGGCCGGGTGGTGGGCCGCAGCGTGGCGCCGGCGGGGACGACCCACAGGGGTCCGCGGGCGGCGCCGGCGGCCCCCGCGGCGCCGCGCGGGAGGCTGCGCAGGAACCGTACGGCCTCGGCGGCGGTCAGCTCGGCGCGCAGGTCGAAGCCGGCGGACATCACCTGGGACTCGGCGAACCCGCGCAGCCAGCGGTCGGGCAGCGGCACCTTCTTCTCCACGACCGGGCCGTCCAGGGTGGTGACGGCCAGCTCGTCGGGGCCGACGCGCAGGTGCAGCGGCTCGTCGCCGGTCAGCCGCGAGAGGGCGTCGCGCAGCGGGTTGTTGACGTCGACGTTGGTGGTTCCGTGGCCGGTGTCGGCGCCGTCGAGGCCCTCGGGGAGCACGTCGAGCCGGGCGTACACCCCGCAGCAGCCGGAGAACGACTCGAACCGCAGCCGGTCGCCGTTCGCGGTGACGACCGGGTCCAGCGAGGCCCGCAGGGTGCGCTGGTAGTAGCGCGCGGCGGCGACGTCGGCCACGGCGAGCAGCCCGCGCGCGGCCGCCTGAGGGGAGCTCAGGAACCCGGCGAAGAACTGCGGGTGCGCCTCGTGGCCGACGGGTGTCTGCCCTCCGGAGGTCTCCAGTCCGAGGAGGCGCCCTCCCCGGTCGGAGGTGAGGGCGGACGGGCGCGCGTAGGCGAGTGCCTGCATGGATCGGCTCATGGGCGCAAAGCTAGGTCCCGGCACTGACAACGCCGACGGGCCGTCACACCGCCGCCCCGGCCGGCGCCCTGCCCCTGCCCCTGCGCCTGCCCCCTGCCCTTGTCTTGTCTCACTCCTCCGGCCGACGGGGCGTGAGCCGTTCGACCACCTCCGCGAGTTCCTCGCAGACCTGCTCGATCTTGAGGCGGATGTTGTTCTGCTCGGTGACCAGCGCGGACAGCAGGAGCACGGTCAGGGCCGCGGAGCCGTTGAGCCCCTGGAGGTTGACCATGATCTCGAAGAGGGTGTGGTCGGCGAAGGGCCCGGTCTGCTCGGTCGCCGCGTGGATGGCGATGACGGACGCCAGCAGGGCGCAGGGCGCTCCCCCGGCGTGCTGGAGGCGTACGGATGCCCAGATCAGCACCGGGAAGATGAGGAAGAGCAGGGAGAGGTCGCTTTGGACGGCGACGAGGGTGGCGGCCCCGCAGACGGCGAGCAGCAGTACGGCCTCGCCCGCCCGGTAGGGGTCGGGCATCGTCAGCCGCGGCAGGACGAGCAGCAGCGGGGTCACGAGGAGGACGCCCATCGCGTCGCCGGCCCACCATGCGGACCACACCGACCAGAACTCGCCGGCCGGCAGGTCGCCGGTGAAGATGACCGTGGAGGTGCCGACGGTCGCGCTGATCAGCATGGGCAGCAGGCCGCCGAGGAACACCAGGGCCAGTCCGTCCCGCAGCCGGTCCATCTCCAGGCGGAAGCCGACCTGGCGGAGCATCAGGTAGGCGCAGACGGGGGCGAGGGTGTTGCCCAGGAGGATGGCGGTGTCGGCGGGATCGAAACGGCTGAGGTGCTGGATGGTCAGGTATGCGCCGAGCATGATCCCCGGCGCCGCCCGCAGCCCCATCCAGAGCAGCGCGGCGACGGCGATGCCGGTGGGCGGCCACAGCGGGGTGACCGTCGCGCCCTCGACGGTCACGCTGAGCAGGAGGCCGATCCGCCCGGTGGCCCAGTAGGCGACCGCGACGGCGAGGATCCGGAGAATGTCGGCGAGCAGACGTCGCCGTTCCACGGTGGGCATCACAGCATCAGACAACAGGCCCCGCCGCCGTGCGGGGCGTGACACGCCCTTGCGGGGTCGGCGGGATCAGCGGGGCGCGGGTCCGCCCGCGTTGTGGCTGATGACGAGGACCGCCGCGTCGTCCGCGTGGCCGGTGGAGTCGGCGACCTTCATCACCTCGGCGGCGAGTTCGCCGGGGTCGGCGCCCGCGCCCTCCCGGACGACCCGGAGCACGCGTTCGAGGCCCACGTCGATGGGGAAGGAGGGGCCTTCGACGACCCCGTCCGTGACCAGGACGATGGATCCGGCCCGGTCCAGCTTGCGGCGTGTGACGGCGTATCCGGCGCCGGGGAGCATGCCGAGCGGCAGGCCGCCCTCGTCCTCGGCCATCCCGTACCCGCCGTCGACGGTGGCCCACAGGGCGGGTACGTGGCCGGCCCGGGCGCTGTGCAGCTCCCACGTCTCGGGGTCGAAGCGGAGCAGGGTGCAGGTGGCGAAGAGCTCGCGCCCCATCGACAGCAGGACGTCGTTGGTGCGGGCGAGGACCTCGCCGGGGTCGTCGACGACGGCGGCGACGGCGCGCAGGCCGATGCGCACCTGCCCCATGAAGGCGGCCGCCTCCACGTCGTGGCCCTGGACGTCGCCGATGGAGAAGGCGAGGGCGCCCTGGGGCAGCCCGAACCCGTCGTACCAGTCGCCGCCGATGTCCAGGCCGTGGCGGGCGGGCGAGTAGCGGGCGGCGGTGCGCAGTCCGGGCAGGGCGGGCAGGACGGCGGGCAGCATCTCGCGCTGGAGCGCCTCGGCGAGCTCCACGCGGGGCTGCTGGTGCTCGGCGCCGGCCCGTGCGCGGGCGGTGAGCCGGCCGAGGGTGCTCAGCAGGTCGTCGGCGCTCTGTACCCGGGGGGTGCGGCGCGGCGCACGGCGCGGGTTCACGGACTGCTCCCGGGTGCATCCATACGTCGCTCGTCCCTGCTCTCGGCTCTCGCGGCGTCCTGCGCCGAAGCCCCGTGCCGCGTTCATCATATTTCCAGAGGTCGGCGGGGAGCGACAGCGGCCGCATCTCACCGGTCGGACGGGGCGTCCGCGGCCTGTCGGCCGACCACAGGGCGTGAGCTATGTTGGAGAAAGAGTGACATGAGAGGGAGGCCCACCGGTGTCATCGGGGCAGCAGGCGCGCGCACAGGCAGCTGCGATCACGCCGAGCGGGCAGGCGACCGACCGTGAGCGGGCTCCGGGCGCCCAGGTCCGCGGGCTGTTCGACGGCCATCGTCTTTCGCCTGGTCAGCGGCGCATCGCCCAGTACCTCATCGACCATCTGACCGAGGCCGCGTTCCTGTCGATCACGGAGCTGGCGGAGCGGGTGGGGGTCAGCCAGCCGTCGGTGACGCGCTTCGCCACCGCCCTCGGGTTCAGCGGCTACCCGGCCCTGCGCGACGTCCTGCAGCCGATGGCGCTGAGCGCGGTCGCGGGCTCGCCGGAGAGCCGTGAGGAGTACCGGCGCAACGAGCTGCAGGCGGCCGTGGACGCCGAGATCGAGAACCTGGAGAACGTGCGGCGGCTCCTCGCCGACACCGACCAGGTGCTGGACATCGGCCGCGAGCTGGCCCGCTCGGTGCCGCTGACCGTGCTGGGCCTGCGGATCTCGGTGTCGCTGGCGGAGTACTTCGCGTACGCGGCGCGCCGTATCCACCCCGACGTCCGGCTGGTCACGCGGGGCGGCAGCGTGGCGTACGACGCCCTGCTGCAGTCCCGGGAGGCGGGCGGGACCTGGGCGCTGGCGTTCGCCATGCCGCGGCATGCGAAGGAGACCCTGTCGGCGCTGCGGGCGGCCCGGACGGCCGGGCTGAAGATCGCGCTGATCACGGACACCACGCTGGGGCCGCTGGTCGACGAGGCGGACGTGGCGCTGACCGCCGGTACGGGGGCACGGCTGGTGTTCGACTCGTACGCGGCGCCGGGCGTGCTGTCCGCGGCGCTGCTGCAGGCGATGGCGGATGCGGATCCGGAGCGGACGCAGGCGCGGCTGGAGGGTTACGAGCAGGTGGCCGACCAGCACGGCTTCTTCCTTTAGACCTGGTTTGGCCCGTTTCGTCCGTTCATTTTCATGCCGTCGAGGCGTATGTAATTTTTCATTCTCTTGTCTACTCGACGGTATATATGTTTACTGAGCAGCGCGCCGGATCTGTCAGACGCGCCAAGGAGAGCGACCCCTAACGCTCTTCCGGAACGGATACCCGGGCGGGACGACTCCTCCTCACGCCCCGCCCGGGTGCCGGTCCCGGCAGCGGATCCACCAGAGCGCTTGTGGCGGCCCCCGGTCAACCCCTGGGCCGGGGCCGCCGCCCACTTACGTCTCGATCAGTTCGACCATTCGGAAGCGACGTATGCGCCAGACGCTCTCCCCCGCTCTCAGCCCGGACTGGCCCTGCCAGGTCAACGCCCCCGGGACGCACGACTGGGAACGCACGGCCATGCGCTGGCTGCGGGACCTGCTCCCGGCCCGCTACGGCGCCTACTCCACGCTGACCCGCAGCCCCGTCCTGCTGTGCCGGCACGCACAGCTCCAGCTGCAGCACGAGATGCGCGCCGTCCGCGTCGCCCTGGAGACCAGCCGCGCCGAACTGCCCTCGATGGGCGTCCCCGAGGTCGCCATCGAGAGCTCCATCCGCATGTACGCCGTCGAACTGCAGCAGCTGGGCCGGCTGTCCCGGGCCGTCCGCCTGGTCGGCGACGCCCTGCGCGTCACACCCAGTTGACCTGCGCGCGGCTCAGCAGCGGGTCGTCCACCATCTCCCACAGCGGGACCGCCCAGTTCCCGAAGCCGTAGCGGCCGCCGTAGTGCAGGCCCAGGACGCGGTGGTCGGCCAGGTCGAAGACCGGGGAGCCGCTGTTCCCGCCCAGGGTGGAGCAGTCGTGGCTCACGGTGAGCCGCTCCCGGACCAGCTTGGTCGTGGTGCCGGGCTGCAGCCGCTTCACGTTGTAGACGTCCATGAAGATCCGGCGCATGGCCTCCGGCTCGTTGCGCCGGCTGTCCTCCGCCGGGTAGCCGACGACGTACACCGGCCGGCCGGGGATGTCGGCGGGCGGATCGGCCGCCACGGCCAGCGGGCTGGCGGGCGCCCGGCCGCCGCCGTCGGTCTCCACGCGCAGCAGGGCCAGGTCGACATCGGGGTGGATGCCGATGACCTCGGTGACCTCGAACTCCAGCGAGGCGTCCCCGGGTGCGGCGGCCAGCTCCTCGGCCAGGTCCAGGCGGGCCGTCATCCCCGGCCGGAAGGCCCACGCGGCGCCCTCCTCGCGGGCGAACTCGTCGGCCACGTGCCGGTTCGTCATCACCACGTCGGGGCCGACGAGGAAGGCGGTCCCCACCCAGTCCAGGCGCGGGTGCCCGGCGACGTCCACCCGGCCCACCCGGGCGATCGAGTTGCGGATGCCCTCCCGGTGGCCGTCGAGCACGGCCCAGTCGCCCGGCTGCGACGGGAAGTCCTGCCCCTGGACGAGGATGGCGGGCCGGCCCTCCAGGAGGACGATCGCCTCCACCCCGAAGTACTCGTCCTCGTCCACCTCGTCGGCACGCCCGGCGGCGAGCTTCTCCAGCCCCCGGGCACCGGCCTCCAGCACCCTCGCCCGCTCCCGCAGGGCGAAGCCGCCGATCTCGGCGGCCGCCGCCCGCCCCGCGGGGAGGTCGGCGGCGGACTCCCGGATCTCCGCCTCCGCGTCCCGGGCCGCCGCCAGGCCCTGGCGGACCCGCTCGGCGACCGCGCGCAGGTCGCCGAAGACCTGCTCGGCACCGGTCGCCACCGGTGACCGTCCGCTCATCTCACACCTCCGGTCCGCTCTGCCCGCCGAGCGCCGCCTGCGCCGCCGCGATCTCGGCGTGGACCGCAGGACTGTGCTCCGCAAGGTGGCGCATGACACTGCTCAGCTGGGTTCCGGCGTTGACGAACGCCTCGTTCTTGCCCTGGTAGACGACGTTCTCGACGCGCCGCGCCCCGCGGTGCAGCGCGACGACCTTCCAGTCGTCGGTCAGGACCGGGGAGCCGGAGGAGCCGCCGCGGGTGTCGGTGAAGTAGCGCACGTCCTTGTCGTCCGTCTCGAAGACCAGGTTGTTGCGCAGGGCGACCCGCTTCGGCTGGCCCCCGGGGTGCTGGATGATGTTGACCGCGACGGGCTCCCCCGGTACGACCTCCAGCGGCTCGGTGGCCACCCGCAGGGGGGGCCGCTCCTGCTGGCCGGCGAGCCTCAGGACCGCGTAGTCCAGGTCCGGGTCCGAGGCCAGCAGGGCTTCCGCGGCCACCTCCTCGGTCTCCGTCTCGTCGGCGCCGTAGTCGAAGCGGGAGCGGGAGTTCTTCGCCTGCAGCTCCAGGTCCGCCGGGGCCACCACGCCCCGGTCGGCGGCCGTGCGGGTCCGGGCGGTCACCACGTGGTGGTTGGTGACCAGCAGGCCGGGGGCGATCAGCCAGCCCGTCCCCGCGTGCGGGAAGCCGTTCGGCTGGAGCGGGGCACCGCCCTGGAACGGGGGCACCTTGATCCGGGCCACCGAGGCGCCCGCGACGATGCCGCCCTGGAGGAACTCGTAGGGCAGGGTGTCGTCGGTGGAGACGATCTCCTCCTTGGTCTCCGCGGCCGACGGGGGCGCCGGCACGTCGGGCTCACCCGCCGAATCGCGCACCAGCTTGTCCAAGGCGCGCTGGAACACGGCCCGCGGGGCCGCCTCGGTCGTCTGGGCGACGGCGTTGCGGAGCCATGCCTCCAGCGGGACCGTGCCGTCGACCAGCCGCTCCACCTGGTTCATCTCGTCCAGGTCCGACTGCACCTGGACGCCGGGGGCTTCCCTGTTCGGCAGCAGCGCCTTGTAGCGGGGCATGATGCCTCTGAGGAGCAGAGGCCGGACCTCGTCATCGGCGAGGCCTGCGTCGAGGGCGGCCTGGTACAGCTCGAAGATCTCGTCCGAGGAGAAGTAGTCGTCGCTCATGCCGGGTCAGGCCGCTCGGGGGCCGTTCCTTTCCGGTGTGGTCGGCGGGGTGGCGGGCGGCCACGGGGCCGGTCGCACGACGGCCGCCGGACCGGGGTCCTCGCCTTCCCCGGGGCCGTCGCCGGTGGTGCCGGAGCCCATCGCGGCCGCCACGCCGGAGACGAGTTCACCGCTGGGGTCCCGCAGCACGAGCAGGCGACGGGAGAGCTCGTCGAGGTAGTCGCGCCTGCGGACCTCGCGCAGGGCCCCGGCCGTGCTCGGGTGCGCGGCGACCGCGGGGCCGGTCGCCTCCCGCAGGAGCCCCCTCAGCGCCGGGCCCAGATCGGGCTGCAGCGCGAGGGCCCTGCCGATCCCTTCCGCAAGGGCGTCCACGACCCCCTCCTCGGTCTCCGGCAGGCCCACGACGCGCAGGACACGGTCCAGGGCCGCCGGGTCCCGCCCGCCCACCCTGGCCGCGACGGCCCGGGCCAGGACCGGCTGTTCGGCCAGGGCCTCGTCGGACAGCTCCCACAGCCGCTGCGCGAGTCCGTCGCAGATCTTCGCCGTACGCTCGGCGGACGGTGCGACCCTGGCCCGGGCCAGCATCGCGCCCATCGCCTCGTCGTGCCGGCCGAGTGCGGTCGCGAGGGCCTCCGCCTCACCGAAGTCCTGTTCGGCCTCCTGCCGGTCGCCGTACGTCTCGGCCAGACGTCCGGACAGCTGCAGCAGTTCGAGCTGGGCGTCGGCGGCGCGGGCTTCCTCCGCGATGTCCGCGGCCTCCTCGGCCGCGGCCCTGGCGTCCTTGAGCTGCCCGCGGCGCTCCAGGGTGGTGACGAGGAGCGGGTACAGGGGGCTGCCCGGGGTCCAGGGGCGGCGCTCCGCGAGCCTGGCCGCGGCCTGCTCGGTCAAGTCCTGCCTGAGCAGGTCTTCGACTTCCTTGGCGGTGATCTGCTCCCAGTCCTCCTGGTCGGCGTCGAGCAGCGCCCGTTCGGGCGTGTGGCCGCCGAGGTGCCCGCTCAGGAACGCGGCCGACCGCGGGGGCATGTCATCGATCGCGGTGCCGAGGTGCCGTTCGACACCGGGCTCCCAGCGCTGGTCCACGGCGCGCGGGTTCTCGCCCAGGCGCAGCCGGTGGTAGATCTCCTCGGCCCGCGCCGCCGGCCCCTCGCGGGCCGCGTAGTAGGCCACGGCGCGCCGCCCGACCCTGCGCATGAGGCCGGTGCGTGCGGTGTCCGTCTGCCGCAGCATGATGGAGCGCAGGTCGGGTCGGTGCCGCAGGGCGCCGGGTCCGGCCGGCTCCATCAGGTCGAGCCGGGCCAGCCCGCCGAACAGGCGGCGCGCCTCCTCGCCGGAGTCCACCGTCAGCCCGCAGGGCTCGGCGAGGACCTCCCGGATCAGCTCGGGGGTGATCGTCCGCAGGGCCAGGCCCGCCTGGGCGAGGGCGCGTACGTCCGGCTTCGGGATGTGCTTGAGGATGCGGTCGTACAGGGCGCCCTGGACGACCGTCCGGTCGACGCTGTGGTAGAAGCCCCGGCGCTGGGCGGGCAGGCTGTCCAGGGTGTCCATCAGCTCGCCCAGCGAGCCGGCCCACCGCTCCGCCGCCGCCGCGTGCGCCGCCAGTTTCAGGCTGAGCGGATGTCCGCCGACCCGCTCGGCCAGCATGCCGGCCACGGCCCGGTCGTGGATGCCGCAGGACGTCAGCAGTTCCACCGCCGCGTCCGGTTCGAGCTCCCCGAGGGCGATGACGCGCGGTTCGGCGGCCTGCGCCGGGTGGTTGACCGGAGCCCGGCCCGCGACGATCCAGCGCAGCCGCGGATACGCCTCCTGCAGGGCCACCCACATGGCCCACAGCCGGCCGAGGACCGGGTTCGCCCGGTACTGGGCCGCCTCGAAGGAGTCGACGACGATCACCAGGGGCGGGCCGGCCGTGCCGGGCGCCGTGCCCACGGCCTGCCGGACCAGCTCCGCGCACCTGCGGATCAGGGTGGTCTCGCGTTCCCTCGCCAGCGTGTTGAACCGCTCGGCCGACGCGCGCCCGGCTCCCGCCCGGGTGGTGGAGAGCCGGTACAGCTCGTCGACGGTGTTCTGCTCCTCCCGCTGGGTGCGGGCCGTCTCCTCGCACTCCCCGGCCAGCGCGTCGAACGCGGCCTGGTGGTCGGGGTACTGGATGCCGAGCTGACGGGCCGCCTCCGCGATCAGGGTGGCCGGCTCGTGGACCGAGAGGGTGGGCCGCTCGAAGTCGATGTAGGCGAACGGGAAGCCGCCCGGCACGTCGTCGCGGATGTCCAGGAGGAACGTGGCGAGCAGGGTGCTCTTGCCGACGCCGGCCAGCCCGTGGATCAGGAGCGGGGGCTGCCGGACGGGGCCGCCCGTGTCGTCGAGCGCGTACGCCCGCAGTTCCTCGATCTCGGCGGCCCGGCCGCAGAAGGGGTTCCGCACCAGGTGTCGGAGGGGCTGGAGCAGGCGGGCCCTTTCCAGCCGCCGCTGCACCTGTTCGGGGTCCGGGACGCCGGTCGTGCCCGGGATCTGCGACAGCCACAGCACGGCCTGGAGGGTGTCGGCGAGCACGTCGGCGTCCTCGGCGGCAGCGGTGTGGGCGTCGGCATCCGCCGCGTCCCGGGACGGCGGGCCGTCGGAGAGGAGGGCGAGGGCGATCCGTTCCGGACCGGCCCCCTCGGGCACCAGCTCCAGATTGGTCTCCAGGGCCCGGCGGGCCGCCTCGGGCCCGGCCAGACCCTGCAGCGCAGCCTGGCGGACCTCCTCCTTCAGGGCCCATCGGGGAGCGGGGTGCGGCGCGATGACCGTGCAGTCCTGAACGAGCACCGGTCCCGCCCCGCCGGTGGCCTCCGCCTCGCCGGGCAGCCGCAGCTTCGCCGGGTCGAAGCCGGTGAGCAGGCAGGCGGCCTCCCGGTAGGCGCGGACGGTGTCCGGAACGGGCGCGGACGGCAGCGGGCCGGTCGCGGCGAGCAGTTCCTGGCGGAGGCGGGCCTCGAAGCTCTCTCCGGGGCGCAGGGAGCGGTGGGTGCGGACGGTGGTCTCGGCCGCCTCGCACAGCCTGCGCATGTAGCTGCCTTCCCCCGGCGCCCGTGCGGCGTCCAGGACCGCCGTGGCGGCCAGACCGACCAGGGCGGAGAGTTCGTCATCGTCATCCGCTGCCGGCGGGTCGGTGAAGAACTGCCGGAAGAACGCCTCGACATCGTCCGGGCCGGCGGTGCGCGCCGTGTCCTGGCACACGTTCTTGCGGACGTCGTACGGCAGCTGGGGCATGGTCGGCCCGTAGCCGAGCAGGACGAGGCGGGGCACGGCCTCGTCCGGCCCGGGGGCGGAGTCGAAGACGGCCTGGGCCAGTCGGCCGATGCAGTCCCAGACGTCGGAGTGGGCGTCGAGGCGGTCGCAGTCGTCGAGGACGAACCAGAGCCGCTCCGGCACCCTCGTGGCGCGGACGACGACCTCGTGGACGGCGTCGTCCATCCAGGACTGTGGATCGTTCAACTGTGCACCGCTCAACGGCGGTACCGGATCGCGCCGGTCCATGACGTACCCCGCCAGCCGCCGGATGACCTGGGCGGCGGTCGTGGTCTGCGTCAGGGTGATGCGCACCGGGCGGAAGCCGCAGTGCTGGCCGAGATACCGGATGAGGTTGTACGTGTACGAGCGGCCGCTGTCGGGCTCCCCGTCGACGGCCAGTACGGTCATGTCGGGGTCGGCGAGGAACTCCCTCAGCCGCTCGCGCAGGTCCTGGCGGTCGACGAACACCTCGGCGCCGCTCCTGAGCAGGCCCGCGAGGAAGGGGTCCCGGTCCGAGACGTGGACCCGCCGGTCCTCCTCCAGCCGGGCCAGGAACTCCTTGGCCTTCGCCACGTCCGGGAGGGGGGCGAGTGTGGCCCGGGTCGCCAGGACACCGAGCAGGAACACCTGCGCGTCGATGGTGGCCCGCACTGCGCGGACGAGGTTCTCCGCGTTCACCTGGGCCATCGCGGTCAGCTCCAGGGAGCCGACGAACTTCTCGGAGAACCCGCACCCGGTCAGCCGGTTGTGGGGGTCCGGGGTGTCGAGGAGGTGGTCCCGCACCCAGTCGATGACCAGGATCCATTCCGTGTCCCTGAGCGGCATACCGCACCTACCAGGCTGCCCGCACGGGGCAGCAGAGGGATCGACTGGTGATACCTGTCATGGTTTCACCCCGTCTGCTGTGCGGCAAGGCCGCCGAACAGCGCCCGGACGGGCTCCCGGACCGGGCCGGTCGCGAGGTACTCGCGGGCCCCGTGGTGGTTGCCGCTGGTGTTGAGGACCAGGTGGTCCGTGACGAGGTGCACGGGGGCGTACTCGGGGCGCAGGGTGTGGTCCAGCGCCACCAGGTCCCGCAGGTCCGAGGCGTTGCGCCACACGGCGACCCCGGCGGGGACCGCGGGCGGCCCGGCCAGCACGTCCTGGATCTCGGTGATCGCGAGCGGCGAGCCGATGGTCACGAACAGGTCGACGTCGCGCGGTTCCTCGGCCAGCACCTCGTACGCGGCGATGCTGCCGAGGCTGTGGCCGACGACGACCAGCGGGCCGCCGGCGCCGGCACCCTCCCGCGCCTGGTCGAGGGCCTGGCGGACCACGTCGCGGATGGCCGCTCCGGCGCCGCCGAAGAAGTAGGCGTGGACGTCCTTGAAGGTGTGCTTGACCAGCAGCCGGAACAGCCGGGTGCGGGCGAACGCGGGCAGCGGGAGCGCCTCCGGCCCGCCGGGGCCGCCGGAGCCGCCGATGGGCGGGCCGCCGTCCTGGGCGAGCGCCTCGGCCAGGTAGCCCATGTCCCGCAGCCAGTCGGCGAGGGGCTGGTCCGACCCGGCTGCGGTCCCGGCTCCGGTCCCGGACGCGCCCTCGTCGGTGCTCCCGGCGCCCTCGGCGCGGACCGCCGTGTCGGCGCGCGCCTCGGCGAGGGTCCGCGCCACGAACTCCTCGGTCGCCTCCACGGACACAGGCGCCGACTCCCGGGTCTCCTCGGCCGGCACCGCACCCCCGTCGAGGGGGTCGGCCTGCCCGTCGGGCAGCGGCTCCGGATGGAGCAGCGGCGCCCAGTAGGCCATGCGCGAGGCAGTGCCCATGTCGACGCCGAAGAGGGCCGTGTCCCACTGGGACGTGAGCAGCTCCTCGCGCGGCTTGTTGCCGTTGCCGTGGACGTAGACGATCCGGGGTTCCATTGCGCCTCCCGCGCGGGAGCACGGATGCCGGTCACCGCCAGTATTGGCCGGTCAACGGGAAGCCGCCAGTTGGCCGCAGGCGTTGCTCCGCTTGAATATTGACCGGTCAACTCACACGGCGGCAGGCCCGGATGCCATCGCGCGCGGTCGCGGCCCCGGCGGGTCACGCATTCGGGCGCCCGGCCGCCGCCGGCCCCCGCGGGGCCCGATCGGGGGTCGCTGCCCGCCGCGGGGTTCGGCCGCCCTCTGCCGCGGAACCCATCCCCGAGGTATCCCCATCCCCGCCCCGAGGAGGACCTCATGACCACCGGCCTGTCCATTCACGTCGGACTCAACCAGGTCGACCCCGCCAAGTACAACGGCTGGGACGGACAGCTCATGGCCTGCGAGAACGACGCCCGCGACATGGCGGAGCTGGCCCGCGCCGCCGGATTCCGGGAGACGGTGCTGCTCACCGAGCAGGGCACCGTCGACAACATCACCGGCGCGCTGCGCAAGGCCGCCAAGCAGCTCAAGGACGGCGACATCCTGCTGTTCACGTACTCCGGCCACGGCGGCCAGATGCCCGACACCGAGGGCAACGAAGCGGACGAGCTCGACGAGACCCTGGTGTTCTACGACCGCGAGTTCCTCGACGACGAGCTGAACCGCGAGTTCCACCGCTTCTCCCCCGGGGTCCGCATCTTCTCCCTCCTCGACTGCTGCCACAGCGGCACCGCGACGGAAGCCCCGGACGCCGGCAACGGGAACGGCGAGGCGCGGCCCCGGGTCATGCCCGTGCTGCGCCAGCAGCAGGTGTTCGAGCAGAACAAGGAGTTCTACCAGCGGCTCCAGCGCGAGCTGAGGCAGGAGGGCAACGGCGCGGGTCCGGGCGCCGTGCTCATCTCCGCCTGCCAGGACGACCAGTTCGCGATGGACGGCAGCGCCAACGGCGCGTTCACCGGGGCCCTGCTGCGGGTATGGGGCCAGGGCTCGTTCTCCGGCGGCTACCAGGACTTCCACCGCAGCATCAAGGAGCGGCTGCCGCGTTCGCAGGTGCCGAACTTCTACACGACGGGCAGCCCGTCGACCGAGTTCCTCGGCCAGAAGCCCTTCACCGTCTGAGCCGGGGCAGCGACACCCGAGGCGGGCGTCCTCGACCGGGTGCCCGCCGACGGCCGGCGCCCGGTGAACGTCCTGCGTGCGGCGTACGCCCTGACCCCGCAGGGCGTCGGCCGCTCACGAAACGCTCACGTGTTTCCTTCGGGATCCGTGGTGATGTGTCATTCGTCGGTTCCCTGCCGTGTGTCGGGTGCCGGTGTCGTTCGTGGGTTCGTGGATCGCATGCGTGACCCTTTCGTGGCGGTGTCGTTGATCCACGCCCATGCCGCCCCACCCAGGTGGTCAGAACCCACACCGAACCCAACGGTTCGCACGGGATCGCTTAACTGATGAGAGACACTCTCCCGTATGAGAATCCTGACCGTCGGCGCCGGCGCCGTGGGCGGCTGGTTCGGCTCCCGCCTCCACCGGGCCGGACACGACGTCACGTTCCTGGTGCGGCCCCGGCGGGCCGCGGCCCTGCGCGCCCGCGGCCTGCGCGTGTCCGGGCTCGGCGAGCAGACGGTCCTCGCACCGCAGTTGGTGACCGCCGACGAGCCGGCGCAGACGTACGACCTCGTCCTGCTGTCGGTGAAGTCCACGGCCCTCGACCGGGCGGCCAAGGACCTCGCCCCGGCGGTCGGCCCGCGGACCGCGATCCTCCCCCTGCTCAACGGCATGGCCCATCTCGACCGGCTCGCGGAGCCCTTCGGCCGCAGGGCGGTCCTCGGCGGCGTCGCCAAGGTGGTCACCACGCTCGACGAACACGGCGACATCGTGCGCCTGGCGCCGCCGTCCGCGATCCTCACCGGCGAGCTCGACGGCGCGCCCTCGGCGCGGGTGGACACCGTACGCGCCCTGCTGGCCGGGGCCGGCATCGACAGCCCCGACACCCCGGACATCACCGCCGCGATGTGGCACAAGTGGGTCTTCATCACCGCCCTCGGCGCCTCCACCTGCCTGATGCGCGGCTCCGTCGGCGAGTTCAACGCCGTCCCCGGCGGCGCCGGACTGGCCCGGGCCCTGCTCGCCGAGGCGGCGGCCGTCTCTGCGGCCGCCGGGTACCCCGTACCGGACGCCGAGCTCGACTTCACGACGCAGACGGTGACCACCGCCGGGTCGCGGCTCACCCCGTCCATGTACCGGGACGTGCTGGCCGGCCGCCCCACCGAGGTCGAGCACGTCCTCGGCGACCTGGTCGCCCGCGCCCGGGCCCTTGCGGTCCCCACCCCGCTGCTGGACCTCGCCACCCTCCACCTGCGGGTGCACCAGCACCGCACCGCGGCGCAGCCCGGGCGGGAGGACGCCGGGTGACCTTTCGCGCGGCCCGTCGTTGAACACGGCGGTCAAGCGAAGTGCACCCGTGAAGTCCCGGGCTCCCGCGGGGGTCCGGGACTTCGTGCTGTCCGGCCTGCGGGGGTGGGAGGGGGTGAGGCCGCCCGGGCCGCACGCTCGGCCACTCGGGTGACAGGGGATAACCCCGGGCCGGGTCGGCAGTTGATCAGCTCGTCCCGCCGGGGGCACCCACCATGTGACAGTGCGACAGAAGGATCCTCCCCATGCTCAAGAAGCTCATGGCCACCACCGCGGTCACCGCCTCCGTGCTGGCCGCCGGCGCCGCGGTAGCCTCCCCGGCGATGGCGATCGGCAACGACAACGGCATCAACACCGTCAACGGCAACGACTCGGCCCAGATCTACGGCAACCAGAAGACCGAGGGCGCGCAGAGCCCGCAGCTCAGCCTGGTCCAGGGCACTCTGAACAAGCCCTGCGTCGGCCTGCCGGTCAAGGTGAACGCCCAGTCGCTGCTCGCGCTCCTCGCCAACGTCGGCGTCCAGGACATCAACGTCGCGTCCAACCCGATGAACCAGCAGTGCGCCGAGAACTCCACCCAGGCCAAGGGTGACGAGACCCTCTCGCACGTCCTCAGCAACATCCCGGTCCTCTCCGGCAACCTCTCCGCCGGCAGCTGACCGGCCGGCGCGGCCGGCGGAGCCGCGCCGGATCGCACCACGGGCAGGGCCCGTACGCCGCTTCGCGTACGGGCCCTGCCCGCCGTCCGGCGTCCGGCCGTCCGGCTGTCCCCTGCCCGGCAAAGCTTCTGGTCTAGACCTTGACAGGTTCAGACCATTTTCGCTTGAGTGGCGGAACGTGCCGCCCCACCGGCAATTCCCCCCGCTCAAGGAGTAGTTGCGTGATACGTCGACTCCGCCGCCGCACCCTCGCCCTGGCCTCCGCGGCCGCGGCCGCCCTGGGCCTCGCGGCCGCCCTCCCCGCCGCCCCGGCCACCGCCTCCCCCGCCGCTGCCGCCGCGGCCTGCGCCGCACCGTGGTCCTCCTCGGCCGTCTACACCGGCGGCACGAACGCCTCCCACGCCGGGCACAACTGGCAGGCCAAGTGGTGGACCCGGGGCGAGACCCCCGGCACCACCGGCCAGTGGGGCGTCTGGTCCGACCTCGGGGCCTGCGGCACCGGCGGCGGCCAGGACCCGGACCCGGGGAACGGGAACCCGTCCGGCTTCGTGGTCTCCGAGGCGCAGTTCCGGCAGATGTTCCCGAACCGGAATCCCTTCTACACGTACGACGGGCTGGTCGCGGCGCTGTCCGCGTACCCCGGCTTCGCCGGCACCGGCGACGACACCACCCGCAGGCGCGAGGCGGCCGCCTTCCTCGCGAACGTCTCGCACGAGACGGGCGGACTCGTCCACATCGTCGAGCAGAACACCGCCAACTACCCCCACTACTGCGACGCGGGCCGGCCGTACGGCTGCCCGGCCGGGCAGGCCGCCTACTACGGCCGCGGCCCCATCCAGCTGAGCTGGAACTTCAACTACAAGGCCGCCGGCGACGCCCTCGGCATCAACCTGCTCGCCAACCCGTACCTCGTGGAGCAGGATCCGGCGGTCGCCATGAAGACGGCCCTGTGGTACTGGAACACCCAGAACGGCCCCGGCACGATGACCGCCCACGCGGCGATGGTGAACGGCGCCGGCTTCGGCGAGACGATCCGCTCCATCAACGGCGCCCTGGAGTGCAACGGCGGCAACCCCGCCCAGGTCCGGAGCCGGGTGGACGCGTACCGGAACTTCACCGCCCTGCTGGGCGTGACCCCGGGCGACCGTCTGACCTGCTGACCTGCTGACCTGCCGACCGGCTGATCTGCACGACCGGCTGATCTGCCGAGCCGCCGAGCCGCCGGGTTCAGCGGCTCCGCAGGGCGGTCGCCAGCTGGGCCCGGGAGCGGACCTCCAGCTTCTGGTAGATCCGCGTCAGCCGGGCCTCGACGGTCTTGACGCTGACGAACAGCTTGGCGGCCGCCTCCTGGTTGCTGGCGCCCTCGGCCACCAGCAGCGCCAGCCGGGCCTCGGCCTCCGTCAGCGCGGCCAGTGCCACGGCCGGGGCCGCCTCCGCGGGCACCGGCTCCCGCCGTTCACCGGCGAGCTCCGCCCACGGCTTCGCACCGGCCTGCGCGAACACCTCGGCCGCCGCGCGGAGCGCGGTGCGGGCGGGGGCCCGGCGCCGGCGCCGCCGCTCCGCCCGGGCCAGGGCGAGCAGCGTACGGCCGCGTTCCACGGGCAGCCCGAGGGCGTCGAAGCGGGCGGCGGTGTCCCGCAGCAGGTCGACCGCCGCGTCGGCGTCGCCGCGGGCGGACAGGACGAGCCCGCGGGCCCGGTCGAGGGCGGCGAGCACCGGGGTACGGCCGAGGGCGGCGGCGACCGCCCCCACCTCGTCGATGAGCTCCGCGGCCTCGTCGGGCGCGTCGGCGGCGACGAGGGCCTCGGCCAGGTCGCCGTGCCAGCGCAGGATGGAGGGGTCGACGACCTGCTGGGCGGCCTCCAGTCCGGCGACCCGGCGCAGGGTGGCGACGGCCTTCGCGGCCTCGCCCGTCGCCAGCTCGACCAGGCCGAGCGCGTACAGGCTGCGCGAGAGGAACACCTGGTCGCGTTCCTCCTGCGAGGCCTGGATGCCGCGGCGGGCGTATCCGGCGGCGCGGGCGAAGCTGCCGCCCAGGGCCTCGGCCATCGCGGCGACGTACCAGGCGGGGCCGGGCGAGAGGCCCGCCTCGATGGTGAGTTCCAGGGCGCGGCGGGCGTGTGCGGAGGCGACCCGGCAGCGGCCGCCGCGCTGTTCGGCCTCGGTGAGACTGCGCAGCACCTCGAAGACGTCCTCGGCGGAGCCGGTGCGCTGGACGGCGGGCAGCAGGACGAGGAGCTGGCGGCGGGCGTCGGCGACCCGGTCGTCGAAGAGGGCGTGCCGGACGGCCAGGTACTGCGGCGCGTTGCGCATGCCGAGCGGTACCTCGGGCGCCGGCAGGACGAGGGCCTCGGCGAGGATGTCCTCGGCGTCGGGGTCTCCGAGGATGCGGCCCATGCGGGCCCGGACGGTGAGGGCCATGGCCTCGGCGGTGGTGTCGCCGCCCAGGGCGGCGAGCCGGCCGGCCTCGGCTGCGGCGTCGCGGGAGCGTACGGGGTCGCCGTCGCCGATGTTGTGCTTCCAGGCGGTCCGGAGCCGGACGGCGGCCTGCAGGGCGGGGTCCCCGGCGGCGTCGTCCATGGCGTGGGCGAAGGTCTCGTCGAGGGTGCCCAGCGCCTGGCCGGCGGCGTCGATGACGGCCAGGCGGGAGCGGACCCGGTCGGAGGGGGAGGCGTCCCGGGCGAGCACGGCCCGGGTGGCGCGGCGGGCGAGGTCGGCGCGGCCGGCCCAGCCGGCGTCCTCGGCGGCGGTGACCAGGCGGGCCAGTTCGTCCCCGGGCCGGTCGGAGGGCGTCCGCTCGGCGGCGAGCAGGCCGAGCTCGGCGGCGAGGGCGCGCTGGCCGCGGCGGCGGCAGGCGGCGGCGGCCCGGGTGATCTCGGCGGCGAGCCACTCGTCGGGGGCGTCGACGGCGAGCGCCCGGTGGCGTACGGCCTGGACGGGGTCGTCGACGGCGGCAGCGAGCGCGGCGTGTCCGGCGGCGCGCTCGGGCCAGCCGGCGTCGGCGGCGAGGGCCATGGGCAGGGCGCCGGCGGTGAAGGCGACGGCGCCGTCCTCCCCCACGGTGACGAGTGCGGCCCGTTCGGCCTCGGCGAGCTCGGCCTCGGCGTCGGGCCGGCCGGCGCGGCGCAGCAGGGCGGTGGTGGGGCGGGCGGCGAGGGCGGCGAGGAGCAGGGTGCGGCGGGCTTCGGCGGGTGCCTCGGCGAGGAGCCGGCGGGTGACTTCGCGGGCCTGGCCGGACAGGGGCAGGGTGTCGGCGTGGTGGGCGCTGCCGTCGCGGTTCCCGGCGGCTTCGGCGAGGGAGCGGCCGAGGGCGAGGGCGAGGCGGGGGTTGCCGCCGCTGGCCTGGTGGACGCGGCCGGCGGTGCGGGCGGGCAGGCCGTGGCGGACGAGGAGTTCGGCGACCTCGTCGGCGCCGAGCGGGGGGATGCGTATCGCGGGGGTGCCGGGGCCGCACAGGGGCTCGGCGACCGGGGTGCCGCCCTGGACGCACTCGGCGACCAGGACCCGGACCCCGGGCGGGGTCAGGCGCAGGGCGAAGCGGAGCAGGTCGGTGGTCTCCGTGTCGAGCCACTGGGCGTTGTCGAGGACGAGGAGGACGGGGCTGCGCTCGGCGAGGGTGCGCAGCACCTCGACGACGGCGAGGCGGAGGGCGACGTGGTCGCGGCCGGCGCGCGGGGTGTCGGTCTCGCGTCGCAGGAGGGCGATGGCGGTGCGCCGGGGTCCGGAGAGCCGTTCCAGGGCGGCACACGGGACGGAGGCGAGGAGGGCGGCGGCGGAGGCTTCGGGGATCCACCGGTCGGCGGCTTCGGGGGCGAGGGTGAGCACGGTCTCGCGGCGGGCCTCGGCGGCGGCCGCGACGGCGCCGGCCAGCTCGGTCTTGCCCGCGCCGGCGGGTCCGGTGATCAGGGCGCGCCCGTGCCCGGTCAGGGCGTGTTCGACCGCCTTGACCAGTTCGGCGTGTCCGACCGTCGTGTCGGACCGCCCCGTCGGCGCGACCACCCACTGCCACCCGCCTTCCGCTCCCTGTGGCTTCCCTGTGAGAGGCGAGAATACGAGGTCGCGTTCCGTGTGGACACGGATTGTGACGCAGAATTCAGTCGGGTGGCACGAAAGCCCTGCGGAGCCGCCGGACCGGGGGTCGGGCTGCTCCGCAGGGTTTCACAATCCGGGCTTAACGGTCAGGACTGGCGGGCTCTCAGAACGTGAGGTTCCAGGAGTCGATGTAGCCGGTGTCGCCGCCGGCGTTGTCGTTGACGCGCAGCTTCCAGGTGCCGTTCGCGACCTCGGAGGAGGCGTTGACGGTGTACTGCTGGTTGATGTTGGCGGTGCTGCCGCCGGCGCGGTTGTGCAGGGTGTAGACGGAGCCGTCCGGGGCGATCAGGTCGACCTTCAGGTCACCGATGTAGCTGTGCTTGATGTCGACGCCCACCTTGAGGGTGGCCGGCGCGTTGCCGGTCACGCCGCTGACGGTGAGCGGGCTCTCCACGGTCGCGTTGTCGCTGATCGTGTAGTTGGCGGTGTTCTCGAGGGCCGGGGTGGTCGACGTCGAGGTCACGGCGTTGACGGTGGCGGTGGTGTCGGCGAGGCCGCTGCCGCAGCCGCCGGTGCAGGTGCCGGCCAGCGGGCGGGCGTTGGTCTTGATGGCCGTCTCGACCTGCGCCGGGGTCAGCGAGGGCTTGGCGGAGACCATGAGCGCGGCGAGGCCCGCGATGTGCGGGGCGGCCATGCTGGTGCCCTGGTAGGGCTCGTAGTTCTCGCCGCCCGGGGTGGTGGCGCCCGCGTTCAGCGTCGAGAGGATGCCGTTCTCGGGGGTGGTGATGGTGCCCGGCGTGTCGGTGGCGCGGCGGGTCTCACCGCCCGGGGCGGCGATGTCGACCTTCGCTCCGTAGTTGGAGTAGAAGGAGCGGTCGCCGGTGCGGTTGCTGGCGGCCACGGTGATGACGTTGTTGCAGCTGGCGGGCGAGAAGCCGGCCGCGTCCGCGTTGCTGTTGCCGGCGGCCACGACGACGGTGGTGCCGCGGGCGACGGCCGCGTTGATCGCGTTCTGGTAGCTGGTGGTGCAGGCGCCGGAGCCGCCGAGGCTCATGTTGATGACCTTGGCCGGGGTGGCGTTGGCCGGGACGCCCGCGACGTTGCCGCCGGAGGCCCAGGTGATGGCGTCGACGATGTCCGAGGTGGCGCCGCCGCACTTGCCGAGGACGCGGACGGGCTGGATCTTCGCGTTGTACGCGATGCCCGCGACGCCCTTGGAGTTGTTCGCGGCCGCGCCGATGGTGCCCGCGACGTGGGTGCCGTGCCAGGAGGAGTCGCTGGCCTTGGAGCCGACGCCGCACTCGCCGGCGCCGCTCCAGTCGCCCTGGTCGGCCGGGTTGTTGTCGCGGCCGTTGCCGTCGCGGGCGGCGGCGGAGTCGCTGATGAAGTCGTAGCCGGAGACGACGTTCGGGGCGACGTCGGAGTGCGCCACGTAGCCGGTGTCGATCACGGCGACGGTGACGCCGGAGCCGGTGGTCTTGCCCCAGGCCGCAGGAACGTTCATGCCGGCGGTGGGCTCGAAGAGGTCCCACTGCTTGGCGTAGTCGGTGTCGTTCGGCAGGGCCATCGCGTAGGCGCGGCTGTCCGGCTCGACGTAGGCGACGTCCGGGTCGCTGCGGAACTGGGCCATCAGGTCGGCCGCGTCCTTCGGGGCGGTGGCGCCGCCGAGGTTGACGAGCGCGGCACCGGTGCCGAGGCGGCGGTCGAACGTGGCCTTCTTGCCGGCCTTCTTGCTCTTGGCGGCGGCGTCGTCCGCGGCGGCCTCGTTGGAGCTGGCCTCGGAGGCGGTGGACTTGTAGCCGACGATCAGGTTCTCGACCGGCGCGGAAGCCGGGGCGGCGGGCGCGCCGGGGGCCGGGAGAGCGGCGGCGGACGGGGCCGGGGCGGGCTCCGCGCCGGGCAGGGCCACGGAGGCGGTGGCGGAGCCGGCCAGCAGGGTGACGGATATCGCCGCCACGGATATCAGCCTGCGTCGCGTTGAGTGCACGGTGTTCCCTTTCGCGGGCCGTTTCCGGGCAGGCCGGAGCGGCCGGGGTCGGGCTGTGTGGGAGGTTGTCCGGCGACTACGGGGCCGGGGCGGGCTGGTCAGTTCCGCTCCGGCCACCGCTGCTCGCCGCGTTGCCCCGGCCGCATCGGCGGGGCGGGGGCAACGGCGGTGCGGGCGATCGACCCTGCCGCACGGCTTCGCACCATGTGGGGTTGGGGCGGGGACCTTTCGGGGGAAGATCGCCGGTGGGCAGACAGTAGGCAACGCGGGGATGAACGCGATACGGGGAAAACCCTTGTCCACCCCCTGCCGACCCGCGCGTTCCCTAGTGTCCGGGGTGCAGCCTGCGGAAATAGGTCCAGCTGGTCTCGTTGGGCGCGGTCCATTCCTCCGGCGCGCGACCGTACTCGGGGTGGCGGTCGGCGATGTACGCCCGGGTCCGCTCGGGGACTTCGGCGTAGCCGCCGAGCTTGCGCCCGCGGCAGTGGAAGGTGAGCCCGCCCGGCCGCTGCCCCTGTTCCATCCAGGGCAGCCAGGGGGACATGCGCGTCCAGGACATGGCGCACGGGACGCTGGGGGCGTCGGTGGTGAGCACCGCCTCCGGGGCGAAGAACTGGAAGAGCTCCAGGGCGCGGTAGGTGTCGCCGGAGGAGTGGAGCGGGTAGTCGGCGACGGGCAGCGGCGAGGGGTAGGAGAGCGGGATCTCCAGGCTGAAGCAGACCTGGTCGCCGAGCCGGGTGAGCGGGATCGGGAACGGGCGCAGCTGCAGGTTCGCCGGGTCGTTCCAGACGTGGACGACCTGCTTCCCCTCCCATGTGTCGAGGATGTCCCGGGTGCCGGGGTCGAGGTAGAACGCGGCTTCCCTGGCGAGGAGCCGGTATCCGCCCGTCTCCTCGTCCGGCACCAGCCGCGTGACGTTGAGGCCCTCGAAGCCGAACAGGCGCCGGTAGGGCTCGTCCGGGGCCCAGGAGTGGACGTCCCCGGTCCAGTGGAAGACCACCTCGGCGCCGTCGAGGGAGGCGCGGGTGCGGGCGAAGGCGCGCAGAAGCTCAGCCGGTGTCATCCGCGTACTCTGCGCAGCCGTCCGCTGACCGGGCAAGAGGGCGCGGCGCCGAGGAGTGGCCGGTATGCGGATGGCAGGTTGACGCTGCGGCGGGCAGCGGCAACGGTGACCCGCATGAGTAAGAGGAACGAGCGCGGCCTGCTCACCCTGCTGGTCTGCCTGGTGCTGGGCCTCGGGCTGCTCGCCGCCGTGCTGGGGACGTCACACCTCGGCGGCCCCCGGCGCACGGCCGCGGAGGGCGCGCAGGGCGCGGGAGGCCCCGTGGACCTGCGGGAGGTGCCGCCCGGCCCCGCGGAGCCGCCGGCCGGGCCGGACGCCTCGACGGGCACGGTGACGGCGGACTGCGGGCGCAACGAGGAACGCCACTTCAACGAGGACAACCTCGTGGTCTCCCCCGGGCTGCACGGGGGCGCGCACCACACCCACTCCTACGTGGGAAACCTGTCCGCGGACGCGCGGTCGACGGACGCCTCGCTGGCCGCCGCCGCGACCAGCTGCCGCGGCGGCGACCGGTCCACCTACTACTGGCCGGTCCTGCGCCGCACGGACCGGCCGGGCACGCGCCCGTACGAGCGGACCGCGGGCCACGGCAACACGGGCGAGATCCTGGCGGAGGCCTCGGTGTCCGTGGAGTTCCACGGGAACCCGGCGAGCAAGGTCGTGCCGATGCCGCGCTTCCTGCGCGCGGTGACCGGCGACGCCGTGGCCGGCACCGCGCGCAGCGACGCCGACGTCCGGGCCCGGTGGGGGTGTTCCGGCCTCCCCGACCGGTCCACCACCCACTACCCGCGCTGCCCCGAGGGCGACCGCGTCACCCGTACGCTCGCCTTCCCCAGCTGCTGGAACGGGCTCGACGAGGACAGCCCGAACCACCGCTCGCACCTGGTCTTCCCCGCCGCCAACGGCGTGTGCCCGCAGAACACCTTCCCCGTGCCGCAGTTGCGCGTCCGGCTGGCGTACGACGTGGTGCCGGGGGCACCCCTCGCCATCGACTCCTTCCCCGAGCAGCGGCACAGCCCGCGGACGGACCACGCCATGTTCGTGAACGCGATGACGGACGCACAGATGGCCGCGGTCGTGGACTGCCTCAACGAGGGCCTCGCCTGCCGCACATGAGGGACCGTCGACTGTGGCGCAGCTCACATGAACCGCGTCCCGCCGTACCGCGTGTTCTGACCGCACGACTCGGCACGGAAGACGGAGAGAGGGTGCGATGGCCGGACCACTGTGGCCCCGTACGCGGCGGGGCTCGACCGACGAGGCCTTGATCAGGTCGGTCTACGAGGAGCACGGCCATGCGCTGCTGGCGTACGCCACCCGGCTGACCGGGGACCGGGCGACCGCCGAGGACGTCGTCCAGGAGACCCTCATCCGGGCCTGGCGGCACTCGGAGGCGCTGGTCAACGGAAAAGGCTCGGTGCGGGGCTGGCTGCTGACGGTCGCCCGCAACATCGTCACCGACCGCTACCGGGCCAAGGCGGCCCGACCGCAGGAGGTCTCCGGAGAGGCGGCCGCGCCGCCGGTCGAGGTGGACCACGCCGACTCGGTCGTGGACACCATGACCGTCCTCGGGGCGCTCGACCAGCTGTCCCCGGAACACCGGGACGTGCTGAAGGAGTTGTACTACCGGCAGCTGAGTGTGGCCGAGGCGGCCGACAGCCTCGGCATCCCAGCCGGTACGGTCAAATCACGCTCGCACTACGCACTCAAGGCATTGCGCGAGGTGTTCAGGCAAAACGGCGCCAAGGAGGGCAATCGAATGGGCAGGCCGCCCCAGCAGCCCGCCGGACTGCGGGAGGTGGTGGCATGAACCGGCAGCAATACGAGCACGAGGTGGAACTCCTCGGCCCGTACGTTCTCGGAGTCCTGGACGGGGAAGACGTCCGCCGGGTCGAGGCGCACGTGCGCGGCTGCGTGCGCTGCCGGGAGGAGGTGGCCGCATTGCGTGAGATGGAAGCGGCGCTCGGCGAGGTGCCCCCCGAGGCGTTCCTCGACGGCCCGCCGCAGGGCGGCGACCTGATGCTGCAGCGGACGCTGCGGCAGGTCCGCGGGGAGGCCTCCGCCGACCGGCGCCGCCGGCTCGGCCTCGCCGGCCTGGCCGCGGCGGCCTCACTGGCCGCGGTGTTCTGGGCCGGGGCCCAGCTGGGCGGTGGTGACGGCCGAGCCGTCGCCCAGCCGCCCGGGCCGGGCACGGGAATCACGGCGGCGCCGTCCCCGCCGCCGGCCGGGACCAGGGTGGCCTCCGCGACCGACGCGGGCACCGGGGCGCGGATGACCGTACAGGTCACCCCGGCCGCGAAGTGGGTGCGCGTACACGCGGCCGTGACGGGGGTGCCGCCCGGCGAGCGGTGCCGGCTGGTCGTGGTGTCGCGTGACGGCAAGAAGAGCACCGCCGGCAGCTGGGTCGTGGGCAGCCAGGCGGGCGGCGAGGCGAAGGGGGCCGCGCTGGACGGCTCGGCGTGGGTGGATCCCGCGGACGTCCGCGAGGTGCTGGTCGAGAACGAGGCGGGCAAGACGTTCGTCTCCGTGCCGGTGCCTGCGGCCGTCTGACCCGACGTCGCCCTTCTTCGGGGGAGCCCGGCCCGCCAGTGATGGCGGGCCGGGCTCCCCCGTCTTTGGGGGGGTGTGCGGGGTGTGCGGGTCGTGCGGGTGCGGGTCCGCCGTGGCTGGTCGCGCAGTTCCCCGCGCCCCTGGCGGGGTATCCCCCGGACCGCGCTGGGTTCGGGAGCCGGAGCCCCGACGGCGTGCGGGTCCGCTGTGGTCGGGCGCGCAGTTCCCCGCGCCGCTGGCGGGGTATCCGCTGGATTCGGGAGCCGGAGCCCCGACGGCGTGCAGGTCCCGGTCCCCCGCGAGCCTGGGGGCCGAAATGTGCACATACCGCGGACCGGACCGATCATCACATTGCGGTCCATGACATCCTGTGACGTCACAGCTCGCCGGACGTAATCGGCGGACGTCCGGCGACAACAGGGTGGGGAAGGTCCATGAGGCTCTGCTTCCTGGTGGAGGAGCACTACCGCCACGACGGCATGCCCAACGAGGTGATCCGGCAGCTCACCGCCTGGGGACACCGGGTGGACGTACTGCGGCCCGGCGGCTCGCTGCTGCGCATGACCGAGCTGATGGACGCCGGCACGCACGACGCGTGGGTGCTCAAGACCGTGTCCGGCGGACCCGGCCTCACCCTGCTGGAGGCCGCCGCCGCGGCCGGGGCCACCACCGTCAACGACGCCCGGTCGATCCGCGGCGTACGGGACAAGGCGCTGGCCGCCGCCATCGGCCGCACCGGGGGCCTGCCGATGCCGCAGACGTACGCGGTGGCCCGGCCGGACCTGCTGCGGGAGATACCCGCGGCGCAGTACCCGCTGGTCGTCAAGCCCGCGGACGGCAGCTCCGGCCGCGGAGTGCACCTGGTGCCCTCGCCGGATCGGCTGGAGGCGCTGCTGCCCGCGCTCGCGGCCGAGGGCATGCTGATCGCCCAGCCGTACGTGCCCAATGCGGGCACCGACGTGAAGGTGTACGCGGTCGGCGGCGAGCTGTTCGCGACGGAGCGCTGCTCCCCGCTGCACCCGGACCCGGCCGTCCGGGAGCGGCGGATCCCGCTGTCCGCGGAGGTGGCGGCGATCGCCGCGCAGGTCGGCGCGGTCTACGGGCTGGACCTGTACGGGGTGGACGTGCTGCTCGGCCCCGACGGGCCGGTGGTGGTCGACGTGAACGACTTCCCGAGCTTCCGCCAGGTCCCCGACGCGGCGGCCCGGGTGGCCCGGGCGGTGCTCGGCCTGGCATCGCGGACGGGCGGTGCGGCAGCCGACCCCGCCCCGTCGGTGTGCCGTCCGCGGCCGCGGGCGGTGCCCGTGCCGATTCCCGTGCAGGCCGTGCGGGCGGGCGAGGCCGCGCTGTGAGGATCTGCCTGATCACGCCGGACCCGGACCATCCGCTGCTGGCCGCCGCGGCCGGGCTGCTCCGCGCCGCCGGACACCGGGTGGAACCGCTGGATCCGGGGACGGCGGCCGGGCCCCCGGCCCCGCCCCTGGCCCCGCCCCTGGCCCCGCCCCTGGCCGACGTGTACCTGCTGAAGGCGCGGACGCCGCAGGCCCTCGCCCTGGCGCGGGAGCTGGAGCGGCAGGGCGCGCCGGTGGTCAACACGGCGGCGGCGACGACGCTCTGCCAGGACCGTACGGCGATGGCGGAGCTGGCCGTACGGGCCGGGCTGCCGTTCGCGGCGACCCGTACCCATGACTCCCTCGGGGCCTGGGCGGCCTCGGGCGACCCGGTGCCGGACGGGCCCGTGGTGGTCAAGAGCCGGCACAGCCGCCGCCACGACCTGGTGGCCCGGGCCGACGACGCGGCCCGGCTGCGGGAGCTGGCCGCGCAGTGGCCGCAGGAGCCGGTCGTGGTCCAGGACTTCGCGCCGAACAACGGCTGGGACCACAAGCTGTGGGCCGTCGGCGGGCGGGTCTTCGCCGCCCTGCGCCGCTCGGAGCTCGCACCGGAGGGCCGCGGCCCGACGCTGCCGCTCGCCCTCGGCGAACTGCCCGCCGGGTGGGAGCAGCTGGTGCTGCGGGTGGGCGAGGTGTTCGCGCTCGACGTGTACGGCGTGGACGTCATCGACACCGGGGGCGGTGTGCCGCTGGTCGTGGACGTGAACGCCTTCCCCGGCATCCGCGGCCAGGCCGGCGCCCCCGAGGCCCTCGCCCGCCTGGCCCTCGCCCGCGCCACGACCCGCCACGGCTGAGCCCCACGGGCCGTCTCGGCCGCAGCCGCCGATTCGGTGGCGGCGGGGCGTGTCGGTGGGGTGGGGCGGGGCGGGGAGCCGAGGATCGGCGGATGGGCGTCGTACTGCCGGTCCTCTTCGCGCTGTTCGCGGCGCTCAGCAACGCGCTGGCCACCGTGCTGCAGCGGCGGGCGGCGCTGACGGTGCCGCAGAGCCAGGGGTTCCGGCCGGGGCTGATCCTCGACCTGCTGCGGCGGCCGGTGTGGGTCGCCGGGATCCTGGCCGTGATCGCGGCCGGGGCCGGGCAGGCCGCGGCGCTCGCCACGGGCGCGCTGGCGCTCGTACAGCCGCTGTTCGTGCTGGAGCTGCCGTTCGCGCTGCTGATCGCCTCGCTGGTGGTGCGGGGGCGCCTGCCGGGGGCGCTGTGGGCGGCCGTGGCCGCCGTGGTGGCCGGGCTCGGGCTGGCGCTGGCCGCGGCCGCGCCGACGGGGAACCTCACGCACGTCCCGCTCGACCGGTGGCTGCCCGCCCTCGCCGTGTGCGCGGGGGCCGCGCCGGCCCTGGCGCTCGCCGGGCTGCGCCGACCGGCGGGGCGGGCCCGGGCGGGCTGCCTGGGCGCGGCCACGGCCGTCTGCTACGCGCTCACCGCCGCCCTGATGAAGGACTCGGTCCCGCTCCTCGCGGAGGGCGGGATCGGCGCGTTCCTGACCGCCTGGCAGACGTACGCCTTCGCGGTGAGCGGCATCTGCGCGCTGCTGCTGCTCGAACACGCCATGCAGGGCGGGCCGCTGGTCGCCTCGCAGCCCGCGCTGACGCTGGGCGACGCCACGTTCAGCATCGCGCTGGGGGTTGTCCTGTACGACGAGCACCTGCGGTCCGGGTGGTGGCTCCTCCCCCAGCTGCTGGGCATCGCCCTGATCTGCGCGGGCGTCCTCGCGCTGGCCCGGGCCGGCGCGGGCGGGCCCTGACCGGTGCGCTCCCCCGCGGGCCGAAACCGGTAGCGTGCGCGGGAGTCGAGCAGTGGGCGGGTGCGATGCGCGCGGTGGTGTTCGAGCGGTACGGGCGGCCGGCCGAGGTCCGGGAGGTGCCGGATCCGAGTCCGTCCCCGGGCGGGGTGGTGGTGCGCGTCGAGGCGACCGGGCTGTGCCGCAGCGACTGGCACGGGGGGATGGGGCACGATCCGGACACCGTGCTGCCGCACGTGCCGGGGCACGGACTCGCCGGCGTGGTCGAGGCCGTGGGCTCCGGGGTCACCGGCTGGCGGGCCGGGGACCGGGTGACGGTGCCGTTCGTGTGCGCCTGCGGGAGCTGCGCCGACTGCGCGGCGGGCGATCAGCAGGTGTGCACCCTACAGACGCAGCCGGGGTTCAAGCACTGGGGATCGTTCGCCGCCGCCGGCGGCGCTCGCGGCGATGGGGTCGGCGCCGGGGCGCGGGGTGACGATCATCCGGCCGGGGGCGTCCGCCGCGTCCTGAGCTACGATCTGGCCCGCGATCCGATCGCATCGATCGGACGAACGACCGTTTCCCTGGGGGTGGGTGGTGGGTGTGACGTCCCGCAGTACTGCCGCGGCGCGCGCCGTGACCGGCGTACTGGTGGCCGGGCTGCTGGTCGGCGGCTGCTCCGGCGGTCCGGGCAAGGATCCGGCCGCGCCGTCCGCCCCCGCCTCGCCGACGGCGACCGCACCGGGCCCGGCGTCGTCGCCCACCCCGTCGGCGGCGCCGACACCGGCCGGCGTACCCGACCCGACGGAAACCCCCGGTGCGCGGCCCAGGACGAGCACCCGTCCGGTGACCCCGGAGATCCCGCAGAACCCCGACCGGGGCACCGACCCGCCGCCGGCGCCGAAGCACACGCCGGTCCCGGACCGGACGCCGCCCCCGTTCGACCCGGGCGGCACGTATACGGTCCCGCCGCTCCCGAGGTAGCCCGGCCCGCTCCCCCGCTCCCCCGGTCAGGCGCCGGCGGCCGGCGGCCCGGCAGGAGCGTCGGATGCGCCGGGAGCGGCAGGTGTGCCGGATGCGGCCGGAGCCTCAGCCCGGCGGCGCCGGAGCCAGACGAAGGCCCCGGCGCCCACCGCCACGAGCACCGCGCCCAGGGCCAGCATCCAGGCCGGGAATCCGCCGACCACGAGCAGCTCGTCGTGGTAGACGGTCCGCCGGTACGGGGTGTCGGATGGGGCGGCGCGCAGTTCGTGGTCGCCCGAGATGCGTCCGGGCTCCGGGAACTCCTGGTCGATCGCGGTGAGGAAGGTCTCGCGGCCGCCGGTGAGGGGGGCGAGTTCGTCCGTCCCGGCGACCTTGCCCGCGAAGGTGACCTTCGGTGCGGAGCCGCCGATCAGGGAGACGGGCTCCATCCGGTGGTCGGCCAGCACGTACAGGCCCAGCGACTGGGGGGTCTTCGCCATCCGGGACAGCCGCATCGGGTAGACGAGCCGCTCGCTGTCGAAGCGGATCCGCAGCGGGTCGAGGGTGCCGTACAGGACTCTGCCCTGCTTCCGGGGGGCGAGGCGTACCGCGACGTACTCCCACTTCTGGTCCACGTACGGCTTGACCTCGGTGGCCAGGGTGTCGGGCATCGTGAACCCGTTGGACTCCAGCCACTGCCGCAGCGCGTCCGGGTCGGTGGCGGTCAGGCGCGCGACGTCGAAGTCGCCGAGCTGTTCGCGGCCGACGACGCCGACGGAGGCGTCACCGCCGGCGGCCGGAGCCTCCGCGGCGGCCCTGTCGCCGCCGGTGGAGAACGGCCAGTCGCCGGAGCGGGGGAAGAAGTAGTGCCGGGCCTTGTGCTCGGGCCGGGTCAGCCAGGTGAGCTTGCGGAAGAGGTCCGCGTCGCCGAGCTCCACCGACGCCCGCGTCGGCACCGGCATGATCCAGGCCGCCCGACGGGCGTTCCCGGCGACCGTGAACCGCATCACGATCTCCTCGGTCCGGCCGTCCCAGCGCACGGCGGAGGTCTCGCGCGAGACGCCGATCCTGGACGTGCCGTCGGGGACCATCGCCCCGCAGCCGCACGCGTACGCGGGGCTGATCAGCGAGCCCAGCTGGGTCGCGAGGAGGAGCAGGAGCAGTGCTGCGATTCGGTTTCTCATCCACACGCGGTCTCAGACGACCGGCCGTGTGATCCGGTTCCGGCCGTGTGTACGTCTCGCGCACCCCTCCCGTACGCCCTCGCCGGGCGTATGGGACGGCACTGCACGGGGGCCCCTGTCCCGCGCGCCGGGAGCATCCCCATACTGCTCCCATGAGAGGGAAGGAAGACAAGCCGCGCAGCAGCCCGCTGGTGCCGGATCTGGTCATCGCGGAGATTGCCCGGCACGACTGGGAATCGATCGTGTGCGGCTGCGGGCGCAGTGCCGGACATCTGGTGGACCAGCTGTGGGACGCGGCGGAAGGACATCCGTCGGCCTATCGCGCGCTGGAGGGCCATGCCTTCCAGGCGGGGCAGCTGCGGCCGCCCGCCCCGGCGGTGTGCGGGGTGCTGATGGCCGTGTGGTCGGCGGGCCCGCCGCGGCTGGCGACGCGGGAGGCCCTGCTGTGGACCCTGCTGGCGCTGGCGAGCACGGAGGACGACGGGTCCCCGTACGAGGCCGGGCTGTACGGGCAGTGCGCGGCGTACATCCGGACGAACGTCGGCTCGCTGCGCCTGGAGGCGGTGACCCGCCCGGACACGGTGTCGGCGGCCTATGTGGACGGCATCCTCGAACTCCTGGGCCTGGCCGCCTGACGCCCTGAACGCCCCGGCCGGCCGGGGCGCCCAGGGTCGCCCGTGTCCCCGGCCGCCCACCCGGAGGACGGCCTGGTGGCCGGGCGGCCGGGGGACGGGTTCCCGGAGCCGGGGGCGTTCGGGCCGTCAGGTCATCAGGCGGCGCGCGCGGAGGACGTCCAGGGTGACGTCCTCCAGGGAGCGGGCGAACGACCGTGCCGGGGAGGCGGCGACGTCCAGCAGGGAGGGGACGACCAGGACTCCGCACCCGGCCGCCTCGGCCGAGGCGGCCCCGTCCGGGGAGTCCTCCACGGCGACGCAGGCCCGCGGTGCGGCGCCCAGCCGGGCGGCGGCCGCCCGGTAGGGCTCCGGGTGGGGCTTGGTCCGCGGGGTGTCGTCGGCGGACAGCGTGAACGCGAACGGGACGCCGGCCAGCGCGCCCCCGACGACCGAGTCGACGACCGGCCGCGGGGAGGCGCTGACCAGGGCGAAGGGGATCCCTTCCGCGGCGAGTTCGGTCAGCAGCCGCTCGGCTCCGGGCCGCAGCGGCGCTCCGGCCGCGACGCGGCGGAAGAACTCCTCGGCCAGGTCGGCGGCGACCCGGTCGGGGTCTCCTCCGCCGCTCGCGCGGACCAGGTGGGCCGCGGTGTCCGGGACCGCCCGGCCGACGACCTCGGGCGCGTCGGCGTCGGTCAGGGCGTGGCCCAGGCCGGCGGCGACCTCCGCGGTGACGTCCCACCACAGGACCTCGGTGTCGACGAGGGTGCCGTCCATGTCGAACAGGACGGCGGCGAGGGTGCTCATGCGGCCGCCCGGGCGACGACCAGGACGGGCCGCTCGACGAGGCCGACGGAGGCCCGCGCTCCCGGAACCAGCTCGCCCGCGTCGCGCGACGGCAGGTCGGCCTTGACCGGGGCGGCGCCGGGCAGGTCGAGGTGGAGCCGGGTCACGGCTCCGAAGAAGGAGGCGGAGACCACGGTGGCGGTGCCGTCCGGGTCGGCGGTGACGGTGACGTTCTCGGGCCGCACCAGCACCTCGACCTCCCGGGTGCCGTCCGGGGCCGGGCCGTCGACGGGCAGCCGGGAGCCGGCGACCTCCACCAGCCCGGAGTGGGCGATCCGGCCGGGCAGCCGGTTCATGGTGCCGACGAACTCGGCGACGAACGGGGTGGCGGGCCGCTCGTACAGCTCGGCGGGGGCCGCGCACTGCTCCAGCCGCCCGGCGTTGAGGACGGCGACGCGGTCGGCCATCGACAGCGCCTCCTCCTGGTCGTGGGTGACGAACACGGTGGTGATGCCGAGGGAGAGCTGGAGCCGGCGGATCTCGTCGCGCAGGGTGGCGCGGACCTTGGCGTCGAGGGCGGACAGCGGCTCGTCGAGCAGCAGTACGCGCGGGCGCAGCGCCAGGGCGCGGGCGAGGGCGACGCGCTGCTGCTGGCCGCCGGACATCTGGTGCGGGTAGCGGTCGCCGTGGTCGGGCAGGCCGACGAGGTCGAGGAGTTCGGCGGCGCGCTCGCGGCGCTCGGCTGCGCCGGCCTTGCGGACGCGCAGGCCGAAGGCGACGTTGTCGCGGGCGTTGAGGTTGGGGAAGAGGCTGTACGACTGGAAGACCATGCCGGCGTCGCGGCGGTTGGCCGGGACGCGGGTGATGTCCCGGCCGTCGATCAGGACCTCGCCCGAGTCGGGCTGCTCGAAGCCGGCGACCACGCGCAGGGCGGTGGTCTTGCCGCAGCCCGACGGGCCGAGCAGGGCCAGGAGTTCGCCGGGCTCGACGGTGAGGTCGAGCCCGTCGAGGGCGGTGGTGGAGCCGAACGCCCGCCGCAGGCCGCGGAATTCGACGCGCGCGCCCGCGGTGCCCGAGCCGTCCGCGCCGGCCCCGGCGGCCCCGGTGGCTGCGGCGGGCCCGGTGGCTGCGGCGGGCCCGGTGGCTGCGGTGGCCGCCGGCTCGTCGGGCTTCCTGGCCGGGGGGAGGGTGGTGGACATGTGGGTCAGGACTCCTTGGGGGAGGTGGCGAGGGCGGGGGAAGGCGGCCGGGACCACACCCGGGGGCGGGTGCGGGGCTTGGCGGACGCCGCGGGGGTGTCGGTCCCGGCCCGCGAGAGGGCGAGCAGCAGCAGCCAGGTGACGAGGAGGCTGAGGATGGAGACGGCGACCGACATCCGGGCCTGGGATCCGGAGATGGACACGATCCACACGGCGAAGGGGCGGAAGCCGAGGAGGGACGCGATGGTGAACTCGCCCAGCACGAGGGCCAGGGTGAGGAAGGCGGCGCCGGCGAGGGAGGTCCGCAGGTTCGGCAGCAGCACCCGCAGGACGACGTGCGGCCAGCTCGCCCCGCAGCTGCGGGCGGCCTCGACCAGCGTGGGCACGTCGACGGCGCGCAGGCCGGCGTCGAGCGAGCGGTGGACGAACGGCAGGGCCAGCACCGTGTAGGCAAGGACGAGGACGAACGGGAACGACGGGTTCTGCACGGCGATGAAGGTCTGGTACAGCGGGGTCCGCGACAGGTGCTCGGGGCCCCAGCGCAGCACCGTGGTGATGCCGGTGACCAGGGCGATCGGCGGGACCACCAGCGGCAGCGTGCAGACGACCTCGACGACGGGCCGCAGCTTCGGGGAGCCGATGCGTACGGCGATCAGCGCGGGCACGGCGAGCAGCAGCGACAGCGCGATGGTCGCGGCGGCCAGGCCGAGGGAGAGCAGCAGGCTCTCGGTGAAGCCCTCGGCGGAGAGCAGCCGGGTGTACGCCTCGAAGTCGATGCCCCGGCCGGGCACGTGCACGGTGAACACGAACGAGGCCAGCAGCGGGAGGAGGAAGTACGCGCCCGCGAGGACGAGCACGGCTCCGCGCCGGATGCGGGGTTTCATCGCAGCCATCGGGCGCTCCGTCGCTGAAGGGGCAGGTGGATCGCCATGACGAGGGCGGCGATGAGGATCATGTCGAGGCCGAGGGCGAGCGCCACGTTCTCCTGGCCGGTCAGGACGTTGCCGGACAGCGCGTCGGCGATCTTGAGGGTGACCAGCGGTACGGAGCCGCCGACGAGCGCGGCGGCCGTGGCGTGCGCGGCGAAGGCGGTGCCGAAGAGCAGCACGAACCCGCCGAGGAGGGAGGGCGCGAGCACGGGCAGGCCGACGTGCCGCCAGAACTGCCGGGTGGTGGCCCCGTTGTTGCGGGCGGCCTCGCGCCACTGCGGGCGCAGGCCGTCCAGCGCCGGTACGGTCACCAGCACCATCAGCGGGATCAGGAAGTACAGGTAGACCACGGTCAGGCCGGTGAAGGAGTACAGGTCCCAGCCGAGCGCGGTGAGGTCGGCGAGCTGGGTGACCACCCCGGAGATGCCGACGGTGGCGATGAACGCGAACGCGAGGGGCACGCCGCCGAAGTTGGCGAGGACGCCGGAGGCGGTCAGTGCCACACTGCGCAGGGCGCGCGAGCTGGAGGTGACCACAGCCTGGGCGATCAGGACCCCGAACAGCGAGCCGAGCAGCGCGGTCAGGGCGGAGAGCTGGACGCTGCCGGTGAGGGAGCCGAGGTAGGGGCCCTGGAGGGAGCGGGCGAGGTGCTCTCCGGTGAGGCGGGTGGCGCCGGTGGCCGGGTCGGTGCCGGTGACGGCGCCGAAGGCGATCGCGCCCATTGGGAGGCCGAAGCAGATCCCGGTGAAGGCGAGGAGCGGGAGGGCGGCGAGCCAGGTGCGGGGGCCGCGCCGCCGGCGGCGCGCGGTGCTGCCGCCGGCGGTCGTCCGCTCCGGGTGGGAGGCGGTGGTGGGAGCGGGCATCAGGAGAGGGCCTTGTCCCACTTCTCGGCGAGGGCGGCCTTGGCCTTGTCCAGTTCCTCGGAGGCCGGGAAGGACGGGGTGCCCTGGGTCTGCGGGAGCTTGGCGGCGGCGTCCTTGTCGGCGGTGCCGTCCTGGGTCATGGCGGGGAGCAGGACCGGGCGGGCGTGGCCCTTCAGCCACAGGTTCTGCCCCTCGGTGCTGTAGAGGAACTCCATCCACAGGCGGGCGGCCGCCGGGTTCGGGGCCTCCTTGTTGATGGCCTGCGAGTAGAACTGGGCGTAGACGCCGTCGGAGGGGACGACGACCTTCCAGTCGACGCCCTTGCCCTTGAACTGCTCGGCGTAGCCGGCGTTGAGGTAGTCCCAGTCGATGGAGATGGGCGTCTCGCCCTTCTCGACGGTGGCCGGGGTGGACTCGACGGGGATGAAGTTGCCGCTCTTGCGGAGCTGCCCGAAGAAGTCGATGCCGGGCTGGATGTCGGCGAAGGAGCCCTTGTTGGCGAGAGCGGCCGCGTAGACGCCGCCGAAGGCCGAACCGGACTTGGTGGGGTTGCCGTTGAGGGCGACCTTGCCCTTGTACTCGGGCTTGAGGAGGTCGGCGAAGGTCTGCGGGCAGGCGGCGATCTTCGCGGCGTCGCAGCCGATGGAGACGTAGCCGCCGTAGTCGTTGTACCAGCGGCCGTCGGCGTCCTTCTGGCCGGCGGGGATCTTGTCCCAGGCGGTGACCTTGTACGGGGCGAACAGGTTCTCGGCGGCGCCGCTGCGGGCGAAGGCGATGCCGAGGTCGAGGACGTCGGGGGCGCGCTTCTGGCCCTTGCGGGACTTGACGGCGGCGATCTCGTCGGAGCTGGAGGCGTCCGGGTTCTCGCTGTTGACCTTGATCTTGTACTTGGCCTCGAAGGCCTTGACGATCTCGCCGTAGTTGGCCCAGTCCGGCGGCAGCGCGATGACGTTGAGCTGCCCCTCCTTCTGCGCGGCCGCGACGAGGGCTTCCATGCCCCCGAGGTCGGCGGCCGAGGCGGCGGCGCCCGGCTGGACCTTGGTCTTGCCGTCGGCAGAGGCGCCGGCGGTCTGGTCGGGGGCGGCACCGCACGCGGCGAGCGTGGTCAGCGTGGCGGCGGTGAGCAGGACGGCGGCACCGCGGCGGACGGCTGCGGAGGAACTGAGCACGGTCTCTCCTGGAGACTGAGGCCTGGACACTGAGGCCTGGACGGGGTCCACTTGTCTGAACAAGTTGGCTCCAGTTCGCCCTGCCTCACTGTACGGACGGTGAACGCCGCACGACCCGCCGGGCACGGCTCGCCGAAGAGACGAGATTGACCGAAAGAAGTCGTGACAAGCGGGGCGGAATTCGATCACGTGGCTAGGCTGGCCGGGGAACACCGACGTCAGCGGAACGACCGAAAACAGCCGAAATCAGCTGGAGACAGCCGGAGACAGGGGGAGCACTGCGTGGACGCGAGCACGGGTGCGGGCGCGGGAGCGGGCGGAGGGAAGAGAACGGGTTCGGTCCGGTACCTGGAGATCGCCGAGGCCCTGCGCACAGCGATCCTGTCCGGCGACTACCCGGTCGGCGCCCGACTGCCCTCGGAGAGCGACCTGGCCGCGCGCTGGTCCGCCTCGCGCGGAACCGTCCGGCAGGCCGTCGCCACCCTCGCCGCCGAAGGGCTGATCGGGTCCCGGCAGGGCGCCCGCAGGATCGTCCTGCGCCACGAACGCCGGCACAGCTTCGGCGAACTGAACAGCTTCGCCCAGTGGGCGCAGGGGCTCGGCCAGGAGGTCACCAGCCGCTTCCTGGACCGCACCCGCCGCCCGGCCACCGCCGAGGAGGCGGAGCGGCTCGCACTGCCCCCGGGCACGGAGATCCTGGCCGTGCTGCGGCTGCGACTGCTGGACGGCCGGCCCACCATGGTCGAGCGGACCGCGTACGCCGACTGGGTCGCGGCCGCGGTCGAGGCGCTGCCGGACGACTGCCGCTCCGTCATGGACAGCCTGGCGGCGGACTCCGGGGTCGTCGCCCACTACGGCGAGCACCTCATCGACGCGCTCCCCGCCGGCACGGAGGACGCCCGGCTGCTGGGGGTCCGCCGCGGGAGCCCGCTGCTGCGCCAGCGGCACGTCTCGGCCACGCAGACGGGGCGCCCGATCGAATGGTCCGACGACCGCTACCGGGCGGGCAGCGTCACCTTCAGCGTGAGCAACTCGGCGGCGGCCACGCCCCTGGAGCGCCGGACGGGCGACCTGTGACCCGCCGGCCCCTCGGGCTGCTGCCCGGCCTCGCGGCCAACCCGGCGCTGCCGCCGGAACTGCTCGACGGCCTGATCGCGCTCGCCGCAGCCCGTCCGGAGACGGACGGGAACGCGCACGACCGGTGCGCGGTCGTGGAACTGCGCGACGAGCTGGCCGAGCGTGCGGACCTGGCGCCCGCCCAGGTGCGCGCCCTCGCGGACGCCTGCGAACACACCGCGAGCCGCCTCGCCCGCGACGGACGGCTGCCCGCCGCCGCGGTGGACCCGGCGGCGCGGCCGTCGGCGGCCCTGGCCCTGCTGGACGAGGGCACCGGGCGGCCGGAGTGGGCCCGGCTGCTGGCGGAACACCCGGACCGGGAGGTCCGCCGGCGCCTGGCCTCCTGTCCCGGCCTGCCGTCCGACGTGGTGGAGACCCTGGCCGCCGACCCTGACATCGCGGTGGTCGCCGAACTCGCCCTCTGGACGGACCGGCAGGAGGCCGCCGCCCGCCTCGCCGCGCACCCGCACGCGGAGGTCCGGATGTCCGCCGCGCTCAACGAGGCGGTGCCGCCGGCCGCGCTCGCCGCGCTGGTCACCGGAGAGGGGCTCGCCCCGGCGACCGCCTGCCTGGTGTGCGACCGCGAGCCGGTCCCGTTCCGGCACGATCCGTCCTGCCCCCGCCCGGACTGCGACCTGCGGCCCGACGCCGCCTGCGCGGGCGGGCACGAATCCACCGTGCACGACGCCCTGCAGCGCGCCGCCCGCAACCCGGCCACCCCCGCGGCCGCGGTGGTGCCCCTCGCCGCGCACCCCTCGATGATCGTCCGCTGGTCACTCGCCGAGCGCACCGACCTGCCGCAGGAGGTGTACGCCCGCCTCGTCGAGGACCCGGTCCCCGGGGTCCGGTGGGAGGCGGCCGGGAATCCCGCACTCGGCGAGCCCCTGGTCCGCGCCCTGACGGCGGACGCCGCCCGCAAGGACGGTGAACTGCGGCGCCGGCTGGCCCTCCGTCCGGAACTGCCGCTGGACGTGCTGGCGGAGCTGGCCGTGGCAGGCCGCATCGGGCCGGAACTGCTGCCGGCGGTCGCCGCCGCCCCGCCGGACGCGCTCGCGGAGCCGGCCGCCTCCCCGCACGCGGCCGTACGGATGCTGGTGGCCCAGAGGCGCGACCTGCCGCCCGCGGTACGCGACCGGCTCGCCGTCGACCCGGATGCGGCGGTGGTCAAGGCGGTCGCCCCACACCCCGGGCTGTCCGAGGACCGGCTGCGCGCCATGGTCGCGCGGCACGGCGTACAGGTGCTCGCGCGGGTCGCGGCCAACCCGGACGCCCCGGCGGGGCTGCTGGAGGAGCTGGCCCGGCACGATCCGCCGGTCCGGCGGGTGTTCCGCGAGGTCGCCGTGCACCGCAACGCCACGGCCGCGGCACTCCTGCCGTGCCTGGACGACGACAGGGCCCGCCCGGCCGCGGCAGCGCATCCGGCGCTGCCCGTTCCGGTGGTCGTCGGCCTGCTCGGCGACACCGATCCCACGGTGGCCCGGTCCGCCGCCGCGAACCCGTCGCTCCCCCGCGACGCCATGGAGCGGCTGGTCGCGGATGCCATGCGGGAGGCCTGCGCCGGGCCGGAGATGGGCCGGGACGCTTAGCAACCCGCGACACGGCGGCGGCCCGGGCGGGCCGGGTTCGCAGAACGGCTCAGGTCCCCGGCCGCTGGACGGATCGGGCGGCCGGGGCGCAGAGCGGGTCAGGCCCCTGGCGCCGGCCGCCTCAGGCGGTCGGGGTGCTGTCGTTCGGGGCCGGTGCGGCGATCCGGCCGTCCTGCAACTCCACGACGTGGTCGGCGAGTTCGATGAGGACGGGGTCGTGGGTGGCGACGAGGACGGTGACGTCCTCGCTGCGGACCACCGCGCGCAGCAGCTGCATGATCGAGCGGCCGGTCTCGGAGTCGAGCTGGCCGGTCGGCTCGTCCGCGATGATCAGGGCGGGCTCGTTGGCGAGGGCGCGGGCGACGGCGACCCGCTGCTGCTGGCCGCCGGAGAGCTCGCCGGGCCGCTGCTCGGCGTGCTCGGCCAGGCCGACGAGGGCGAGCAGGGTGCGGGCCCGCTCCTCGCGCTCCTTCGCCGGGATGCCGCGCATCCGCATCGGGATGCCGACGTTCTCGGCCGCGGTCAGGACGGGGATCAGGCCGAAGGACTGGAACACGAAGCCGATCCGGTCGCGGCGCAGCGCGAGCAGGCCCGCCTCGTCGAGTCCGGCGAGGTCGGTGCCGTCGACGGTGACGGTGCCGCCCGTCGGGGCGTCGAGGCCGCCGACCAGGTTCAGCAGGGTGGTCTTGCCGGAGCCGGAGCGGCCCTTGAGGGCGGTCAGGCTCCCGCGCGCGACCGCGAAGGAGGCCCCGCGCAGCGCGTGCACGGCGTGTTCCCCGCTGCCGAAGGTGCGGTGGACGTCGTCCACGACGACCATGGCTGCCGCGGGCGCGGCCGTGGCGTCCGCCGCGGCTGCGCCCCGTGCGGCGGGCATCGCGGGTGCGGTCGGCTGATCCTCTGTCATGGTGCTTGCTCCCCCCGGAAATCGGTCGGCCAGCGCCCCGTGGACCACGTCCGGATCGCTCGCCCCCCGAATATGTTCATCCGCCACCTGGATCGCGCAAGCCCCTTCCGTGTAGCGACCGGATCTGACAACATCGTCCGCTATCCGGATCCCCTGGTCCGGAACGGGGGAGGAACACAGCGCATGCTCGGCTTCGTCGTGCGCCGGCTGCGCGGGCGACTGCCGCTCGCCGCCGCCGTGCTGCTGACCGTACTGATCGCCACCACGGTGCTGACCGCGCTGACCGCTTTCACCCGCGGCGTCGGCGAGGCCGGGTTACGCCAGGCCCTGACCGGTCCGGACCGGGTCCGGACCACCGTCCTCGTCTCCGGCGGGCATCCGGCGTCCGCGCGCGGGAAGGACGACGCCGCCGTGCGCGCCTTCGGCAGCGAGCTGTTCGGGCGCTTTCCGGTCGGCGTCGAGAGCACGGCGCGCAGCCGCGCGTACGGGCTGCCGCGCGCCCACAACCAGGGCACCGAGGCGGCCCTGACCCTGCTGGCCTCCCTCGACCGCGAACGGGCCGTCCTGGTCGCGGGTCAGTGGCCCGGCGCCGTCGCGGCGCCCGGCGGCCCGGTGCCGGTCGTCGTCCCGCAGCAGGCGCTGGCCCGGCTGGGGCTGACCTCGGAGTCGCTGCCGGGCGACGTGCGGCTGGACGACCGGTACGGCGGCGCACCGCTCACCGTGCGGGTCACCGGTGTCTACCGGGCGGCCGACCGGAACGCGGCCTACTGGAGGCTGGACCCGTTCGGCGGGCGCGAGGTCCAGGTGAGCACCTTCACCTCGTACGGCCCGCTGCTCGTCGACGACAGCGCCTTCACCGCGGGCGGCATCGTCCAGGACGCCCGCGCCTGGCTGCTCACCCCCGACTTCACGGACGTCCGCACCGCCGAGACGCAGGCCCTCACCGCCCGCGCCGCGGACACCGCCGCCCGCCTCAAGGGCTCCACGGGCCTGACCGCCGCCACCGAACTGCCGGAATTCCTGGGCGAACTGGAATCCGGGCAGCTCGTGGCACGCTCGGCCGTGCTCATCGGCGCGCTCCAGCTCGCCGTCCTCGCCGCGGCCGCCCTGCTGCTCGTCTCCCGCCTGCTGACGGACCGGCAGGAGGGCGAGCGAGGCCTGCTGCTGGCCCGCGGGGCGTCCCGCGGACGGCTCGCCGCCCTCGGCCTGGCCGAGGCCCTGCTGATCACCCTGCCGGCCGCGCTGCTGGCCCCGCTGCTCGCCCCGCCGCTGCTGCGGCTGTTCGCCGGGGTCGGCCCGCTGGCCCGGGTGCCGTTCGACCCCGACGGCGACCCGCTGCTGCTGTGGCCCGCCGCGGCTGCCTGCGCCGTGGCCTGCCTGCTGCTGATCACCCTGCCCGCCGTACTCCGCGGGACCGCGGCCGCCGCGCTGCGCCGGGCCGGCCGCCGGCAGGCGATCGTCGCCGGGGCCGCCCGCTCCGGGGCCGACCTGGCGCTGCTGGCCCTCGCCGTCCTCGCCTACCGGCAGGTCGCCCGGCACAGCGGCGACGGCCCGGCAGCGGACGCGCACGGGGCGGCGGCTGCCGGGCTCGGCGTCGACCTGCTGCTGGTCGCGGCGCCGACGCTGGCCCTGTGCGCCGGCACCCTGCTGGTGCTGCGGCTGCTGCCGTTCGCTGCGCGCCTCGGCGGGCGGATCGCCGCCCGGGGCCGCGGACTCGGGCCGGCCCTCGTCGGCTGGCAGGTGGCCCGCAGGCCCGGCCGGGCCACCGGACCCGTCCTGCTGCTCGTACTCGCCGTGGCCAGCGGTGTGCTGGCCGTGGGCCAGCACACCGCATGGTCCGCGTCCCAGCGCGACCAGGCCGAGTTCGCCACCGCGGGCGGGCTGCGGATCCACGGCAGCGCCCTCGCCCCGATGGGCCAGGGCGGCCGGTACGCGGCCCTGCCCGGCGGCGACCGGGTGATGCCGGTGATCCGCAGCGCGCAGCAGCTGCCCGACGGGCGGACCGCGCAGTTCCTCGCGTTCGACACCGCCGCGGCCGCCGAACGCGTCCCGCTGCGCGACGGCCGCCCGATGCGTGAACTGTTCGCCCCGCCCGCCGCCGCGGCCCCCGCCACGGGCGGCATCCCGCTGCCCGGGCAGCCCCGCCGCATCGACCTGGACATCGCACTGCGCTCGCCCGGCGACAGCGGGAACCCGGGGCTCGGGCTGCTACTCCGCGACCGGTTCGGGCTGACCCACCGGACGCCGATGGTCCAGCTGCCGCCCGGCGACGGGGCCACCGTGTCGGTGGACCTGGGCATGCTGACCGGGGCTCCGCTCGGATCCGCCGCGGCGCCGCTCAGCATCGCCGGGATCGTGGTGTCGTACCTCCCCATGGGCGAAGGGCCCGTCGGAGGCGAGGTGGCCGTGCGGCGGCTCGCCGTCTCCGACAGCCACGACGGCCCGGCCGTCCCCGTGCCCGCACCCGCGCCGGGGCCCGTCTGGACGCTCAACGCCCAGCAGCTCCCCAAGGCCGACCGGCAGCCCGCCGGCGAACTCCTGCCCGCAGGCGGGGACGGCTCCGCCTTGGTGCGGCTGCGCTACCGGGGCGGCATCGACATCCCGGGCGCCGTGCAGCTGACGCTCACGCCGCCCGGGGCGGCGCAGGCCGTGACCGAGGTGCCCGGAGTCGCCACCCGCGGATACCTCGCGGAGACGGGGGCGGCCGTCGGGGACCTCGTCACCGTCATGGTGGGGCCGACCACCGTGCCCGTACGGATCAACGCCGCGGTCGGCTCCCTCCCCGTGGCGGGCGACCCGGCCCTCGCCGTCGACCTGCACTTCCTGGGGCGCCTGCTGGCCGCAACCGGGGCGCGGGAGCTGCCCGCCCCCGCCGAGTGGTGGCTGCCGGCGGCATCCCCCGACGACCCCGCCCCCGCGCAGGCCGCCGCCGCACTGCGCTCCGGATCCGGGGCGCAGCAGGTGATGCTGCGCGAGGAGGTCGCCGACCGGCTGCTCCGGGATCCGCTCAGCGCCGGCCCGCAGGCCGCGCTGGCCGCCCTGGCGGCGGTCGGCGCGGTGCTCGCGGCGATCGGCTTCGCCGCGGCCGGCGCCGCCGCCGGGCGGGAGCGGGCCCGGGAGTTCGGCGTCCTGCAGGCCCTCGGGGCGTCCCGGCGGAAGCTGGCCGGAACCGCGGCCGCCGAGGGCTGCCTGCTGGTGGGGCTGGGCAGTGCCGTCGGGGCGGGGCTGGGCGCCGCCATCGTCCACCTGGTCGTCCCGCTGGTGGTGCTGACGCCCGCCGGACGGCGACCCGTGCCCGAGGTACTCGTCGACCTGCCGACCGGCGCCACCCTGCTGCTGGTGGCCGCCGTCGCCGCGGCACCGCTGCTGTCGGCCGTACTCGCAAGCCGCGGCGGGGGCGCCAACGCGGCCGCCCGGCTGCGCCACGTGGAGGAGCTGTGACCAGGGACGTGACGGACCGCCGGCCCGACCCGGCCGACGACCCGCAGCCGGGCTCCGGGCCCCGGCCCGACAGCAAGCAACCGGACAAGGCCACGCCGACGGCCACCGGCACACACTCCGGCAGGACCACGCAGGCGGTCGGCGGCGCGCGGCCGGACGACGCAGCACGGCCGGGCGACCGCACACGGGTCGACCGCGGTGTGCGCAACGGTGTGGCGGCCGGGTCCGGCGGCGCGCGGAACGGCGCCCCCGGCGGGGCCGCGCGGGCCGCGGAGCGGCGGGTGCGGCCGGCGCCCTGGGTGCGGACCCGGCTGCGCGCCGCCCCGCTGGGCGCCCTGCTCGCGGCCGCCCTCGCCTTCACCGCCGTCCTCCTCGCGGCCGCCCTGCCGCGGGCCCTGGACCGAGGCGCCGACCAGGCGCTGCGCTCCTTCCTCGACGGCCGCCCCGCCCCGACGAGCCTGATCGCCACGTCCAACGCGCAGGTCGGGCCGCAGACTCCCGAGGGCCTGGACACGGTCCTGGCGGAGCTCCTCGCGCGGACCGGGCCGGTGTTCCGGATCGCCCCGACCGGGCCGGTGCACGGCACCCGGGCGCTCGGTTCACGTGCGCTCACCAACCCCGAACTGTCCCGCCCCGAGGGCGTGCCACCCGAGCTGACCCTGCTGTACCTGCGGCAGGCCGACAAGCACGCCCGCCTCGTCGCGGGCCGCTGGCCCGCCGGCGGAACTCCCGAGGGGCCGGTGCCGGTCGCGCTGTCGCAGCAGGCGGCCGAGACCCTGAACGTCCGGCTCGGGACGGTGCTGGAGTCCCTGCCCGACCTCTCCGGCCGCCCGTACAGGGCCGAAGTGGTCGGCCTGTACGCACCCCACGACGAGGACGACCCCTACTGGGCCGACCTGCCCTGCCTCACCCGCACCTGCGCCACCTACACCCGGGGCAAGGAGCCGGAGCTGTTCTGGCGGACCGCCGCGCTCGTCGGACCGGACGGCATCGACCGGCTCGGCCCGTGGGGGAAGGACGCCGAGGACTTCTGGCGGCTGCCGGTGGACACCGCCTCCCTCCGGGCCGACCAACTCGCCGTCGTCAAGCAGGAGGTGGCCTCGTACACGGTCGGCCGGACCGCCACCGAGCTGGAGCGCTCCGCCGGCCGGTCCAATCTGCGGATCACCTCCCAGCTGCCGCAGCTGCTCACGCAGGCCGAAGCCCGCTGGCAGGCGGCCGCACCGCTCGCCGCGATCGGCCCGGCCGGTGTCACCGGAGTGGCCGTCGTCGTGTTCTGCCTGGCCGGGGCGCTCGCCGCCGACCGGAGGCGGGCCGAGTTGTGGCTGCTCCTGGCCCGCGGCGGCTCGCGCGCCGGCATCGTCGGCCGGCTGCTCGGCGAGGGCGCGGTCACCGTCCTCCCGGCCGCCGTGGCTGCGACCGCGCTCGCCGTGGTGCTGCTGCCGACGCCGCGGTGGGCGGGCTCCCTGCTGGCCGCCGCCGCGACCACCCTGTTCGTCCTGCTCGCCTTTCCCGTCCGGGCCGCCGTCCTGCTGTCCCCGCCCCGCGCCCCCGCACCGCGGCGCCGCTTGGTGGCCGAGCTGCTGGTGTTCGCCGTCACCGCCGCGGCCGTGTACGAGGTCCGCCGGCGCGGGATCGCGCCCGCCGGGCAGGGCCCCGACTTCCTGCTGGTCGCCGCTCCGCTGCTGCTCGCCCTGTCCGGGGGGCTGATGCTGGCCCGGCTCCAGCCCGCCGTCGTCGGGCTGCTGGCGCGGGCGGCCGGGCGGGGGCGCGGCCTCGTCGGCTTCCTCGGCCTGGCCCGTGCCGCGCGCGGCACGGGAGGCCGGGTCCGGCCGTCCGCGCTCCCGTTGATCGCACTGCTGCTGGCGGTCACCACCGGCGGCTTCGGTGCCACGGTGCTGGACGCGGTGGACTCCTCCAGGATCCGGGCGGCCCGGCTGGCCGTCGGCGGCGACGTGCACATCGCCGCGCCTCCCGGCTACGCGCTGCCCGAGGAGATGGCCGAGGCCGCCGCCGCGCTGCCCGGCGTACGGACCGCGGTGGAGGTGTGGACCGACGACAACGCCTTCCTGTTCGGCACGGTGCAGGGCTCCACCCAGGTCGCCGTGGTCGTCGCCGACCCGGCCCGGTACGCGGAACTGGCCCGGACCGTGGGGCGCGGCCGGTTCGACCCCGCGCTCCTGGCCACCGGCGCCACCGGTTCCACCGGAGCGGGCGCGGGTGCGGGATCCGCCGACGCCCCGGTGCCGGCGCTGTTCAGCAGTGCGCTGGCCCGGCTGGCCCCGCCCGGCGGTGAGTCGTTCCGGCTGCACCTGGACTCCGGCGGGGAGCTGCGGATCCGCGGCGCCGGCGTGGTCGACGGCACCCCGGCCAAGCCGGACGGCGGCGGGGCCGTCATCGTCCTCCCGGCAGGTCCGGCGACCGCCGCCGCACTGCCGCGCACGCCCGGCCCCGACCGGTGGTTCGCCACCGGCCCGGTCGACGAGGACCGGCTGCAGGAGCTCGTCCGGGCCACGGCCCCGGCCGGGCAGGCCGCGAGGTTCCGGCTGGAGACCAGTACCGCCGTGGCCGCCGGGCTCGGCGAGAACCCGCTCCAGCGGTCGGCGGGCCGGCTGTTCTGGGGCTCCCTGGCCGGGGCCCTCGGATTCGCCCTGCTGGCGGTGCTGCTGACCCTGGTGCGGGCCGCCCCCGAACGGGCCGCGGTACTGGCCCGGCTGCGCACGATGGGCCTGCCCCCCCGGCAGGCCCTGCGGCTGATCCTCGTCGAGGCGCTGCCGCAGGCGGTCGGCGCCACCATCGGCGGGGCCGTCGTGGGACTGGCCGCCGTGGCCCTGCTGGGGCCGTACGTGGACCTGTCGACCATGGTCGGCGCGCCCGTGCCACCGGGGCTGCGGCCGGCGGTCCTGCCGGTGCTGGCGCAGGCGCTGGGGCTGACCGCGCTGGTGGCCCTGGCGGTGCTCGTCGAGACCGCCGTGTCCGGGCGGCGCCAGATCACCACCGAGTTGAGAGCGGGAGACCAGCGTTGAGCACCGATCAGCCGACCTACGAAGAGCTGCGACAGCAGGCCCTGGCGGCCTCCGGGCCCCGGGGTCCGCAGGCCGGGACGGCCATCGCCTGCGACCGGCTGGTGCGCATCTTCAGCACCGACGGGATCGAGGTGCAGGCGTTGCAGGGCCTGGAACTGACCGTGGCCCGCGGTGATCTGGTGGCGCTGGTCGGCGCCTCGGGCAGCGGCAAGTCGACCCTGCTGAACATCCTGGCCGGGCTGGACGTCCCGACCGCCGGCACGGCCACCGTCGACGGGTACGACCTGCTGGAGATGTCCGCGAAGGACCGGCTGCGCTACCGGCGCGAGGCCGTGGGCTTCGTGTGGCAGCAGACGGCCCGCAACCTGCTGCCGTTCCTGACGGCCACCCAGAACATCGCCCTGCCCCTGCAGTTGGCGGGCCGCTCCCGGGGCGGGGCCCGGCGGCGGACCGCCCGGGTGGCGGAACTCCTCGACGCCCTCGGCATCGGCGACCTGGCGGGCCGGCGGCCCGCCGAGCTCTCCGGCGGCCAGCAGCAGCGGGTGGCGATCGCGGTGGCCATGGCCAACGACCCGGCGGTGCTCCTGGCCGACGAGCCCACCGGCGAGCTCGACTCCGAGACCGGGGCCGCGGTCTTCGAGGCGCTGCGCACCGTGAACCGCGAACTCGGCGGCACCGTGGTCGTCGTCACCCACGACCCGCTCGTCGCGGGCGAGGTCCGCCGTACGGTCGCGATCCGCGACGGCCGCACGAGCAGCGAGGTCCTGCGGCGCACGGTCACCGACGAGCACGGCGCCGAGTCGGTGAGCGAACGCGAGTACGTGATGCTGGACCGCACCGGCCGCGTGCAGCTGCCCCGGAAGTTCCTGGAGGCGCTGGGCATGGAGCACCGGGTCGCCGTCGAACTGGCCGCCGACCACATCGCCGTGCACCCCGACGACGCCTCCTGACGGCCGGCGGCCCGCGCCCGCGGCAGTGCGCGCGGGCCGGAGCCCGCGGGCCCGCCCGTCACTTCCGCAGCCCGGGTGTCGTTAGGGCCACGGGGTTGACTCTGGGGGGCGAAGGGATGACGGAATGCGGCAGTTTCCTCTGGAGATGCACGGCATGGCACCCGGCCGGGTCGTCGAATGGCGGTTGCGGTCCACGGCGGCGGGGCCGGAGCCGGCCGCGGAGGGGGCGGGCAGAAGGGCCTCGTTCAACCAGGACAAGCACTTCACCGTCGCCGAGCAGAGCCGGGGGGCCGACGACCCCGTCGCGTCGTGGATCGCGGTCACGTTCGAGGTCGCGGGGGCCCTGGACGAGCCGGCGATGACCCGGGCGCTGCTGGCGTTCGTACGGCGCCACGAGGTGCTGCGCTGCGAGTTCCGGCGGCTCGCCGGGGAGCTGGCGTGCGAGCCCATCGCCCCGGACGAACTCGCCCTGTCCGTCGCCCCGGTGGCGGCTTTCGACACCACCGGGGCGCTGGTCGGCTTCCTGTCGGAGCGGTTCAAGCGGAGCATCGACACGCTGTCCTGGCCCCTGTTCACGATGGGGGCCGTGCTGCGCGAGGATTCCGCGACCGTCTACCTGGCCTTCGACCACATCGTCTGCGACGGCCTGTCGATGCCGATCGTGGTGCAGCAGGTGCAGAGCGCGTACGAGGCCCTGTGCCGCGGCGAGGAGGCCGACGACGGCCCCGACCCGAGCTACCTCGACTTCGCAGAAGACCAGCGCCGCCGCTACGTCGGCTTCACCGCGGACGACGAACGGCTCGGCTACTGGCAGGAGTTCGTGGCGCGCGGCGGCGGGGAGTTCTTCCCCCCGTTCCCGCTCGACCTCGGCGTGGAGCCGGGCCGGATGTACCCGATCGTCAACGAGGCCTCGCCGCTGCTCGACGCCGGCGAGACCGAGGTGTTCGACAAGGCGTGCCGGGCGGTGGACGGGAAGGCGTTCATGGGGGTGCTCGCCGCGGTCGCGGTCTGCCTGCGCGAGGCCGGCGGGCCGGGCGTCTACCGGGGGTTCATGCCGGTGAGCGAGCGCGGCCGGGACGGGTGGGCTCAGTCGGTGGGCTGGTTCGTCAACACCATGCCGATCGAGTTCGACGCCTCGCCCGGCCGGGACTTCGCCCAGGTGATGGCCGGGGTGCGGGCCGCGTTCGGGGAGATGATGGGCCACATCGACGTGCCGTTCGTGCGGGCGTGGCAGCTGCTGGCGCCGGTGGAGTTCGCCGCCCGTTCCTGGCCGTACCCGGTGAACTTCTTCTCGTACATCGACACCCGCAAGTGCCCGGGCGCCGAGCGGCACGACGACTGGCGGCCCGCCTCGCACGTGTGGTCGGCGCGGGCCAACGGCGTCTGCTCCTGGTTCCAGCGGGACGCGTACGGGCTGCACATGAACTCGATCTACGTGGACACCCCCGCGGCCCGCCGCACCATGGCCGGCTTCCAGGAGGCGCTGCGGCGCACGGTCCGCGAGATCGCCCGGCACGGGTCCCTGGGCCGGCCCCTCGGGCTGGCCGCGCCCCGCGGGCCGGTCGGCGCGACGGTCGGCCTGAGCGGGTACGGGTACGCCGCCCGCCCCTGACGGGATCCGGCAGGCGGCCCGCGGTCGTATCGGCTCGGGTCCGGCCCGCCGCCCGCGGTCGCATGGCTCCGGCACGGCCCGGCACGGCCGGCCCGGCACGGGTCCGGTTTCAGGGGCGGCGGCCGGCCCGGCGCAGCAGCAGGTCCCGTTCGCGGGCGTTGGCGGTGAGGGAGGCGGCGCGTTCGAACGCGGCGCGGGCCTCCTCGGGCCGGCCGAGCCGCTCCAGCAGGTCGCCGCGGACGCTGGGCAGCAGGTGGTAGCCGCGCAGCGCCGGGTCCTGCGCCAGGGCGTCGACGAGCGGGAGGGCCGCCCCGGGCCCCTCGGCCATGGACACGGCGACGGCCCGGTTGAGCTCGACCACCGGGGAGGGGGTCAGCTCGGCCAGCCGCCCGTAGAGGGTGGCGATGGCCGCCCAGTCCGTGTCCTCGTAGCGGACGGCCCGGGCGTGGCAGCCGGCGATCGCGGCCTGGAGGGCGTACGGGCCGCTGCCGGCGCGTGACAGGGCCTCGATGCCCCGGCGGATGAGCATCCGGTTCCATCCGGCCCGGTTCTGGTCGGCGAGGAGGACGGGCTCGCCGTCGGGGCCGGTGCGGGCGGCGGTCCGGGAGGCCTGGAACTCCAGGAGCGCCGCGAGGCCGTGGACCTCGGGCTCGTCGGGCATCAGCGCGGACAGGAGGCGGGCGAGGCGGAGGGCGTCCTCGCAGAGGGCGGGGCGCAGCAGGTCGTCGCCGGAGGTCGCCGCGTAGCCCTCGTTGAAGATCAGGTAGATCACCTCCAGGACGGAGGCGAGCCGCTGTTCCCGGTCGGCTCCGTACGGCACCTCGAAGGGGACGCCGGCCTTGGCCAGGGACCGCTTGGCGCGGACGATGCGCTGGGCGACGGTCGACTCGGAGGCGAGGAAGGCGCGGGCGATCTCCCGGGTGGTCAGCCCGCCCATGAGGCGCAGGGTGAGGGCGATCCGGGCGTCGGCGGCGAGCACCGGATGGCAGGCGGTGAAGATCAGCCGGAGCAGGTCGTCGTCGATGTCGTCGGGCCCGGCCGGCTCGGGCGGCGGCACGTCCTCCAGGGTGCGGCCGACCTCGGCGAGCTTGCGGGCGTACGTCTCCTTGCGGCGGACGAGGTCGATGGCCCGGTGTGTGGCCGTGGCGGTGAGCCAGGCGCCCGGGTTGGCCGCGACGCCCGACGCGGGCCACTGCTCCAGGGCTGCGACGAGGGCGTCCTGAGCCAGTTCCTCGGCGATGCCGACGTCGCGCACGATGCGCGCGACGGCGGCGATGATCCGCACCGATTCGATCCTGAACACCGTCTCGACCGCCTGGGCCGTGTCCGCTCCCGTCACGGGCACCCATCAGAGCAGCCGTGACAGGCCGGGGCAAACCGGGCAGTCGCCCCGGCGCGGACACGGGCGGCTGCCGGCGGTCGCCGGCCGGGGTCAGCCTTCGTCGATCTGGCGGACCTCCAGGCCGACCGTCCACTCCGCGGGGTGGACCTCCAGGAACCGCTTGCCCCACTCCAGCGCCTCGGCCATGTCCTTGGCCTGAATGAGGGCGTAGCCGCCGATGACCTCCTTGGTCTCGGTGAACGGGCCGTCGGTGTAGCTCAGCCTGCCGCCGGACCAGGTCACCCGGGTGGCTTCGGAGGTGGGGCGCAGTCCGGCGGTGTCCAGCATGACGCCGGCCTTGGTGATCTCCTCCAGGAGCGCGGCCATGCGCTGTGCGAACTCCGGGGGGAACTCGGTGTCGGCGGGGAGGTTCTGCTCGTCGATGCGGACCATCGAAAGGAAGCGCGGCATGGTGACTCCTCGATCGCGAGGGCGGGGGCTCTCCCCACCTCTCACCCCTGCGTCGAACCGGAGGCTGCGGAATCGACACCCGCGGGGAATCTTTTCCCGGGATTCTCTCCGGACCGTGGACCGCGGGCCGGGCGGCGGGGCCGTGTCGGGCGGTCGAGGACCCCTCCGATGCTGCCGGATGCGGACCGGACGGGTGAACCCCGCCCCGACCCGTGCCTACGATCGCGGTGCCTGGATCCCCGCTCCCCGGAGAGAGGACGCACCGCCATGCCCCGCATCCCTTCCTCGCCCGCGCTGCTCGCCGGCTTCCCGGCGGCCGCGGGCGTGGCGCACGCGGCCGGGCCGTTCGCCGGCGTGTTCCCCGCGAACGCGCAGACGGCCGTCGACGCACGGCACCTCTCACCCGTCCGACGGGCGGCCGTCGTCGGCCGGCTGCCGCTGCAGATCCCGCCGGTGCCGTGGGCGCGGAGCGTGCGCCGGGGCGCCGCCCGCTGACCTGCGGCCGCGTCGCGGGTCAGCGGCTGTCGCCCGACCAGTCCCAGCGGTCGGGGTCGGCGGCGCGGCGCCGGTAGTGGGACCGGCCGCCGGCCCCGTACCGGCCTATCTCGGTGGGGAGGGCGGCCTCGTCGGCGAGCCGGCCGGCGCTCCAGCCCGTGACGTCGAGGAGGAGCCCGTCGAGGGGGCCGCCCACGAGCTCGCCGTAGCTGCGGCCGGGGCGCGGACCCGGGTCGGGATCGTCGTGGTCGGCACCGTACACCCGGCGCCGGAGCATCCTGTCGTCCATTCCGCCAGCTTCACAGGCACCACTGACAATGCCCGGTCAGGGCAGGGTGGGTGGGGTGGGTCGGGTGGGCGCGGGCCCATCTGGCCGAAAAAGGTATGGGTGAGATAGATGCCTTGAGCATGTAATGGATTCAGGCGAGACGGAACGTATCGACCGCGCTGATGAGGTGCTGTATGTCAGAGACCGTTGCCTTCCCCCAGGACCGAACCTGTCCCTACCACCCGCCGACCGCCTACGATCCCCTGCGCACGGGCCGGCCGCTGTCCCGCGTGACCCTTTTCGACGGCCGGTCCGTGTGGGTGGTCACCGGGCACGCCGAGGCGCGGGCCATGCTGTCCGACGGCAGGCTCTCCGCCGACCGCGACAACGCCGCCTTCCCCGCCCCCAACCCGCGGTTCAAGGCCCTGCGGGACCGCCGCACCGCGCTGCTCGGGGTGGACGACCCGGTGCACAACGTCCAGCGCAGGATGCTCATCCCGAGCTTCACCCTGAAGCGGACGGCGGCCCTGCGGCCCCGCATCCAGGAGACCGTGGACCGGCTGATCGACGGCATGGTCGCCCGCGGCCCGGGGGCCGAGCTGGTCGGCGCCTTCGCCCTGCCCGTGCCGTCGATGGTGATCTGCTCGCTGCTGGGGGTCCCGTACGAGGACCACGAGTTCTTCGAGGGGCAGTCGCGGCGGCTGCTGCGCGGGCCGGACACCGCCGACGTGGAGGACGCCCGCACCCGCCTGAACGCGTATCTGGCCGGGCTGATCGAGCGCAAGCGGACGGACCGCGGGGACGGCCTCCTGGACGAGCTGGTCGAGCGGCGCCTGGAGACGGGCGAGACCGACGTCGACGAGCTGGTCTCGCTGGCCGCGATCCTGCTGATCGCGGGGCACGAGACCACGGCGAACATGATCTCGCTGGGCACCTTCACCCTGCTGCGGCACCCGGAGCAGCTGGCCGAGCTGCGCGAGGACCCGTCGCTCCTCCCGGCCGCCGTGGAGGAGCTGATGCGGTTCCTGTCGATCGCGGACGGCATGCTGCGGGTGGCCACGGAGGACATCGAGATCGGCGGGGTCACGGTCCGGGCCGACGACGGGGTCGTCTTCCCGACCTCGGTCATCAACCGGGACGAGACGGTCTTCGCGGAGCCCGACGTACTGGACTGGCACCGCCCGGCCCGGCACCACGTGGCCTTCGGCTTCGGCATCCACCAGTGCCTGGGGCAGAACCTGGCCCGCGCCGAGATGGAGATCGCCCTGGGCACCCTCTTCGCGCGGCTGCCGGGGCTGCGCCTGGCGGCCGAGCCGGACCGGATCCCCTTCAAACCCGGCGACACCATCCAGGGCATGGTCGAGCTCCCGGTGACGTGGTGAGCGGCGGGCCGCCGCGGCGCACCGCCGTCGGCATCGACACCGCCGTCTGCATCGGCGCGGGCCAGTGCGCCCTGACCGTCCCCGACGTCTTCACCCAGGACGACGACGGCTTCGGCCAGGTCCTGCCCGGGCGGGAGGACGGCCACGGCAGCCCCCTGCTGCGCGAGGCCGTACGCGCCTGCCCGGTCTCGGCGGTGATCCTCCGGGAGGGCTGACGGCGACTCGCGCCGCACCCCGGGACACCGCGGTACGCCGCGGCACGCGGAAAACCGTGAGCCCCGCCGGCTGGGCCGGCGGGGCTCACGGCCCGTCACGTCGGGCCGGCGGCGTGAAGAAGCGGGGCGTTCAGCTGGTGGGCATCACATTCTCGGCCTGGGGACCCTTGGGGCCTTTGACGACGTCGTACTGAACCTTCTGGTTCTCCTCCAGCGCCCGGAAGCCGGACGTCTGGATGGCGGAGTAGTGGACGAACACGTCCGGGCCGCCGTCGTCCTGCTGGATGAAGCCGAACCCCTTCTCCGAGTTGAACCACTTCACGGTGCCTGTAGCCATCGGTGCTGATCCTTCTCAACGTTCCACGCGGGCCGCACATACGGTGCCGCCGTCCCAATCCTGCCCACCCGTCCCTGGGATCACACCCCCGTGCGGCCAACCGGGGACACTTCGAACACCTGCCCGTATATCTGCGCGGCCGACGCACGTCACCCGGAACCACCCGCCCCGCTGTCCGCGGCGGCCGACAGTGCGGTGGCACCCCGGGGCCCGACCGCCGGGGCCGCCGCCGCGGCGCGCCGGCCTCCGCTCATCCGGCAGCCCAGGCAGTCCGCGTGCCCCGTGCGGGCGGCGCCGTCCCGGACCCGCCAGTCGCGCGCGGGGGAAGGCCGGGGGCCGCTCGGCTTGCCCCAGCCCGCGAGGTGCAGCAGCCAGGTGACGACCGCGGCCGCGGCGACGAGGGCGAGGCCCAGCCAGACGCCCGGCGTCCAGCCCGCACAGAGGGCCGCGCCGGCGCCGGCGGAACCCAGTATCGCCAGGGCGGTGCCGGTCCAGCCGGCGACGGTGTGTCCGAGGTCGACATCTCCGTGCGCGCTCATGGTTCTCCCGAAGTAGGCTCGGAGGCAGGAAGGCTTATCTCACGAGCTAAACATCTGATCAAGGAAGTATCTCGCGAGCTAAGTAACTTAGATGCTAAGGAGTCTCTGCGTGCAGGGCAAGACCCGCCCCCCGGCAACGGCCGGGGAGGCGATCTCCCGTATGGACCACTACGTCGCCCTCGGCCTGATCGGCCAGCAGGAGGTGGCGCAGCTGCTGGGACTCAACGTCACCGACCTGACCTGCCTCGGGCACATCCTGGGAGCCGGGGACGAGCCCCTCTCGGCCGGCGACCTGGCCGCGCTGGCCAACCTCACCACCGGCGCGGTCACCGGCGTCCTCAACCGGCTGGAGCGCGCCGGGTACGCCAAGCGGCAGCCCGACCCGGCCGACCGGCGCCGGGTCCGGGTGGTGGCCGACCCGGTGGCGGCCCGGCGGGTGGTGGAGGTGTACGAGCCCTTCTACGCCCGGCTCGCCGCGCTGTTCGACGAGTACTCCCCCGAGGAGGTCGCCGTCATCGCCGACTGGTTCGCCCGCGCGGCCGTCGAGGCACGCGCGCACCTGGACCACCTGCGGTCCGGCGGGCCGGCCCCCACAGCCCCGGCCGGATCCGCGGACCCCGCGGCCCCGGCAGGCCCCGCGGACCCGGCAGCGGCCGGGGCCCGAATCCGCCGATGATAAAATTTCCCTTTTCGCGTCCCACGGAAGGCTCTGCATGAGGAACCCGTCCCCCTACGGGCGTTTCGGCGTCAGGCCCGCCGCCAAGGCAGCTCAGGCAGCTCCCGGGCGCGGTGCCGGGAAGGGCGCCGACAAGGCGCCCCGGACCCCCGCCCTGCAGGGTGAGTTCGCCGTGCCCGAGCCGATCTCCCCGGCTCTGCCGCCCGTGGAGTCCTTCACCGAGCTCGACCTGCCCGCGGAGCTGCTGGCGACGATGGCCGAGTCCGGGGTGGAGAAGCCGTTCCCCATCCAGGCCGCCACCCTCCCCAACTCGCTCGCCGGCCGGGACATCCTGGGCCGCGGCCGGACCGGCTCGGGCAAGACGCTCGCGTTCGGCCTGGCCGTGCTCGCGCGCACCGCGGGCCGGACGGCGGAACCGAAGCGGCCGCTGGCGCTGGTCCTCGTACCGACCCGCGAGCTGGCGCAGCAGGTGACCGAGGCCCTCACGCCGTACGCGCAGACCCTCGGGCTGCGGATGGCGACGGTGGTCGGCGGGCTGTCGATCGGCCGCCAGGTGAGCGCGCTGCGCACCGGCTCCGAGGTCGTGGTGGCCACCCCGGGCCGACTGAGCGACCTGGTGGGACGGCGCGACGTCCACCTGGACCGGGTGCGGATCACGGTGCTCGACGAGGCCGACCAGATGTGCGACATGGGCTTCATGCCGCAGGTCACCGAGATCCTGGACCAGGTGCGCCCCGACGGGCAGCGGATGCTGTTCTCGGCCACCCTGGACCGCAACGTCGACCAGTTGGTGCGGACCTACCTGAAGGACCCGGTCTCCCACTCCGTGGACCCGTCCGCGGCCGCGGTGACCACGATGGACCACCACGTCCTGCACATCCACTCCGCCGACAAGGTCACCGCGGCGACCGAGATCGCGGCCCGCGAGGGCCGGGTGCTGATGTTCCTGGACACCAAGCACGGCGTGGACCAGTTCGTGAAGCACCTGCGGGCCATGGGCGTACGGGCGGAAGGGCTGCACAGCGGCAAGTCCCAGCCGCAGCGCACCCGGACCCTCGCGCAGTTCAAGGAAGGGACGATCACGGTCCTCGTCGCGACGAACGTCGCCGCGCGCGGCATCCACATCGACGACCTCGACCTGGTCGTGAACGTGGACCCGCCGGCCGACCACAAGGACTACCTGCACCGCGGCGGGCGCACCGCCCGGGCCGGCGAGTCCGGCAAGGTCGTCACCCTCGTCACCCCGAACCAGCGGCGCGACATCGTCCGGCTGATGGCGGACGCGCGGATCCGCCCCACCATCACCCAGGTCCGCTCCGGCGAGGCCGCACTGAGCCGGATCACCGGCGCCAAGGCCCCCTCCGGGGTGCCGCTCTCGGGCGCCGCGCCGACCGACGCGAAGGGCCGCCCGTCCGGCAGCGAGCTCGGCTTCCGCGGCATCGGCAGCCGCCCGGGCCGGCCGGGCAAGGGCAAGGAGTCCCGCAAGACGGCGGAGGCCAAGGCCCTGGCCGAGGCCCGCCGCGCGGCCCGCGTCCGCCGCGGCCACTGACCCGGGGGCGTACGGGAAAACGAGCGGTGCGGGCCCCGGATCCGGGGCCGCACCGCAGGCAGCGGCAGGGACGGTCAGCGGCGCCGGCGGCGGCGCAGCTCGGCCACGATCGCGCGGGTCACCACCGGCGGGAGCACGTCCTTCGCGAGCTTGCGCCACGCGGCACCCGGACGCGGCGCGGGCCGCCGCACGGGAGCGGGCGGGGCCGGCGGCTCGGGAGCCGGCCGCAGCGGCTTCGGGATCACCGGCGGGACGGCCCCGTGGTCACCGATGCGGACCAGCGGCTCGCCGGCCACCTCCTCCACACCGGTCCACAGGTCCGCCCGGCCCTCCAGCCACCCGAGCAGCGCCGTGCGGTACGGCTCCGGGTCGTCCCAGGTCGCGTACAGCTTCGCCCCCGACACGGCGATCAGCCGGAGGCCGTCGACGGCGACCGCACCCCACACCGCGGCGGCGACGCCGGGGCAGTGCTCGGAACGGTAGTCGTCGAAGACCACGACGGCTCCCGGGGCGGCGACGACCCGGGAGGACGCGATGTCCTGGACGACGTGCTCGTACAGGTGCGAGGCGTCGATGTGGATGAAGCGGCAGCTCGCCGGACGCACACGGTCGGCGACCACGAAGGTCGGCGCCTGGATGACCGTCGGCAGCGCCTCGTGGAACGCCAGGTAGTTCGCCTCGAACCCGCGGCGGGTCAGCGTCGGGTACGAACCCTGCATCTCCGCGAGATTGGACTCGTCCGGCGCCGGCGAGTCGAAGAGGTCACAGACGGTGAACTCCTCGCCGTCCCGCAGGTACTGCCCGAGGAAGATCGCGCTCTTCCCCATGAACGCGCCGAGCTCCAGGAGGTCGCCCGGCTTCACCCCGTCCCTGTTCTGGCGGGCCAGGAACCAGTCGAAGAGCGCCTGGTCACAGTCCGAGAACCACCCCTTGACCTCGCCGTACGCGGTGGGAACGGGCATGGCCGGCTCGCCGTCGGGGGTGGTGACGGGAGCTTGCGAAACGTGCGACACGGAGTACTGCCTCCAGTGGAACGGCATCTGAATCAACACTGATACCCGGCCAGGTAGCCAGACCATAAACCGGCGGATGCCCGAATGACGAGACTCCTGTGCAGAGCGATTAATTCCGCAGCCGCCACCGCCCCTTTTTACCCCTTTGGCCCCACTTCACGCTCAGGTCTGCGCCCTGACGGGCCGCGCCGTCGTGTCGGCCCGGCCGGCGGCAACTCCCGCCCCCGATCCGGGAGTACGCGCTCCAACCGGGCACCCCCTCCCACCGCTGACCTGCGGCTCCGGCCCGGCGGCGCAGCCGGGATCCCCGGGGCGCTGCCCCGGACCCCGCGCCTCAAACGCCGGCGAGGCTGAAACACCCGACCGCAGCCGAGAACCGACACAACCCAGCCCCACCAACGTCCGAGGCCCAGGCCCGGGGCATTCCGGCCCCGCCGACGTTCGAGGCGCAGGGCCGGGCCATTCCAGCCCCGCCGGCGATTGAGGCGCAGGCCCGGGCAGAGCCCGCAGTACCGGGCAAATCCAGCCCGCCGATGTTCGAGGCGCAGGCCGGGGCATTCCAGCCCCGCCGGCGATTGAGGCTCGGCGTCGGGCGGGGCCCGGGGGTGTCAGGCCGTGTGGCGGCGGAGGCGCTGGGCGGCGGCGTTGCGGACCCGGCGGGTGCGGGCCGAGCCCGCGAGCAGGGTGAGCGCCTCGTACGAGGCCAGCGGCCCGGCCGCGGTGCGCTGGCACCAGTCGGAGGCGGCGGTGAGCTCCGCCGCCGACCACGGCTCGCCGCGGTCGATCGCCCTGAGCAGGGTCCACTCGCGCAGCCTCCGGGCGGGAAAGGCACGGTCGCCGACGACGGCGGCCAGCGCATCCGCCCAGGCGGGGAAGGCCGCGTCGGCCAGCAGCCGGGGGGCGCGGCGGTCGAGGTGGGTGACCACCGCGCTCTCGGCCATCACGGGGTCGGGATCCCGCAGGACGGCGGCCACGACGTCGGCCTCCGCCGCGATGCCCGCCGCCCCGGCGTGCCCCCCTGCGGCTCCGGCCGCGTCGGCCAGGGCTGCGAGGTGGCGGGTGTAGCGCCAGTGTTCGGACGGCGTCGCGGCGTCGGCCGGGCGTATCAGGTCCTCTTGTGTCCCCATGCGGCTCATTCCACACGACCGGCGGCGGCAGCCCGTGCGCAGGGTGCCGCCGCATCGGCCCGCCGGGACGGGTCACACCGCCGGCTCCGGGCCCGGTCCGGGACCGCCGAGGCCCTCCTCCGGTAGCGGGGCCCCCGTCTCCAGCAGGGTCTTGAGGCTGGACGCGAGCATCGGCCAGGCCTGGCTGCACATGCCGATCAGCGTGCCGCCGGGCTCGAAGCCCTCGTGGCGGACCGTCAGCCGGGTGAGGGCGTCCCCGACCGGCTCGATCTCGTACGCCACTTTCGTACGCGGCTGCCCGGCCAGCTCGGCCCGCAGCTCCTCGCCGACCCCGACCGCGGCCGCCCACTCCTGCGTGAAGGTGTGCCAGGTGTACGAGAGTCTGCGGTCCGGCACGCAGTCGAGGACCACCTGTTCGGGGTCGCTGGTCCGGGCCCCGCGCTCCACCCACGCCATCTGCGAGCCGACCGCCCAGTCGGTCTCGAAGCTCAGGCCCCAGTACCGGCGGGTGAAGGCGGGGTCGGTGAGGGCCTCCCAGACCTGTGCGGGATCGGCCAGGATGTAGACGGTGTAGGTGATCACGCTGTCGCTCATGCCCCCATGCTGCGGGACCGGGGGCCGCGCACCCGGGATTTCCCCGGCGGCGCCTGCCGCTCCTCGTCGCCGCCGCCCCCTTCCGGCCACACTGACTTATTACCTTGTTACGCCGTCCCTGGTATGTTCGCGGCGCGGACTGTCGGGATGAAACCTGCCGGTCCGACCACGTGAAAACACCGGCCTCCGGCCGGGACATGAGGAGAGGCACGCAGAGGCATGCGAGTGGCCGGCGCTTCCCGTCCGCGCAAGGATGCGGGCCCGGGCCGCTTGACCGGGGTCGACGCCGTTCGCGGACTCGCCGTCCTCGGCATGTTCGCCGTGCACGTCGGTCCGGGCCCCCGGCCCGAGGGCGTCGGCTACCTGGTCGTCGCGGCGGACGGACGGGCACCCGCCCTGTTCACTCTCCTCGCCGGGTTCTCCCTCGCCCTCGCCCAGCGCAGCAGCGGCGGCACACCGGCGGAGACCTCCGGCAGCCGGGCGCAGCGCCACCGTGCGCTGCTGATCCGCTGCGCGGTGCTGGCCGCGCTCGGGCTGGTCCTGGCCGCGCTGTGGCCGGGCATCCTGGTCATCCTGACTTTCTTCGCCGTGTACTTCCTCGCCGCCGAGCCCTTCACCCGGCTCACCACCCCGGTGCTCACCGCCGCCGCCGGCACGTCCGTGGTGGCGGGCCCGCTGCTGTCGTACCTGCTCGGCCCGGCGTTCGGATACGCGGACTCCGGGCGCGGCGCGGTGCCCGAGCCGTCCGCCCTGACCAGCTGGGACGGGCTGGGCCGGACGCTGCTGGAACTGCTGCTGACCGGCGCCTACCCGCTGGCCACCTACTTCCCGTACGTCCTGGTGGGCCTGGCCCTGGGCCGGCTGTGCGATCTGCGCGAGCGCCGCTCCGCCGCCCGGATGGCGCTCTGGGGCGCGGCGGCCGCGGTCGCCGGGTACGGCGCCGCCTGGCTGTGGGCCCACCCCCTGGGCGGCCGGGAGCGGCTGCTGTCGGTGATAGCGGAGCGGCACCCGGAGGCGGCGGCCGCCGCCGATCCCGTGGGCGCGGTGCTGGGCGGGCAGTACGGGGCCATCCCGAGCACGTCCTGGGAGTGGCTGCTGGTGGCGGATCCGTACAGCCAGACCCCGTTGGAGACGATCGGCAATGCGGGTGTGGGCTGTGCGCTGATCGGTCTTTTCGTGCTGGCCGCGCAGCGCCGGTCGGGCGTGCGGGTGCTGGGGCCGCTGGCGGCGCTCGGGGCGATGGCGCTCAGCGCGTACGTCGCCCACGCACTGGTGCTGGCCGGCCCGGCCCACGGCGCCGGGTCCTGGACCGCGCTGGCCGCGTTCGCCGGTGTGTCGGTCGCCGCGGCCTGGGGCTGGCAGCGGGTCTGGGCGGACAGCCCGCTGCGCCGCGGCCCGCTGGAGCACGCGCTGCGGCTGGCCTCGCGGGGGCGTACGCCGGCGTGAGCCGCGGGTGCGGATCACCCGTACGCATGACGGCTCGTGGATCGCCGAACCGCCCGTACGGCAAGCTGGGCGAATGCAGCCGATGCAGCCCGTGCAGCCGCGCCGAGCAACTCCGCCCCTGCCGTTGATCCTTGCCGCGGTGATGCTGACCGCCGGGTGCGTGTCCGTGCGGCCGTCCGCATCCCAGGCCCCGGCCGCCCCGGAGCCCGCCGGGGCCGGGATCCGGCAACCGGCCGTGGCGGCCCTCCCGTTGACGCCACTGCCGGAACCGACGCCGACACCGGCCTCCCCGACTTCCCCGTCCGCGGCGGAAACTGACGCTCCCGCACCGCCCGCCGAACCGCCACCGCGCCGGGCCGCGGACCGGGACCGGCCCGCCGCGCAGTCCAAGCCCGGGTCCTCCGCCACGGCCCCGTCGGCGTCCTCCCGGTCCGCGTCCGGGTCCAAGCCGCGCAAGCGGCCGCCCGCACAGCCGCGGCCCGGGCCCGGCCCGGGCCGCGGCTACGACATGGGACCCCTGTGCGAGGCGGCCAAGGGGACCGTCGCCCCCGAGATCGCCGCCCTGTGCCGTTGAGGAGCCGACTTCCGATGGACACGCAGGGGACGGACGTGACGGGCGGGACCGAGCCGCGGCGGCACGCGTGGCGGATCGAGGCGGACGAGTACGCGCGTCACGAGCGCCGCCGGGGCCACCGCCACGCGTACACCGAGCTGCCGGGCGAGCGGACCGCGCTGGTCGTGGTCGACATGGTCCGCTTCTTCGTGGCGGGCAGCGGGTTCGGGCTGGGCATCGTGCCGCAGGTGCGGGCCCTCGCGCACGGGACCCGGTCGGCCGGCGGCACCGTGGCCTGGGTCCTGCCGGCCGTGGCGGCGCAGCCCACCCGCTGGGCGGTGGACTTCTACGGGCCCGAGGTCGCCGAGCGCTACCGGCTCGCCGGGGGCACGGGCGCGGTCACGGACCGGCTGTGGCCCGAGCTGGTTCCGGCTCCGGAGGATCCGGTGGTGGAGAAGCACGCCTCGTCCGCCTTCTTCCCGGGACGCTGCCCCCTGCCCGAGGTGCTCGACGACCGCGGTGTGGACACGGTGATCGTGTGCGGTCTGGTGACCAACGTGTGCGTGGAGGCCACCGTGCGGGACGCGGCGACGCTCGGCTACCGCGTGGTCCTGGCGGCCGACGGGTGCGCGACGCGCAGCGACGCCGCCCACAACGCCACCCTGGCAACGGTCTACCGCAGCTTCGGCGACGTCCGCCCCACGGCGGACATCCTCACCCTCCTGGCCGGCCGGCAGGACTGACGCCGAAACCGCGCGGGCAGGCCGGCGGGGCGGATATTGGGTGGAGGGGGCCGGGTCGGAAACCTACAGTGACCTGGCACCACGTTGCCGAGCAGGAGCCGTTCATGCGCACGCACTACCCCCGCACCCCGCACCTGCCGTGGTCGCCGGGGACGACGGCGGACGACGTACGCGCCGCAGGGCTCGCGGGCCTCGCCGGGCGCGAGGTCGTCGTGACCGAGAAGCTCGACGGGGAGAACACCACCCTCTACGCGGACGGCCTGCACGCCCGCTCCCTCGACTCCGCCCACCACCCCTCCCGCGCCTGGGTCAAGGGCCTCCAGAGCCGGATCGGCGCAGGCATACCCGCCGGCTGGCGGGTATGCGGGGAGAACCTGTACGCGCGGCACTCGATCCCGTACGAGGACCTCGACAGCTGGTTCTACGGGTTCTCCGTGTGGGACGGCGAGCAGTGCCTGGACTGGGACCGCACGGTGCGCTTCCTGCACGGTCTCGGGGTGCCCGTCCCGCGCGTGCTGTGGCGGGGCGTCTTCGACGAGCGCGCGCTGCGCGGACTGCGCGTCGACACCGCCCGCCAGGAGGGTTACGTCATGCGGACGGCGGACGGCTTCGCCCGCGCGGACTTCGGGCGGTGCGTGGCGAAGTGGGTCCGCGGCGGGCACGTGCAGACCGACACGCACTGGATGTACGCCCCCGTGGTGCCGAACGGGCTGGGCCCGCAGGCCGCCCTGTGGGCGGTGCGGTCGGGCGCCGAACCGGACACGGCCGGACTGTCGGCCGCCCTCGGCCTGGAGAGCGGCCCCGGCGACGGTGTCGATCCGGTCGTCGCCGAGGTGGCGGGCCGGCTCGACGCGCTGGGCCGCACCGGGGACGCCCGGCTGGCCGGCGTCCTCGCGGCCCTGCTGCACCGCACCCCGCGGGCCCGCGTCGCGGCGCGGCTGGCGGCGGGGCCGCTCGGCATGCCGCAGGCACGCCGGGTCGCCGACCTGGTCGGGCTGTACCCGCGGCTGCGGCGGCCGTTCCCGGACGAGCTGCGCCGGGCCGGGCTGGTCCGGATGGCCTCCGCGGCCGACCTCGGGGCACTGCACGCGCTCGCCGCCGCCGCAGGCGGTACGGCGGACTCCGGGGCCCGGGACTGCGTCGAGTGGTCGGCGCTGTACGCGCAGGAGGAGGGGCTGTTCGGCCCCGACCCGCTCGGCCCGCTCCGGGCCGGGCTGCGGACGGCCCTGGCGGACCTGGACCCCGACGCGGCGGACCGCTGCTGGGCCGAGGCCCGCGAGGCCTTCGCGCGCGGCGGGATATCCACCCCCGAGGAGGCGGTGGCCGCGACCTGGCGTTGGCGGGACGGCAACCACCCGCGGCTGGTCCAGCTGTGCGGGCCGTCGGGCAGCGGGAAGAGCACGTACGCCCGGAGCCTGCCGGGCGTGGCCGCGTACATCAGTCTCGACGATCTGCGGGCCGCCCGGGGTTCCCGGGCCGACCAGCGCGCCAACGCGGACGTACTGCGCGAGGGCCTGGACCGGCTGGACGCGGCGCTCGCCGCCGGGGGCACCGTCGTCTGGGACGCCACCTCCCTCACCGCGCAGCAGCGGGGGCTGGCCGGCGCGGTCGCCGCCCGCCGCGACGCCCTGGTCACCCATGCGGTGGTGCTGGTGGAGGAGGCGGAGCTGCTCCGGCGCAACGCCGTACGCGCCCACCCGGTGCCGCCGCAGGTGCTGGCCTCCCAGCTGCACCGGTTCGACCCGCCCCGTCCGGGGGACGGGCAGGCGCACCGCATCCGGTACATCGGCGCGGGCGGCACCGTCGAGGACACCGCCGGAACCCTCGGCACGACGGACGGGGACCGCTGATGCGCACCAGTGAGCAGCTGTACCACCAGGTCCGCTGGGACCCCCGCTTCGACCCGGCGCGGTTCGTCCTCGGGCTGCACCAGCGCGGGGCGCCGCCGAAGCGGATCCCGCTGCCCGCGTTCGTGCCCGGCGGCGACATCCCCTGGCACCGGGTGCTGTTCGTCGAGGCGGACGGCGAGCTCGTCTGGGACCGGGCCAGCGGCCTCGACGTCATCGACTCCACGCGGGCCGGGCGGGTCCGTGCGCCGCGCCTGCTGCGGGCACCGTTCTTCACGGCCCGCACCCCGCACGCCTGGGATCCGGCGGACGGCGCCTGGCGGCCCGCCGGGACTCCCCCGCCGGGCGCGGCGGAGCCGGGTCCGGGGGCGGATCCGGGGCCGGGCCGGGTGCGGCTGCTGACCTGGAACACGCTGTGGGACCGGTACGACGCCCCGCAGATCGCCACGGCCCGGCGCAGGCCGCTGCTGCTCGCCGCCCTGGAAGCCGCCGACGCCGACGTCATCGCGCTGCAGGAGGTCGAGCCCGAGCTGCTCGGCATGCTGCTGGCGCAGCCGTGGGTGCGGGCCGGGTACACGGTCGGGACCGATCCGGCCGGCAAGGACGTCGACACGAGCGGGCTGCTCCTGCTCAGCCGGCTGCCGGTGGCCGAGGCCGGGCTGCACCTGCTGGGGCCGTACAAGGCCGTCGCGGCGGTGACGGTGCACACGGCCGGCGGTCCGCTCGTCGTGGCCGGGGTCCACCTGACGAGCGATCACACCGAGGGCGGGGCCGAGCGCCGCGGTACCGAACTGGACCGCATCCAGGAGGGGTTGAACGGCATCGACGCCGATGTGGCGCTGCTCGGCGACTTCAACGACGGCCGCGGCGGACCGGACGGACCCGCGGCGGTGCTCGCCATGCGGGACGCGTGGACCGAGGTGCACGGGGCGCAGGACGCCACACCGACGTTCGACCCGGTGGCCAATCCGCTGGCCGCGGTGGGCTCGCTGTCGGGACGGGCCGGCCGGCTGGACCGCGTCCTGCTGCGGTCGGCGGCCGCGGAGGTGCGCCGGGCGGCACTGCGGGGGGACTCCCCTGCCGCCGCCGACGGCCTGTTCGTCTCCGACCACTACGGGGTCGAGGCGGTACTGGACTTCACGGGTGAGGGCGCCGGAGCCGAGGCGGAGGCGGCGTCCGCGGCCGGTTCGGACGCGCGGCGCGCCGTGCTCGACGCACGGGCGACCGCGCACACGGCCGTGGCGTGGCTGCCCCCGCACCATCCCGCGGTCGAGGAGCTGCGCCGGGACCACGACCCGGCGGCGGACCGCTGGCCGGCGCATGTGAACCTGCTGTTCGGCTTCGTTCCCGAGTCGTCCTTCGAGGAGGCGCTGCCGCTGCTGGCCGAGGCGGCCGCGGCGACGGCCCCGTTCGCGGTGCGGCAGGCGGGCGTGCACAGCTTCGGGAGCCGGGAGGACGCCGTGCTCTGGCTGGACCCGGCCGCCGCCGGCGAGGCGCCGTGGCAGGAGCTGCGGCGGGAGCTGGCCGCGCGGTTCCCCGGCTGCCGGGGGCGCGGCGAGGGGTACACGCCGCACCTGACGCTGGGCCGCAGTGCGGATCCGCAGCGGGCGCTGGCGGAGTTCACGGCGCGGCTGGGCGGCGCCGGGGCCTCGTTCCCGGCCCGGGTCGGGGAGCTGGCGGTGCTCTCGCGGCGCGGGGACGAGCCGATGCGGGTACGGGCGACGGTGGAGCTCGGGACGGGCACGGTCCACTGGCTGCCGGAACAGCCGGGCCCGGTCGCGGTCCCGGGGCCGACGGACGCCGAAACCGAAACCGAAACCGCCGCCGAAGCCGACGCCGACGCCGACAGCGGCCACGACCCCGACTGCGGCCTCGGCCGTGCCGCGCAGGCCGTCACCGCCCGCATCGCGCAGGCCCTGGCCGACGGGGTGGTCCACGTCGCCGGATCCCGGCGCATGGGCTGCGCCCTGCCGGGGGCGGACCTGGACCTGGTCGCGGCACTGCCCGGCACGGTGGACCTCGCGGACGTACGGGCCCGGGTCGCGGCAGCCGTGCCGCAGGCCGCGGACCGGATCCGGGAGGTGACGGGCGCCCGGGTGCCGGGGCTGCGGCTGCGCGCCGACGGGCTGGACGTGGACCTGGTGGTCGTCCCCACGGGGGCGGTGGATCCGGCGCAGGCGGTGCGGCGCCGGGCGGAGCTCGGCGCCGCGGCGGCGGTCGCGCTGAGCGCGGTCAGCGATGCCGAGGCGGTACGCGGCTTCGTGGGCTCCGACGGGCCCCGGCAGGCGGCCTTCGCAGAGCTGGCCCGGCAGGTGAAGGCCTGGGCCCGGATCCGCGGCCTGGACTCGGCGCCGTTCGGCGGGCTGCCCGGGCTGGCCTGGACGGTGCTGGCGGCGCGGACGGTCCGCGACGCCGCGGACCTGTCCCCCGCGGCCCTGCTCCGGGCGTTCTTCGGGACCTGGGCCGCCTGGGACTGGCGCACCCCGGCCGGTCTCTTCCCTGCGGGTGGGTTGGCGTCCGTGGACGACCCCGACCCGGTCACCGTCCTCACGCCTTCGGAGCCGGTCCGCAGCTGCACGGCCCAGGTGGGCCCCGGCCTGCGCGACCTGCTCGGCCAGGAGCTGTACCGGGCCTGGGAGCTCCTGGATTCCGGCGCCGGGCCCGGGGAGGCGGGAGCCGGGCTCCTCGTCCCGCCGCCGCTGCACCGCCGGCACGCCGCCTGGGCCGTGGTGAGCGTACGGGGCCGCGGCCCGCGGGAGTTCGAGGAGTCGCTGGGCCGGGCCCGGGGCCGGATGCGGGCCCTGCTCGGGGCGCTGGCCGAGGCGGGGGTCGGGGACGCGCACGCCTGGCCGCGCCCCTTCTCTGCCTCGTCCCTTTCGGCGGACTTTGCGATCGGGCTCGGCAGTCGGCCGCCGGACGCGGCCCGGCTCGCGGCCGCGACGTCCCCTTGGTGCGCCGGCCTGCCGGGCGTCGAGGTGTTCCGAGCGCGCTGCGGTTCGGTGCCCACCCTGTCCTGAGGGGTGGCTCCGGACGGGCGGAGCAGAGCGTCCCGGCGTCCCGTCGGTCCGTCCTTCCGGGGCGGGGAGGGGGGAGGGCGGGCTTCGGGCCCGGCCCGGCTCCTCCGGGGTTCAGAGGGTGATGATGATCTTGCCTGCGGTGTGGCCCTGCTGGTTGAGGTCGAAGGCCGCGGCGAGCTCCGCGAGGGGGAAGGTCTCGGCCACCGTCACCTTCAGCCGGCCGCTGTCCGCGAGCCGGCCCAGCTCGGCGAGGTCACTGCCGACGGGCCTCACCCACATCCACCGGCCGCCCGCGCCCAGCACCGTGTGGTCGGCGATGGAGGCGTGGCGGCCGTCCGGTGCCAGGACCGCCGTGGTGACGTCCAGCACGCCGCCGACGAAGTCCGCGCCCACCGTGACGCCGTCGGGGGCGAGCCCCCGGACGCGGTCCACCAGGCCCTCGCCGTACTCGACGGGCTCGCAGCCGAGCTCGCGCAGCCGGTCGTGGTTGCGGGGGGACGCGGTGCCGATGACCCGGGCGCCCAGCGCCCGGGCGATCTGCACGCCGAAGGATCCGACGCCGCCCGCGGCACCGTGGATGAGGACGGTGTCGTCCTCCCCCGTGCCGAGCCGTGTGAGCAGCTGGTAGGCGGTCAGCCCGGCCAGCGGCAGCCCGGCGGCCTCCTCCCAGCCGAGGGAGGGCGGCTTGGGCGCGAGGGCCCGTACGGGGACGCTGACGTACTCGGCGAAGGTCCCGCCGTGCACATGGTCCTTGCGGGCGTACGCCATCACCTCGTCGCCGACCGCGAACTCGGGGACGTCGATCCCGACCCGCTCGACCGTCCCGGAGACGTCCCAGCCGGGCACCACCGGGAACAGGACGTCCATCAGGCCGTCGAGCCCGCCCCCCATGATCTTCCAGTCGACGGGGTTGACCCCCGCGCACCGGACTTTGACGAGGACCTCGCCGGGAGCGACCTTCGGCAGCGGCAGCCGGGTCTCGGAGAGCACCTCCGTCCCGCCGTACCTGTCGTACGCCATCGCCCGCATGGTGTCCTGGGACATCTGTCCGACCTCTCCGTGAGCCCCGTGAGCCAGCCCCGATCTGTGGAACCGTCGGTTCCTCATCCCACCACGAAAGGCCGCTCCCGCCCCGTCAGGCCACGCCACGCCCCCGCGCCCGGTGTCACTCGTACTCGGTGCCGCCCTTGCGCGTCAGGTACGCCGGGCTGACCGCCTTGGCGATCGCGCGGCCGCCGACGACCGGGCTGTACCGGTCGACGGCCGGGCGGATGACGACGCCCTCCCGCAGGTGGGCCTCCCGCCCCGACACCGTCTCGCGGCCGGTCGCCCGCTCCAGCACCGTGTCCAGGTCGTACGGGCCCTCGTACAGCCGCGGTACGAGCGGCAGCTCGCCGTCCGCGAAGAGCTCCGCCGGGTCCAGCCAGCGCACCTGACCGTCGATCTCGGCCGACACGTCGAAGACGGCGTACCCGGGAGGCGCGTCGGCGGTGCGCGCGTCCGTCCCGTACGCCAGGTCCTGGACGCCCGCCCCGTACACCTCGCCGAAGACGCCGATCCGGGTCGCGCCCAGCCGGTCGGCCAGCTTCGCCGCGACCTCGGGGACGCCGTGGCCCCGTACGGCCCGCCAGTACAGGTTGCGCTCGTCCTCCTTGAGGGCCAGGCCCTTGGCCCCGAAGCCCTTGGAGGAGACGAGGACGCGTCCGCCGTCGGCGAGGTACGTCATCAGACAGGCCGTGCCGTGCAGCTTCTCCGTGAGGACGACCGGCTCGCCGGGCTCGAAGATGTGCGGGTAGCGCTGCAGGTTCTCGATGTCGACCCACGGCAGCAGGTCGGCGGCGGCCTCCACCTCTCCGCTCATGGTGGTCGGGACCGGCGGCGCCCATTTGGTGATGCCGAGCAGCTCCGCGAAGTCCGTGCCCTCCTCGGCGGCCCGCGCCAGGTCCACGCCGTCCAGCGCCCGCGGCCGGCAGACCAGTCCCTGCGAGAGTTCGCCGCGCAGCCGGACCGCCTTGACCCGGTCGGCGCCGGACCCGGCGAGCCGGCCGGTCAGGCCGAGCTCCTCGATCAAGGCGGCGGGCAGCACGGCCTGTTCGGGTATGTACAGCGCGAACTCACCGCTGCGATAGGCCCCCTTGGCGACGACGGCGCGGTAGAGGCCCACTTGGGCCAGTTCCAGCGCATCGGCGTTGGGGTGCTCGTGGACGGTCAGCTCTTCGACGGTGACGCGCAGAGTGGACATGGGCGGCTCCTCGGACGGAGGCGAACAGGACACCACCCACTTTCCGTTGGGGTATTTCCGCTGGTCCAGCGGAATTAGCGGTGCTAGCGTCTCTGATCAGTCAAGCGATCCCATGCGAACCGTTGGGTTCGGTGTGGGCGCGGCACCCGCGACGCCTGCTCCAGCTCGAACACGTCGGCCGGGAGACGCCCGTCCTCGCGCTCGTAGGAGACGATCTGACGGGTGCGGGAGCGGATGCTGCTCGACGGCAGGTACTGCCCGCCCGGTATCGCGGCCCGCACGGTGTCCCACTCCTGCGGCGTGCGCTTCCTCGGATCGGCAGGCCAGGCGGCCAGGATCCCGGCGGCCACGCCGGCGCGCCACTTCACCGAGCCGGGGCGAGAACCTCGCCGGTCTTCTCGTCCACGCCCGACCGGACAAGAGCGCGGACGCAGGCGGTGCGGGGCGTCTCGCCCTCGCCCAGCGGCAGCTTCCGGCTCACTGCCAACCCTCGCTCTCGCCCGTGGTGCTGTCATCCGATCAACGACACCGCCACGAAAGGGTCACGCATACGATCCACGAACCCACGAACGACACCGGCACCAGACACACGGCATGACACCGACGAACGACACATCACCACGGATCCCGAAAGAAACACGTGAACCTACACAACCCCCGGCCGCTCGGACGGTGCGTCAGCCTCCGAACGCGGCCCGGGTGGCCGGTCCGTAGACGCCCGTCGGGTCGCCCTTCACGTCCCGGTCGCGCTGGAGCTGGGCGACACCGCGCTTGGTCTGGCCGTCGTAGACGCCGGAGACGTGCACGTACGTGAAGCCCTGCCCGTACAGGAGCTGCTGCAGGGCGGTCACGTCCGGCCCGCGGTCGCCCATGCGCAGCGTGTCGCGCTGCCCCGGCGGCGTGGCAGCCGACGTGCTGGGCGCGGGCGGCTTCTCCGAGGGGCTCGCGGACGGGCTGGGCGAGGGCGACGGGCTCGCGGTGCCCCGTGCGGACGGGGTCGGCGTGGGGCTGCCGTCGGCGCCGGGGTTGCTGCCCGGGAGCTCCGGGACGGACAGGTCGGGCCGCTGGGTGGAGCGCTCGTTCTCCGGTTCGGAGTCGCCGGGCCACAGCGCCAGGACACCGGCCGCGCCGAGCAGGAGCAGGGAGCCCGCCGCCCACGGGAGCCGGCTGCCGCGGTCCCGGCGGCGGTCGTCCGGGCGCCCGTGGCGGGCGTGCCGGCGGCCGGACCGCGCGGCCGCGGGTGCCGTGGCGGCCTCGGGTCCGGGGGTGTCGGCGGGCTCCTCGCGGCCGTGCGCGGACCAGGAGGCATCGAACGCGGCCGCGGCCTGCCCGGCTTCCGGCTGCGGCCCGGCCTCCGGCCACGGCCCGGGCGCCGGTTGCGGTCCGGCCTCCGGCTGCGGTCCGGGCGCCGGTTGCGGCCCGGCCTCCGGCCAGGCAGGCATGGCCGGGTCGGCCGCGGGGGCCGGGCCGGCGGGTGCGAGCGCGGGGTCCTCGGGGGCGGGCCCGCTGTCATCGGGGTGGTGGGACACGGTGGTCTCCCGGGGCGGGGCGGGGATCCGGGCGGCGGTACGGTACCGCCGCCGGACCCGGCGCCCTGCGCCGGTCAGGCGTTGCGCCGCCGCGCGGCCGGAGCCGGAGCCTGAACGGGAGCCGCCGGGGCGGTGGCCGGGAGGCCGGTGGCGCGGGTCGTCGCCGGGACACGCGGGAAGCGAACCGGTTGGGGCATCTGGGCTGTCTCCGATGTGCGACTCGTGTGGTGGTCCTCTTGTCTGCCTGACCGGCGCACTCTTGCCGCCCGGGACGGCTGCGGTCAAGCCTGCTGTCCGAACTGCCCCATCCGTCCGGCGCGCCGGACGGTGGTGACCGTGCGGAATGCGGTGGCCAACAGCCCGGCGGCACCGCAGGACGCACCGACCACCCCCCTGCACGGACAGACGTTCGAAGACGTCGCCCGCACGTGTGAACGGGGCCGCCGGGTCGTCCCGGCGGTGCGGCATCGTGGTCGAATGCAGCTACGCCGGGCCCTGCCCCTGTCCCTCGTCGCGTTGCTCGCGAGCACCGGCTGTGCCTCGATGGGCTCACCCCCGGCCCCGCCCGCGCCGCGCGGTCCGCTTCCGGCGCGTGCGTCCGTACCGTCGGCCGGGGCCCAGACGACACCGCGCGGGCCGTCCCCCGCGGCGCAGCCGCCCCGCCCGACGCCGACCTCGGCCCCGCCGCCGTCCCGGCCGCAGCCGCCGCAGCGGGACCCGGAGCCGGAGCGGCCGCCGGTCCCGGCGGAGGACGACACCGCACCGGCCACCGCTGCGGGTCGGGCGTCCGCCGTACGGCCCGTGAAGCCGCCCGCGCCCCGCAGGGCGCACCCGCCGGGCCCTTCACCGCGCCGCACCCTGCGCCAGCAGCACTCCCCCGCGCCCGCACCGGAGCCGGCACCGGTGCCGGTGCCGGTCCCGGCCGCCGGCGGGGAGGAACCGTGCGGAGCGGCGGAGGGTGCCGTACCGCCGTCGATCGTGGACCTGTGCATGCGGCAGTACGAGCGCTGACGGGCGTACGGCGCGACCGGCTCAGGAGGCGGACGTGCGGCGGGCGCGGACGGCCGCGCAGCGCCGGACGGTGTTCCGGCGGGCGCTGCGCAGGCGGCGCATCGCCGTGTGGCTGCGCCGCCGCCACTCGCCGCGGGGCAGCCCGGCCCGCTGGCCCCCGCTGGTGATGAGCGCGTTGACCGGGGTGTGCGGATCGGCGGCCATGCCCTTGGCCACGAGGACGCCGACCACGAGCGGCAGCAGCGCCACGGCCAGGGCCGAACCGGCCACGGTCACGTGCTGCAGGCGCGGGCGGGGGGAGCTGGGCGGGCAGTGCGCGCCGCGCGGGGCGTCGGAAGTCATGCCCCCATTCGACCAGCGGCGGGCCGGCGCGGAATCGGTACGGATACTCAGACGGCCGGCCGTGACGTACTCATGAGCCGTCCTCATGACCTTTACTCGTACGGCGTACTCGGCAACGGCGTACCCCCACGCACAGCGGCGGAAGGGCGGTGGACGATGGCCTCACCGGGGCAGGGGTTCGAGCCGGCGACCGGCGACGGTCCGGCCGTTCCGGCCACCGCCGAGCGGGCGGGCGAGGTGCGCACGGCGTACCAGGGCCTGCTGCAGATCCGCCGCATGCTGGGCGGCGGGACGGGGGCGGCGGTTCCCGCCCCCTGGGAACGCCGGCAGATGCCCCGCGCGGTGGCCCTCGCGCTGGAGGCGGCCGGCCTCCCGTCGTCCGCGGTGGACGCGGAGGGCCGGCGGACGCGGACCGGGTACCGGGTGGCGCCCGGCCCGCCGCCGGGCGGCCGGGTCGAGGTGACCTGGGTCGGCCCGCCGGGCGGCGGTGCGGCCCTGGAGGAGCAGGAACGGCTGGCGGCCTGCGCGGCGGCGCTGGAGGCGCTGGGCTGGGTCTGCCTCCTCTACCGCGGCCCGCGCAGGCGCCGGTTCCTGGAGGTCGAGCCCCCGCGCTGACCGCGCCGCCCCCTCACCGGTCGGCGCCAGGGATCAGCGGTACCGCTCGGCGAGTGCCGCGACCGTGTCGGCGAGGGCGCGCCGCAGCTCGGGCGGGCCGAGGACCTCGGCCTCGGTGCCGAGCCGCAGCAGGTCGCCGACGGCCACGGACTGCGCCTCGACGGACAGGCGGACCACGACCCAGCCGTCGGGGTCGGCCGGGTCGACGGGTTCGGCGTCGGCGAGGGCGCGGGTGCCTGCCGCCCCGAACTGCATCGGCAGCAGGGCCCGGCCGCGCGGGGAGAGCCGTACGAGGGCGGTCTGATGGCGCAGGGCGTCGTTCAGGCGGCGGGTGGATTCCTCCCAGTACGCCACGAGGTCGAAGCCCGGCGGGCGTGCGAAGCCTGCGGGGGCGGTGTCCACGTCCCGGAACCGCGACACGCGGTAGGTGCGCAAGCGGGTGTCCCCGCCCTCGGCCCCGGCAGCCCCGGACCCGGACCCGGACCCGGACCCGGACCCGGACCCGGACCCGGACCCGGCCGCCACGAGGTACCAGATGCCGCCCTTGAGGACGAGCCCGAGGGGGTGCAGGGCGCGGCCGGTGCGCTCCTCGCCGTTCCAGCGGCGGTAGCCGACGACCAGGACGCGCTGGTCCCAGACGGCCTGGGCGATCCGCGCCAGGTGCGGGACGGGGTCGGCGTCCCGGAACCAGGCCGTGGCGTCGAGGTGGAAGCGGCCTTCGAGGCGCCGGGCCCGGTCGGCGAGTGCGGCGGGCAGGGCGGCCTGGAGTTTCAGCCGGGCGGCGGCCAGGTCGGCGCCGAGGCCGAGGTCCTGCGCGGGTCCGGGCGTGCCGGCGAGGAAGAGGGAGTCGGCCTGGGTGTCGGTGAGGCCGGTGAGGCGGGTGCGGTAGCCGTCCATCAGCCGGTAGCCGCCGGCGGGTCCGCGGTCGGCGTGGACCGGGACGCCGGAGGCGCCGAGGGCCTCGATGTCCCGGTAGACGGTGCGGACCGAGACCTCCAGTTCGGCGGCGAGTTCGGGGGCGGTCATGCGGCCGCGGTTCTGCAGCAGCAGGAGCAGGGACAGGAGGCGGTCGGCACGCATGGGGCCATTGTCCGCAGCACGTCCGGGATACCTGCCGGGGATACCTGACAGAGGGTGTCAGGTATCCCCGGCAGGCTGGTCCCGTGCCGGGCGGGGAACTGGATCCCGCCCGGCCCGTCGAGCACCTGGAGGTACCCCATGTCCGTCCGCACCACGGGCCGTTTCACGTTCGCCGACTGGGAGGAGCAGCCGGTCGGCCCGGCCGGCTCCGTGCCGCGGATCGCCCGCGCCACGGTGGTGAACTCGTTCACCGGCGGCGTCGAGGCCGAGGCGACGACCTGTGCCTACACGATCGTGTACACGGGGGAGAACGTCGGCTCGTACACGGGTCTGGAGCTGCTGTCGGGTGCCGTCGACGGCCGCAAGGGTGCCTTCGTCCTGAAGCAGCACGGCACGTTCGACGCCGGCGGCACCCGGTGCGGCTTCGAGGTGGTGCCGGGCTCGGGGACGGGCGAGCTCGCCGGGCTGACGGGGTCGGGTTCGTTCGAGTACCGCCATGGCGACACCTCGGTGGAGTACGTCCTCACCTACGACCTGTGAGGAGGCGGGTGAGGACGTACTCCACCGGCGCCCGCGCGGCTACGGCGCGCCGAAGGTCAGCGTGAGCTGCGGCGTCCCCTCGTTGGCCTGGGCCTCGGAGGACCACAGCCACAGGGCGTCCGTGCCGGAGCCGGTCAGGGCGAGGCCGTAGCCGGTGCCCAGTGCGGCCCCGACGGCCGCCGTGGACAGCGCCGTGGTGTGCACCGCGGAGCCGTCGGGGACGCCGGCGAAGCTGCCGACGGCGGGGCCGCCGAGCGCGGGCCGGTTGTCGTACGTGGTCCCGCTCTCGCTCCAGGCTCCGGTGACCGGGACCACCGACACCGTGTCGGCGGTGCCGGCTCCGCTCATCGTGCTGGTCTTCACGGACAGCACGGCCGACTTCAAGGCCGTGCCCGCCGGCGCGGCGGGCAGGTTGAAGCGCAGGTGGCTCTGGTAGAGCGGGGTGCCGCGCACGGCGAGCGACCCGGACGTGCCGTAGTTGGTGTCCGGGGCGCCGGCGTTCGCGTACGTGTCCTCGGCGGCGGTGACCCGGACGACGGTGTCGGCGGGGGCGGAGGCCAGGGCGTAGTGGTTCTGGACCTGCGCCGGGCTCAGCACGCTGCCGTAGACGGCGGTCTCGTCGAGCCGGCCGGCCCAGAACTCGCTCGCCGGGCGGTTCGGCCAGCCGCCGAGGCTGTCGCCGCCGGCGTGCCAGTAGCCCGCGTAGTTCTCGTGCGTGGTGACGGCGAGGGTGCCCTGCTGCACGCCGTCGACGTACAGGGCCATGCCGCCGGGGCCCTGGGTGGCGACGACGTGGTGCCACGTGTCGTCGTTGTAGGCGCCGGCGGTGGTGATGGTGCGGGTGGCGCCCGTGTAGACGCCGTAGACGAGGCGCCCGTCGTTGGTCATGTAGACGTGCTTGTCGTACTGGCTGCTGCCGCGGGCCTGGTTGTTGCCGAAGCCGACGAGCTTGCCGCCGCGGGTGGTGCCGGTCCTGAACCAGGTCTCCACGGAGTAGCTGCTGCCGATGGTCTGGCGGCGGTCCCCGTAGATGCGGGTGTCCGTGCCGTTGAAGCCGATGGCCGTGCTCGCGCCCGAGACCGCGGCCGGGGTCTGGCGCAGGGCCGGGGCATTGTGGTGCACGCCGTTCTGGTTGCCGCCGGCCGAGGAGTCGGCGGCGTACGGCAGGACGGTGTCGTCGTGGCGCCAGTACAGCTGGGCGCCGTCGGAGCGGACGCGGTCGGCGTAGGCGTCGGCCGACTGCGGCACGGTCACGGTCGCGGTCGCCGACAGGGCGCTGGTGTTGCCGGCCGCGTCGGTGGCGCTGACCCGGTACGTGTACGTCTGGCCGGGCGCGGCGGTGGTGTCGGTCCAGGACGCCTGCGGGCGCTTGAAGAACAGCGAGTCGGCGGTGACGGTGGCGATCGGGGTGGCCGCGCCGTTGCGGTGGATCCGGTAGGTGAGGGTGCTGTCGTCGAGGTCGAGGCTGGTGCGCCAGCGGACCTGCACCTCGCCGGGCCGGAAGCTCGCCGCGCTCGCGACGGGGGTGGTCGGCGCGCCGGTGTCCCCGGTGGAGGCGAACCGGGACAGGCTCTGCTGTGCCGCGCCGTTGACCGTGGTGAACTCGCCGCCGACCCAGAGGTACTGGACGCCGCCCCGGGAGCCGACGGCCATCACGCGCGGGCCGATGCCCTCGCCGATGCCGTCGTTGGTGTCGGGGGCCCAGCCCAGCTTGCCGGTGCCGGTGGTCGGCTGGGCGAGGAGGTGGTGGCGCTGCCCGTCGGGGAACTCTCCGACACCGGAGCAGTCGTGCGCGTGCGAGGCGCTGTAGAGCACGCTCCGGTACGGGAGCACGGCCTGGGTGGCGCCGAGGCAGGTGTCGCGCCAGCGCTGGCCGAAGTCGGACAGGTTCAGCGCGATCCGGCCGTCGAAGACGCCGCCTCCGGTGCCCTCGTTGGCGGTGTAGAAGCCGGTCGCGTCGGTCGCGATGTCCTTGACGACGGAGTTGGTCTCGATGAAGTTCGGGTACGCCCTGGTGAGCGCGCCGCTGGCGGCGTCGACGACGGCCAGGGCGTGCGTGTTCACGCCGTTGACGGTGAAGAAGTCGCCGCCGAGGACGACGCCCCGGCCGTCCGGGGTGACCTCGACCGCCCGGCCCGGCTCGTCCGCGTCGGCCCGGAAGGGCTTCAGCGCGCCGTCGGACGCGGCGACGGCTGCGAACCGCTGCCGCGGCTGCCCGGCGACGGTCAGGAAGTCGCCGCCCGCGTAGACGGTGTCGCCGGTGACGGCCAGGGCCCGCACGGTCGCCGCGAAGGCGGGGCGGAAGGACGGCTTCACGGTGCAGGTGGCCACGTCGACGGCGGCCAGGCTGGAGACGGGGGTGCCGTTGACCGCCCCGAAGTAGCCGCCCGCGTAGAGGGTCTTCTTGTCCGGGGAGAGGGTGAGGGCGCGGACGGTGGCGGTGCCCGAGCCGATGGTGAAGGACAGCTTGCAGGACGTCGGGGCGCCGGTCGCCGCGTCGAGCGCGACGAAGTTCACGGCCGGCTGCTCGGTGCCGGCGCCGCCCTCGGGCGGCCGTACGGCGGAGAAGGTGCCGCCGGCGAAGACCGTCCCGCCGGCTTCGGCGAGCGCCCAGACGACGCCGTCGGGCTGCCAGGTCGGCAGCGCGTCGGCGGTGAAGGCCACGGGTGGGGTGACGGCCGCCGCCTGCGGGAGGAGGCCGAGGCCGACCCCCGCGGCGGTCCCGGCCAGGGACAGGGCGAGCGCGGCCGCCGCCCCTCTGGATCTGCGCATGAGACCCCCAGTTGGGTGTGCACCCGATCGCTGTGCGCGGTGCGGTGGCGGCCGGAACGGGGCGCCGTCCCGCCCCGGCCGTGCGTACGGGCGCACCCTAGGCCGAATCGCCGGTCCGTTCACCACACTTGGCATATTGGATGCAAAATCGCCCGGCCCGGGTCAGGGGGTCGGCAGGGGGCGGCAGAGCAGGGCAGCGGGGGACGGGCGGGAGGCGAAGCGGGTGGTGAAGGCGATGCCCGCCGCGTACTCGGAGGGCAGGCACTGGCCCTTGTAGTGGCCGGACGCGTAGTCACCGCCGGGGCCGCCCGCCGGGCGGTTGTCGCCGCGGTCGAACCACACCGTGCGGCCCCCGCCGGCCGGGAGGGCGGTACGGGCCGGTGCGCAGAGCGCCGCCGACACCCGCGTGCCGCGCAGGCTGTGGCCGATCAGGAACTGTCCGGCCGGGCACTGGAACTTGGTGTACCCGGTCGCCCAGTCGCCGCCCGCCGGGACGTGGGACTCGTCGCGGACGACGGTGTGCGCGCCCGCCGGGGCGCGCAGGTCCGCGTCGGTGCACAGGCCTCGGCCGCCGGTGTGGGACAGGCCGGCGAGGCGGGAGCCGTCGGGGCAGACCGCCTTGCGGGCGCCGCTGTCCCAGTCGCCGCCGGCCCGGGTCAGCAGGGAGGCGTTGTGGTCGCGGTGGTCGGTGGTCAGCTGGTGCCAGCCGGGCACGGCGGGCACGGTTCCGGTGCGCCCGGGGGCGGTGGCGAGGGCGTTCCACGGCGCGGTGCGCCAGTCGGCGGCGTCGAGCACTCCGGAGCGGCGGCCCGCGGCGTCGTAGCGGAGGATCGCCCAGCTGTCGCCGCCGGGGGCGCCCTGGGCGGTGGTGCTCCAGCCGACCAGCGGCCAGTACGCGAAGTCGGCGTCGGCGGCGGCCAGCAGGCCGGTGAGACGGGGGAACCAGGCGCGCGGGCGCTCGCCCGTCTCGTCGGCGCCGATGCCGAACTCGCTGATCCAGACGGGTGCGGTGAAGTGCGTGCCGGTCTCCGCGGAGACGTAGAGGGCCTGCTCGTACACGGCCTGCTGCAGCTCGGCGGGGCTCAGGTCCTGGTAGCGCGGGTCGCTGGTCTCGCCCAGGCCGGTCGCGCCGCTGTGCCGGGGGCCCGTGTAGCCGTAGAAGTGGGCCGAGTAGACGAGCTTGTTCGAGACGACGAGGGTGTGGGAGAGGGTGCGGACGGGGGTGAGGGCGGGGCGGCCGTGCGGGAAGCCGTTGACGGGGATGCCGGTCCAGTTGATGCCCTCGACCACGATGAGCAGGTTCGGGTTGGCCTCGGCGAGGATCCGGTCGCCGGCCTCCTGGGCGGCGGCGTGCCAGTCGTGGTGGTCGCCGAGGCCCCAGTTGGGGTCGTCGAAGGTGTCGCGGCGGACCTCGTTGTAGAGGTCGGCGCCGACCACGCGCGGGTTGTCGCGGTAGCGGCGGGCGAGGAACACCCAGTCGTCGGCCCACTGGGCGGTGGTGCGGCCGCTGTTCCAGCGCTCGTTGCCGTCGAGGCCGCAGCACCAGCGGGTGGTGACGGTGTGGTTGTTGAGGATGACCGCGAAGCCCGCGTCGGTGAGCGCGGCGACGACGGCGTCGAACACCTGGAGCGGGGTCCGCCCGCGCAGGGCCGGGTTGGCGGCGACCGCCGCGTCGGGGACGGGCGCGGTCGTGCGGAGCATCTCGTTGGAGAAGGGCAGCCGGATGCTGTTGAGGCCGAGGGCGCGGAAGTCCGCCAGCAGGGTGGGCAGGGGCACCCGGTCCAGGCCCAGGGGGATGCCGTGCGCGTTCTGGCCGGAGTGGTGGGCGGCGGGGTCGTTGCGGTCGCCGGAGCCGGTCCAGGAGCCCTGGGCGCCGTCCCAGTTGCCGGAGCGCAGGCGGAAGCGGTTGCCGTGCGCGTCGACGATGTACCGGCCCCGGGTGGACAGCGGCGGCGTCCAGCTCTCGGCCGGAGCCGCCTGCGCGGCCCGGCCCTGGCCCCCGGCCCGGCCCTGGTCCCCAGCCCGGCCCTGGTCCGCCGCCGTGGCCTGCTCCGCCGCCCGGGCCGCCGGGGCGGCGACGGCCGCGGTCGGGGCGGCGAGCGCCGGCAGGGCCGACGCCAGCAGCAGAAGGGTGGTGAGCAGGGGGCGCACACGGCGGCTTTTCATCGGGCTCCTGCCGGTTCGGGCCACCCGGGCCGGGCGACTGCCGCGGACAAGTTACCGGCCGGTCGGCATCCGGGGAACCCGTACGCACCCCGGTTTCCGGGAGCCGGCCCGGCCGAAACCCCCGCGCGCGGCGCCGCCGGCCTCTACCGTGCCCTGCAGGGACCGGGCGAGGGCGAGCGACGGGAAGGCGGCGGGGCCGGTGGACGAGGAAGAAGACCTGCGGCTGGCGAGGATGACCCCGGAGATCTCGCGCCGCACCCTGGTCATGCTGCGGGGCCTGGCCGGGCTGGAGCCGCCGGAGCGGGTGCCCGAGGACGCGATGGCCGTGGCCGACGAGATCCTCGCCGAGCACGGCACGGACGGGCTGCGCGTCCTGGTGATGACGCTGGCGTCCTGGGCGACGGCGCAGATCGAGAACGTGGCCGAGCTGAGCCGGCGCAGCCACGAGGCGGTGCTCGACGCGATGGAGCTGGCCTGCCTGGAGGCCAATGCCGAGGACTGACGGCAAACAGTGGCGCCGCCACCTGCCGCATTCGCGCGGGTGTCGGCCACACTGGGGTTAGCGGGGGGCCCTGATCGGAGGCCGTCGTGAGCACACCTTCCCCCATCCGAATCGCCGCAGTGCTCTCCGCCGAACACCGCGGCCGGCTGATGTCCCACGCGCGCGAGGTCAACTTCCCCGAGGGCGCGCGGATCTTCGACGAGGGCACCCCGTCCGAGTCGTTCTGGATCGTGCGCTCCGGCACGGTGACCCTGCAGGTCCCCGTGTCCGGCAGACGGCGGCCCGCCCCCGTCGAGAACCTCGGCCCCGGGGAGCTGGTCGGCTGGTCCTGGCTGTTCCCGCCGTACGTCTGGCAGCTCAGCGCGGAGGCGATGACCCCGGTACGCGCGTACGAGTTCGACGCGACCGCCGTGCGGATGCTCATGGACGCCGACCCGGCCTTCGGCTCCGCGGTCGGGCACTGGGTCGGGCGGGTGCTCGCGATGCGCCTCCAGCAGACCCGGACCCGGCTGCTCGACCTGTACGCCCCACACGCCGGAGCAGGTTTGTGAACACCGTGTAAACCTCCCGGCCAGGCCCGCTGGACAAAGGTTTCAGCGTGTGTGTTCGGCCGTTTCGAAGGCCTGCTTCCGCACAGGTCAGCGCCTTCACACGGCTGCGGACTGCATACATTCGCTCACGATCGGTGACGAAAAATCACGGTGTGGACGGGCGTTCGACGCCCGGGTCGGCAAGACTCCTGTCCGCTATCCGAAGCACCCACCCCAAGGAGTTCGAAATGCGGTTCATCGCACGGAGTCTCGGCCTCGGTTCCTCCGCCATGGCGCTCACCGCGCTCACCGCGCTGGCCTGGCCCGGAACCGCCGACGCCGCGCCGACCGGCACCGAGAGCGTCTACGCCCCCTCCGCCCTCGTCCTCGCCGTCACCGCCGGGGAGGACCCCGGGTACGGCACGGCGCTGCGCGCGGTGACCCTGTCCTGCTCGCCCACCCCGCGCGGCACCCACCCGTCCCCGGCCGCCGCCTGCGCCGAACTGCGTACGCACGCCGACGAGCTGGACGCGCTCGCCGAGCCCCTGCCCAACGTCGACTGCACGAGGGAGTGGAACCCCATGACGGTCACCGCCGACGGGGTCTGGCAGGGCCGCCGGATCAGCTACTCGTACACCTTCGCCAACCCGTGCGCCCTGCGGCACAGCAGCGGCACCCTGTTCGACTTCTGACCGGTCAGCCGAGTTCGAGGCTCGTCACCCCGTACAGCCCGGACAGTTCCAGGTCCGGCGCCGGCCCCGTGTACATGCGGGCGGCCTCGAAGACGGGGACCAGGCCGAGGCCCGCCACGAGCTCCGTGGCGGCCCGGTTCGCGTCGGGCACGTCCACGGCGACCACCCCGTCCGGGGTGTGCTCGGCGAGCCGGTGCAGCAGCGCGGCCGCGACCTGCGGGGTGGCCGCGTACAGCGGGCCGATCCGGGAGGCCCCGCTGCACGGGCGGACCACTCCGAGGCCCTCGATCCGGCCGTCGCGGACGGCGGCGAGGGCCGTCCGCCCGGGCAGCCCGGTCCAGGCCGACAGGAAGGAGTCGCGGGCCTCGGGGAAGAACCGGCGGTCGTACGCGGCGAGCAGGCCGAAGGGCAGCGCGGCGGCGTCTACCACCTCGAACCCCCCGGCGCCCGTCCCCCGGCCCGGGCCCGCACCCTGCAGCCGGCCCTCGTGGCGGACGTTGTTCCAGGCCGGCAGGAAGCCGGACTTCCGGTAGTTGTCCTGCTGTTCGACCACCCCGTCGAGGCCGACGAGCCGTCCGGCCAGCCGGTCCATGCCGGCGTGCCAGAGCCGGATCCCGTACCCCTGGCCGCGGAAGGAGGGGTTCGCGATGTAGAAGCCGATGAACCCGAAGCCGGACCCGTACCGCACGGCCGAGATGCAGGCCGCCGGTTCGCCGTCGACCCGGCCGATGAGGAAGCCTCCCGGATCGGCGACCGCGAACGCGAACCGGTCGGAGTCGCCCGGGTTCCAGCCCTCGGCATCGGCCCAGGTGCGCATCAGTTCCATGTCGGCGGCGCTCGCGCCGGTGATCTCGAATCCCGTCATGCGCCGTGTTGTACCAGATGCGCGAGAGGCCGTCAGGAGCGCCGATCAGCCGTCAGCAGCCGTCAAAAGCCGTGCGAAGGCCGCCAAATCGACGGCCCGGTGGACATCGCTCACCTGTGCGTCACCCACTTCGACGACCCGCCAGACGCCGTCGGCGCGCAGCGCGAGGTCGGTCGTGACGAAGGGGCAGTCCAGCGCCTCGACGGCGGCGCGCACCGGTTCGAGCTCCTGCGGGCCGGGCTGCGCCCCGCCTCCGGCCCCGCCCGGTCCTGCGCAGGCGCCGGCCGGGCTGTCGGGGTGCGGGGTGACCAGCCGCGGGACACCGTCCCGCCACCACACGCGGATCTCCCCGGGCGCCTCGGCCGGTCCCGGCCCGGGAGCGCCGAACGGCTCGAAGGCGCGCAGGACCACGCCGCCGGCGAGGAACTCGCCCTGGAGTTCGACGAACCGGCTGACCACGCGGTGCAGGGCGGCCCGGTCGGCGAGGTCGGGGATGTGGCAGGCCTCGTCCCACTCGTGCTTGCGGGACTTCACGTAGTCCTTGACCACCGCGGCCCCGGCCGGCAGCCCGGCGGCCAGGGCCGCGAGCCGCTCCGGTCCCGGAGCCCGGCCCGGAGCGGCGGGAAGCCAGCGGCTGGCCGGGGTGAGCCCGTCGAACGTGGCGTACCAGCCGGGGAGTTCGTGGGCGCGCCGGTAGCGGGACGGGTCGGTGAGGAGCCGGGCGCCGCGCGGCCGCAGTGCCGCGTCGAACTCGGCGTACCGGTCGGCGGGGAGCATCCAGCCGCGGTACCACAGCGGTCCCGCCCCCGCGGGTACGCGGGCGACGGCGCGTTCGGCGTCCCCGGCCGCCAGCGCGTCGTGGTCGACGAGGTGGACGGCGGCGCCGTCGGTGCGCAGCTGCCGGGCCTCCGTCGCGAAGTGGGCGTCGACCCGGCGTTCGTTCAGCGGATCGGAGCAGTACAGGACGGTGGTCGGCATGCGGCCAGCCTACGGGGGCCGCCGCCGACCCCGTGCCGGCGGTCAGCCCGCGCAGATGACGTCGTCGAGCGTGATCGGCTGCGAGTCGAGGCGTACGTACGCCGTGAAGGTGTCGGTGGTGCCGGCGTCCCAGTGGGTGGTGACGGTGGCCCAGCCGACATTGGCCATCTGGGCGACGGTCACCGGGCCGACGGCGATGCTCCGCGGTTCCTGCGGGGCGCAGAGCAGTATGTCGAGGCTCCGGCTCACTGCCTGTCTGTCCTTGAGGTGCTGCGAGACCCGCTGGGACCGGTCGTGGTCGGAGGGGCCGTGGTGTCCGTAGAAGGTGGTGAGGAAGCGGCTGATGTCGGCGGCGGTGTGCCGGTACCGGGCGTGCGCCGGGGCCGGGTCGGCAGCGGCGGCGAATGAGGACGGGGCCGGCAGCGCGAGCAGGCTGAGCAGCGCGGCGCCGACACCGTACGGCATGAGTCTCATGCCGCATGTGTAACCGGCGGGGCACGGCGCGGGCCGGGGCGGGCGCCGGATCTCACTCCGGTGGAGGGCGGGATTCACCGCAGGGGGATTCCCGCGGGACGGCGGCGCCCGGCCGGGGCCTGCGCCAATCCGGTCGCGGTCCGGCCCCGGTGGTCCGTAGGGTCGGGGCATGGGTAAGCCGCTTGTCGCAGTGTTCAGTGGGGCCGGGATGTCCACCGACTCCGGGATTCCGGACTACCGGGGGCCGCAGGGGTTGTGGCGCCGGGAGCCCGATGCCGAGAAGCTCGTGACGTACGCGTACTACATGGCGGATCCGGAGATCCGGCGCCGGTCCTGGCTGATGCGCGCCGAGATCGGGGCGCTCGCCGCCCGGCCGAACGCGGCGCACCGGGCCGTCGCCGAGCTGGAGCGCGGCGGCACGCCGGTGCGGGTGATCACCCAGAACGTGGACGGGCTGCACCAGCTGGCCGGGGTGCCGGCGCGGAAGGTGCTGGAGCTGCACGGTACCGCCCGGGAGGTGGTCTGCACGGCCTGCGGCGCCCGCTCGGGGATGGACGTGGCGCTGGAGCGGGTCGCCGCCGGTGAGCCGGACCCGTCCTGTACGGCCTGCGGCGGGATCCTCAAGGCGGCGACCGTGATGTTCGGGCAGAACCTCGATCCGGAGGTGCTGGCGCAGGCGGTGGCCATCGCCAAGGGCTGCCACGTGTTCATCGCGGTCGGGTCCACGCTGCAGGTGCAGCCCGCTGCCTCGCTGGCCGGGATGGCCGCCGAGGCGGGGGCCCGCCTGATCATCGTGAACGCGGAGGAGACCCCGTACGACCCCCTCGCCGACGAGGTGGTCCGCGAGCCGATCGGCACCGCCCTGCCGGCGCTGCTGGCCCGGATCGCCGGCTGAGCCCGCGCGGCCGTCCCGGGCCGGCCGCGCCTGCCGTCCTTGAACACGGACAGGTAGGAGTCGGCGGCGGCCTCCGCATTGCCGTCGAGCCACAGGCACGTGGTGAAGCCGTTGCTGCTCATGACTGCCTCCAGGCGGGGCGGGTGGGCGGTCGGGGTGCGCGGGGCACCCCCTTCTCCCACTACAGACCCGCCCCGGGCCCGATGTTCATCGGTGGGCCCGGGGCGGATCTGCTCAGTGCCTGGAATGCACTCCTTCGGCTCAGGCCTCCGGGTTCGCACCCTTCTCCAGCATCCGGTCGACGACGCGCTCGGTGGCCCGGCCGTCGTCGAGGTCGCAGAACTCGGCGCGGAACGCGGCCCGCGCCTCCTTGTACTCCTCGCAGAGGGCGTCGGCGTTCCGGACGGCCTCGATCAGGCTCGCCGAGTCGGCGAGCATCGGGCCGGGCGCCTTCTCCTCCAGGTCGAAGTTCAGGCCGCGCAGCGTGCTCCGGTAGTGCTGCAGGTCGTACGTGAAGAGCAGGATCGGCCGGTCGGTGACCGCGAAGTCGAACAGCACGGAGGAGTAGTCCGAGACCAGCACGTCGGCGACGAGGAGCAGGTCCGTCGCGTCCGGCCAGCGGGACACGTCGACGACGAAGCCGTCCCGGCCCTGGTCGCGGACCTGCTCGGTGACGCGGTGGTGGCCGCGGATCAGCAGGACGTGGTCCTCGCCGAGCGCCTCGCGGGCCGCGTCGAGGTCGATCTGCAGGTCGAGCTTGTAGCCGCCGGAGAAGCTCTCGCGGTTCTCCCGCCAGGTCGGCATGTACAGGACGACCTTCTTGCCGTCGGGCAGGCCCAGCCGCCGCTTGACCTCGGCGATCCGCTCGGCGTCGGGCCGGACGAGCGCGTCGGTGCGCGGGCTTCCGGACTCGACGATCTCGCCCTTGTAGCCGAGGGCGCGCTTCAGGAGCGGCGTGGCGTACGAGCTCGGGGAGGCGAGCAGCGACCACTGGGCGCTGTCGTGCTCCAGGCCGTCCAGGACATCGGGGCTGGTGTAGTAGTCGTGGATGAAGTCGTGGCCGATCTCCTTGATCGGCGTTCCGTGCCAGGTCTGGACGACGACCTGGCCGGCACGGCGCCGGAAGCGGCGCGCCACGCTGTCGTTCAGCACGTAGTAGCGGGCACGGGCCAGGGCGTCCCAGGCCTCGACGCTGTCGTACTCCACGGCGCGGGCGGTCGGCGGGACCTCGGCGCGGCCGTCGCGGACCAGCCAGAGGTGCTCCAGCTTCTCGCCGCGGCGCACCAGTTCCTCGTGGATGGCGCGCGGCGCGTCGCCGGCCGCCTGCCCCTGGAAGGTGTCGTAGACGACGATGTCCTTGAGGGGCAGGGCGCGGCGCGCCGGGTACGTCTCGTCGCGCAGGACGCGCTGGGCGTACCGGGAGCGGTCGTGCGGGGTGAGCATCTCGTCCGCGACGAGCGCCATCCGGTCGTAGAAGCGGGCTTCGATCCGGATCCGGCGGCCGTACACGGTGAGGCCGACGGGGCCGGCCTGGAGGGCGCCGGCGGCGAACTGGACCGGGGCGCCGCGCTCGACGCCGAGCAGGCCCGCGGTGGTGCCGGCCTCGGAGACCGGGCGCAGCGTCGGCCACCAGCGGCCGTGGGGCAGGGTGGCGCGGCCGGCGTAGGACTCGGGCAGGACGGGCTCGAAGACGGCCTCGAACCGGTCGCCGTCACGGGTGAGGGGGTAGCTGAACTCGGTGCCGTACGCGTTGTGGAAGACCAGCTCGTACGGCTCGTCCACGGGTGCGGTGAAGCGGCCGCGCACGGTGAAGGCGCCGTCCTGCGCGGAGACCTCGTCGATCAGCGGCGGGGAGGGCTGCACGGAGAGGGTCAGGTGACCGCTGTTGCCGCGCTTGGCGAAGACGGTGCGGCCGGTGTCGCCGCCGGGCAGCGGGAGGACCAGGCCGGTGAAGCCTCCGCGCTCGTCGTGTACGAGGCGGTGCTCCTTGCCGTCGGTGCCGGTGACGGCCAGGCTCCACGGCTCGGGGGACCACTCGCCGGGCGCGACCTCGGCGTCCGGTACGGCGGCCAGGTCGGCCAGCGGCACGCGCACGGTGAACGGGACCCGGCCGGCGCCGGTGGCCGCGGCGGTCTCCAGGGGGAAGGTGAGGACGGTGCCGCTGGAGACGTGCTCGGCGCGCAGGGTCGCGCCGGAGCCCCCGAGCTCGGCGGCGATCTCGCCGGCGATCTCGACGGAGTCGTCGCCGCCGGGGCGGACGTCGAGGGCGCGGGCCCGGACGACCTCGACCTGGATGGTCAGGGAGCCCTGGGCGTTGGGCACGATGCGGACGTCCGGGGCCACCCAGTGGGCGGGCGGGTTCTGGCCGCTGTCGGCCTCACCGCCCTTGAGGCGGGCGCGGTGGAGGCCGCCGGCGCCGGTGACGGCGATGGAGGTGGTCCATATGCCGTCGCGCCAGGTGCCGCCGGACTGGAAGACGCTCGGGTCGACGACGGCGGTGAAGCCGGCCCAGTCGGCGTGGCGCAGGGCGAGGTGCGCGACGTTCACGGTGGCCATCGGGGAGGCGACCGTGCGGGTGTTCACGACGGTGCGGCGGCGCTTGCCGCCCTCGCGGAAGACCAGCACCTTGCGGGAGGCGAGGCGGTTCTCGGCGCCGAGGTGGCCGGGGACGGCGTAGCCGCGCAGCAGCAGCTTGCCCTCCCTCCAGACGGCCTGCTCCAGGCGGCTGACGACGCGGAGCTCGCGGGAGCCGAGGGTGAGGAGCTTGGCGGGGACCGGCGGACGGCCCTGCAGGAACGGGTAGTCGGCCTGCGGGCGCGCCAGGCCCTTCGCCGGGACGCTGTAGGAGTAGTTGCGCTGGTGGTCCGTGAGGGCGATGAAGTCCTCGACGCGGCCCTCGCTGGCGAGGTACGCCTTGAGCCGGTCGGCGACGGTGAGGCCGGACCAGGGGGCGGTGCCGATCTCGCGGACGAGGCCGCCGACCTCCTTGACGAAGGCGGCGCGGAACTCGGGGCCGCCCTCGCCGACGTACTTGTAGATGAGCGGGAGCTCCTCGCTCAGCACGTTGTGGTCGTAGTCACGCAGGTAGCGGAGGTACTTGGCGCCCTGCTTGCCCTGGAGGGCCTCGCGGACCAGGCGGATGGAGGTGACGCGGTCGATGACGGAGACCGGGTCGGTGGAGCGCTGGGTGATGGAGCGCTCGCCGGTCTCGCGGACGCGCCAGTGGTAGACGCACTCGCTGAGGATGTCGACGCTGGACGCGAAGTAGTGCGCCGGGATGCTGACGGGCGCGTCCTCGTAGAGGATGCCCTCCGGGTACTGGAAGTCGTGCTCGTCCCAGAAGCTGCGGCGGTAGACCTTGTTCCAGGCGGTGCGGTCGGTGACGAGCTCCGGGAACTTGGAGATGTGGGTCTTCAGCCGCGTCTTCGCGAAGGCGGCCCGGTGACCCCAGGACTGCTGCATGCCGACGGAGCGGAAACGCTGGACGTTGCCGCCGGCGAAGTCGGATCCGGTCTCGTCGAGGGCGGCGATCAGGCGCTCGTACGCGTAGTCCGGCATGGTGTCGTCACTGTCGACGAAGGCCAGGTACTCGGTGCCCTCGGTGAGGTGCCGGGCACCCACGTTGCGGGCGGCGCCGAGGCCGGCATTCTGCTGCAGGACGACCCGGAACCGCTTGTCCCGCGCGGCGAAGGCCTTGGCGATGGCGGCGCTGTTGTCCGTGGAACCGTCGTCGACCAGGACACATTCGAAGTCGGCGAAGGTCTGTGCGGCGATGGACTCCAGGCACTCGTCGAGGTAGAGCTCGACGTTGTAGACAGGGACGACGATGCTCAGGCGCGGGGGCATGGGTGGCGGGTTCTCCAGCGAATCAAACTCTTTGGATGATCAGAGGTTGAGAGCATCCTACTCGGTTACAGGATGATAAAGTCCCCCCATCCTGGACATTTGCCATCGTCGACCGGGACGGACGGCAAAGATTTCAGCCGCCCGCCACCTCGGCGTCGATGTTCGACCGAACGTTCGCTCAGACTTCGAGCTCACTCTCGATCTTCTTGAGCTGGTGCCGGGCCATCGCGAGGTTGGCCCGGCCGCGGTCGAGCGCGAGGTAGAGGAAGAAGCCCTTGCTCCCGCGTCCCTTCAGCAGCCGGATCAGGTGGTACTGGCTGCCGAGGGTGATCAGGATGTCCTCGATCTCCTCCTTGAGTCCGAGCATGTCCATGGTGCGGACCTTGGCGCGCACCACGTCGGTGTTGCCCGCCGCGGCCACGCTGAGGTCGAGTTCCTTGCCGCCGCCGATGGTGCCGAGGGCCATGCCGCTGTCGTAGTCGACGAGGGCGGCGCCCAGGGCTCCGTCGATGACGGTGGTGGCTTCCTTGAGTGCGGTCTCCACACTGGCCATGATCCGGTTCCTTCCTTGTGTACGGGTTGCGCACGCGTCTGACGTGCGGTTCGCGGTCGTTCGGTTCTGCGGGTTCGGGTGTCTCGGGCGCCTCAGGCGGACGGGGACGGCGGCAGGGCCGGCGGCAGGGCCGGCCGCGCGGGTCCGCGGCGCCCGAGGACGCCGTCGATCAGCTCGGCGATGCGCAGGCTGGAGCGGCGGGCTTCGAGGTGGAGCCGGCCCACGTTGACGCGGGGCTCCGCGATCAGGGTGAGGACGGCGGCGTCGCCGGCGGCGTAGGTCGCCACGTAGCCGTGCTCGCCGCGGACGAGCAGCTCGCGGAAGCCGCCCTGGCCGGTGCTGTCGCTGAGCCGCTGGGCCACCCCGAGGGCGGCCGCGGTCAGGGCGGCGACGGCCTCGACCTCGATGGCGGCGCTGTCCTGGGCGAGGACCAGGCCGTCGGAGCTTCCCGCGAGGGCGCCGCTGAGCTGGGGGACCCGGGCCCGCAGCCGGCGGAGCTCGGCGAGTATCTCGGCTTCGGCCTCCGCGGGCATCATCGCCGTGCTCATGTCGGATTGCCTCCTTTCGGGCTGCCTCAGTTCGGAGCGGTCGGCGCGCTCGGAGCGGTCTGCGCGCTCGGCGCGCAGTGCCGGTCGCAGCGGGAGCCTCACAGGCTTGCCTCCAGTGCGTCGCGTAACCGGCGGAGCAGCGCCACGTCCGGGGATTGGGTCTGGGTCATCCAGTCGGGCAGGGTCGTCACGACGGGCGCCCGGGTCGGCGGGTGCGGGGTCTCCACGAGGCCCGCGGCCGCGAGGCGCCGCACGTCGAGCAGGGTGTGGAAGGCGGGCCGACCCAGGAACCAGGCCAGGTCCGCGGGGGTCCGGACGCCGTCCGAGTGGGCCAGCAGGAGCCGCTGGCGGGCCGTGACGGTCTGGCCGGGCGCGGCCGCGCGGGGCACCACGGGGGCGGTGTCCAGCTGCGGGTAGGGCCAGACCGCGTCGAGGAGTTCCCGGCGGCGCTGGGTCTCGCGCTCGACCGCGGCGGCCGGGACGGAGCGGACGGAGCCGATCCAGTGGGTGGCCCCGCGGCGGAACCGGGAGGGCCCGCTGCCCGGGGAGAGGGCGAAGAAGGCGGCGTCGAAGATCGCGGCGAGGTGGCAGATCTCCAGTTCGCCGCCGGCGAGGCCCCCGCTGTCCACGAGGAAGCGGGCGACCTGGCCGTGGGCGCCGGCCCGGTCGACGGCCTCGCGCCAGCGCTCCGGGGCGAGGGCGCCGCCGGTGGTGAGCAGGACGTCGAGGCCGGGGGTGGCCGGGCTCTCGGCGTGGACGACGCGGCCGTCCTGCAGGAAGAGCGTGCCGCGGTCGCGGAGCAGGGCGCCGGTGGCGCGCTCGGCGGCGAGTCGGGTGAGGAGGGGGGAGACAGCGGCGGCGGCTGTCGCTAAGGCGGTCATCTGAGTACCAGCCCCTCTGCGAGGGCCCTGAGTCGGTGGCGGGCGAGGGCCAGGTTGCCCTCGGTGCGGTCCAGCCAGAGGTGGAGGAAGACGCTGCTGTCGAAGCTGGTCTCGACGAAGCGGATCACGTGGTAGCCGGCCCGGGTCGTGACGATCACGTCCTCCACGGGCGGGCCGTCGGCTCCGAGGGCGGCGGCCTGGACCATCGCCGACGGGGCGGGCTGGGCGAAGGACTCGTACTCGGCGGCAGCCCTGGCCAGCTCCGCCGTCTCGGCGGCGGTGGTCTCGTGGTCGCCGACGGGCGACTCGCCGGCGGTGCCGAGGGCCAGTCCGCTGCTCCAGTCGACCAGGGCGGCCCCGCGCGCACCGGGCAGGGTCATGGCTTCGAGCAGGCATTCGTCGATCCCGGGCACGCGGGCTCCCCTCCCGACCGGATGTGCGAGGTGACGTCGTACGGCGCGACAGGGTCGTACGGCGCGACAGGGAGGAACCTACTCGCGTTCAGCGGCCCGGAAGGGCCATCTGGCATTTTCCGCGGGAACATGCACGGAAGAGCGCGACACCTTGGCCGGAACCCTTCGACTTCTGATCGGGATTGTTGATCACGGCCCGAACGCCGGGACCGGAGAGCCACGGGGGCGGCGGGGGATTCGAGCGCCCGACGCGAACGCGCATGGCCCGTCCGGGTGACCGCGACCGCCGCCGACCGACCCGACAGCGGTCCCGACTTGCATGTCACAGCACTTGCATGTCACTGCGCACACGCCACCGCACACACATCACTGCGTGTCCGTCACTGCGTGTGCGTCACTGCGTACACGTCACGAATGCCGGGAGCGGGGCGTCCTCGATCAGGCGGCGCGGCAGGGACAGGCCGAAGCGGCGCTCCAGCACCGCGAGGGTGCGCCGGTCCCGGTCGGCGCAGGGCTCGTCCTCGCGCCGGTCGTGGGAGCCGCCGTCGGCGGTGAGGATGCCGGCGGCGACGAGTTCGGGGAGCAGGTAGTCCGGCCGGTGGCCGCCGCGCCAGACCTCCTCGCCGAGGCCGAAGCAGCAGACCACCTCGCCGTCGCGGGCGTACGAGAACAGCTTGGGCGGATGGTCGGGCTGGGGGTCGAGGTGGAGGGCCTCCACCCCGCAGCGGGAGACCTCGGCCAGCCGTTCGGCGCCGGCCGGCACGCCGTGCTCGACGGCGAAGGACCAGCCGCCCCACCGGCCGACCCGGGCCACGCCGTCGCCGTCCACGGTCTCGGCGACCATGCTCCAGGCGTCGGCGGCGCCCAGCGGACCCGGCCGGATGCCGGGCAGCGCGCCCAGGCGCCGGGCGAGCTCCTCGGGGGCGATGCCCCGGGCGAAGGTGAGGCCGGCGTACCAGCCGTCCCAGTCGGCGAGCCACCGTATGGCGCCGCCTCGGTCCCCGGTCATGTCCACGGTCGTTCCTCCGCGCATCGTGCCGGCACTCCCCCGAACGGCACAATAGTCACTGTGCGGGGGATTCCGGGAGGAGTCGCTCGACCATCGAGTCGATGACACCCGCCATCGGATAGGCCTCCAGCATGGTGGGCACGGTCAGGTCGTCCACGATCAGCCCCAGCATCGCGAGGTAGAGCAGCAGTACGCCCTGCCGGTCCCCGGGCAGGCCCGCGTCCAGGTGCCAGGCGATGTTCGCCTCCAGCTCCGCGGCCTGGAACGCGGCCATCTCCGCCTGGAGCTCGGGGCGCCGGATACCTTCCAGGCGCAGCTCCAGCATCGCGATGTGCACGCTGCGCTCGCGCCGCATCCGCTCCAGCAGCAGCATGAGCAGCACCCTGGCGTCCAGTGGTGTGGGCAGGTCTGCCGGGTCGGGGGCGAGCCGCTCCCGGGTGCGGTGCAGGATCTGCCCGAGCAGCTGGGTCCGGTTGGCGAAGTAGTTCGAGGCGGTCCCGGTCGGCACGCCCGCCTCCGCGTCGACCGCCCGCAGGGTCAGGCCGCGCGAGCCCTCGCGCGCCAGGACTTCGATGGCGGCGTCGAGCAGCGCGGTGCGGCGCTCGGGATTGTGGCGCATGGGCGGTTCCTGACGGTGTGTGGGTGTGTGGGTGTGCTGATCACTGCACCGTGGCCACTCCACTCGCAGTGATTCGGACACGCTAGCGGACACGACGGATCCCGGCCCTCCCCACCGGTGCCCCTCACGTGTCACTCTGCCCCCCATGGAGCGGATCATCGAGGAGATTCGAGAGGAACTGTCCCGCCGGGTCGCCGTGACGGCGGACCGGCTCGCCGACCGGACGCTGGCCGAGGACCCCGCGTACGCCGCCCTGCTCGGCCGGGCCGAGCTGCGCGAGCGGATCCACCACAACCTGGCGCAGTCGGTCGAGGGGCTGGTCCGCAGCGCGCGCGGGCTGCCGGTGGAGCTCGGCGACGCCCGGGCCACCGGCACGCTCCGCGCCGAGCAGGGCCTGCCGCTCGCCTCGCTGCTGCACACCTATCGGCGGGGCGGCCGGCTGCTGTGGCACACCCTCACCGAGGCGGTGACCGCGCACGATCCGGCCGCGCTCCCCCGGCTGCTGCCGCTCGCCTCGGTGCTGTGGGACGTGGTGGACCAGTTGACGGACGCGGTGGCCGAGGCGTACCGCCGTACGGAGGCCGCGCGCTTCGACCGCGACCGGGAGCGCCGCGCGTCCCTGCTGGACGCCCTGCTCGACGGCGGGGGCCCGGCGGACGGCCCGGCGGCGTCGGAGGCCGCGGCCCAGCTGGGGCTGCCCGAGCGGGGCCGGTTCGCGGTGGTGGTGATCGGCTCGGGCGGCTCCGGGGGGCGCGGTGCCGAGCCGGCGGCGACGGGGCCGCGGGTGCTGTGGCGGGTCCGCGCCGACGGGGAGACCGGTCTGGTGGAGCTGGGCCGCCATCCGCTGGAGTCCGTACGGGACCTGCTGGCCCCGCTCGGGGTGCGGGCCGGGGTCAGCCCGGTCGTGGAGGCCCCGGGGGATCTGGCGCGGGCCCGGTGGCTGGCCGCGCTCGCGCTGCGCACCGCGCCCGCGTCGGCCGGGCCGCACACGGCGCTGCTGGACGAGCGGCTGCCGATGGCGCTCGTGGCCTCGCAGGCCGAACTGGCGTGCCGGCTGCGGCAGGTGGTGCTCGGCCCGGTGCTGGCGCTGCCCGCGGAGGACTGCCGCGTCCTGCTGACCACGCTGGGCACCTGGCTGGCCTGCCGGGGCTCGACGACGCAGGCCTCGCTGGTGCTGTACTGCCACCGCAACACCGTCTCCAACCGGCTGCGGCGCCTGGAGCACCTCACCGGCCGCTCGCTGTCCGATCCGGCGCACGTGGTGGAGCTGGCCCTGGCCCATGCGGCGGTCCTGCAGCGCACGGACGGCGGCCCCGCCCCCGCGCCGAAGCCCGCCGCCGTGCGGCCGCCCCACCGCCCCGCCTGACCGCCCGGCCGCGCGGGGCGGTGCGGGGCAGGGGCAGGGGGTGGTTCAGGGGCCGGGCCGGGACGCCTGCCGCGGCCGGGCCGAGGCGAGGAGGTAGGGGACGTCGATCACGGCGACGCCCGGGGTGAACAGTAGACGGGCCTTCAGGCGCAGGGCGTTCTGGTTGTGCAGGGGCTGCTCCCACCAGTGGCCCACCACGAACTCGGGGATGACGACGGAGAGCATGTCCGTGCCCTCCGCGGCGGCCAGTTCCTGGACGTGCGCGAGGACCGGCGCGATCACCTCGCGGTACGGGGAGTGCAGGATCTTCAGCGGCACGCCGGGGTCGTGGCGCGCCCATGCCTCGCGCAGCCGGCGGGCCTCGTCCTCGTCGGCGGCGACCGTGACGGCGGTCAGGGTGTCCGGGTGCAGGCCCTGTGCGTAGCCGAGGGCCTGCAGGGTCGGGGCGTGCACGGCGGAGACCAGGACCAGGACGTGGTGGCGGGCGGGCTTGTGCGGCCGGGCTTCCGCGGCGACGGCGACCTGGACGGCGACCCGGTCGTAGTGGCGGCGGACCGCTTTCATGCCGAGGAAGAGCAGCGGCATCGCGATGACGACCAGCCAGGCGCCGTGGGTGAACTTCGTGACGAGGACGATGACCAGGACGAGGCCGGTCAGGGCCGCGCCGACGGCGTTGATGGCGAGCCGCCGGTGGATGTGGACCCGCTGCCGCCGCGGGGTGGCCGGTGAGGCGAGCTCGCGCCGCCAGTGCCGGACCATGCCCGCCTGGGAGAGGGTGAAGGAGACGAAGACGCCGATGATGTAGAGCTGGATGAGGCGGGTCAGCTGGGCGTCGAAGGCGACGATCAGGGCGATCGCGGTGAGCGCGAGCAGGACGATGCCGTTGGAGTAGACGAGCCGGTCGCCGCGGTTGAAGAGCTGGCGGGGCGCGTACCGGTCCCGGGCCAGGATCGAGGCGAGCATGGGGAAGCCGTTGAAGGCGGTGTTGGCAGCGAGGATCAGCACGCCGGCGGTGGCGGCCTGGAGCAGGTAGAAGAGGAGGTGCCAGTCGCCGAAGGTGGCGCGGCCGATCTGGGCGAGCGCGGTGGACATCGGGGTGCCGGGGGGAAGGCCCAGTTCCGTCGGGTCGGCGGCGACGTGGACCCGGTAGGCCATGGCGAGGGCGGTGATCCCGAGGAACATGGTGACCGACAGGGCGCCCATCGCGGCCAGTGTGGTGGCGGCGTTGCGGCTCTTGGGCTTGCGGAAGGCGGGGACGCCGTTGCTGATCGCCTCGACGCCGGTCAGTGCCGTGCAGCCGGAGGCGAAGGCGCGCATCGCGAGGAGGACGACGCCCAGGCCGGTGAAGGTGCCGACGGCGGTGATCGGCAGGTCGGCGGATTCGGCGCGGATGGTGTCGCCGCTCGCGAGCCGGACCGCGGCGACGGCGAACATGAGGTAGATGACGGCGACGAAGCCGTAGGTGGGAACGGCGAAGACCCGCCCGGACTCCCGGACGCCGCGCAGGTTCATCACCGTCAGCAGCACCACGAACCCGACCGAGAGGGCCACTTCGTGGTCGCTGAGGGCGGGGAGCGCCGAGGTGATGGCGTCCACGCCGGAGACCACGGAGACGGCGACGGTCAGCACGTAGTCGACGAGCAGCGCGGCGGCGGCGGTGAGGGCGGCGCCCTGGCCGAGGTTCTCCGAGCTGACGACGTAGGCCCCGCCGCCGCCCGGGTAGGCGTGGCAGGTCTGCCGGTACGAGGCGACGACCACGATGAGGAGGAAGGCGATGGCCGCGGCCGCGTACCAGGCGAGGTGGAGCAGGGCGACACCGCCGAGGGCGAGGATGAGCAGGATCTCCTCGGTGGCGTAGGCCACGGAGGAGAGCGGGTCGCTGCAGAAGATCGGGAGGGCGAGCCGTTTGGGCAGCAGGGTCTCGCCCAGTCGTGCGGTGTCGAGCGGCTCACCCACCAGCACGCGCTTCGGATTGATTCGCCTCATTCAGGCATGATCATGCATTTTTCGAGGCATTTGCCCTCTTTCCGGGGTGGTGTTGGGCCGTGTTCTGCCGGGAGTCCGGCCAGTTCGGCGGCCCGGTCGGCCAGCCACAGGTCGTAGCGGGCACTCGGCGACTGGAGCAGGGAGCGCTGGAGCAGGCCCTCGATCCGGGTGAGCCGCTTGCGGGTGCCGGGCACGGAGATGCCGAGGGCGCCGGCCGTCGCGGCGAGCCGGGCGTCGTGGCGCAGCCAGACCCGTACGGTCTCAAGGGCGCCCGGCGGGGCGTCGGCCCCGGTCAGCGGTGCCAGCTGGGCGCGCGACCAGGCCGCCAGGTGCGGGTGGCGCAGTACGGCGTCCAGGCCGGGCGCGGCTCCGGCCGCGGGCGAGCACCCGGGCGCGGCTCCGGCCGCGGGCGGGTGCCCGGCGGGGGCCGGCGCCGGGGTCCGGGGCGGGCAGGCGCCGCCGGGGGTGAGCCGCAGCGCCAGCGAGAGCGCGGCCTGCTCCGGGAGCCGCGCGAGGTCCATGCCGAGGACGGACTCGACCAGGCGCAGCCGGCCCGCCAGGGTGTTGCGGTGGATCTTCAGCAGCCGGGTCGCGCGCGAGGAGAAGCTCAGCCAGGCGTGGGCGGTGGCCCGCAGCTCCTGCGCGCCCGGGTCCTGGGGCCGCCGGGGCGCGTACGCGTGCAGCGGCGCGAGGAGGGACTCGGCCCAGCCGGTCCCGGCCTCGCGGGCGGCCAGTTCCGGTTCGGGGGCGGGGCCGAAGCGGGCGTGGTGCCCGGCGCGGCCGCGGGCGACGGCCAGCGCGTGGAAGGCCTGGGTGTAGGCGGCCGGGGCCTCCCGCAGCGGCAGCTGCCCGCTGACCCCGACCACGCAGTCCGGGACCGCCGCGACCAGCGCCTCGGCCAGCGGGTCGGGCGCGGCGGAGGGGGCCGGCGGGCCGGTGGGGACGAAGGCGATCAGGTGGCGTGCGTACACCGGGCAGTGCACGATCCACGCCCGGCCGTCCGTCAGGTCCCGGCACACCCGGGTGACCTCGGCCCGCTGCGCCGCCCGGGATTCGACGACGTACATGCGCATCGGGTCGGGCAGGGACGGGGACAGGGTTTCGGCGATCTGGTGGGCAGTGGAGAGCCGGCCGGCCATCAGCAGGTGCAGGACGGCCTCGCGGGCCCGTGCCTCGGCGAGGTCGGCCCGCTCCGCGCGCCGCTCGGCCTCTTCGGCGCGCAGGACGAGCGCCAGCGGCACGGCCGCGTCCGCGAGCAGGGCCGGTGCGGCCGGGTCGTACGGCCGTTCCACCTGGGCGGCCAGGACGCGGCCGCGGCCGAGCGCGAACAGCAGCACGGCGGAGCCGTCGCCGTCCAGGACGGCCGACCGGACGCCACGGGCGGCGAGTTCCGCCGCGCCGCGCCGGGCGGGTTCCGGTGCGGTGCGGGACGCGTCGGGCGCGGCCGCCGTCCCGGGGTCCAGTACGCCGGTCCAGCCGCCGAGCCGGCCTGCGAGCCACTGCAGCAGTGCGGCCGAGCCGCCGGAGTGGGCGAGCCGGTGCACCTTGAGGACGTCCTCGGAGCGTGAGCCGGAGCGGGCGGGTTCGGCTGCCGCGGTCCGGGCGGGAACGGACGGCGGGGTCGGTGCGGGAACGGACGGCGGGGTCGGTGCGGGAGGGGTGGCCAATGCCGGGCTCCGTTCGGTGCGGGTGGCGCCGCCGCATTCAACCACCCGCCGCAGACTGTGCGCTCTGATACCGGTCTCGCCCGGTCACTGTGCGCTGCGGCTCCTGCGAACCGGTCGGCGTCCGCCTAGATTTGGCCGCGAGCGGACGGCCCCGGGAACGACGGGGGTGTCACCGGGGCCCTCTCGCTCACATGCGGGCGGCCGCGCTGCGGATGGCCTCGCGGATGCGGAAGTAGGTGCCGCAGCGGCAGATGTTGGCGATGGCGTCGATGTCGTCGTCCGTGGGCGAGGAGGTGCGCCGGAGCAGGGCGACGGCGGCCATGATCTGGCCGGGCTGGCAGAAGCCGCACTGGGAGACGTCCTGTTCGAGCCAGGCCTCCTGCACAGGGTGCAGTTCGTCGCCGTTCGCCAGTCCTTCGATGGTGGTCACCGACCGGCCCGCGCAGGCCTTGACGGGCACGACGCACGGGCGGACGTCCTCGCCGTCGAGGTGGCTGGTGCAGGCCTTGCAGACGTCCACGCCGCAGCCGTACTTGGGGCCGCGGACACCGAGCATGTCGCGCAGCACCCACAGCAGGGGCAGGTCGTCGGGCGCGTCGACGGTGACGCTCCGCCCGTTGACGGTGAAGGTGTGCAAGGGCACGGCGGGGCTCCTGAACTGCCGGGTCAGCGGGGGTAGGGGGTGAAGTCGACGTCGAAGTCGAGCGGGAAGCTGCGGGGGGTTTTCCCGGTGGCCCGGGCCCAGGCGTTGGCGATGGCGCCCACGGCGGCGGGCACGCCGAGCTCGCCGGCGCCGCCGGGCTCGTCCCCGGTCGCCGGCATCACGATGACGCGCACGTCGCGCGGGGTGTCGCGCTGCCGGGCCCAGTGGAACTGGCTGTAACTGCCTTCCAGCGGAAGCCCCTTGTCCAGGTGCAGTCCGGCCCGCAGGGTGGTCGAGACGGCGTCGGTGAGCCCGCCGATCATCTGGGCCTCCAGGCCGCGCGGGTTGACGGGCAGGCCCACGTCGACCGCGATGACGGCCTTGGTGACCCGGACGTGCTCCGGGTCGCGCGCGTCGATCTCGACGAGGCAGGCCGTACGGGACTTGTACTCCTCGTGGAAGGCGATGCCCTGGGCGCAGCCCGCGGGCATCGGCCGGCCCCACTGCCCTTCCGTGGCCGCCGTGTCGAGGACCGCGCGCTGGGCGTCGGCCTTGAGGAAGGTGCGGCGGAACCGGTACGGGTCCCGCCCGGTCCGCGCGGCGAGTTCGTCGACGACGATCTCCTCGGCGCCGCGGGTGTTGGCGGAGTACACCGAGCGCCAGGAGCCGGTCGGGATGCCGGTGGGCACCTCGGTGAGGGTCTGGGTGGTGAGGCCGAAGTGGTAGGGGGACTTCACGGTGGTGTGGAACAGGGTCTGCGCCAGGGTGGCGTTGCCGATGCCGGACGGGAGGCTCGCGGCGGTGGCGGTGACGATCTCGCCGAGGCCGTGCCGGAAGTCGGTCTCGGCGGCGGCGACCCGGTGCTGGAAGCCGAGGACCTCGCCGAGTGCGTACGTGGCGCGGATGCGGTGGTGGGTGGCGGGGCGCATCCGGCCGTGCCGGGTGTCGTCGACGCGGGTCCACATGAGGCGGACGGGCCGGCGGCAGGCCTTCGAGACGCGGGCGGCCTCCAGGGCGGCGTCGGAGAAGAGGCGCCGGCCGAAGGAGCCGCCGGCCTGGACGACGTGGACGGTGACCCTGCCGACCGGCAGGCCCAGTTCGGCGGCGATGGTCTGGCGGGCGACGATCGGGGACTTGAGCCCGGACCAGATCTCGGCGCGGTCGTCACGCACGTCGGCGACGGCGCAGTTGGTCTCCATCGGCGCGTGGCTGACGAAGGCGAAGTCGAACTCGGCGTCCACGTACGGGGTGAGCAGGGGCGGGACCGGCGGCGGGGGGACGGCGGCGCGCAGCTTGGCCCGGACGTCGGCGTCCGAGAGGTGGTCGGCGGGGCCGGGGCCCCAGGAGACCTGGAGGGCGGCCTTGGCGTCGATGGCCTGGCCGAAGGTCTCGGCGACGACGGCGACGCCGGTCGGGATGGTGACCACGTCGAGGACGCCGGGCATGGTGCGGACGGCGGCGAGGTTGGCGACGGAGCGGACGGTGCCGCCGAGGGTCGGCGGGCGGCGCACGACGCAGGGCTTGGCGCCGGGCACGTCGAGGTCGAGGGTGTAGCGCTGGGCGCCGGTGACCATGGCGCGGGCGTCGATGCGGCCGGTGGGCCGGCCGACGAGGGTGTGCTGCCCGGTCTTCTTCGGGGTGGCGCCGAGTACGACGAGGGCCGGGTCGGCGGCGGCAGCGGAGAGGCTGCCGTAGTAGGCGGTGCGGCCGTCGAGGGCGTGTACGGAGCCGTTCGCGGTGGTCAGGGAGGTGGCGGGGAGGTTCCAGCGGCGGGCCGCGGCGGCGACGAGGCGGGCGCGGGCGGTGGCGGCGGTGCGGCGGACCGGCCCGTACAGCGAGCGGATGGAGTTGGAGCTGCCGGTGAGCTGGTTGAACAGCAACTCGGGACGGGCGTCGTCGAGTTCCACGCGGACGGCGGCGAGCGGCGCGTCGAGCTCTTCCGCGACGAGCATGGCCACGGCGGTGGTCAGGCCCTGGCCGACCTCCTCGCGGGGCAGCCGGAAGCGGACGGTCCCGTCGGTTTCGACGGTGAGGACGAGCAGGGCGGCCGTGGGGGCGCCGGCCAGGATGAACAGGTCGCCGAGGTCCACGAGATCGGCCGGGGCGGGCAGGGTCGGGATCACAGCGTGGGCGGGCTGCGGGGCGAGGGCGTCGGCGCCGGCCCGGGTGACGAGGGCGAGGGTGGGCGCCGCGACCAGGTGGGTGAGGAAGGAGCGGCGGCTACGCCCGGTCATGTCGCTGTCCCCCGATGCTGCGGGCCCGTTCGCACGGCCTCTACCGTCACTTCCGGCTGGTTACCGCCACGTAGGGTAGCGGCCGTCCCACGGGGTGGGAAGCGGAACGACGGGGGGAGCACGCGGGAGGGGGTCCTTCGTTCGGGGGGTGCCCCGTCGGGGCGCGGCAGGGCGCCGCGTACGAGTCCCGGCGCCCGAACGGGCCGTCCCTCGACCGTGCGCTCGACCGCCGGCGCCCCGGCAGGACTGTTTCCGGCCACGGGCGGACGATGGAGGGAGAGAACCCCACAGGAAGAGAACCCCACAGGAGGTGTGTGGCGATGGCGAAGTTCATGGACGTCCACCACGACATGAAGGGCATCACGCGGGAGCAGCTGCTGGCCGCCCACAATGCCGACCTGGCGATCGAGAAGGACGAGCGCGTGCACTTCGAGCGCGCCTGGGCCGACCCGAAGTCGGGCACGGTGTACTGCCTGTCCGAGGCACCCTCGGCCGAGGCGGTCCAGCGGATCCACGAGCGCAGCGGCCACCCGGCCAGTGAGATCCACCCGGTTCCGCTCATGGTGTGACGGCCGGGATCACCCCGGGACGCACGCGGACGGGGGCGATGACGGGCCGACCCGAGATCGCCGGCCGGAACCCCGACGGGTACCGCGAACGGAATCATGACCGGAATCGTTCGCACGGCCAGGAGACCGGCCGCGAGGCCCTTGGCATATGCCGGAAGCAAGACCTTGGCGGATGTTGCCAAACGCCTTACAGGTTCTTGCGGCCTGTGCCAGAGTCGTCGTAGGCCCACCCTTCATACCTGGCCGCGTCGCGCCTGTATCGGAGTCCCCATGCCGTCCCACCTGTTCGCGGACCGTCCCGCGCAGCCGCCCGAGCCCGGGTCGGTGGACGCACTGATCTCGCAGGCCCGGCGGCTGCGCGGCGGTGTGGACGCCGTGCGCCGCGACACCGTCGTCGATGACGACGACGTCCAGGGCCGCTGGCAGCGGGCGCTGTGCGACCTCGCCGTGCACCACCTCGACGACCTGCGCGAGCAGCTGGACCAGCTCAAGGAGGGGCTGCCGCCCGCCCCCGCCCTCCAGGAGCTTCCGGAAGCGGGGCCGGAGGCCGACGCCGGCACCGCCCCGCAGACCCGCGTCGGCAGCGCCGAGTGGAACCTGCTGACCGACGAGGTCGCCTGGTCCGAGGAGCTGTTCCAGATCTTCGGCCGCTCCCCCGAGGCGGGCCCGCTCCCCCTCGACGAGCTGGGGTCCACCCTGTTCTCCGAGGACCAGCCGCTGCTGACCGCGATGGTGACGGCCTGCCTGGTCGACGGCAAGCCGATCGACGGGGAGTTCCGCATCGTCCGGTCCGACGGCCGGGTCCGTACCCTGCACATGAGAGGCGAGCCGGTGCTCGACTCCGACGGCTGCACCGCCTCCATGTGGGCCGTGCTCCGGGACGTGAGTGAGCTGCGCCGAAGCCAGCGCGCCGTCCGCGAGTCCCGTGACTCGCTGCAGCGCCGGCGGGAGATCGCGCAGACCGAACACCGGCTGGCGGTCGAGCTGCAGGAAGCCGTGCTCCCCCCGTGGCGCGGCTCCCTGCGGTTCCCGCACGGCAACACCGGCGCGCTCGACGTCGCCGCGCACTACCTCCCGTCCACGGGCATCACCCCGATCGGTGGCGACTGGTACGACGCCCTCGAACTGGCCGACGGCTGCTCGCTGCTGACCGTGGGGGACCTGACCGGCCACGGGGTGACGGCCACGTCCGGCATGGCGATGATGCTCGGCGCGCTGCGCGGCATGGCCATGGCCGGAATCGAGCCGGGCCCGCTGATGGGCTGGCTCAACCAACTGCTGGAGGCCTCCGCGCAGCCCGCGCTCGGGTCAGCCGTCTGCTGCCGCTACGACCCCGCCCGCCGGACGCTCTCCTGGGCCCAGTCCGGGCACCCGGCCCCGCTCCTGTTCCGCGGCGGCGCCGGCCGCGCCCTGGTCCCGCCGGAGGGCGTGCTCCTGGGCGCGACCTCCGGGGCGGCGTACGGGCAGGCCGAGGAGCGGCTGGAGGCCGGTGACGTCCTGGTCCTGCACACGGACGGACTCGCCTCCGGCGGCACCGGCGCGGTCCGGCCGGACGACGGCACCGAGCGGCTGCTGGCACTGGCACCGCGGATCACTGCGGCACGGTCGGCGCAGGACTGTCTGCGGATGGTGGTGGAAGAGTTCGGCGAGAGCGACCGCGAGGACGACGCCTGTGTCCTCGTCGCGCGGGTCGCGGACTGACGGACCGCAGACGACCGTGGGACGTCGCGGCCGCGCCGAACGGCGCGGCCTTCCCCGTCTTCGCGGGCCTGTGGAGGCGAACGGGGATGCGGAAGCGGAACCGGATGCACATACGGATGCGTATGCGGATGCGTATGCAGGGGTGGATGCGGCTGCTGGTTCCGGTGCGGGCGGGGATGCGGATGCGGTGGGCCGGCTCAAGGTCTAGACGGTCTGCTGCACGGGGCTGTTGGGCAGGGCGAACTTGATCTCGGCCCGCAGGTCCTCGATGCGCGCGTAGCCCGCGTACTCGGCCGTGAGCCGGTACATCTCGCGCAGCCGGTCCCACGTCCGGTGCGAGGAGGTCTCGTTCATGGAGACCAGGGCCAGCCGCGCGTACCGGTCGGCCTGTTCCGGGTCGTCGGCGAGGAAACAGGCGGAGGCCATCGAGATGTAGTCGAAGATCTGCGAGCGCTGGTGGCCGCCGGGCCGCAGCCGCAGCGCCTCCTTGGCGTGCTGCTGGGCGATGGGGGCGGCGGCGGGGTCGTGGTCGGCGAGGGTGCGGTAGGCCAGGGCCTGCATGCCGTGCAGGTCCGCCTCGTCGAAGTGCTGCATCCACGAGGGCGGGGGCACGTCGCCCTTGTCCGACACGAACAGCTCCTCGGCCTCGCCGAGCGTGCGGCGCATGGCCTGGCCCTTGCCCAGGGCGGCCTGCGCCCAGGCCTCGATGGTGTGCAGCATGGCGCGGGTGCGCGGCAGGGTCTGTTCGCCGGAACCGGACTGTGCCAGCTTCATCAGGTCCAGGGCCTCGTTGGGGCGGCCCAGGTGGACCATCTGGCGGGCGGCGCGGGACAGCGCCTCCCCGGCGCGCGGCCGGTCGCCGCCCTCGCGGGCCGCGTGCGCGGCGATGACGAAGTACTTCTGCGCGGTGGGTTCGAGGCCGACGTCGTGGGACATCCAGCCCGCCAGGACCGCCAGGTTGGCCGCCACCCCCCACAGCCGCCGCTGGAGGTGGTCGGGGTGGTGGTAGGCCAGCATGCCGCCGACCTCGTTCAACTGCCCGACCACGGCCTTGCGCTGCAGGCCCCCGCCTCTGGAGGCGTCCCAGGCGCGGAAGACCTCCACGGAGCGCTCCAGGGCCTCGATCTCCTCGGAGCCGATGGGGGCGGCCTCGTAGCGGTCGAAGGCGACCGGATCGGCCTGGAAGGATTCGCCGAAGCGCTGTGTGTTCTTGACGGCGCGCGGGTCGGTGTGGAGCCAGTCGTACATGGCGTTGGTGAGGGCGGAGCCGGCGGTGAGCGCCACTCCCGCGCCCATCAGACCGCGACGGTTGAGCATGAGGTCCATTCCCGTGAATTCGGTGAGGACCGCGGCTGTGCGTTCGGGCGCCCAGGGCATGCCGTCGGGGTTCTCCTGCACCCCGTCCGGCTGCCGTTTGGAGGTGCGCCGCTGCCGTACGAACCCGAGGTCCTCGATGGTCACGACACGACCGAGCCGCTCGGTGAACAGGGCCGCCAGTACGGTGGGCACCGGTTCGCGGGGGGTCTCCCCCATGTCGATCCAGCGCCGCACGCGCGAGGTGTCGGTGGCCAGCTGGTGGTGGCCCATGGCCGCCGCCTGCCGGTTGACCATCCTCGCCAGCTCACCCTTCGACCAGCCGGCCAGGCCGAACAGGTCGCTCAGTCGGGTGTTTGGTCCTTTGCTCACGTCAAGCCCCCAGGTTCTCGGCTGATTTGACACTAGCCCTCCGTCAGGTGCCCCACGACTATTCGCCAGGCTTCGCCAGGGCACGCTTCGTGGTCCGCCACCCGTCGCCCGGTGTCAGGTAGGAATGCGCCTCCCCGACCCGGTCACCGGCGGAACTCCCCAGGGTGAAGTACGGGATCGGCGGGGCGGCGTACGCAACTCGTCGGCGCACGAAGGGAACCGCAAGCCATGTACGCAGCAACGTCCTCCGTGTCCGCGCCGGTCCGGCCGCACCGCACGCTCCAGGCGGGCGGCGGCTCGTATCTCGACCCCGGCCGTCCCGCGGCACCGGTGCCGGGCGTCCTCCGGGCACGGCGCATGCCGGGGGCCGCCGCGCAGCCTCCCAGCGGAAGAATCGACCTGTCCGGGCCGCAGGGTGCGCAGCTGCGCACCGCGCTCGCCTCGGTGCAGCGGATCTGTCCGGAGTTCGCGCCGGTGCAGGTGCTGCGGCGCAGCGGCCGGTCGGTCCTGCTGGTCGGGACGACGGGCCGGGCGACGGCCGTGGCGAAGGTTTTACTGGACCACTCGCCGGAATGGCGGGAGCGGTACCGGCACGAAATAGCGTCGTACCGGGCGTTCGTCCGACACCGCCCGCCGGTCCGGGTGCCGCGGCTGATCGCCGCGGACCCCGAGAACTGCACGCTGGTGGTCGAGCGGATGGCGGGCCGGGTCGCGGCATTGCAGCGGCACCCCGTGGAGGCCCCGCCGCGGGCCGACCTGCGGATCGCGCTGGGAGCGGTGTGCCGGGTGAACCAGTGGCGGCCGCCGACGGAGCTGTTCGGGGACCCGCTGAACTACCCGCAGCGGATCGCGCGGTACCACGAGCTGGGGCTGCTCACCGACCGGGACCTGGGTGACCTGCAGAAGCTGCTGCACGGCCTCAAACTGGCGGGCGTGCAGCGGCAGTTCAACCACGGCGACGCGCTCCTGTCGAACCTGCTGCTGTCCCCCGCCGGGCCGGTGCTGCTCGACTGGGAGCACGCGGGCTGGTACCTGCCCGGCTACGACCTGGCCACGCTGTGGACGGTCCTGGGCGACGCCCCGGCCGCGCGCAGCCAGATCAGCCGGCTCGCGCAGGCGGCCGGACCGGCCGCGCGGGACGCCTTCCTGGTCAACCTGATGCTGGTGCTGACCCGGGAGATCCGGATGTCCGAGACGGCGGTCCAGCGGTCGATGGCGGCGGCCGCCCCGGCGCAGCCCCTGCCGGCGGGCGCCCTGTCCTCCGGCGAGGAGCAGCGGCTGCTGCTGCGCCGCCTGCACGACGACTGCGGCATGGCCCGCAGGGCGGTACGCGCGGCGGTCGGGACCCGCTGACCCCGGGCGGTCCCGCACCCCGTACGAAAATCCCGTGGCGCACACAACCGGTGTGCGTACCACGGGATTTCGTGCGTCCGGGCTCGCGCGTGGCTTGACTTCCCGTGCTCCCGCGCACAGTTTTCTGATACGGCATCAGGTTCGGTGTCCCCGTGTCCCGTGTCCCTCTCCTGCTGGAGCCTGCCCATGACTGCGAGCGCCTCCCCCTCCCCCGCCCCGGTTTCCCGGACGCGGCCCTCCCGCCGGTCGGTCCTCGCCGGAGCCGGGGCCGGGGTCGCGGCCGCCGTGCTGCCGGCCGCCGCGGCCCGGGCCGACGGCTCCGGCCAGGGGGCTCCGCCGGTCGAGTACGACGTCGTGGTGGTCGGCTCCGGGGCCGCCGGGATGACCGCGGCGCTCACGGCCGCCCGGCGGGGCCTGAGCGTGCTCGTGGTCGAGAAGGCGCCCGTGTTCGGCGGCTCGGCGGCCCGGTCCGGGGCTGGGATCTGGCTGCCGAACAACTCGGTGATCCTGGGCGCCGGCGTGCCCGACACGCCGGAGAAGGCGGCGGCGTACCTGGCCGCGGTGGTCGGGCCGGAGGTGCCGGCGGACCGGCAGGCGGCGTTCCTGGCGCACGGACCGCGGATGCTGGACTTCGTCATGGCCAACAGCCCGCTGCGGTTCCGGTACATGGACGGGTACAGCGACTACTACCCGAACCTCCCGGGCGGGCTGCCGAACGGCCGTTCCATCGAGCCCGACCAGCTCGACGGCAACGTGCTGGGCACCGAACTCGCCCGGCTGAACCCGGCGTACCTGCCGGTCCCGGCCGGGATGGTGGTGTTCAGCCAGGACTACAAGTGGCTGACCCTCGCCGCCGTCAACGCCAGGGGGACGGCGGTGTCCGCCGCATGCCTGGCGCGCGGCACGGCGGCGGCGCTGCGCGGGGAGAAACCGCTGACCATGGGCCAGGCCCTGGCGGCCGGGCTGCGGGCCGGCCTGCTGACGGCGGGGGTTCCGGTGTGGCTCGGCAGCCCGCTGGTGGACCTGGTGCAGGAGGGCGGGGCGGTCACGGGCGTCGTGGTGGAGAGGGAGGGCGTACGGGGTGTGGTGCGCGCCCGCAAGGGGGTCGTGATCGGCTCGGGCGGCTTCGAGCACAACGCGCAGATGCGGGCGCAGTACCAGCAGCAGCCGATCGGCACGCAGTGGTCGGTGGGCGCCAGGGAGAACACCGGCGACGGCATCCGGGCCGGCGAGCGGGCCGGGGCTGCCCTGGCGCTGATGGAGGACGCCTGGTGGGGGCCGACGGTCCCGCTGCCGGGGGAGCCGTACTTCTGCCTGGCCGAGCGCACCCTTCCCGGCGGGCTGATCGTGAACGGGGCGGGCGTCCGCTTCGTCAACGAGGCGGCCCCGTACAGCGACGTGGTGCACGTGATGTACGAGAAGGACCGGGGCGCGCCCGGCTCCCACATCCCCGCCTGGCTGATCGTGGATCAGAACTACCGCAACAGGTACCTGTTCAAGGACGTCCTGCCGGCGATGCCGCTCCCGGAGTCCTGGTACGGGGCGGGCGCGGTCCGGAAGGCCTGGACGTGGGACGCGCTCGCCGGGCGGATCGGGGTGCCGGCGGCGGCGCTGCGGGCGACGCTCAACCGGTTCAACGCGCAGGCATGGAACGGGTCCGACGGCGACTTCCACCGCGGGGACACGGCGTACGACCACTACTACACGGACCCCGGCGTGTACCCGAACTCCTGCCTGGCGCCGGTGTGGGTGCCGCCGTTCTACGCCTTCCGGATCGTGCCGGGCGACCTCGGGACCAAGGGCGGCATCGTCACGGACGCGCGGGCCCGGGCGCTGCGGCCGGACGGCTCGGTGATCCGGGGTCTGTGGGCGGCGGGCAACGCGAGCGCGGCGGTGATGGGGCACAGCTACGCGGGCGCGGGATCGACGATCGGCCCCGCGATGGCCTTCGGCTACATCGCGGCGAACGACATCGCGGACGCCTGAGCGCTCCGCGGGAGGTGCCGCGGTGGTCCGGCGGCCGTCTGCGGCCCGGTTGAGGCTGCTCGCGCAGTTCCCCGCGCCCCTTCGGGGCGCTCCCGCACCGCCGCCGGCCCCGCCGTCAGCCCTGCTGGAAGAGCTCGGCGGGGAGCGGCTTGAGCAGGGCGTACAGGTCGTCGCTGATGGGCCGGTCCCAGCTGGCGATGGTGACCAGCACGTTGTCGCTGCGGTCGAACTGGACGCAGCTGATCCGGCCCTCGGAGAGCTTGACCTTCCGGACGATGAGGAGGTTGTCGCCCTGCATCACGGGGCAGTCCTCGATCCCGGTGACATGGACGTCCTCGTCGTTCTCCAGGGCGTCGAGGAGCTGGGCCACCTCGAAGGGGACCTGGCCCTCGCCGAGGTCCCGGGCCGGGGAGCCCTCGGGCAGGTTGCCGATGATCATTGCGGGGCCGCGTCCGCCGAACAGGTCGTAGCGGAGAAAGACGCCCTGGCAGCTGCCGTCGGGCGCGGGGAGCAGCCCGGCCCCGAGATTGCCCGGCCAGTCCCCCGGGTCCATGGCCAGGACGTCGAAGTCCGGGCCGGCGGGTGTGGCGGCGCGGTTGCGGCGGAGGAAGGACATGCGGCCATGGTACGTGGCCGGTCGCGGTTTCCGGATCCCGGGGCGGGCAGTGGCGGGCTCCTACAGGGGCGGGACGAGGGTGAACCAGCGCGCGAGGAGCTCTTCGTCTCCGGTGACCGCCAGATCGTCCGCCGGGATCCGCCGCCAGAGGAAGAGCATGAGGTCGGAGGCGGTGCCGGCGGCCTCGACGTGCGCCGGGCCGGTGGCGTCGCGCTCCACCCGGACGAGGTCCCCGGAGAACGTCACCGTCCAGGATCCGGGACCGTCCGTACGGCGGAACCGGTAGCACTCCCCCGCGCCGGGCGGGGCGGCGGCCACGGCGCGCCGGAAGGGGGCCATGACCTCGAAGGTCTGCGGGACGGCGTCGGCCGCCACGGCCGCGTCGACGGGGCCGGGGGTTCCGGTGGCGCCCTCCGCGTCCCAGCGGTGGATCGCGAGCTCGATGGTCTGCATCCGGAGCCAGAACCCGCTGGTGTGCCCGCTGCGGTCGGCGGACCAGGTCCACACGGGCTCCTCGGGTCCCAGCTCGTGGAAGAAGTCCGCCAGCTGCCGCGCGCCCTGCCCGAACCAGTCCGTCACCTCCGGCGGCAGCGGCCCGCGGTTCGGCGCCCGCTCCGGGAGCGGCCAGGCGGCCCGGGCCGCCGGGTCCTCGGGGAGCCCGAAGAGGGAGGGGTCGGTGGGGTCGGGCGGCTCGGTGAGGCGGTCGCGCAGGATGCGTCCGACGAAGCGGTGGACGACGCCCAGATGGCCGAGGAGGTCGGAGGCCGACCAGCCGGGGCAGGAGGGCACGAGGGGCAGGGGGCCGTCGCCGGCTTCGGCGACGGCGCGGCCGATGGCCTTCTCGAAGGCCAGGGTTTCGTTGCGGAGGTGGGACAGGCGCTCGCTGTGGTCCATGCGGCGACTCTGCCCGTCGCACGGGCGTGCGTACCGGATTGCGCTGCGGGCGTACGCGGACGTAGGCGTACGTAGGCGGACGTAGGCGTACGTAGGCGTACGTAGGCGTACGTCCGCGGTCGTGCACGGTCGTGCGTGGTTGCGCGCCCCCCGGCTGCCTGCGTCCGGGCGCGCCGAAGCCGCCGGGCGTTGCGGATGCACGGTCCGGCGGCGTCGGCGGATTGCCGGGGTGGTCGGGTCAGGTGAGGTCGAACTCGCCGCCCCGGGCGCCGAGGACGAACCGGCGCCACTCGTCCGGCGCAAAGATCAGCGACGGGCTCTCGGGGCGCTCGCTGTTGCGCATCGCGATGAAGCCCTCGACGAAGGCGATCTGGACGTCGCCCGCTCCCCGGCTGCTGGACTGCCAGTCCGCCTGGGTGAGGTCCAGGTCGGGCTTGCCCCAGCCGGAGGACGGCTGCGAAATGATGGTGTCTGCCACGTGCGTGCTCCTCCCGGTACGTCGTCCGGGGCCAGGGTAGCCATCGCGGCGCGTGTCGCACAGGCCACGGTGCGTCACTTGCGACCGGTACGTCGCGGGGCGCGGCCTGTTCCCGGTGCCTGTTCCTGTCCCGAGCCCGGCCGGCAGGCGGCGGTCAGGAGTCCGGGGCTGCGGATCCCACGAGCCACATCGCGAAGAACTGCGCCCCGCCGCCGTACGCGTGTCCCAGCGCCCGCCGGGCTCCGGGCACCTGGTGCTCCCCGGCCCGGCCGCGGACCTGCAGGGCCGCCTCGGCGAAGCGGATCATGCCGGAGGCGCCGATCGGGTTGGTGGACAGGACGCCCCCGGAGGGGTTCACGGGGAGGTCCCCGTCGAGCTCGGTCACCCCTGCCTCGGTGAGCTTCCAGCCCTCGCCCTCCTGCGCGAAGCCCAGGTTCTCCAGCCACATCGGCTCGTACCAGGAAAAGGGCACGTACATCTCCACGGCGTCGATCTCGCGGCGCGGGTCGGTGATGCCCGCCTGCCGGTACACGTCGGCCGCGCAGTCCTTGCCCGCCTGCGGCGACACGAAGTCCTTCCCGGCGAAGAGGGTCGGCTCGCTGCGCATCGCGCCGCCGTGCAGCCAGGCGGGCGGGTGCGGGGAACGGGCCGCGCCCGCCCGGTCGGTGAGGACCATGGCGCAGGCGCCGTCCGAGGAGGGGCAGGTCTCGGAGTAGCGGATCGGGTCCCACAGCATGGGTGAGGCCTGGACCTTCTCCAGGGTGATGCCGTGCTCGTGGAGGTGTGCGTACGGGTTCTTCAGCGCATTGCGGCGGTCTTTGTAGGCGACGAGCGAGCCGACGGTGTCGGGCGCGCCGGTGCGCCGCATGTACGCGCGCACGTGCGGGGCGAAGAAGCCGCCCGCGCCGGCCAGCAGCGGCTGCTGGAAGGGGACGGGCAGCGAAAGGCCCCACATGGCGTTGGATTCGGACTGCTTCTCGAAGGCCAGGGTGAGCACGGTGCGGTGGACGCGGGCGGCGACCAGGTTGGCGGCGACCAGGGCCGTGGACCCGCCGACCGAGCCGGCGGTGTGGACGCGCAGCATGGGTTTGCCGGTGGCGCCGAGGGCGTCCGCGAGGTACAGCTCGGGCATCATCACGCCCTCGAAGAAGTCGGGGGCCTTGCCGATGACGACCGCGTCGATGTCCGCCCAGGCCAGTCCGGCGTCGGCGAGGGCGCGGACCGCGGCCTCGCGGACGAGGCCGGCGAGGGACACGTCGCGGCGGGCGGCGACGTGCTTGGTCTGGCCGATGCCGACGACGGCCACGGGCTCCTTGCTCATGTGCGGTCCCCTTCCAGGACGGCGACCAGGTTCTGCTGCAGGCAGGGGCCGGAGGTGGCGTGGGCGACGGCCCGGTCGGACTCGCCCCGGTGGATCCGGGCGGCGGCCTCGCCGATCCGGATCAGGCCGGCGGCCATGAGCGGGTTGGCGGCGAGCGCCCCGCCCGAGGGGTTGACGGCCACGGCGCCGTCGTCGCCGATGCCGAGGGCCTTGCGCAGGACGACTTCCTGGGAGGAGAAGGGGGCGTGCAGTTCGGCCGTGTCCACGGGGCTGTCGAAGAAGCCGGCGTGCCGGGCCGCGGTCCGGGTGGACGGGGAGTCGGTCAGGTCGCGCAGGCCCAGGCCGTGGGCCTCGATGCGGTGGTCGATGCCGGTGATCCAGGCCGGGCGGGCGCACAGCCGCCGCGCGGTGTCGCCGGCGGCCAGCACGACCGCGGCCGCGCCGTCGCCGATGGGCGGGCAGTCGCCCGTGCGCAGGGGGCGCACCTGGTAGTCGCCCTGCGGGACGGGGCCGCGGAGCTGGGCGTGCGGGTTGGCCGCGGCTGCGGCGCGGCTGCGGGCGCCGATGGCGGCGAGGGCGGGTTCGTCGGTCTCGCCCGCGTCGATCAGTGCCTGGGCCTGGAGGGCGGCCAGGGCCACCGCGTCGGGCCACAGGGGTGCCAGGTAGTAGGGGTCGAGCTGCCGGGTCAGGACGTCGCGCACCGGGCCCGGGGAGGACTTGCCGTACGCGTACACGAGCGCGGTGTCGGCCTCGCCGGTCTGGATCTCGACCCAGGCCTCGTACAGCGCCCAGGCGCCGTCCATCTCGACGTGCGACTCGGAGATCGGCGGCCAGGCGCCCACGCCGTCGAGGGTCATGGTGAACGAGAAGGCCCGGCCGGCGAGGTAGTCGGAGGAGCCGGAGCAGGTGAAGCCGATGTCGCCGGTGCGCAGCCCGGTCTGCCGGAGCACCTCGTGCAGGACCGGCATGACCATCTCGACTTCGCTCAGCTCGTCGGTGCGGCGCAGGTGGTCGCTCTGCGCGAAGCCGACGACCGCGACCTCTCGCGCGTACCGGGTCCCGTCGGTCACAACAGCTCCTTGTAGGTGTCGTACTCGGCGTCCGGCTCGCCCGTGGGGCGGTAGTGGTCGGGGTAGCGGCCGCCTTCGGTCCACACGGGCTCGACGCGCAGGCCCATGCGGACCTGGTCGTAGGGGATGCCGCCGATCCGGCCGTGCAGGGCGAGGTCGGCGCCGTCGAGGGCGATGTGCGCGTAGACGTACGGCACTTCGATGTCGAGATTCGCCGTGTGCGCAGCCTTGATGTTGACGATGCAGAAGGTGGTGACCGTGCCGCGCGGGCCGGCCTCGACGCGGTCGGTGGTGGCGACCCCGCAGGTGGGGCAGGCGCCGCGGGGCGGGACGTACACCTTGTGGCAGGAGGGGCAGCGTTCGCCGACGGTGCGGTGCTCGGCGAGGGCTCCGAGGTACGCGGTCTGGGCGCGGCCGGGGCTGTAGGTGTAGTCGAGGCGGGCGGGGGCGGTGATGCCGGTGACGGGTTCGGCGAAGACCCCGTCGTGCGGGGTGGCGGTCGTGGTTCCGGTCCCGGGGCCGTCCGCGGGCTCGTCGGGCTCATCGGGCTCATCGGGCTCGCAGGGCTCGAAGCAGGAGATGTCGGTGATGGAGCCGGTGCGTTCGGCGGCCCAGCGGATGCGGACCCGCATGCCGGTGCGGACGGCGTCCGGGCCGGGCGCGTCGAGGGCGTGCAGCAGGGCGGTGCCGGCCCCGTCGAGGCGGACCAGTACCCAGGCGAAGGGGGTGCCGAGGGGCTGGTTCGGGCGGGGGTGGCCGTTCCAGGCGAAGGTGGTGACGGTGCCGGTGGGGGCGACCTGGACGAGTTCGCGCAGTTCCTCGGCGGTGGCGGGGTCGTACTCGACGGGCGGGACCATCACCGAGCCGTCGGAGGTCTTCACGCCGAGGACGACGCGCTCGCGCAGCCCGGTGAGGAAGGCGCTCTGCACGGGTCCGAGGGACCGGGTGAAGGGGAACTCGACGACGAGGGGCGCGCGCAGCACCTCGGGCGGGGACGCGGCGTTCATGGCTGCTCTCCCAGTTCTCCGGGTCGGATGGGATGGATGCGGCGGCGCCCCGCAGGGGCGCGGGGAACTGCGCGGCCGGCCCCCCGCCGGCCCGCGGTGTCACGGCCGGGCTCCCCGCGGAGCGCTCAGGCGCGGCGGTAGACAGGGGGGCGTTTCTCGGCGAAGGCGCGGGCGCCCTCCTTGGCGTCGGCGGTGTCGAAGACCGGCCATCCGCGGGCGAGTTCGGCGGCGAGTCCCGCGGTCTCGTCCAGTGCGGCGGTCTCGTACACCGAGGCCTTGACGGCCTCGACGGCGAGGGGTCCGCAGGCGTTGATCTGCCCGGCGATCTCCAGGGCCTTGTCCAGGGCCGTTCCGGTGGGGACGACGTGGCCGACGAGCCCGATCCGGGCGGCCTCCTCGGCGGAGTAGGGCCGGCCGGTCAGGAGCATCTCCAGGGCGTGGGTGCGGGGGATCTGGCGGGGCAGCCGTACGGTCGAGCCGCCGATCGGGAACAGGCCCCGCCGGACCTCGAAGAGTCCGAAGGTGGCGCCGGCGCCCGCGACGCGGATGTCGGTGCCCTGGAGGATCTCGGTGCCGCCGGCCACGCAGTGGCCCTCGACGGCGGCGATGACGGGCTTGCGCGGCCGGTGGTGGCGCAGCATCGCCTTCCAGTGCAGGTCGGGGTCGGCCTTGAGGCGGTCGCGGTACCGGTCGCCGGCCATGCCCTTTCCCGCGAGCGCCTTGAGGTCCATCCCGGCGCAGAAGTCGCCTCCGGCGCCGGTGAGGACGATCGAGCGGACGGTGTCGTCGGCGTCGGCCTCCAGCCAGCCGTCGTGGAGGCCGACCAGCAGGGGCAGCGAGAGCGCGTTCTTCGCCTCGGGGCGGTTCATCGTGAGCACCAGCGTGGCGCCGTGCCGTTCGACGGTGAGGTGTTCGGTACCGACCATTGCCGTCCTCCCTCTCAAGACCTAGAACAGGTTGCAGGAGCGTGGGGTGCAGTTCAAGGGTTTTCTGACACTCAGTCAGTTTTCTTGTCCGCGCCCTTCCCAGTTGCCGGGGGCGGCGCTGTAATGACCGCCGGGCGGTCCGGCCGGGCGTCCGCCAAGGGAGCTTCGGGGGTCAGGAGGAGCGGTGGAGTACAACCTTGCCGACCTGTTCGAATCGGTCGTGGACGCGGTCCCGTCGGACCGCGAGGCCCTGGTGTACGTGGACCACCCGGGGACCGGTGCCGAGCGCCGCCTCACGTACGCGCAGCTGGACGCGGCGGCCAACCGCATCGCCCACCACCTGCGGGACAGCGGGCTGAAGGCCGGCGAGCACGTGGGCCTGCACCTCTACAACGGGGTCGAGTACCTCCAGACCGTCCTGGCCTGCCTGAAGGCCCGCCTGGTGCCGGTGAACGTCAACTACCGGTACGTGGAGGAGGAGCTGGTCTACCTCTACGGCGACGCCGACCTCGCCGCCCTCGTCTTCGAGGGGGAGTTCACGGCGCGGGTGGCGGCCGCCCTGCCGCGCACGCCGAAGCTGCGCCATCTGATCCGGGTCGGGGAGGCGCCCGGGGATGCGCCGGAGCCGGCCGTCGCCCCGGTCGCGTTCGCGGACGCCGAGGCGGCCGGCTCGCCGGCCCGCGGCTTCCCGCCCCGCTCCCCCGACGACCTGTTCATCATCTACACGGGCGGCACGACCGGCATGCCGAAGGGCGTCATGTGGCGGGCGGAGGACCTGTTCTTCGCGGGCCTGTTCGGCGGGGAGCCGTCGGGCGAGCCGGTGAAGCGGCCGGAGGAGCTGGCGGAGCGGGTCGCGGCGCGCGGCGCCGGACTCACCTTCTTCCCCGCTCCGCCGCTGATGCACGGCACGTCGACGCTGACCTCGTTCATCGCCTTCAACTACGGCCAGCGGGTGGTCATCCACCGCAAGTACGTCCCCGAGGAGGTGCTGCGGACGATCGAGAAGGAGCAGGTGTCGAGCGTGTCCCTGGTGGGCGACGCGATGCTGCGGCCGCTCATCGACGCGCTGAAGGGCCCCCTGAAGGGGACCGACCTGTCCTCGCTGTTCAGCGTGTCCTCGTCCGGGGCGATCATGTCGGACTCGGTCCGCGCCGAGTTCCTCCGGCTCGTCCCGAACGTGCTGCTGCTGAACAACTTCGGCTCCTCGGAGTCCGGGTCCAACGGCCGGGCCGCCGACGACGCGGGCCCGGAGCGGGGCTTCCGGCTCGTCGTCAACGACCGTACGCAGGTGGTGGATCCGGTGACGCACGAGCCGGTGCCGCCGGGCGTGCCGGGGCGGCTGGCGCAGCGCGGCCACGTACCGCTCGGCTACTACAACGACCCGGTGAAGACCGCCGAGACCTTCTTCCGGAAGGGCGACGAGCGGTGGGTGCTGCTCGGGGACATGGCCACCGTGGACGGCGAGGGCATCGTCACCGTCCTGGGGCGCGGCTCGCAGTGCATCAACACGGGCGGCGAGAAGGTGTACCCGGAGGAGGTCGAGCAGGCGCTCAAGGCCCACCCCGACGTGTACGACGCCCTGGTCGCCGGAGTGCCGGACGCGCAGTGGGGCAGCCATGTCGCAGCCGTGGTCCAGCTGCGCGCGGGCGCGCCGGAGCCGACGCTGGACGAGATCCAGAGCCACTGCCGGACCAGGCTGGCGGGCTACAAGATCCCGCGCCAGCTGGTCGTCGCGCCGGCCGTGCAGCGGTCGCCGAGCGGGAAGGCGGACTACCGGTGGGCGAAGTCGGTGGCGGCGGAAGCCGACGCGGCCGCCCGCCGGGACCGGCCGCCGACCGACTGACGGGCATCGGAGCACGCCGTCACGCGATCACTCGTTCGAGTCATTGATTTCGGCCGCCCGCCTCGGGCAATGTACCGAATGATCGGTCGGCTGTTCGGCTCACGACGGGGTGAAGGCACATGACGCAGTACGAGGACGTCCGGGACGCCGGCGAGCGGCTCGGCCGCGACGAGCTGGCCGCACTGCAACTGACCCGGCTGCGGGAGACCCTGGCCCGCGCCTACGAGCGGGTGCCCTTCTACCGGCAGGCCTTCGACAAGGCCGGGGTGCATCCGGACGACTGCCGGTCCCTCGCCGATCTCGCCCTCTTCCCCTTCACCGCGAAGACGGACCTGCGCGACCAGTACCCCTTCGGCATGTTCGCCGTGCCCCGCACGGAGGTGCGCCGCCTCCACGCCTCCAGCGGCACCACCGGCCGCCCCACCGTGGTCGGCTACACGGACGGGGACCTGGACACCTGGGCGTCGGTCGTCGCCCGCTCGATCCGGGCGGCGGGCGGCCGCCCGGGCCAGATCGTGCACATCGCGTACGGGTACGGCCTGTTCACCGGAGGCCTGGGCGCGCACTACGGGGCGGAGCGGCTGGGCTGTACGGTCGTGCCCGCCTCCGGCGGCATGACGGACCGCCAGGTGCGGCTGATCCAGGACTTCCGGCCGGAGGTCATCATGGTGACGCCCTCGTACATGCTGACCCTGCTCGACGAGATGGAGCGGCAGGGCATCGACCCGCGCAGCACGTCCCTGCGGACCGGGATCTTCGGTGCGGAGCCGTGGACGGAGGGGATGCGCCGGGAGATCGAGGAGCGGCTCGGCATCGACGCGGTGGACATCTACGGCCTGTCCGAGGTGATCGGCCCGGGTGTCGCGCAGGAGTTCGCCACCCACAAGGACGGCCTGCACATCTGGGAGGACCACTTCTACCCGGAGGTGGTGGACCCGGTGACCGGCGAGGTGCTGCCGGACGGCGAGCCCGGGGAGCTGGTGTTCACCTCCCTCACGAAGGAGGCCATGCCGGTGGTCCGCTACCGGACCCGGGACCTGACGCGGCTGCTGCCGGGGACCGCCCGGCCGGCGTTCCGGCGCATGGAGAAGATCACCGGGCGCTGCGACGACATGCTGATCCTGCGCGGGGTGAACCTGTACCCGACCCAGATCGAGGAGATCCTGCTCGCGACGCCCGGGCTGGCCCCGCACTTCCAGCTGCGGCTGACCCGCGAGGGCCGGATGGACGCGCTGACGGTACGGGTGGAGGCCCGCCCGGATACGGACGCCGCCCGGCGGGAGTCCGCGGCCGCGGCCGTGGTGCGGGCGGTCAAGGAGGGCATCGGGATCACCGTCGCGGTCGAGGTCGTCGCCCCGGAGACACTGGAGCGCTCCGTGGGGAAGCTCAAGCGGCTCGTCGACCTGCGCGGCAGCGGGGAACGGGGGAACACGCGTCCGGGCGGCTGACACGCCCGATCGGCCGCACTTCGGTCCGGCCTCCGAGAGCCGCCGGGCCCGTGCGGGTAGTGCATGAGGCGTGACCGCCAAGCTCCGCCACCTCCACGACCGGCTCCTGGCCTCCCCGGCCGGGCTCGCCTGGAGCCGGGGGCGCGAGATGGAGCTGATGCACCGGGCCATGGGCTTCGCCGCCCTCGGGTTCCTGACCCTGGTGCCGCTGCTGGTCGTGGTGGCGGCCGCCGCGCCCGGCAGCGGCTCGAACTTCGGCCGCTGGCTCGGCCAGGCGCTCGGGGTCACGGCGTCCTCCCGGGCCCGGATCGAGATGCTGTTCGCGTCGGCCGACCTGGCGCTGGAGCGGACGACCGCCTTCGGCCTCGCGGCCCTGGCGGTGTTCGGCCTCACCTTCGGGTCGGCCGTGCAGACCGGGTACGAGAAGGTCTGGGACCTGCCCACCGCCCGGTGGCACACCATGTGGCGGCACGTCATCTGGCTCGCCCTGCTGGTGTGCTACCTGGCGCTGCTCGTCGGGATCCCCGCCCCGTCGGACGACGTGCTGGGCAACCTCCTCGTCGGCACCGGGGACGTCATCGGCACCTGCGTGTTCTTCTGGGGGTCCCAGCGCCTGCTGCTCGGGGGCCGGGTCCGCTGGCGGGCCCTGCTGCCCGGGGCGGTGGCGACCGGCCTGGGCCTGCTCGGCCTGCGCGTCTTCTCCCAGCTGGTGTTCTCGCCGCTGATCGCCTCCAACGCCGTGACGTACGGGCCGTTCGGCACCCTGCTGGTCGTCCAGTCCTGGCTCGTCGGCGTCGGCTTCGTCGTCTACGGGGGCGCACTCGTGGGCCGCCTGGTCCACGAGCACCTCACCCTGCGCCGGCTGCACCACTCGGGCCTGCTCCCCGACTGACCGGCCCCGCCTGCACGGCCCCGCCCGGGCCGCCCGTCAGGCGAGCCGCAGGTCGACGTACGGCACGGTGTCGCCGGGCAGCAGGTAGCGCTCCACCTCGACGAACCCCCGGGCCAGGGCGAACCGCAGCCCGTCCTCGTTCGACTCCAGGACCACCGTCTCGACGGCGTCCGCGCCGAGCCGTCGCGCCTCCGCGAGGGCGTGCCCGTACAGCTGCGTGCCGAGCCCCTGCCGCCGGTGCCCGGGGAGCACCCGTGCGATGACCGTCGCCGGCCCGTCCTCGGCCGGCGGGCGCACCGTCGAGCAGCCGACGAGGGTGTCACCGCGGTAGGCGACGTCCAGGAGGTGGCGCCCGGCCCGCTCGCGCACCTCGTCGGGCGACAGCGGATCCGTGGGGATGATCAGGTTGTGGACGTGCCGCCAGTGCCGCAGCAGGTCCTCACTGCCGCCGTCCACGCGTTCGATACGAAGATCGCTCATCGCCCCAGGGAACGGCCCGCGGCAGCCCGTGTCAACGGTCGGCCGCCCGGCCGAACCGGTCGCGGAGCTCGCGCTTGAGGATCCTGCCGCTGGCGTTGCGCGGCAGGGCGTCGACGAACTGCACCCGCTTCGGGGCCTTGAAGTGGGCCAGCCGCTCCCGCGCGTCCGCCGGCAGCTCCGCCTCCGCCACCTCCCCGCGCGGCACCACCACGGCCGTGACCGCCTCGATCCGGCGTGCGTCGGGCAGCCCCCCGACGGCCGCCTCGGCCACCGCCGGGTGCGTGGAGAGCACGTCCTCGACCTGCCGGGAGGCGACCAGCACCCCGCCCGAGTTGACCCGATCCCGGTACCGGACGGCCTCCCGCCCCGGAAACCGCCGCGCGCTGTCGTGCACCACACCGTCGACCGTGTTGTCCCGCACTGCCGTCATGCCGCGACCCTCGTCCCCCCGCGCACCCCCGTCAACCACCGCGAGACCGAACGGGCTGCCGCCCGCGAGCCCCCGCCAGGCCGTGTCAGCCGCACAGGGCAGCCGCCTGCACGTCCACCGCCCCGGGGCCGAGCGGGACGGGCAGCTCGTGCTTCAGGTGCGCCCCGAGGTCGAAGACGTTCGCGGCGAGGACGAGCTGGCGCGCGCCGTCCGCGGTGGTGAGGGCGAAACTGGTGAAACCGGGTCCGGCTCCGTCGGACCCCCACGCCTCGACCGACCTGGCGCCCGGCCCCGAGCCGCAGGGCACTGTCCTGCGCTGCACGCCGAGTCCGTACGCCGAGTCCTCGGAGATCTCCACCGTGGTCAGCAGTTCGCGCTGCTGGGCGGGGCGCAGCAGCGACCCGGAGAACAGGGCCCGGTGGAAGCGGGCCAGGTCGTCGACGGTGGAGACCATGGCACCGGCGGTCCAGTCGTACGACGGGCTGAACCGGGTCACGTCCCGTCCCTTGAGGTCGTAGCCGTGCAGATGAGGGCCGTGAACGGCAGGATCGGTCACCGGAAAGTAGGTGTTCTCGAGGCCGAGGGGGTCGAGGATCCGGCGGCGGATCTCGGCAGGTGCGCTGCGGCGCGTGACGGCCTCGATCACCAGACCGGCAAGCAGGTAGTTGGTGTTCGAGTACGACCAGACCCTGTCGGGCCCACGTGGTGTCGGCTCGTGGCGGACGGCACGGGCGATCACCTCCCGCGGGGTGTAGACGTGGCCCCACTCGTGGTCGTCCAGGTAGGGGGAGAAGAACTCGGGCTCGGTGGTCGGGTCGTAGATCCCCGAGGTGTGATTGAGCAGCTGCCGGATGGTGATGGCCCTGCCGTCGTTGCCGTTTCCCCTGACGACGCCGGGCAGCCAGCGCTCCACGCTGTCGTCGAGCGAGAGCCGTCCCTCTCCCTCCAGTTGCAGGAGCACCGTCGACACGAACGCCTTGGTGTTGCTGGCGATCCGGAACCGGTGGTCCGGCCGGGCTCGCTCGCCGCTCGCCTTGTTCGCGAGCCCGGCCGCCGTACGCAACTCCCGCTCTCCGTGTCTGGCGTAGGCCACGGCACCGGGGAATCCGTCCGCGACCATCTGCTCCAGGGCCTCCGTGACTCCGGCGGGCGGTGAGGCCGGCGTCCGCTCCGCCGCAGCCGCCGGGAGGATTCCCGACACCGCGACCGTGCACATCGCCGCCAGCAGCGCGGCAGCCCGTATCCCTGATGTCACCGTTCTCGGCCCTTCCCCTGTCGCCCGTCCTGTCCGGGCCCAGCGTGCAGGGCCGCCGGGCCCGTCGCCCATCCGGCTGGTACCCGGGTCGGTGCGGGGGTTGTCCCCACCCGTGGCCCTCCTGCCCCTTGGCGCCCGCCGCGGCCGAGGCCGCGGCCGCGCGGCAGCCTCACGGGCTCACGGGCTCACGGGCTTGCGGGCCTCACGGGCTCACGGCGAGGAAGAGGTAGGCCGCCAGGACGACCAGGTGGACGCCGCCCTGGAGCAGGGTGGCGCGGCCCAGTACGACGGTGAGCGTGCCGACCGCGACGGTCAGGGCGAGCAGCACCATGTGGACCGGTCCGAGGCCCAGCAGCAGCGGGCCCGACAGCCACAGGGAGGCGAGGGCGATGGCCGGGATGGTCAGGCCGATGCTGGCGAGGGCGGAGCCGTACGCGAGGTTGAGGCTGGTCTGGACGCGGTCGCGGCTCGCGGCGCGGACGGCGGCGAGCGTCTCGGGCAGCAGGACGAGCAGGGCGATGACGACGCCGACGACGGCCTGCGGCAGACCGGCCTCCGCCACGGCCGACTCGATGGTCGGCGACACGGACTTGGCGTTGCCGACGACGGCGACGAGGGAGACGAGCAGCAGTCCGAGGCTGATCAGGGCGGCGCGGGCGGTCGGGGGCGCGGCGTGGCGGTCGTCGCCCCGGTCCGTGCCGGTGACGACGGGCAGGAAGTAGTCCCGGTGGCGGATGGTCTGCACGGAGACGAACAGCCCGTAGAGGGCGAGCGAGGCGCAGGCGGCGAAGGTGAGCTGGGCCGTGGAGAACTCCGGGCCGGGTTTGCTGGTGGTGAACGTCGGCAGGACCAGGCTGAGGGTGGCGAGGGTCGCCACGCTGGCCAGGGCGGCGCCGGAGCCCTCGGCGTTGAAGACGGCGACGCGGTTGCGCAGCGCGCCGACGAGCAGGGACAGGCCGACGATGCCGTTGCAGGTGATCATGACGGCGGCGAAGACGGTGTCGCGGGCGAGGGAGGCGGTTTTGGGGCCGCCGTCGACCATCAGGGTGACGATGAGGGCCACTTCGATGACGGTGACGGCCACCGCGAGGACGAGGGAGCCGAACGGCTCGCCCACCCGGTGGGCGACGACCTCGGCGTGGTGCACGGCCGCCAGCACCGCGCCGGCAAGGCACAGCGCGACGATCGCCACCGCGAATCCCGGCAGGTCCCGCCCCCAGCCGAGCACGAGCGCGAGGAGCGAGACGAGCGGGACCAGGACGGTCCACGCGGCGGCGGGGAGCCTGAGTACGGCGCGTCTCATGCCCCCACGCTGCCACGACCCGTGATCCGCCGCGCGACCGGCGGTGCGGGCCGGGGGGGGGGGGGGGGGCGGCGGGGGGGGCGGGGGGGCCCCCCCCCCCCCCGCGGGCCCCCCCGCCCCCCCCCCCCCCCCGGCCCGCCCCCCGGCCCCCCCCCCCCCCCCCCCCCCCGCGCCGGGGGGGGGGGGCGGGGCCCCCCCCGGGGGGGGGGGCCCCCCCCCCCCCCGCCGCAACCGTGGAAGGACTACCAGAAGATGACGGCGTACCCGTCGCCGCTGCCGATCGACGTACCGCCCCTGCCGCCCGACGTGGTGCCGGCGCCACCGCCACCGGCACCGATCCCGCCGGTGCTGGCGTCGCCGGGCAGGCCGACGATGCCGTCCACGGCTTCACCGCCGCTGTTGCCGGGCCCGCCCGGGTCCCCGGTTCGGGTCACGCCGCCGGTGCGGCAGGTGGCGGTGCCGCCGGTGCCGGGCGTGCCGTCCGCTCCGTCGACGGTGGTCCCGCCACCGCCGCCGCCACCGCCGCCACCGCCGCCGGCGGTGACCAGGACGTCGCCCTTGGGCGAGGCCAGGGTGGTGGCACTGCCCGCGGTGCCCGGGTTGCCGGCGGCGCCCGGGCCTCCGCCCGTGCCGCCGGCACCGCCGGTACCGCCCGTGCCGCCGTCGCCGACGACGACCACGTACGACTGCCCCGGCTTCACCGGGACGGCGCACCACGCGAGGCCGCCGCCACCGCCGCCGCCACCGGTGCCGCCGGAACCGATGTTGCGGCCGCTGCCGCCGCCACCGCCGCCGCCACCGCCGCCGCCGGCGCCCCAGGCCTGGATGAACACCGAGGTCACGCCCGGCGGGGGCACGAAGGTCCCGTCGTTGGTGTACTCCTGCACTCCGTGGTGCGGGAGCTTCTGCTTCTTCTTCTGGTCCTGCTTCGGCTTCTGCTTCGGCTCGTCGGCCCCCGACGGCGGGCCGTCCTCCAGGCGGAGGTCTTCGGACCGGGAGGGATCGTCGTGGCCCGGCGGCGGCTCCAGCAGGTTCCTGGCGGAGGCGGCCGCGCGGGCCGCGGGGTCTCCGGCCGCCTGGGCCAGCGGGGACATGACCAGCAGTTGGCCTGTGACGGCCGCCGCCGTGAGGGCCGCGACGCCCAGGGCCCGTTGCCGGGAGCGGCGGGAGGTGGTACTCGCGTTCATGACTTCCTAACCTCCCTGGCCCGCAGGGCGGCCCGAGGAGTGCGGTGAGAGTGGCACGAGATGCGGACGCGCAGGTCCGCCGCGCCATCTCACCGTCGCCCGCGCGCAGCCCGCCGCAGGCCCCGCCGCCCGATACTCCTGTCGGCCCTCGATGTTGCGCCGGTCAGACCACTCGGTCGGACCGAGCGGTCAGACCGCCCGGTCGCGGCCCTCCCAGTACGGGTCGCGCAGCCGCCGCTTGTACAGCTTGCCGTTGGGGTCGCGGGGCATCTCCGCGATGAAGTCGATCGTCCTGGGCCGCTTGTAGCCGGCCAGCAGGCCCGCGCAGTGCGCCAGGATCCCGGCGGCGAGCTCCTCCCCCGGCTCGTGTCCGTCGGCCGGCTCGACGACCGCCTTGACCTCCTCGCCCCAGTCGGCGTGCGGGATGCCGAAGACGGCGGCGTCGGCGACCGCCGGATGGGTGAGGAGCGCGGCCTCGATCTCGGCGGGGTAGATGTTGACCCCGCCCGAGATGATCATGTCGATCTTGCGGTCGCGGAGGAAGAGGTAGCCCTCCTCGTCCAGCAGCCCGAGGTCGCCGACCGTGAAGAAGTCGCCGATGCGGTTCTTCCGCGTCTTGCCCTCGTCCTTGTGGTAGCTGAAGCCGCCGGTCTTCATCTTCATGTAGACGGTGCCGACCTCCCCGGCCGGCAGCCGGTTGCCGTCGTCGTCGAAGACGGCGAGCTCGCTGATCGGCCAGGCCCGGCCGACCGTCCCCGGCTTCTTCAGCCAGTCCTCGGCGGTGGCGAAGGCGCCGCCGCCCTCGCTGGCCGCGTAGTACTCCTCCACGCACTGCCCCCACCAGGCGATCATCGCCCGTTTGACGTGTTCGGGGCAGGGGGCGGCGCCGTGGATGGCGTGCCGCAGGGAGCCGACGTCGTACGCCGACCGGGTCGCCTCCGGAAGTGCGAGCAGGCGGTGGAACTGGGTGGGGACCATGTGGGTGTGGGTGCAGTGGTGGGCTTGGATCAGCCGCAGCATCTCCTGCGGCGTCCACTTGTCCATCAGCACCAGCGGGTGGCCGATGTGCAGCGAGGCACCGGCGAACTGCAGGACCGCCGTGTGGTAGAGCGGCGAGCAGACCAGGTGCACGTTGCCGTCGAACGGGCGGATGCCGAAGATGCCGAGGAAGCCGCCGAGGTGTGTCTCCTCGGGGGTCTTGCCGGGCAGCGGGCGGCGGATGCCGCGGGGGCGGCCGGTGGTGCCGGAGGTGTAGTTCATGACCCAGCCGAGGGTGCGCCCCTCGGGGGGTGTGCCGGGCCGGCCGTCGAGGAGTCCGCCGTACGGGCGGAAGCCGGGTACGGTGCCGACGGCGTAGCGGTGGGTCCCGGGGAGGGCGGCCTCGTCGGCCGCCGCGGTGGCGGCGTCGGCGAAGCGCTCGTGGGCGATGAGGACCTTGGCGCCGGAGTCGGCGACGATCCAGGCGATCTCGGGGCCGACGAGGTGGTGGTTGACGGGGACGAGGTAGAAGCCGGCCTGGGTGGCGGCGAGGTAGGCGGTGAGGAACTCGACGCCGTTGGGCAGGACCACGGCGAACGCGTCGCCCCGCTCCAGTCCGGCGGCGCGCAGGCCGTGGACGAGCCGGTTGGCGTCGGCGTGCAGCCGGCCTGCCGTCCACTCCTCGCCCTGCGGGGTGACCAGGACGACCCGCTGCGGGTCGGCGGCGGCCTGGGCCCAGAACCCGCCCGCGGGCTGCCGCCCGGCGCCGTTCACACTCCCGCTCCCGTTCGCGTTCCCGTTCCCGTTCGTGCCCGTCACGCTGCTCACGTGGGTCACCCCTCTCACACGGCTCGGCCGGCGATGCGGTTGATGCGGTCGACGGCCTTCTCGAAGCCGCGGGTGAGGTCGTCGAAGACGGCCTGGACGCTGCGCTCGGTGTTCATGCGGCCGACGATCTGGCCGACGGGGGTGCCGAGCAGCGGCTGGACCTCGTACTTCTGGATCCGGGAGAGCGCCTCGGCGACCAGCAGGCCCTGGAGGGGCATGGGCAGGGCGCCGGGGCCGTCCGGGTCGTCCCAGGCGTCGGTCCACTCGGTGCGCAGCTGGCGGGCGGGTTTGCCGGTGAGGGCGCGGGAACGGACGGTGTCGCCGGAGCCGGCGGCGAGGAGCTTCCCGGTGAGCGCGCGGGAGTGCAGGTCGGCCTCGGTGGTGGTCAGCCAGAGGGAGCCGAGCCAGACGCCCTGCGCGCCGAGGGCGAGTCCGGCGGCGATCTGCTCGCCGCTGCCGATGCCTCCGGCGGCGAGGACGGGGAGCGGGGCGACGGCCTCGGCGATCTCGGGGACGAGCACCATGGTGGCGATCTCGCCGGTGTGGCCGCCGGCCTCGTACCCTTGGGCGACGACGATGTCGATGCCGGCGTCGGCGTGCCGTCGGGCGTGCTTGGCGCTGCCGGCGAGGGCGGCGACGAGGACGCCGCGGTCGTGGGCGCGGGCGATGACGTCGGGGGGTGGGGAACCCAGGGCGTTCGCGAGGAGTTTGACGGGGTAGTCGAAGGCCACGTCGAGCTGGGCGCGGGCGACCTGCTCCATCCAGCCGGTGATCCGCCAGCCGGAGGCCTCGCCCTCGGGGAGCTCGGGGACGTGGTGCTTGGCGAGGGTGTCGCGGACGAAGTCGCGGTGCCCGGCCGGGATCATCGCCTCGATCTCGGCCTCGCCGATGCCGTCGACGGCCTTCTTGGCGGGCATGACGACGTCGAGGCCGTAGGGCTTGCCGTCGGTGTGCGCCTGCATCCAGTCGAGGTCGCGCCGCAGGTCGTCGGGGGCGGTGTAGCGGACCGCGCCGAGCACGCCGAAGCCGCCGGCGCGGGTGATGGCTGCGGCGACCGCGGGGAAGGGTGTGAAGCCGAAGAGGGCGTGCTCGACTCCCAGTCTCGTGCTCAGCTCCGTCTGCATGGGCGGCAGCATGCCGCAGCCCGGCGGCCGAGGGAAGGGGTTTTCTGATGGAGCGTCAGATTCTTTGACGGGTGGTCGGTGCGGGGCGTGCACCGCAGGCGGGCAGATACTTCGAGAGCCGATCGGGCGGACAGGAGGCCCACCATGGAGGCACGCACGGGGGACGGCACGGCGCACCGCGACCGGGCCGCGGAAGCACCCCCCGACCACGCCCGGGCTGCGGCCCGAAGCCACCCCGCGGGGCCCGGCGGCCCCGCCGACCACCCCCCGCAAGCCGGAACTCCGGCCCCGGCCGCCCGGGGCCCGCACACCGGAGCGCCCGGCCCGGGAGCCCGGCCCGGGAGCGCCGCCCCGGAAGCCGACACGGCCGGCGGCGGGCAGCACGACGACGAGGGCAGCGGGCAGCATCGTGACGGTGCGGGTGCCGGGGTCGGCGCCGGCGCCCGTGTCGGGTTGAGCCGGCGGAGGCTCGGGGGGCGGTTGCTGGCGCTGGGCGGGGTGCTGCTGCTGCACGGGGCGCTGCCCGGGGCCGCGGGGGCCGCGGGCAACCCGGCCGAGCGGCGGGCGCTCCAGGGGCTGCGCCTGCGGTACGGGTCAGCGCGCCAGGCCGGGCTGCTGGAGCGGCACCTGGAGCAGGTGGCGGAGGAGGCCCGGCGGTTCCTCGGCCCCTCCCCCCTGCACCCCTACTACGCCGGGGCGGTGGTCCTCGCCGGCCGCGGCCGGACCATCGCCCTGCACCGGGCGATGGGCTGCGCCGTGCGGTACGAGGACTACGACGGCCGGACCGACCTCGCCCGGGAGTTCCCGGCGGCGCAGCGCATCGCGATGGCGGAGGACACCGTCTTCGACCTGGCGTCGCTGACCAAGCTGTTCACCTCGCTGCTCGCAGTGCAGCAGATGGAGCGCGGCCGGCTGGAGCTGGAGGCTCCGGTGGACCGGTACCTGCCGGAGTTCACCGGCGGCGGCAAGGAGCTGATCACGGTCCGGCAGCTGCTCACGCACACCTCGGGGCTGCGTTCGTGGGCGCCGTTCTACAAGGAGCCCACCCGCGCGGGGCAGTTGCGGCTGCTGTGGTCCGTGCGCCCGCAGGAGCCGCCCGGGACGGTGTACCGCTACTCGGACCTCAACCTCATCACGCTCCAGCTGCTCCTGGAACGGATCACCGGTCACACTCTGGATCTCCTGCTCCAGGACGAGATCACCGCTCCGCTCGGGATGCACCGCACGCGTTACAACCCGCCGCTCTCCTGGCGGCGCGTCACGGCCGCCACCGAGGTCCAGCGCCCGCCCTGGTCCGGCCTCGACCGCGGACTGGTCTGGGGCCGGGTCCACGACGAGAACGCGCACGCCCTCGGCGGCGTCGCCGGCCACGCCGGCATCTTCGGCACGGCCTGGGACCTCGCCGTCCTCGCCCGCACCCTCCTCGACGGCGGGATCTACGCCGGCAAGCGCATCCTGCGCCCCGCCTCCGTCGAACTGCTCTTCACCGACTTCAACACCGCGTTCCCCGGCGACGACCACGGCCTCGGCTTCGAGCTCTACCAGCACTGGTACATGGGCGCGATGGCCACCCCGCACTCCGCCGGCCACACCGGCTTCACCGGCACCTCCCTCGTCCTGGACCCCTCCACCGACTCCTTCCTCGTCCTGCTCGGCAACTCCGTGCACCCCGTCCGCACCTGGCGGGCCGGCAGTGCCCCGCGGGTCGCGGTCGGCAACCGCTTCGCCCGCGCCGTCCCGGTCCGGACCCGGCACGGCGGCGCGGCCTGGTTCTCCGGCATGGAGCCCGGCGCCTCCGGCACCCTGACGCTGCCCCCGCTCACCCCGGCCACCGCCGAGGCCCGGCTGCGCTGCGCCGTGTGGTGGGACACCGTGCCCGGCGAGGGCGCCTTCCACCTGGAGGCCTCGGCGGACGGCACGGTCTGGGAGCCGCTGCCGTTCAGCACGGTCCGCAGCACGGGCGGCTCCCCCGAGCAGTGGCCGCAGGGCCGGGCCGACGGCTGGTCGGGCCGCATCTGGCACCGCCTGGAGGCCCCGCTCACCGCCTGGGCGGGCCGCCCGGTGCACCTGCGCTTCCGGCACGCCGCGACCGGCCGCTACGTGGGGCGGGGGGTGTACGTGGACGTCGTGCGGGTGGCGGAACGGGCCCGGCTGCTGTTCTCGGAGGACCGCCCGGCCGACGCCTCCACCGTCCGCGCGGTCGGCTGGACCCGCTCGGCCGACTAGCGCGGGTGCGGCGCCCCCGGCCCCCGGGGGCGCCGCCGCACCGGATCACGCTGCGGGCAGACCCGGCCCCCGCCCCGGACACCCGCTCACAGCTCCTCGCCCAGCGGAAGCCGCCGGATGCTCGGCAGGTACTCGTCGAGTTCTCCCGGGGTGAACCGGGACATGCCGACCACGTGCCAGAACTCGCCGGCCACATCGCCCTCGTACTTGTACCCGCCCGACGGGGTCAGCGTCGCCCAGCCGCCCGCCAGCCCCATCAGGGTCGCGCGCAGCGACGGCGCTCCCCCGCCCGCCGCCGGGAGGTTCCACAGCCGCACCGTGCCGTCCTCGGCGCCGCTGGCGAGGGTGGTGCCGTCCGGGGAGAAGGCGAGCGAGAGCACCCGGCCGGTGTGGCCGACGAGGTCGGCGACGTGCTCGCCGGTCCCGGCGTCCCACAGGCAGACGCTGCGGTCGTCGCCCGAGGCGGCCAGCAGCGGCCGGGCCGGGTGGGCGGCCACGGCCCACAGCCGGCCCCCGCGCCCGCGCAGGCGCAGGGCCGGCTGCCCGTCCCGCCAGACGATGACGGTGCCGTCCCAGCTCGCGCTCGCCAGCCAGCCGCCGTCCCCCTGCCCGTACGCGACGCCGTACACGCGGTCCGCGTGCCCGGCGCCGCCGCTCCCCCCGAGTTCCGCCGTGAGCCGGCCGCTCCTGGCGTCCCACACGCGGACGAAGCTGTCGTCGCAGCCGGTGGCCAGGGTGTCGCCGTCCGAGCGGAAGGCGATCGAGCGGACCCGGCCCCGGTGCGCGTCCAGGGTGGAGACGGGGGAGCCGGTGGGGCGGAACCAGACCCGGACGGAGTCGTCGTCGTTGGCGGTGGCGAGGAGGGTGCCGTCGGCGTTGAAGGCCTCCGCCCAGACGTGCTCGGTCTCGGCGTCGAGCTCGCGCATGTAGGTGCCGCCCGCCGGGTCCCACAGATAGACGTCGCCGTCGTTGCTGGCCGTGGCCAGGAGGGGTTCGACGGGGCTGAACGCCGCCGAGACCAGCCGGTCGCCGCGCCCGAGGAGCTCCTGGGTGCGCCGTCCGGTGCGGGTCTCCCACAGCCGTACGACGCCGTCGTTGCCGGCGGTCGCCAGCTGCGCGCCGTCCGCGCTGAAGGCGACCCCGCTGATCCGGCGGCCGTGGCCGCGCAGGATGCGCTTGCCCTGGCCGGTGGCGGCGTCCCAGATCTGCGCGCCGCCGTCGTTGCCGACGGTGAGCAGCTGGCTGTCGCCGGGCCGGAAGGCGCAGGCCCAGGCGGTGCCGCGGTGCTCGGTGGGCTGCTGGGGGTGAAGGGCGACCGTGTACCCGTGCGGGCGGGCGGTGACCGTCCACAGGCGGACCGTGCCGTTGCTGTCGCAGGCGGCGAGGAGCCTGCCGTCGTCGCCGAACAGCACCTGGTAGAGGGCGCCGGTGCTGCGTTCGAGGGTTCCGGCGGGGGTGCCGACGACGGGGTCCCACAGCCGCACCTGGCCGTCGGTGTCGCCGCTGGCGAGGAGGTTTCCGTCGGGGTGGAAGTCGAGGACGTACACGCGGCCGGTGTGTCCGGTGAACTCGTGCAGCAGCCGCGCGTCGGCCGTGCGCCAGACCCGGACCGTGCCGCCCTGCCCGGCCGCGCCCCGGTCGGCGGTGGCGAAGAGGGTGCCGTCGGGGCTGAACCGGGCGCGGTAGACGGCCCCCTGGTGGCCGTCGATCTCCCGGACGCAGCGGCCGGTGGCGAGGTCCCAGAGGCGTACCCGGGCGTTGGCGTCGCCGGTGAGCAGGATGCCGCCGGGGCCGTAGACGGCGGTGTAGACGGGGGCGGTGTGGCCGGGCAGCCGGTGCACGGGCGCGCCGGTGGCCACGTCCCAGACGGTGACGAGGCCTTCGCTGTCGCCGGTGGCGAGGAGGGTGCCGTCGGGGTCGAGGGAGAGCGGCCACACCCCGTCGGGGTGGATGTCCAGGCGGTGGCGGCAGGCTCCGGTCACCGGGTCCCAGAGCCGGACGACGCCGTCGGATCCGCCGGTGGCGATGACGTTCGCGCGGAACTTCACGGCGTACACGCGGCCTTCGTGGCCCTGGAGGGTGCGCACCGCGCGGCCGTCGTCGCCGCCGCAGACCAGGATGGAGCCGTCCTCGCTGCCGACGGCGAGGAGTTCCCCGTCGGGGCTGTACGCGATGGGTTCGGGGAGGCGGCTGGTGCGGACGCCGAAGCCGTACGGGACGCCGACCGCCGAGGGGCGCAGGCCCGCGTCGACGGGCATGCCGGGGGCGATCGCGGCGGTTCCGAGTTCGGGGACGGCCCGTACGTCGTCGTCCATGGTGACGTCGATGAGCGCGGCCCGGTGCCAGCGGCTGCCGGCCAGCCGGGCGCCCCGCAGGTCGGCGCGGGTGAGCCGGGCCCGGCTGAGGTTGGCGCCGGTCAGGTCGGCCCGGCTCAGGTCGGCGCGGTCGAGGCGGGCTCCGGCGAGCAGGGTGCCCTGCAGCAGTGCGCCGGACAGGTTGGCGCCGATCAGCCGGGCGTCGGTCAGGTCGGCGTCGGTGAGGTCGACGCCGGAGAAGTCGCGGTGCGAGAGGTCCTCGCCGGCCAGCCGGGCGCCGCGCAGGTCGGCGTTGGCGGGCACCCGGAGGCGGTCGCTGATCCGGACGGCGTTGGCGCGGGCGGCGTCGCTGACTCCGCGTCCGGGTGAGTCGAGGACCTCGCGGACCCAGCGGGCGCACTGCTCGTGGTCGGCGAGGTCGCAGAAGAACTCGACGGCGAGCTGGCTGAGGGGGCGGGCGGAGAGCAGGGCGTGCTGCCCGCGGGCGAGCTGGCGTGCGGCCTCGCGGGCCACCAGCCATTCGATGACGGATCCGTGGATGAACTGGAAGACGCCGTCGTCGCTGCGGACGAGCAGGCTGCCCGCGCCGACGGCCTGGGCGCGCTCGGCGGGGGTGAGCGGGGATTCGGTGAGTTCGCTGAGGGTGGCGGCCACGGTTTCGGTGAGCTCGTCCAGCCGGAGGGCGGTGCGGCCGGTCTCCCACAGGCGCCAGGCCAGTGCGGTGACCGCGGCCCACAGCTCGGCGAGGGTGAGTCCGGGCGGGGCGCCCGGCCCGCCCTGGCCGCGCGCCTCCTCGTACTCCAGCCAGGCGGTGAACACGTCCTCGTACAGGCGGGCCGGGCTGAGCGCGCGGCCGGCTCCGGCGACGGCCCTGAGCTGGTCCTGGCTGAGGCCGGCGACGAAGGAGAGCAGCCGGGGGTTGCGGCAGAGCATCAGCAGGTCGGGGATGTTCCGCAGGAGCCGGTAGCGGTGGTCGGCGGCGTGCTCGTCGCCGTAGCTGCGGCCGAGGTAGGAGCGGATCTGTGCCGGGGTGAAGCCCTCGACGGACAGGATGCGGCGCTGGGGCAGCAGTCCGACGCGTTCGCCGAGGGCGGTGAGGACCTGGGCGTGCGATTTGAAGTGCTGGGTGCGGCTGCTGACGACGATCTTGGCGCTGTCGACGGCGGCGTCGAGGAGGACCTGGAGGTGGTCGGCGGCGCGGTCGTAGCTGACGCGGTGGACGAGTTCGTCGAAGCCGTCGAAGAGGAGGACGACACGGCCTTGGGCGAGCATGTAGCGCAGTGCCCGCAGGTCGATGGTGTCGACGTCGTGGCCGGCGAGGTGGGCGGCGACCAGGCCTTCGAGGCTGTGGGCCCGGTCGAGGGTGTTGAGCGGGATGAGCAGCGGGGTCAGGTGCGGGAGCTGTTCGGCGATGCGGCGGGCCAGTTCCCGCAGGGCGAAGGTCTTGCCGTGTCCGAAGTCGCCGAGGAGCAGGACGAACCGGCCGTGGTCGGATTCGAGGAGTTCCAGCAGCTCCTCGACGAGGCCGTCGCGTTCCTGGCCGTCGGGCCGGTCGGCGTCGCGGTAGCGCTGGGGGAGGTAGAGGGAGGGCGGGTACTGCTCGCTGGCGACGAGCCGGGCGGTCTGGGCGGCGACGTAGCCGCGCAGGTCGAGCAGGCCCTGGAACTCGATGAAGCTGCGCACCCGGACCCGTACGCCGTGGCTGGCCGCGCGCTGGCGCAGGGCGCCGCTCGGCGCCTCGCCCCCGTAGACGAGGACGGCCTCGGAGCCGGGGTCGGTGGCGTGGACCTGGGAGATGAACCGGTCGACTTCGTCGTCGGCGGGGGTGCCCGGGTGGACGGCTATGCGCTGCTGCCGGACGACTCCGTCGTCGGATTCCTGCCAGGTGGCCATGATCTGCACCATGTCGCCGGGTTCGCGGCGCGGTACGTCGCGCAGGCGCACGCCTTCCCTGCGGACCCGGCAGACCTCCTTGACGCGCTCGGCGAGGGAGGCGGCCGGGTCGTCGAGGGGGGCCCGGCCCCGGTTGCGCTCGACGTGGATGACGGCGGGGAGTTCGGGGACGGGGAAGACGCGGCGGGTCTGCCGCCATTCGGCGGGGAAGTGCTCGCCGGCGCCGGTGATCCGGTCGTCCCAGCGGGTGGCGCCGTCGGCGGTGACCTGGAGCAGCTGGAACCGGGCGGGGGCGGCGGAGCCGTACAGCGGCAGCCCGCCGGCGGGGCCGGCGAGCTGGGCGCGGCCGGGCTCGGCGGTGGTGGTGCGGGGGCCGCCGGTCGGGCCGTGCAGCAGCAGGTGCAGTCGGGGCGCGGCGAGCCGGGCGAGGGTGTCGGCGTCCTTGAGCCCGCCGGGGCCGCCGACGGCGTCCCCGGGGCGGCGGCCGTCGGTGAGGGGGTGGCGGAGGGCGCCGATGCGGAGCCAGCCCTCTTCCTCGTACGTGCGCATGGCCTCGGCGAACCAGGCGGCCTGGTCGCGGCCGATGAACCCGTACTGCTCCTCGGGGCGGTGGCTGTAGGCGATGGTGGAGTTGAAGCCGGCGACGACGGTGCTCAGTTCGGGGACGGGGAAGAGGGTCCAGGGCTGGTCGCTGTCGAAGACGGTGTCGAGGCCCTGGTAGAGGCCGCGGAAGAGCCGGGTGTAGTGGCGCCATTTCGGCCAGTACGGCGGCTGCGGGGCGACCTCGTCGGCCTCGCAGGTGTGGAAGTAGGCCTGGGAGGCGGCCTGGTTCACGTCCTGCGCGCCGGGCACCACCATCACCCGCTGGGGGGACAGGTCGAGCTGGGAGCGCAGGGCGGTGAGGAAGCTGAGGGCCTGGTCGCATTCGCGGGGGCTGCCGGACGCGGTGAGGTCCCCGGTGACGACCATCAGGTCGGGGGCGGGTGCTCCGGCGTCCCTGAGCATGATGAGGTCGCCGCGGATCTGCCGGCTGAGCGAGTCGGGCTCGCGGCCGCGCCCGAAGTCGGGCCCGGCCAGGTGCAGGACGGTGACGGCGTCCCGGGCGCTGCCGCCGGCCGGGGAGGCCTGCGGGTAGAGGGGTGCCCTGGCCGGGCGGCGGCGCCCGGGCCAGCCGGGGCCGGCGAGCGCGCTCGGCTGCGGCCGGGCCGGGTTGGGCTGCTCCGGGCGGCGGGCGGGGGCGGACGGGCCGCCCGGGTAGCCGGGCCGGCGGCCGGGGCGGGCGTGCCCGTCGACGGCCTGCTCGACCCTGGTGAGCAGCAGGGAGCGGGCGGCGTCGGGGTCGGCGACGCCGACGAGGTCGACGTAGGTGATGGTGGCGAGGAGCCCTTCTATGGGCATCTCGTCCACGCGCACGGTGAGCAGGCGCCGCTCGGGCGACTCGGGCGAGGCCCGGAGGGCGGCCTGCCATTCCATGCGGCCGTAGGTGGAGCGCTCGTAGTGGCGGGACAGGACGGCGACGACCGCCACGGACTCGCTGACCCCGCGGTCCATGAAGTCGATGAAGTTGGTTCCCGGCACGAAGTCCCAGGCCTGGACGACCGTCCGGTAGCCGGCCTCCTCCAGGGTCCAGGCGATCCAGGCGGCCCATGGTTCGTCTGCCGGCGAGTAGCTGATGAAGAAGTCGAACTCTCTTGCGGGAGCGCCGAATTGCCCGTCCGTCATCATGGATCCATGGTAGGGCCGGGCGGCCGCGATCGACCTTGTTCCGGCAAGGAGGCCCGAGCGCCCGCCGACGGCCGCCGGGGCCGTCTGTCCTGATCCGCGCACGGCCTTCTGACGGTCCGGCGCGTGTGTGTGCGAGTCTGTTCGCCGTGTCTTTCCTCAGGCGTCTCCATGGACTCGACTGGCTGGCGGGCGGGCTGCTCGCGCTCGGCGTGCTCTGCGTTGCGACGGGCCTCCTGCCCACCGGCCCGGCCGGGAACGTGGTCGAGCGCATCGGCCCGCTGCTGGTGTTCCTCGCCACGGTCATCGTCCTCGCCGAACTGACGGGCAAGGCGGAGGTGTTCGACGTGGTCGCCACCTGGGTGGCGCGCGCGGGCCGGGGGAACTACCCCCTCCTGTTCGGGCTGTGCGTGGCGTTCGCGTCCCTCACCACCATCACCCTCAACCTGGACACCACGGCGGTGCTGCTGACCCCGGTGATGCTGGCGCTCGCGACCCGGGTGGGCATCGCGTCCGTGCCGCTGGCGATGACCACGGTCTGGCTGGCGAACACGGCGAGCCTGCTGCTGCCCGTGTCGAACCTGACGAACCTGCTGGCCGCGGACCGGGTGGCGCTGGCCCCGTCGGAGATGGCCGCCGCCATGTGGGCGCCGCAGCTGGCCGCCATAACGGTCACGATGGCCTGCCTGTGGGGCTTCTACTGGCGCCTGGGCGCCCGCGGCGAGCTCCGCTACGAGCCGCCTTCGCCGCCGAGTCCGGCGGACCGGGTCCTGTTCCGGGTGTGCGCGGTGGCGTGCACCGGGTTCCTGCTGGCCATCCTCGCCGACGTGCCGCTGTGGGCGGCGTCGCTCACCGCCGCGCTGGTGGTGGTGGCGGCCTTCGCGGTGCGCAGCCGGGACACGCTCCGCCTGTCCCTGATCCCCTGGCGGCTCCTCGTCCTCGTACCGGGCATGTTCCTGGTCGTGGAGACGGCCAGCACGCACGGGCTGCAGGAGATACTGGCGACGGCGATCGGCTCCGACAACGGCCCCATGGGGATGCTGCGGTCCGCCGCGGTCGGCGCCGGCTTCTCCAACATACTGAACAACCTGCCGGCCTACATGGCGGGCGAGGCCGCGATCCCCGAGGCCAACCACCAGCAGCTGCTGGCCCAGCTGATCGGCGTCAACGTGGGCCCGGTGGTCACGCCGTGGGCCTCGCTGGCCACCCTGCTGTGGTTCGAGCGGTGCCGCTGGCACGGCACGCGGATCGACCTGGGCCGCTTCCTCGGTACGGGGCTGGTGCTGGCGGTGTCGGGCACGCTGGCGGCCACGGTGGCCCTGGCGGCCACCGCGTAGGCCCGCACGGTGCAGCGGGTCAGCCGGACGTCCGCTCCACCGCGGCCCCCACCTCCCGCAGCAGGTACGCGAGGGTCCCGCCGCGCGCGGCCACGAAGCTGCGCCCGGTGTCGTCCCCGGCGAAGCCGGGCCGGAACTCCGCCCCGGACAGCGTGCGCAGGTCGACGCCCGCCTCGGCCGCGAGCAGCGCCCCGGTCGGCAGGTCGACGCCCTCGGCGCGGTAGCCGACGAAGGCGTCGATCGTGCCGCGCGCCAGCAGGCTCCAGCCGAGCAGGGGCGCCCACAGCTGCAGGACGCGCCGGCAGCCCAGTTCGAGCGCCCCGCGCAGTGCCGTGGCGGTGGCGTCGCCGCGGCCCACGGCGTACCCCTGGGTCCAGGCGACGACGGGCCCGGGGCGCGGGAGGATGGGGCGGGGGCCGGGCAGTGCCCCGGACGGCCCGTGCGCCCCGTGCCCCCTGACCGCGTGCCAGGTCTCCCCGGTGACCGGTTCGTGGACGACGCCCACGACGGGGGTGCTGCCGAGGCACAGGCCGATGCCCACCACGAACGCGGGCAGTCCGATCGCGACGTTGTTGCTGCCGTCCAGCGGGTCGACCAGCCAGGTGCGTTCGCCGGCGTCCCCGAGGAGCCCGGCCTCCTCGGACAGGATCCGGTCGTGCGGGAAGTGGTGCTGGATGCGGCCGAGGACGATTTCCTCGGCGGCGAGGTCGAGGTCGACCTGTACGTCGCCGCTGTCGCCCTTGGTCCGCAGGCACCGCGCCGTGCCGAAGCGGCTGCGCAGCAGGCCGCCCGCCTCCTCCGCCGCGGCGACGGCGACCTGCCGTTCGTGGTCGAAGTCAGGCAGCCCGCTGTTCGGCATGGATCCTCCTGAGGACGGCGTGGACGCTGCGCACGGTCAGTTCGGTGTCGCACAGCCGGCGGGTCGTACGGCGGGCGCGGCCGTCGACCGGCCCGAGCGAGAGGTCGGCCTGTCCGGGTACGGACAGGCCGTGGACCAGGGTGGCCGCGGGTTCCGGTCCCGCCAGGGCGGTGGCGTGGAACTCGCCCGCGGCCAGGGTGTACGTCTCGCCCCGGGAGGTGATGTGGGCGGGGCCGAGCTCGCCGCGCACGAGGAGCGGGGTGGGGCGGATCTCGTCGACGCCGTCGCTGCCGCTGTGCACCTCGAACACGCGGTGGGTGGCGTCCTGTTCCCCTTCGCCGACCGCCCGCACGCGTACGGGACGGTTCGCCACCCGCCCGTACAGCACGCGGCTGCGCAGTTCCCAGCTGTGGGCGTGCAGGGGGGACGCGCCCGGCTCGGCGCGGTCGCCCGCCTCGAAGAGGTGCACGCAGATGCCGCGGGGATCCTCTCTGAGCAGGGGGAGGCAGAGGAATCCGAGGGGGTGGCGAACCGCCCGTAACTGCCTTTCCCCGGAGGCGATCTCCTCCAGGGTGGCGAGTGTCCTTTCGAGCTCGTGGTCCATGGGGGCGCGCCGGAGCGCCTCACCTCCTGTAGGGGTCCTCCGCGTGCAGGGCCTTCTCGATGATCTTGCCGATGTCGCTGTCGGTGAAGACGCGCGGGAGCGGGAGCCGCAGTTCGTCGAAGAGGGTGCGCACCTCGTCGACGGTGGGCTCCTGGCCGAGCGGCGACGCGACGCGCAGGTCGAGCGCCGTGGCCTGCTCCCGGCTCTGGTGCAGCTCGGTGACGTAGTAGTCGTAGAGCGGCTGCCCCCGCTCCACGAGCAGGTTGACCCTGGACTGGTCGTCCTGGGTGATGACGAGGCAGGTTTCGGACAGGTCGAAGCGCAGGGTGGGCACGGCGGCCGAGAGGTGCACGCTGATCTCCAGCGTGGTCAGCTGCCGCTGGTACCAGCAGGCGGCGAGGACCGTCGCGTACGACTCCCGGCGGACCCGGTCGGTGGTCCACGGCTCGTCGCCGCGGCGCTGTCCGCCGAACATCTGCCGGAACCGGGCGTACGCGGCGCAGGCCCGCTCGTCGGCCGGGTTGACGATGTCGATCTTCACGTTGAGCTGGGACCGCTGCTCCTTGGCCGCGGCCACGCACAGGGGCAGGGTGACCGCCCGCAGGTAGGTCCCGGTGCCGCCCTTGAAGTACCAGAGGTTGGTGCGCTGGCGGGCCTTGCGCAGCGCCTCGCCGACCTCGTTGCCGGAGAGCGAGCGCACCATGGCGAGGTCCTCCAGGGCCCGCCGGGTGCCGAGCATCGCGTCCTGGATGGCGGCGGGCCGGCGTACGCGCTCCACGATCGACCCGGTCGCGAGCAGGCCGAGGACGACCAGGGTGGCCCCGGAGGAGACGTCGTCGCTGACGACGTCACCGAAGATCTCCAGGAACCCGACGCCCATGGCGACGCACAGGGCGACCACGACGTCGGCGTTGCGGAGCACCCAGGCCACGAAGCGTTCCAGCCGCCCGACTCGTGCTGCCATGCACGCCTCCTCCCCCGTCGGCTGTTCCGATGGTAGGAGATGCCGCGGTGGCGCCACCAGAGCAACTTCGCGTCGCGCAGGGGGCGCACGGCATGCGTGGGGCGGCGCGGCGCGGCGCCGGAGGGGTCGGTGCGGGCGGTCAGCGCCCGGGTCCGGGTCGGTTCAGTGGCGCACCAGGCAGAACGGGTGGCCCGCCGGGTCCGCGCAGACGCGCCAGTCGTCGGTGCCGGGGCGGGCGTCGAGGAGGGTCGCCCCGGCGGCGAGCACCTGTTCCTGGGCCCGGTCCAGGTCGGGGACGCCGAAGTCCAGGTGGAACTGCTGGGGGTGTGCGGGGTCGGGCCAGCGCGGCGGCCGGTGGTCGGCCACCCGCTGGAAGGCGAGGACGGTCCCGGCCGGGGTGTGCAGCGTCGCCCAGTCCTCGTCGAGCGACCACCGCGGGTCGGGCCGGTTGACCGTGCCGCCCAGCACGGACCGGTAGAACCCGGCGAGGGCGAGCGGATCGGGGCAGTCCAGCACCACGCACTGCAGTTCGGCGATCATGCCGCGATCCTAGGGGGCCGGGGCGTCGGTCGCCGCGTCGGGCGTCCGGCGTACGACGGCGGCAGTGCCCGTCGCGGCATAAGACCGCCCCCGCCGCCGTTGACGCCTGTGTCGATCCATGGCCGCACCCGCAGCGAAGGCAGGCAGGACCTCATGACGAGCACGGACATCGACTGGGACAACCCGAAGGACCCCCGGCCGGGCTGGCAGCTCGACCACGTCAGGCAGTACGTCGAGTCGAACGGGGCCGAGGGCCAGTTCTGGCGGGGCACCCAGACGCTCCTCCTCACCACCCTCGGCCGGGTTTCCGGCCACCCGGTGCGCACCCCGCTCATCTACGGCGAGGCCGACGGCGACTACCTCGTCGTCGCGTCCCGGGGCGGCTCCGCCGAACACCCGCTCTGGTACCGGAACCTGGTCGCCCACCCCGAGGTGCGCATCCAGGTCGGCCCGAAGATCATGCAGGGCAGGGCCCGTACGGCCACGCCCGAGGAGCGCGCCGCGTACTGGCCGGTCATGGTCGGGCACTGGCCCGCGTACGAGGACTACCAGGCGGCCACCGAGCGCGAGATCCCGATCGTCGTCATCGAACCGGCGGACTCTCCCGCGCGATAGCGGCGGCACACCCCGCGGCTCAGCGCCCCAGCGCCGCCATCGCGGCGTTGTGGCCGGGGATGCCGCTCACACCGCCGCCGCGCACGGCGCCGGCCCCGCACAGCAGGACGCCCGGGTACGGGGTCTCCACACCCCACCGGCCCGCTCCGGGGCCGGCGCCCGCGGCCCCGTCGCCGCCCTGGTGGGGCCAGGACAGCTCCCGGTGGAAGATGTTCCCGCCGGGCAGGCGCAGTTCGCGCTCCAGGTCGAGCGGGGTCTTGGCCTCGATGCAGGGCCGGCCGTCCGCGTCGAAGGCGAGGCAGTCGGTGATCGGCTCGGCGAGGTGTGCGTCGAGCTGGGCGAGGGTGGCGGTCAGCAGCACTTCCCGGGTGCCCTGGTTGTCCTTCTCGAACAGCCGCGCCGGCGTGTGCAGGCCGAACAGCGTCAGCGTCTGGTAGCCCTGCTCCACCAGCTCCGGGCCGAGGATCGTCGGGTCGGTCAGCGAATGGCAGTAGATCTCCGAGGGCGGTACGGAGGGCAGCTCGCCGGCCGCGGCCTCGGCGTGGGCCCGCGCCAGCTCGGCGTACCCCTCGGCGATGTGGAAGGTGCCGCCGAAGGCCTCGCGGGGGTCGACGGAGGCGTCCCGGAGCCGGGGCAGCCGCCGCAGCAGCATGTTCACCTTCAGCTGGGCGCCCTCGGCGGGCGGCGACGGCGGCTCCTGGCCGAGGAGTTCGGCCAGCGCCCGCGGGGAGGCGTTGACCAGCACCGTGCGCGCGGCGACCCGCCCCTCGCCGGTCGCCGTGCGGAAGACCACCTCGGCGGGTTGGGTCCCGGTGCCGTCCGTGTCGATGCGCAGGACCTCGTGCCCGGTCGCGATGTGCGCCCCGGCGGCCCGTGCGGCCCCGGCCAGCGCATCGGTGAGGGCGCCCATGCCGCCGACGGGGACGTCCCAGTCGCCCGTGCCGCCGCCGATGACGTGGTAGAGGAAGCAGCGGTTCTGGGCGAGGGAGGGGTCGTGGGCGTCCGCGAAGGTGCCGATGAGGCCGTCGGTGAGGACCACGCCCCGTACCAGGTCGTCCGCGAAGCGCTCCTCGACCGCCCGCCCGAGGGGCTCCTCGAACAGCATCCGCCAGGCCGCTTCGTCGCCGATCCGGTCCCGCAGCTCCGCCCGGGTGGGCAGCGGCTCGGTCAGGGTGGGGAAGACCTTCCCGGCGACCTGCCGGACCGTCCCGTAGAAGGCCCGCCAGCTGTCGTACTCCCGCTCCGAGCCGGTCAGCCGCGCGAAGGACTCCCGGGTGCGGGCCTCGTCGGCACCGACGAGCAGCCCGCCGTGGCGGCCGCCGCGCTCGACGGGGGTGTACGAGGACACCGCGCGCCGGCGGACCGCGAAGTCCAGCCCCAGATCGCGCACGATCTTCGCCGGGAGCAGCGAGACGAGGTAGGAGTAGCGCGACAGGCGGGCGTCGACGCCCGCGAAGGGGCGGGTGGAGACCGCGGCCCCGCCGGTGTGGCCGAGCCGTTCGAGGACCAGCACCGAACGGCCCGCCCGGGCCAGGTACGCGGCGGCGACCAGGCCGTTGTGCCCGCCGCCCACGATCACGGCGTCGTACACGTCCCGGCGGAGACCACCGCCGCCGTCGTCGCCGCCCCTGCCGCTGCCGCCGTCGCCGTGTACGTCCCGCCCGAAGGTCGTCATGGCTCTTGGTAGCACACCTGGGCGAGCCGCTCCAGACAGTGGGCCTCGTCGGCGTGGGCCGCGACCGTCTCCGGGTGGCCGTCGCCGAGGGAGCGCTCGCGGACGCCGGAGATCTCCCGGTAGAGGGGCAGCGCCTCGTCCCAGCGGCCCAGCCGGCCGAGGCCGACGGCGAGCTCGCGCAGGCTGACCAGGGTGTCGGGGTGTTCGGCGCCGAGCGTCCGCGCCCGGGCCCCGGCCACCTGCCGGGCCTCGTCGACCGCCTCCTCCCAGCGGTCGAGCCGGCCCAGGTTGACGCCGAGGGCGTGCCGGGCGCGGAGCGTCTCCGGGTCGGCGGCGCCGTACGCCCGGGTGCGGTCGCGGACCAGGCCCCGGAACAGGTCCAGGGCCTGGGCGACGCGTGCGGTGCGGGCGAGCGCGATGCCGACCTCGTAGCGGGCGGCGAGGGTGTCGGGATGGTCGCGGCCGATCACCCGTTCCCGGGCGGCGGCCACCTCGTGGAAGCCTTGGAGGGCCTCCTCCCAGCGTTCGAGGCGGCCCAGCGCGTACGCCGCCTCGTACCGGGTCAGCAGTGTGTCCGGGTGCTCGGCGCCGAGGACGACGGCCCGGTCGGCGGCCGTCTCGGCGGCGGCGTGGTGCGCCTCGGTGTGCCGGCCCAGCGCTCCGAGGGCGCAGGCCAGGTTGTGCCGGCAGTGCAGGGTGTCCCGGTGGAGCGGGCCCATGCTGCGCTCGCGGCCGACGAGCACCGCCCGGTACACGTCGAACGCCTCCTGGTGGCGGCCCAGCCGGCCCAGCTCGTACGCCGCCTCCTGGCGCGCGGCCAGGGTGTCGGGGTGGTCCGCGCCGAGGAGCCGGGTGCGGCCGTGGGCGACGGCCTCGTACGTGGCCAGCGCCTCCTCGGGGCGGCCGGCCCGGCTGAGGGCGAAGGCCCGGGCGTGGCCGACGGCGAGCGCGGCCGCGGAGCCGGTGTCGGAGTCGAAGCCGTCGGCACCGAGCGCGTCGAGCCCCGTGCCGATGCCGATGCCCGTGGCGGTGCCCGCGCCCGAGCCGTCGAAGAAGGTGCCGCGCGGCACCCCGTACGGTGCGGTGAGCCGCGGGTCCTCCGAGGCGGCCGGGCGCAGGATCCGCTGCCCGCCGCTCGTGCGCGCCGCCGTCCAGGAGCCGGTCAGCACGGCCCATTCGCCGCTCGCCGGGCGGGCGTCGATGCCGGCCTTGCGGCCCGCGCTCATGCCCTGCGCCCAGGCGGGCAGCGGCGGGGCCTGGCCGGGCGACGGCATGCCGGCGCGGAGGCGGTCCTCCACGAGCCGGCGGTGCAGGTCGCGGGCGTCGCCGGGCCGGTCGTCGGGGCACTTGGCCAGCAGTTCCAGCACGACCCGCTCGAAGTACTCGGGCAGCTCCGGGCGGTGCCGCCGCGGCGGCACGGGCACGTTGTCCCGGTGTCCGACCAGCACCGACCAGGAGTCGCCGAGGTCGAACGGCGGGGCCCCGGTCGCGATCTCGTACAGGACGCAGCCGAGGGAGTACAGGTCGCTGCGGTGGTCGAGCTCGCCGCCGGCGATCTGCTCGGGCGACATGTAGTGCGGGGTGCCCATGGCCATGCCGCCGCCGGTGAGCTTGGCGGTGAACCCGATGTCGTGGGCGAGGCGGGCGATGCCGAAGTCGCAGATCTTCACCGTGCCGTCGGTGAGCCGCATGATGTTGGCGGGCTTGAGGTCGCGGTGCACGACGCCCTGGGCGTGCGTGTACCCGAGGGCGGCGGCCAGCTGCTCGGCGATGTCGACGACCACGTCCACAGGGAGCGGGCTCGTCTGGTTCTCCTCCATGAGCTGGCTGAGGTTGCGGCCGTCGAGGAGCTCCATGACCAGGTAGAGCGGGCCCCCGGCGGCGCTGTCGTCGCCGAAGTCGTGGATGACGGTGACCCCGCGGTGCTGGAGGGAGGCGGCGACGCGGGCCTCGCGGCGGAAGCGCTCGCGAAGGACCTGGATGAAGTGGTTGTCCCGTTCTGCACCGAGCGGTTTGAGACATTTGACCGCGACGTGCCGACCGAGCGACTCGTCCCGGGCGCGCCACACTTCGCCCATGCCGCCGCGCCCGATCAGATCGAGTGACCGGTACCGGCCCTGGATCAGTCTGGACTCCGCCATGTCTTAAAGCCGCCCCCGTTGTCGTGCTACGTCCTACGCCCTCCCCGGCCGGTCAAGTATGGCCGCTGATGTACGCAGTGTGTACGCCGAGGGACGGCTCCCGGGGCCCGTGCGCCGCATCGCGTTCAAGATGTGACCTGGAGGAAGCTGCCATCGCAGACCTGCGGGAATGCTGCGCAGCAGGGTACCGGTGAGGCGCAGGCGCCGGGTCACGGTCCGCGGGGGCGGCGCGGGCCTGCCGTACAGCCGGTGCGCGTGGCCGGGGAGGGTCCCGTACGCAAGCGCGGCGAGCGGGCCCCACAGCAGTTTTCGGCCAGGGCGGAGGACGGCGGGGACGGGCGGACCGCGCAGGAAGTCGTCCACGGCGCGGGCGTCCGCCCCGGCGGCGAGCACCGGCCGGACCTGCTCGAAGTACGCGGCAAGCCCGCGCGTGTCGGCGGGGACGGCATCCGGATCCAGGCCGACGAGGCGGGCGCTCACCCGGTTCTCGTCGACGTAGCGGTCGGCCTGGGCGGGGGTCAGGGGGACCCCGGATCGGCGCAGGACGTGCAGGAAGCTGTCGATCTGGGCGCAGTGCACCCACAGCAGCAGCTCGGGGTCGTCGACGCGGAACCGCTCGCCGGTGGCGGGGTCGGTGGCGGACAGTGACCGGTGGATCCGGCGGACCCGGGCCCCGGCCGCCTCGGCGGCCGCGGTGGTGCCGTAGGTGACGGTGCCGACGAAGTCGGCGGTGCGCAGCAGCCGCCCCCAGGCGTCGTTGCGGAAGTCGGAATTGGCCAGAACGGCGCGCACGGCGCGCGGGTGCAGGGCCTGGAGCCAGAGGGCGCGCACCCCGGCGATCCACATGACCGGATCGCCGTGGCACTGCCAGGTGACGGACGCGGGCCCGTAGAGCCCCGGATCGGCGCCGCCGCTCATCCTTGCCTCCCTGATGCCCTGGAGCCCGGTGGATGCCCTGGAGCCCGGTGTGCGGATACGACACCCGGCCGCGTCGAGCGTGCCACCCCGGGACCGCCGCCCGCCACGGTGCGTCTCCGCGGTGCGTCTCCCCGCCGACCCGGGCTCCGGTCCGAGGCGTCCGACGAGCCGGGGGTCAGGGGGGCGGGAGGGGGATCTGCCAGTGGAGGCGGGTGCCGGGGTGGTCGGGGCGGGTGGCGACCGCCATGTGGCCGCCGAGCCGCTCGGCTCGTTCGGCGAGGTTGCGCAGCCCGCTGCCGCGGCCCCGGCCCTGCCCGCCCGGTTCCTCCGGCAGGCCGACCCCGTCGTCGGCGACCGTGACGGTGAGGACCCCGCCGGCCAGGGCGACCGAGACCTCCGCCGCCGTGGCCCGGGCGTGCCGGGCGACGTTGGTCAGGGCCTCCCCGACGACCGCGAGGACCTCCCGGGCCACGCCCGCCGGCACATCGGTGTCGATGAGCCCCTCCATGCGCAGCGCGGGGGTGAAGCCGAGGACCCGCGCGGCCTCGTCCACGGCCGTGACCAGGCCCAGCCGCAGCTTCCGCGGTGCGCCGGGCCCGGCCCGCCCGCCGGATCCCGCGCCCGCGGTGCGGGCCTCGCCCTCGCGGAGGCCGAAGATCGTCGCCCGGATGATCTTGATGGTGGCGTCGAGGTCGTCCACGGCCCGCGCCAGCCGCTCGGAGGCCTCCGGGTGGTCGACGAACCGCTGGGCGCTCTGCAGGGTCATGCCGGTGGCGAAGAGCCGCTGGATCGCCAGGTCGTGCAGGTCGCGGGCGATGCGGTCGTGGTCCTCCAGCAGGCTCAGCTGCTCGGCGTCCCGGCGCCGGCCGGCGAGTTCCAGGGCGAGGGCCGTCTGCCCGGCGAACCCGGGCAGCCCGGCGACCTCGGCGGCGGCGAAGCCGGGGCGGCCGCGGAGCCGGGCCAGGGTGAGGACGCCGCTGAGTTTCTCCTCCGTGCCGACGGTGACGGCGACGGCCGGGCCGAAGCCCTCCCAGTGCTCCGGCCGCACGGTGATGCGCCCGTCCGTCCCGGCGTCCGCGAACCCGACCAGGCCCTCCCCGGCCAGTGCGGCCGCCGCGAGGGTGCCGGCGGTGTCCGGCAGGACGGTCCCGCGGTGCACCTCGGCGCCCTCCCCCAGGGCGAGCGAGCCGCGCAGCTCCCCCGCGGGGCCGAGGAGGTAGAAGACGCCCAGGTCGGCGCCGGTGATGTCCTTGGCCCGCGCCAGCATGCCCGCGAGGACCTCGTCCTCGGGGGCCCCGGACAGCAGGCCGCTGGTGATGTCGGAGCCGGCCTCCAGCCAGCGTTCGCGCAGCCGGACCTCCTCGAAGAGGCGGGCGTTCTCGATGGCGATGCCGGCCGCCACGGCCAGCGTGGACAGCACGGCCTCGTCCTCCGCGTCGAACTCGGCCCCGCCCCGCTTCTCGGTGATGTACAGGTTCCCGAAGACCTCCTCGCGGACCCGGATGGGGACCCCGAGGAAGGAGTGCATCGCCGGGTGGTGGGGCGGGAAGCCGTACGAGGCGGGGTGCTCGGACAGCTCGGACAGCCGCAGCGGCCGGGGGTGCCGGATGAGCTCGCCGAGGATGCCGTGGCCGGAGGGCAGGGCCCCGATGCGGGCGCGCAGCTCGTCGCTGACCCCGACGGGGAGGAACTCGGCGAGCCGCCGGTCGCTCCCGATCACGCCGAGGGCCCCGTACTCGGCGTCGACGAGGACGACGGCGGCCTCCACGATCCCGCGCAGCACCTGCGGCAGGTCCAGCTCGCGGCCGACCGACATCACGGCTTCCAGGAGCCCGTGCAGCCGGTCCCGGGTCCCCCTGACCTCGTCGATGCGGGACTGGAGCTCGTCGAGCAGTTCGTCCAGCCGCAGCCCCGGAATCCTGCTCCGGGGGGCGGTCGGGCCGTCCGCGCCGCCCATGGACCACCTCCAGCCGCCGGCTCCGGCGGGAAGGGCACCGGCTCCTTCACCGTAGCCCGCCCCGGGGGCCCTTTCCCGTCCGCGCGCGCGTCCGTTCGCCCGGCCGGGGCCCGTCCCTCCGTCCCTTCGCCCGGCAGGGCCCGTCCGGCGGGGGCGGCCGCGGGAGGGCCCGCCCGGGCCCGGAAGGGGACCGTTCGGCCCTCGATCGCGCTGCGCGCCCACCGGATCGTGGGCTGCGTACCCCCGCGTCCGGCAGCCGGGCGCGGGACGGCAGGAGTAGGCAGGGAAGGGCAGGAGGGGCATCGTGAGACAGATCAAGGTTGCGGACCTGATGACCGACGAGGTCGTCTGCGCGGCTCCCGGCACGGCCTTCGGGCACATCGTGCAGCTCCTGGAGGAGCACGGCATCAGCGGGCTCCCGGTCCTCGACGACGAGGACCGCGTCCTCGGGGTCGTCTCCCGGACGGACCTGCTCGCACACCTCCCGCCGGAAGCGCGCACCCCCGGGAAGGCGGGCGGGGCCCCCAAGGAGGCGGGCGGGGCCCCCGGAGAGGCGGCCGGGCCGGCCACCGCGGCCGAGGTGATGTCCGTGCCCGCGGTGACGGTCCGCGCGGACGAGCCCGCGGCCGGCGCCGCCCGGCTGATGGCCCGCTGCGGGGTGGACCGGCTGCCCGTCGTGGACGTGGAGGACCGCCTCGTCGGCATCGTCACCCGCCGGGACCTGCTGCACCTGTTCCTGCGGCCGGACGCGGAGATCCGGCGCCGCGTCGTCACGGAGGTGCTGGACGCCGCCCTGGGCCTGCCGTCGGGGGCCGTCGACGTCCACGTCGTGCACGGGGTCGTCGCCCTGGAGGGCCACGTGGAGCGGCAGAGCCAGCTGACGGTGCTGCGGGGCCTGGTCGAACGCCTCGACGGGGTCGTGTCGGTCGTCTCGCACGTCACGGCGCTCGTCGACGACACCGGCAGCCGCAGCGCCATGGCGTGGTGAGCCGCACGGCAAAGGGCGGAAAGAGCCCGCCCGCTTCTCGCGGAACCCGATTGTGTGGTGCACGGCACGAGGCCGCTTCTCCGCATCCTCAGTATTGGGCTCTCTCCGCACTCTCATTGCAGCACTACCGGGCCCGGTGCGCCAGGGCCGACCGGCCCCCGGTGGGGCCGCTCGGCCCATCGCGCGGGCGCGGGCGCGCGGGGGAACCTGGATACAGCGCACCACCCGACACGACAGGAGCAGTCCCGTGACCGCACCACTGATCGGCTCCGCAGAAGCCGCCCTGTTCGTCGGCGACGCCGTCACCGCGCCCTCGATGCACAACGCGCAGCCCTGGAGGTTCGTCCTCCGCCGGGCCACCGGGACCATCGAGCTGTACGGGGATCCCCGCCGGGCCATGCACCGGGCGGACCCGGACCACCGCGCCCTCCACCTCGGCTGCGCCGCAGCCCTGTTCAACCTGCGCGTCTCCGCCGCCCACCACGGCCGGCAGGCCGACGTACGGCTGCTGCCGGACGACGCCGACCCCTGGCTGCTGGCCGAGGTCGGGTTCACCGACCCCGTCGGCGACGACCAGGACCTGGCCGTGCTGTACCCCGCGCTGCGCAGGCGCCGTACGAGCCGCTTCCCCTTCGGTGACGAGCCGGTCCCGGACGCGCTGCTGGACGGGCTGCGGGCGGCCGCCCTGCTGGAGGGCTGCCGCCTGGACGTGCCGGATCCCTGGCACGTCGACACCCTGCTCGGGCTGGTCCGCGACGCGGAGCAGCGCGAGGAGATCCAGCCGGGGGTGCGGGCCGAGACGGCCGCCTGGACGTACGACACCGCCGAGACCGCGACCGCGGGCGCCGGCGCCGGTACGGGTGCCGATACGAGCGGGAGGCCGCGCCGCGACGGCATCCCGGCCGCCGCCTTCGGCCCGCGCAGCACGGGCGGGGCCGCGACCGTGCGGGACTTCGGCCGGACCAGGCCCGTGGCCGGCCGCGACCGGGCCGCCTTCGAGGAGCACCCGCAGCTGGTCCTGCTCTCCACGGCCGGGGACACGCCCGCCGACTGGCTGCGGGCCGGGCAGGCGCTGGAGCGGATCCTGCTGCAGGCCACCGCCGACGGCCTGGCCACGTCCATGACCTCCCAGCCCCTGGAATGGCCCGAACTGCGGTGGCCGGCCCGGAACCCGGTCACGGGCACGGGCCACATCCAGATGGTCGTCCGGCTGGGCTACGGCCCGCAGGGCCCGGGCACGCCCCGCCGGGCGGTCGCGGAGGTCCTGCACGTCCTGTGACACCGGTGTCCCCCGCCTCTGCTCCGTGACGGGAGTTCGGCCTTCCGTATCCGTGTGCTCCCGATAGGCTTTGCGCCGGTTGAGTGCAAGGAGAGCCGGTTCATGGTGGGGGATTCACTGTCCCAGATGCCGAAGATGCGTCTGGACGAGTTGCTCGACGAGCTCCAGGGGCGGATCGACGCCGCCCGCGGCACGCGCGACCGCGTGCACAGCCTCCTGGAGGCCGTCGTGTCGGTGGGGCGGGAGCTGGAGCTCTCCCAGGTCCTGCGCCGCATCGTGGAGGCCGCCGCGCTGCTCGTCGACGCCGAGTACGGCGCCCTCGGGGTCATCGGGCCGGACGGCAGGACGCTCTCGCAGTTCCTGACCGTCGGCCTGTCCGACGAGGAGATCGCCCGGATCGGGCCGCTGCCGTCCGGCCACGGCCTGCTGGGCGAGGTGATCCGGCACCCGGAGCCGCTGCGGCTGGCCGATCTCGGCAAGCACCCGTCCTCGCACGGCTTCCCCGCCCACCACCCGCCGATGCGCACGTTCCTGGGCGTGCCCATCCGGGTGCGGGAGGAGGTGTTCGGGAACCTCTACCTCACCGACAAGCGGGGCGGCCAGGATTTCGACACGGAGGACGAGTCGGTCATCACCACCCTGTCGGTGGCCGCCGGTGTCGCCATCGACAACGCCCGCCTGTACGAGGGCTCCCAGCGCCAGCAGCACTGGCTGCGGGCCAATGCCGAGATCACGGGGAGCCTGCTGTCCGGGAGTTCGCGCACCGAGGTGCTCCAGCTCATCGCGCGCCGGGCGCAGGACATCACCGGCGCGCAGGCCGCGGAGATCGCCACCGCGCTGCCCGGGGCGGACGGCCTGCTGGTGGAGGTGGCCACCGGCGCCGGGGCCGAGGCCCGGCAGGGGCTGGTCCTGCCCCTGGCGGGGACGATGGTGGGGGCCGCGCACACCGAGGGCGCCCCGGTGTCGAGCCCGCGGGCCGCCACCGACCGGCGGTTCGACGCGGACTCGGCGCCGGCCGGCGCCGAGGGCCCGGCGGTGGCGGTGCCCCTGGGCACGGGCGGCACACCGACGCGGGGCGTGCTGTTCCTCGCCCGGGCCGCGGGCGATCCCGTGTTCAGCGACGGCGAGCTCGAACCTCTGCTGGCCTTCGCCGGGCAGGCGGCGCTCGGCCTGGAACTGGCGGACCGGCGGCGGGACGCCGAGCAGATCGCCCTGCTGGAGGAGCGCGACCGCATCGCCCGCGATCTCCACGACCTGGCCATCCAGCGGCTGTTCGCCACCGGGATGACCCTGCAGAGCGCGGCCCGCCTGGTGGAGCACGGCGGGGCCGCGCAGCGGCTCGGCCGGGCCGTGGACGACCTCGACGAAACCATCAAGATCATCCGGTCGACCATCTTCGGGCTGCGCACCAAGGACCGGGACGGTGCGGGCGGTGCGGGGCTGCGCGCCCGCGCGGCGCGGGCGGTCGGCGAGGCCGCGACCCTGCTCGGGCACCCGCCGCGGCTGAGCATGGAGGGCCTGCTCGATACCGACGTGCCCGACGACGTGGCCGACCACGTCGTGGCCGTGCTCGGGGAACTGCTCAGCAACGCGGCCCGGCACGCGCACGCCGGCCGGGTCGGGGTGTCGCTCAAGGCGGGCGGCGGCGAGGTCGTGCTGACCGTGTCGGACGACGGGGTGGGCATCCCCGAGCAGGGCCGCCGCAGCGGTCTGGCCAACCTGGACGAGCGGGCCCGCAGCGTCGGCGGCACGTTCCTGATCGAATCGCCGGACGAAGGCGGCAGCCGGCTCGTGTGGCGGGCCCCGCTGCACCAGGACGCGGCCTCGGCGGAGCTCGCCTGATCAGCCGGCCCCGGCACACGGGGCCGCGCCGGGCTCCGCGACCACACGGAATCCCGCGACCGCCCGGGATGGCGCGGCCGCCCGGGATGGCGCGGCCGCCCGGGATGGCGCGGCCGCACGGGGTTCCGCTCCCGGGGGCGGCTCCGGCGCGTCCGCGCCCGGCTCCGGGGCCGCGGCGCGCTCCAGCCGGAAGCCGGTGACCAGGTCCGGCCGGATGCGGACGACGCGGCAGGGCTCCTGGCCGAGCACCCAGGGCCGCAGCCGGTCCTCGTACGCGGCCGCCTGGACGGGGTCGGTCACCGGGCGTGCGTAGCCGGTGACCACGACGCTCCAGCCGAGGCGGGTGCGGGTGTCGATGTCGTCCGTCTCGTACGCGACGACGACGCCCTCGCCGTCGGAGGACACCGCCAGCGCGGCGAGCGCGCCGCCGTCGTGCACCCGCAGGACGATGTCCTCGCCGTCCAGGAGGTGGTTCACGGGGCGTACCGCGGGGAGCGCGTGCCGGGTGAAGACGACCCGCCCCAGGGGGACCGTCCCGAGCAGGCGCAGGGCCTCGCCGCGGGGCAGGGGCCGCATGCGGCGTGCGCCCTCCCCGTCCACTTCGTGTTCCATGATGTGCACCTGTGGTCCGAAGGAGATCGATTTGCTGCGTACTGTGCTCTTGTGTGAACCAGCAGCGTCCCCCGGACCGTGGGCGCCGCACCAGGGCCGAACGGTCCTCTCCGGGTTCACCACCAGCCGCAGTGCAGCTCGCGGTCCGCACCGACCACCCGCAGCGACTTGGCCAGCAGCGGCGACACGCCCTGGAGCAGGAGCCGCGCCCCGGTGCGCGCGCACCGCCGGTGCAGGCGCAGGAACATGTCGATGCCCGAGGTGTCGCAGAACGCGAGCCCGGACAGGTCCAGCACCACGTCCCCGCCGCCGTCGGCGACCCGCGCGAGTCTCGGCTCGACGGCCGCGACCGTGTGCACGTCCAGCTCGCCCACGACGGCGACGCCCGCCCCGTACTCGTCCTGTACGACCGTCCTGAGCGCGATCATCGTCCTGCCCATGTGTCCCTCTCCCCTCCTGCGTCACCGTGTCCGGCCGAGCCCGTTCCGGGCACGGCGGTCCGGCCGCCCCCATCCCATCAGCCGCACAGCCGGAGGCATAAGGTCCGCATGCCCCGTACCGAGGGCCGAAGGTCCCGATGTCCGTGGTTCCGGTGACGGACCGGCCCGTACCGCGCTAAGGGAAGGGCCGATCGGCCCCTGTCGTGCGGTCCTCCGGCGGGGGAGGATGCGTATGCGCGCGTACGTCCGGTACCCGCCCGAACGAGGAGCAGAAGAATGACCGACAGCGGTGCCCCCCACCCGGCAGCGGAGCCGATCAGCGTCTTCCTCCTCGACGACCACGAGGTCGTCCGCCGCGGCGTGCACGACCTGCTGGAGGCCGAGCCGGACATCCGCGTGGTGGGCGAGGCCTCCACGGCGGAGCAGGCGCTCGTCCGGGTCCCGGCGCTGCGCCCGCGGGTGGCGGTGCTCGACGTACGGCTCCAGGACGGCGACGGCGTCACCGTCTGCCGCGAGCTGCGCTCCCGGATGCCGGACCTGGCCTGCCTGATGCTCACCTCGTTCGACGACGAGGAGGCGCTGCTCGACGCCATCATGGCCGGCGCCTCCGGCTACGTCCTCAAGCAGATCAGCGGGACCGACCTGGTCACCGCGGTCCGCACGGTGGCCTCAGGCAAGTCGATGCTCGACCCGGGCGCCACGGCCCGGGTGATGGCCCGGATGCGGGGCGAGGTACCGCAGGAGGAGCAGGTTCCGGGCCTGCCGGGGTTCACGGACCGGGAGAAGGAGATCCTGGTGCTGGTCAGCGAGGGCCTGACGAACCGCGAGATCGGCAAGCGGCTCTACCTCGCCGAGAAGACGGTGAAGAACATCGTCTCGCGCCTGTTCATCAAGCTCGGCGTCGACCGGCGCGTCCAGGCCGCCGTGATCGCCAGCCACACCCTCGTCCCGTCCAACCGCCAGCCGGGCCGCCCCGCCTGAGGGCCGCGGCGGCGGGCGGCGGGCGGCTGGTGCAGGCCCGCCGCCCGCCGTCCGCGCGTTCAGGACTGCGGCACCACGGCCACGGGGCACCGCGCGTGGTGCAGGACCGCGTGGGCCGCCGAACCGATCCTGCTGCCGACGGGCCCCTTGCGCGTACGCCGGCCCACGACCAGCAGCGACGCGGAACCCTCCGCCGCCGACAGCAGCACCTGCCCGGCGCTGCCCAGTTCGACGTGCTCCACCACGGGCACCTCGGGGTACTTCTCGCGCCACGGCTCCAGCGCCCGGCGCAGCGCCGCCTGCTCGTACTGCACGAGCCCGCCGTCCTGGTCGGAGATCCACATCGAGCCGGGGCTGTACGCGTAGATCGACGGCAGGTCCCAGGCACGCACCGCCCGTACGGCGGCCCCGCGCGCGGCGGCCGCCTCGAACGCGAAGCCCAGGACGTCGTGGCTGTCCTCGGGGTAGCCGTACTGGCCGACGACGACCTCGCCCGGCCGGCTGCCTTCCCCGGCGTCCCGTCCGGCGTCCGGCTGTTCGGCGTCGGCCGCGCGCACGGACACCACCGGGCAGGCGGCCTCGCCGATGACCTGCTGCCCGTACGAGCCCAGCAGGAACCCGAGGACCGGGCCGTGGCCCCGGGTGCCCAGGGCCAGCAGCTCCGCCTGCTCCGCCTCCCGCAGCAGGGCGGGCACCGGCGCGTCCGACACGACCTCGGTGACGATGCCCAGCTCCGGATGGCGCGCGGCGACCTCGTCGGCCGCGGCGTGCAGCACGGCGTCGGCGCGGCGGGCCTCCTCCTCCCGGTCCTGGGCCATCGGCAGTGCCACCGGCTGCCACAGCCAGGCGTGGACCAGGCGCAGGCCCAGACCCCGCCGGACCGCCTCGTCCGCCGCCCACCGCGCGGCGGCCCGGCTCTCCGGGGATCCGTCCACTCCGACGGCGATGACAGGTGTCACGGCTCTGCCCTCCATACTGCTCGGCTGCATACTGCTCGGCTGTGCTCTCCGGGGGGCGGCACGTCGGCCCCCCGATTCCACTCTGGCGGGCCGCCCCCCGCCCGCCGAAGGGCCGACCGGCCCTCACCCCGGGCCGGTCGGCACCCTCCGGCCCGGGCGGCACCGGCCGGGACCGGGCGAGCAGGCGCAACCGGGCCGCGACCCGGTCACGCAGCGGCGGCCGCGGGCACCGCGGCAGACCCCCGGGCGGGCGGCGGGGCGCACCCGCCCGGGCAGTGGGTCGGCCGGCAGGGGGTCCGCACGGGTGACGGGGCGGCCCGCTCAGGCCACGGGGGTCGTCGGCCACGGGGTGAAGGGGACCGCCCCGCCGCTGCGCACGGCCTCCACCGCGCTCTGGTGCACCGCCCGGCTGGCCTCGGAGCTCGGGCAGACCACGGGGCTGCCCGCCAGGGCGTACCACTCGGACGCGCCCGCGTACTGCACCGCGATGTGCGCCCGCTCCTGCTCCCACGTGGTGTGCACCGTCAGTTCACCTGTGAGGGTGCCGGCTGCGTCGGTGAGCACGCCGCCCGGGCCGGCGTACACCCCGGGAGTGGTCCATTCTGCGGATGCCATGTCAGATCACCTCGGAACGGGACTGGACTGGACTGAACTGGACTGAATCGGACTGGGCCGGACTGCGTATCGGTGTCGATTCCCTGGATCCCATGCTGCGGCAGGCACGGACGGACGGCACAGGGCCATGCGGCCCCCGAGCAGGCCTGCTGGGCCCTGCTCCGGCCCGGTCCCGCCCCGCGCGCGGGGGTTTCCGCAGGGGCACTGCCCGGAAGGATCCGGACCATGAGGGTCTCCGCATCGAAGGCGTCCGCATCACGAGTGTCCGCGGCGAAGGTGTCCGCGTCCATGTCGGCGCCCGCGGTGGCCGTTCCCGCCGTGACGCCGATCCGCGAGGTCGCCCGGCGGATGGACGGCCACGGCGTCGGCTCCGTCGTCGTGACCGAGGACGGGGAGCTGTGCGGCATCGTCACCGACCGGGACCTCGCCGTGCGCGTCGTGGCCGCGGGCGCCGACCCGGACGGGGCGGTCCGGACGGTGATGTCCTCCCCCGTCGTCACCGTGGACGCCGGGGACGACATCCACACGGCGTACCGGATCTTCCGGAACACCGGTGTGCGGCGCCTTCCCGTACTGGACGGGGTCCGGGTGGTGGGCGTGCTGACGGTGGACGACCTGCTGATGGACGTCTTCCAGCGGGTGGCGGACCTGCTGGGGCCGGTCGCCTGGAGCGTCCTCGCGGAGCCTCCGGGCCCGCCGGACACCGCGTAGCCCAGCCGCGCAGCACCGTACCCACCCCGCCGCGCAGCCCCGCACGGCCCCCGCCGCGCAGCCCCGCCGCGCGTCCGCCGTCAGTCGTCAGTCGTCGTCCGCGCCCTGCTCCGGGCGGGCGCGCCCGGACCAGTACGGCTCGACGCGCGCCCAGTCCCGCTCCCACTGCCGCAGACTGCCCGCCTCGATCCGGCGCAGCCGTACGGTGACCAGCCCGCCGGCGCTCAGGACGACCGCCGCGAGGGTGCCGGCGGCCGCGGCGATCGCGTCGAGGGTGATCGCGTCCGCGGTGCGCGGCGGCTTGAGGGACACGTCTCCCGCGTCGTCCACCCATATGGCGACGGCCTTCCCGGCCGGCGTGCGGGGCGGAACGGGGACGGGCCCGGTGTGCACGCGGGAGCCCGGATACCGCCAGGTGGCCTGCGCCGAGGCCGCGGGCACACCGGCGGTCCGGGCTGCCTCCGGCCCCGCCGGCTCGGCCACGGTGGTGGCCGTGACCCGGTGCAGGAGACGGGCCCGGGCCTCGGCGGCGCGCTCGCCGGCGGCGTGCACGGCCATGCCGGTGCCGATCGCGCAGACCACCGCGAGCACACAGGCCAGCGCGAAGACGGCGTGCCAGCGGGCGCGGGCACGGTCGGCCCCCCGCCGCAGCGGGTTCGCCCCCGTACCGGCGCCCCGGCCGGGCGTCCGGCAGGACATCGCGCACCTCCGGGGTCATCCCCTCTCCCCCACTGTCCTCCGCTGCCGCTCCCCAAGCCATGCAGCGGCGACCTGGGCGGGGTCCGGCGACGGAGAAGGGCACGCGCCGCAGCCGGCCGGGGCACCCCCGGCCGCGGCCACCGCGCCTCCCCTCGGGAGGACATCGTCCGCTGCCCGGCAGCGAAGCGGAAGGGGGCGGGCCGGTCTCACGCGGGGTCGGCCGGGGCGCCGTCCGTGTCTCCCCGCCAGGTGCGGTAGGCGGCGACGGCGGTGGGGAGGGTGGCGAAGATGCGGTCCTCGCCGACGGACGCCGTGAGGCCGTAGGCGTCGAGGGGGTCGCGGAGGTCCTGTTTGACGCGGGCGAGGGCGAAGACGATGCCGCGGTCGGTGAGCTCGGCGCGCAGGGCCTCGACCGCGTCGAGGGCGGTGATGTCGACCTCGACGTTGGCCTCGGTGTTCAGGACGAACCAGCGGACGGATTCGTCCTGCGCGTCGACGGCGGCCAGGGCGCGGCGGCGGAAGTCGTCGGCGTTGGCGAAGAAGAGCGGGGAGTCGTAGCGGTAGACGAGGAGGCCGGGGACGGTGCGGGCGGTCGGGTAGTCGTCGATGTCGTGCATGCCGGCCAGGCCGGGGACGATGCCCTGGACGGCGTCGTGCGGGCGGGCGACCCGGGTGAGCAGTTCGGCGACGGACAGGGCCACGGCGACGAGGACGCCGTACAGGATGCCGAGGGCGAGGACGCCGAGGGTGCATCCGACGGCGAGGAGGAGTTCGCGGCGGCGGAAGGCGGCGAGCCGGCGGAACTCGCCGGCCTCGACCAGGCGCAGGGCGGCGTACACGACGATGGCGCCGAGGGCGGCCGACGGGGTGTGGGCGAGCAGGGGGCCGAGGAAGAGCAGAACACAGACGACGCAGGCGGCGCCGGCGAGGGAGTACACCTGGGTGCGGGCACCGGCGGAGTCCGCGAGGGCGGTGCGGCTGGCGCTGCTGCTGACGGGGAAGCCCTGCAGGACGCCGGCGCCGAGGTTGGCCGCGCCGAGGGCGAGCAGCTCGCGGTCCGCGTCCAGGGGCTGCGGGTCGTCGCGGCGGGCGAAGGCGCGCGCGGTGAGGACGACGTCCGAGTAGCCGACGAGGAGCACTCCGAGGGCGGGCAGGACCAGGTCGGGGTAGTCGGACGGGCGGGGCAGGGCGAAGCCGGGCAGCCCGGTGGGGACGGCGCCGATGACGTCGATGCCGTACCGGGAGTCGAGGCCGAAGCCGGCCACCACGGCCGTGGAGAGGGCGAGGACGACGAGCGGTCCGGGCACGGCGCGCCCCAGCAGGGGCAGGGTGAACAGCAGGGCCAGGCATCCTGCGGCCAGGACGGCCGTGGGCCGGTGCACGTCGCCGAGGTCGCGGAGGAACGAGAACAGCTGCGGGAAGAACCCGGACCCGCTGCCGCTGACCCCGGTGAGCTTGGGCAGCTGGTCCACGATCATGATGCAGGCGACGCCGGCCATGTAGCCGACGAGCACGGGGTGGGAGAGCAGGTCCGCGAGGAAGCCGAGCCGGACGGCCCAGGCGACCGTGCAGAGCAGGCCGACCACGACCGCGAGGGCCGCCGCGAGCACCGCGTACCGCGCGGGGTCACCGCCCGCGAGCGGGGCGACGGCCACGGCGGTCATGAGGGCCGTGGTCGACTCCGGTCCGACGGACAGCAGCCGGGAGGACCCGGCCAGGGTGTAGAGCACCATGGCCGGAAGGACCGCCCACAGGCCGGTGACCGGCGGCAGGCCGGCCACCCCGGCGTAGGCCATGACCTGGGGCACGAGATAGGCGGCGACCGTGACCCCCGCCAGGAGGTCACCGCGCAGCCATGCCTTCCGGTAGCCGCGGAAGACGGGCGGAAGCACAGCGATCCGTCGCCGCTGCGGCATGGCACCTCCGGGACTCCCTGCGGGCGTGTGCCGGACCATCGTGCCGTGCGAGCGGGCACGGGTGGGTGAAGCGCGCGAGCGCGGCCCGGCCGCTGCCCGCTACCGGCAGCTCACGGGGGCGCGGGCCCCGCGGCATGGCCGCGCAGTACGGCGAGCCGCCGCGCGTACTCCTCGTCGTCGATCTCGCCCTTGGCGTACCGCTCCGCGAGGAGCGTCTCGGCCCCCTCCGCGGAGGCGGTGCCGGAAGCGGTGCGCGGAGCGGGCGCCGCGGGCGCGGCCGCACCCTCCGCGGCCGCACGGTCCCGCTTGAAGCTGCGGGCCACGAAAACGGCAGCTGCGATGATCAGGGCCCAGAAGACGAGCGTCGTGAGGGACATGGCGAACCAGCCCCAAGGACCCATGTGACCGTTCCAGTACATGTCATACCTGCCGGGTCGACGGGTTGGGCGGCGGGAACCCGGCCGCCTGCTGCCAGGATCCCCGGCCGGGCGGCACCGGGCATGAGTCGATCGGGCCACAGCGGGGACCACAGGGCCCATGGCCGCCCTTCCTGAGACAATTCCGGTGGAAGAGCACGGCGCAGACCGAACCAGGGGGGACACAGACCGAACCGGGGGCGATCATGTCCGACGATCCGGCCACCTCCGCCGGGGCACCGATCAAGGTGTTCCTCCTCGACGACCACGAGGTCGTCCGGCGCGGGCTGCGCGACCTCCTCGACTCCGAGCCGGACATCACCGTCGTGGGTGAGGCGGGCACGGCCGAGCAGGCGCTGGTCCGCGGCCCGGCGCTGCGCCCGGACGTCGCCGTGCTCGACGTACGGCTGCCCGACGGCGACGGCATCGGGGTCTGCCGGGAGCTGCGGTCGCGCATGCCGGGGCTGGCCTGCCTGATGCTGACGTCGTTCGACGACGAGGACGCCCTGCTGGACGCGATCATGGCGGGGGCCGCCGGTTACGTGCTGAAGCAGGTCAAGGGCTCCGACCTGGTGGCCGCCGTGCGGACGGTCGCCACCGGCCAGTCCATGCTGGACCCGGCCACGACCGCCCGCCTGATGCACTCCCTGCGCGACCCGGAGCCGGCCGCGGAACCGGAGGACCCGCGCCTGGCCGCGCTGTCGGAGCGGGAGCGGGCCGTCCTGGAACTCATCGGCGACGGCCTGACCAACCGGCAGATCGCCAAGCGGCTGTACCTGTCCGAGAAGACGGTCAAGAACCACATCTCCCGGCTCCTGGGCAAGCTCGGGGTCGAGCGCCGGGTCCAGGCGGCCGTGATCGCCGCACAGGTCCACGACCACCACCACGGTCACGAGCACGAGCACGGCCGCGGCGGCTGACCGCCCGGACGGCTCACACCGGTACGGCATCGGCGCCGAGGCCGGTGGAGGGCCGCCCGGTCCCCGGACGGGACCGTTCGGCCCTCGATCCCCCCGCCGCTCCGGCGGATGGTGAATGGCACACGCACCGGAGATCAGCCGCGCGCCCACATCGTCACGTCATGTCACGTCACGGGCACGGGCACGGGGCACGGGCACGGCGGAACAGGAGGGCCTCATGAACCGGATCAAGGTTGCGGACCTGATGACCGACGAGGTCGTCTCCGTGACGCCCGGCACCGCTTTCAAGGACATCGCGAAGCTGCTCGCCCAGTACGACATCAGCGGGGTACCCGTCCTGGACGACGAGGACCGCGTGGTGGGCGTCGTCTCGCAGACCGACGTGCTGGCGCACGCCGCACCCGACCCGCACGCTCCCCGGCAGGACCGGGACCGGGCACGGCCGCCCACGGCCGGCGGGATCATGACGGCCCCCGCGGTCACCGTCCACGCCGAGGCGACCGCCGCCGACGCCGCCCGGCTGATGACGCGCCGCGGCATCGAACGGCTGCCCGTCGTGGACGTGGAGGACCGGCTCGTCGGCATCGTCACCCGCAGGGACCTGCTCCGCATGTTCCTGCGTCCGGACGCCGAGGTGCGCCGGCGTGTCCGGGACGTCCTCGGATACGTTCTGGGCGGGGCGGCCGACGACGTCGACGTCCGCGTGGTGGACGGCATCGTGACCCTGGACGGGTCCGTGCCGCTCCGCAGCCGGCTGGACGTGCTCCTCGGCCTCGTCGAACGGCTCGACGGGGTCGTGGCCGTGGCCGTGCACGTCACGGCCCGCACCGACGACGGGGCGGGCACGCACGCCGGCCGCTCCCGTCACCCGATGCCGTGGTGACGCGCGGCCGACCGCATGGAGGAAATCGCCGTCATGAAGAACCACGTGGCAGTCGGAGTCGACGGTTCCGCGGAGAGCCGGGCGGCGGCACGCTGGGCCGCGCAGGAGGCCGTACTGCGGGGCGTGCCGTTGCGGCTCGTCCATGCCGTCGACTGGCCCCTGGACCCGGTGCTCCCCGGCCTGGGCCGCCAGGACGTCGACCGCTGGGCGGACCGGGCACTGGCCGAGACGGCGCAGGAACTCCGGCAGCGCCATCCGCAGCTCGACGTCACGGCCCGCTGCCCCACGGCCCAGCCGGCGGCCGCCCTGGCCGCCGAGGCCGCCGACGCGGGCCTGCTGGTGCTGGGGTCACGGGGCCTGGGCGGGCTGGTCGGCTTCGTCGTCGGCTCGGTGGCGATGTCGACCGTGGTCGCGACCGACGCGCCGGTGGTCCTCGTCCGCAGCGCCGGCACCCACGCTGACGACACCGCCGACGCCGCCGACGGCGAAGCGGACGCCGTCGGCGGGCCGGGAAGCGGCTCGGCCGCCGCCGGGATCGCCGTGGGGGTGGACGTACACGAGGCGTGCGACCGGGTTCTCGCCTTCGCCTTCGAGGAGGCGGCCCGGCGCGGCTGCCCGCTGCAGGCCGTGCACGGCTGGAAGCTGCCGCCCGCGTACGCGTACGCCCCCTTCGCCGACCCGGACGTCGAGCGGGAGATCGGCCGGAGCGCCTCGAACCTGCTGGACGACATGCTCGCGCCCTGGCGGCAGAGGTTCCCCGAAGTGAGCGTCACCTGCACGGTGTTCAGGGGCTCTGCGGGTGAGCTGCTGGTCCGGGCGAGCCGGAGTGCGGCTCTGGTCGTGGTGGGACGCCACCGCCGCCGCTCACCCCTCGGCGCGCGCCTGGGCCCGGTCGCCCACGCGGTCCTGCACCATGCCGCCGCCCCGGTCGCCGTCATCGCCCACGACTGAACGGGGGCTCAGTCGACGGGGGGCTCAGTCGACGGGTACGTCCGGGCGGACGATGGTCACCGGGCACGGGGCGTGGAGCGCCACCTGCTGGCTCACCGAACCGAGCAGGGCCCGGCGGAAACCGCCGCGGCCGCGGCTGCCCACGACCAGCACCTCGGCCCCCTCGGCCTCGGCCACCAGGACCTCGGCCGGATGGCCGTGCACCAGGCGCTCGTGGACCAGGGAGGCGCCGTCCTCGCCGAGCACGGTGCGGACCTCCTCGACCAGGGACCGCTCGGCCTCCTCCTCGTCGAACGTGGCGTCCACCGCCGGAGCCGACCACGACGCGCTGCCGGGGACCTCCCACGCCGTGACCGCCACGACGTTGCCGCCGACGAGGCCGGCGTACCGCACCGCCCAGCGCAGCGCGGCCTGGGAGGAGGGCGATCCGTCGACGCCCACCACGATCCGCGGAGTCCCGTTCTGCGTGTCCATGCCTGCACCCCTTCCGGCGCTCTCCCTCCAGCGTGTACGAGGCGCGTACGCACCGCCACGCGAGGGGGCCGGGCGCGGGAACCTCAGCCGGCGGGCAGGCGGAACCACCGCTCCCGGCCCGCCGCGACCCGCTCCCGCCGGCCGCCGGGCAGGACGAGGGGCACCGGGCCGAGGGGCGACGGCGGGACGCGGATGCCCAGTCGGCCCGGCCGGAAGCTGATGCGGATGTCCCGGTGGCCGAGGTACGAGAGGGAGAACGCGGAGCCGGGGATCCCGGAGAGCGGCACCGGGTCGATGTGGAGCCCGTCGGGGCCGGGTTCGAGCCCGGTGATGCCGCGTTCGACGAGGTCGAGGGTGCCGGCCATGGCGCCGAGGTGGATGCCCTCGCCGGTGGTGCCGCCCTGGATGTCGGTGATGTCGCCGATCAGGGCTTCCCGGCAGTACCGCCACGCCTCGGGGCCCTGCTGCCGGGCGAGGACCCAGCCGTGGACGAGGCTGCTGAGCGTCGAGCCGTGGCAGGTCCGCCGCAGGTAGTACGCCACTGTCCGCGCCCACAGCCCGTCGTCGAGGGTGTAGCCCAGTCGGGTGAACAGCCGGGCGAGTTCCGCGGGCCGGAAGAGGTGGCCGAGCATGAGGGTGTCGGCCTGTTTGGACGCCTGGTAGCGGTTGGGGGTGTCCCCTTCGGCCTCCAGGATGCGGTCGAGGCGGCGGATGTCGCCGTAGCGGGCGCGGTACGTGTCCCAGTCGAGCTCGGCGAGGTCGCCGTAGCCGTGGAACTGGCTGATCACATCGCGGTGGAAGGGCACGTACATGCGGCGCGAGACCTCCTCCCAGGCTGCGAGGCCGTCCGCGTCGAGGCGGAGCTGTGCGAGGAGCTCGGCGCGGCGGGCGGCGGGGAGTTCCCCGTACAGGTCGAGGGCGCGGGCGAGCACCCAGGCCGCGGTGACGTTGGTGTACGCGTTGTCGTCGATGCCGGGGGCGGCGGCGTCCGGGTAGGCGTCGTGGTATTCGTCGGGGCCGACGACGCCGCGGATCCGGTAGCGGCCGAGGCCGGCGTCCCAGGTGGCGGTGCCGACCCAGAAGCGGGCGATGTGCAGGAGGAGTTCGGCGCCGGGTCCGTGCATGAAGCCGGTGTCGCCGGTGGCGAGGCCGTACTGCCACGCGTTCCAGGCGATGGCCGAGCCGACGTGGTGCTGGAGGCGGGAGTGGTCGGGGAGCCAGCGGCCGGAGCAGGGGTTGAGGTGCAGCCGCTGCGTCTCCTCGGCGCCGGAACTGCCGCTCTGCCAGGGGAACATCGCCCCCTCGGCACCGGCGCGGCGCGCCGACTCGCGGGCGGCGGGGAGCCGTCGGTGGCGGTACATCAGGAGGGCGCGGGCCGTCTCGGGGAAGTGCAGGGCGAGGTAGGGGAGGACGAACAGCTCGTCCCAGAAGACGTGGCCGCGGTACGCCTCCCCGTGCAGCCCGCGGGCGGGGACGCCGGCGTCGAGCCCGGCGGTGTGCGGCGAGAGGGTCTGCAGGACGTGGAAGGCGTGCAGGCGCAGGATCCTGCCGGTCTCGCCCTCCACTCTCAGCTCCCCCTCGCTCCAGATCCGCTGCCAGGCCGCCCGGTGGGACGCCAGCAGGGTCGGAAAGTCCGGGGCGTGCTCGGCGTGCTCGATGCCGCTGCGTACGGGATCGGCGAGGGGGCGGTCGAGCGAGGTGAACAGGGCGGCCGTCTTGACGACGACGACCGGCCGCCCGCGCCGGATCGGCACGACGGACGTCCGGGTCGCCGCGGTGGCGGTGGCGCCGGCCCTGCACTCGCGGTGCACGGCCGCCAGGGGCCGCAGGGAGGTCCGTACGGCGAGCCCGATCCGGATGTCCGAGTCGGAGGTGCTGCAGGACAGCCAGGCGGTGCCTTCCGCCTCCACCCCCGCCCGGTGCGCGACGAGATGCCGTCCGGCCAGGGCGCGGTAGCGGTCCACGCCCGTGTTGGAGACGTCCCCGTCGAGCACGGCGGCGACCTCGATCCGGCCGCTCCAGCCGTAGGCGCGGAAGACGGTGCGCTGCGCGGCCAGGTGGGGGTCGCCCATGTGGACGAGGCGGGTGTGGGTGACGCCGAGGCGGCGGCCCTCGGCGTCGTGGAAGAGCATGTGGCGGGTGAGCGTTCCGGTGCGCAGGTCGAGCGAGACGCGGTGGTGGCGCAGGGTCGGGTGGTCCGGGGTGAGCCAGTCTCCCGGCTGTGCGGCGCCGGGCTGGACGGCGCCCGGCTGTGCGGCGTCGGGCTGTGCGGCGTCGGGCAGGCAGCGGTAGCGCAGGGCGGTCCAGTCCGGCAGCCGGACCATGTCCTCGTTGGAGACCGTGCGTCCGGCGACGGCGGAGGTGAGGCGGTTGTAGCAGCCGGCGAGGTAGGTGGCCGGGTAGTGGACGGCGTCGGCGGTGCTCTCGGGGGCCGATCCGCGGGTGGCGAAGCGGCCGTTGCCGAGGGTGCACAGGGACTCGGCCAGCCGCTCCGTCTCGGGGTCGTACGCCGCGTACTCCCAGCTCCAGGAGGCGGTCACGGCCGGTCGCCCCCGAGGGCGGCGAGGGCGGCGGGCAGCCCGCCGAGGCCGGGCAGGACGAGGTGGGCGCCGTGCGCGCGCAGGGCGTCCGCGGTGCGCGGGTCACCGTCGCGGTCGATTCCCACGACGAGGCGGAAGCCGCCGCGGCGTCCCGCGTCGACGCCGACGAGCGCGTCCTCCACCACGGCGGTGTGCCCGGGGCCGGTGCCGAGCCGGTCGGCCGCCTCCAGGAAGAGGGCGGGGGCGGGCTTGCCGGGAAGGGCCAGCGCGTCCGCGTCCGTCCCGTCCACCAGGGCGGTGAAGAAGCCGGCCAGGCCTGCGGACGCGAGGAGGGAGCGGGCGTGCCGCGAGGCCGAGGCGGCCGCGCAGCCGACCCGCATCTCCCGGAGGCGCAGCAGCGCCGGCCGGACGTCATCGAAGACCTCCACGCCTCCGGCCCGCACCATCGCGGAGAAGATCTGCTCCTTGCGGGCGGCGACCGCGTGCACGCTGCCGCACCCCGGCCGGTCCTCGGGGGTTCCGCCGGGGAGGTCGATGCGGCGCGCCGCGAGGAAGGCCCGTACGCCGTCGAGCCGGGACCGGCCGTCCACCAGCTCCCGGTAGTCGCGGACGGCGTCGAAGGGGCGCGGCCGTTCACCGGTGTCCGGGTGCCGCCATGCGGCGAGGCACCCGTCGAAGGTCTCCTTCCAGGCGGCCGCGTGGCGGGCCGCCGTGGCCAGGAGCACCCCGTCCGTGTCGAAGACGACCGCGCGGACGGCGCCCATCAGCCGTGCACCACGCGGCGGCCGGTGAGCCGGACGGGGGTGAGCTTCATCCAGTGGGTGCGCTCGCCGCCGGCCCACGGGTGGGCCCGGGCTTCGGCGCTCAGGTGCCGGAGTTCGCCGGCGTCGGTGACGGCCGCGAGTTCGCCGACGGCGAGGACGCTCCAGCCTTCGGAGGTCACGTCGTCGATGCGGTCGATCTCGAAGGCGGCCTCGGTTCCCGCCGCTGTGGCGACGACGGCGTGCGCGTGCGTGCGGAAGGCGATGCCGGTCCCCGTGACCAGGTAGTTGACGGGGAGGACGGACGGGCCGTCGGGGGTGAAGACGGCGATGCGGCCCACGCCGTGCGTGCCCAGCAGTCGCCGGCACGCGGCCTCGTCCAGCTGCACGAGCGAGGTGTCGCGCCGGGCGGCGGCCCGGCCGGGGACCCGGTCGGCGCTCGCGCCGGTCAGGTCGTCGACCGTGACGCCGAGGGCGTCGGCGACGCGGACGAGGGTGCCGATGGACGGCGAGGCCGCGTGCTCCTCCAGGTAGGCGATGTAGTTGGCGTCCGCTCCGCACTGCCGGCCGAGTTCCGCGCGGCTCAGGCCGAGGGACTCGCGGCGGGCCGCGAGGCGGCGGCCCAGGTCGGTGCGTCCGCCCGTACCGCCGGACGGCTGGGAGGTGGTGCGAGGGCTGCTCTTCACGGTGATCACTGCTCCTCGGGCGGCACGGGCACGGCGAGCGTGTCGTGCTGCGGTCCGCCGAGCACGACCTTGAGGGCGCCGGTGTCGGCGGCGCGGGAGAAGACGTCGTACGCCTCTTCCATCTGGTCCAGCTCGAAGCGGTGGGTGACCAGCGCCGCCCCGGGCAGCCGGCCCGCGGCCGCCATGCGCAGCAGCATGGGGGTCGAGTAGGTGTCGACGAGACCGGTGGTGAGGGTGACGTCCTTGATCCACAGGTCTTCGAGGTGGAGCGTCGCGGGTTTGCCGTGGACGCCGATGTTGGCGACCCGGCCGCCGGGACGGACCATGCGGGTGCACAGCTCGAACGCCTCCGGCACGCCGACGGCCTCGATGACCACATCCGCCCCGAGCCCCTCGGTCAGGTCCTCCACCAGCCGCTCGGGCTCCTCCCCCGCGCTCGCGGTGGCATCGGCGCCGAGCTCGCGGGCCGCTGCCAGCCGGGAGGCGGCGAGGTCGACGGCGATGGTCCGGAACGGGCTGTACAGCCCGGCGGTCGCGATGGCCGCCAGGCCGATGGGGCCGGCGCCGACCACGACCACCGTGTCGCCGGGGCGCACGTTGCCGTTGAGGACGCCCACCTCGTACGAGGTCGGGAAGATGTCCGCGAGCAGGACCGCCTCGTGGCTCGCCAGGGTGTGGGGCAGCGGGTGGACGGAGAGGTCGGCGAAGGGAACGCGCACGTACTCGGCCTGGGTGCCGTCGACGGTGTGGCCCAGGACCCAGCCGCCGCCCCCGCGGCACTGGCCGTAGCGGGCCTCGCGGCAGAAGCGGCAGCGGCCGCAGGCGGAGATGCAGGAGATCAGGACGCGGTCGCCGGGGCGGACGGTGCGGACGTCGCCGCCGGTCTCGACGACGGTGCCGACGGCCTCGTGGCCCAGGATCCGGCCCGGGGTCACGTCGGGTACGTCGCCCTTGATGATGTGCAGGTCGGTGCCGCAGATGGTGACGGCGTCGACCCGTACGATCGCGTCGGCGGCGTCCTTGATCGAAGGGTCCGGGACGTCCTGCCAGGAGGTCTGTCCGGGCCCGTGGAAGACGAGAGCCTTCATGGCGGGGCCTTCTCTCTCTGTGTGCGGTGCCTGGGTGCCATGCCGGGGTGCGGTGCCGGGGCGCGGTGGCAGGTGCCGTGCCCGGTGTGCGGTGCGGGGTGGCGTGCGGAAGGGTCACTGCCAGGCTGTGCCCGCGCCCTTCCGCCCCGCTTGGGCCGGTCGGCCCCGGGCGGGGACCGGTCGGGCCCCTGCCGGCGGGCCCTGCCGGTGCGATGGTGGAGGCACGGGATCCGTTCCGAAAGGAGGGCTGCCGCCATGTCCCGGTCAGCCGTGTCCCGGTCAGCCCCGTCCGCCGCTTCCGCCGCTTCCGCCGCGCCGGCCCGGCCGGCCCTGCTGTCCTTCCTCGGCGGTGTGCGGACGGTCACCGGCAGCAAGTTCCTCGTCGAGAGCGACCACGCCCGGATCCTCGTCGACTGCGGGCTCTTCCAGGGTGTCGCGGACCTGCGCCGCCGCAACTGGGCCAAGCTGTCCTGCGACGCCGCCGACATCCACGCCGTCGTCGTCACCCACGCCCACCTGGACCACTGCGGCTACCTGCCGCGCCTGGTCCGGCACGGCTTCCGCGGCCCCGTCCTGGCCAGCGCCGCCACCGCCCGCCTCGCCGAGATCGTGCTCCGCGACAGCGCCCGCCTGCAGATGGAGGCCGCCGAGCACGCCAACCGGCACGGCTGGTCCAAGCACCGGCCGGCCAAGCCGCTCTACGACGATGACGACGTCGACCACACGGTGAAGTTCTTCGACCCGGTCCCCGTCGGCAGCGAGGTCGAGATCACGGCCGGAACGAGGCTCGTGCTCCACCACGGCGGCCACATCCTCGGCTCCGCCTGGGCCCACCTGACCCTGGAGGACGGCCACACCCTCGCCGTCAGCGGCGACCTGGGCCGGCCCGGCCACCCGCTGCTCCTGCCTCCCGAGCCCTTCTCCGGCGCCGACGTCCTGCTCATGGAGTCGACGTACGGCAACCGCCGCCACGACGACGAGCGCGCACGGCACGCCTTCGCCACGGCGATCACCCGCGCGCTGTCCCGTGGCGGCACGGTCGTCATCCCGGCCTTCGCCCTCGACCGCACCGAGGTCGTCCTGCACGAACTCGCCGCCCTCCGCGGCGACGGCACCCTCCCCCGCCACGTGCCGGTCTACGTCGACAGCCCCATGGCCCTGGCCGCCCTCGACGTCTACCGCGACGCCGTACGGGCCCGCTCCCCCGAGCTGCGGCCCGAGATCACCGCCCGGGGCGAGGCCGCGCTCAGCCCGGAGCCCTTCCTGGCCGCCCGTACCGTCCAGGAGTCGATCGACATCAACCACACCACCGGCCCGGCGGTCATCGTCTCCTCCGCCGGCATGGCGACCGGCGGCCGCGTCCTGCACCACCTGCACCGGATCCTGCCCGACCCGCGCAACGCCGTCGTGATCGTCGGCTTCGCCGCCGAGGGGACCCGCGCCCGGGACCTGGTGGACGGGGCGCGCACGCTGAAGATGTTCGGCGAGTACGTCCCCGTCCGCGCCGAGGTCGCCGACGTCCCGCACTTCTCGGCGCACGCCGACGCCGCCCAGATCATCGACTGGCTGCGCGCCGCCCCGGCCCCGCGCACCACCTACCTCGTCCACGGCGAGGAGGCCGCCGCCGAGACGCTCCGGGACCGGATCGAGGACGAGCTGGGCTGGACGGCCGTCGTACCCAGATCCGGCGAGGCCGTCCTGGTCCGCTGAGCCCGCACGCAGAACTCCGCTGAGCCCGCACGCAGAACACGGCCGCCACGCACACCGAGGAACCGCCATGACCTCCACCCCGACCCCGTACACCGTCGCCGACGTCATGACGACCAAGGTCATCGCCGTCACCCCCGCCACCGGCTTCAAGGACATCGTCGCCGCGATGGACCGGTGGAAGGTGTCCGCCCTCCCCGTCATCGAGGGCGAGGCCCGCGTCGTCGGCGTGGTCTCCGAGGCCGACCTCCTGCACAAGGAGGAGTTCCACGAGCACAATCCCGGCCTCGTCGACCGGATGCGCCACCTCGGCGACGCAGCCAAGGCCGGCTCCACCCGTGCCGAGGACCTGATGACCAGCCCGGCCGTCACGGTCCGCCCCGACGCCACCCTCCCCGAAGCGGCCCGCCTCATGGCCGGCCGGCACGTCAAGCGGCTCCCCGTCGTCGACGCCGACGGCACCCTCAGGGGCATCGTCAGCCGCGCCGACCTCCTGAAAGTCTTCCTCCGCTCCGACGAGGACCTGACCGCCGAGATCCGCCGGACCGTCGTCGACCGCCTGTTCCCGCTCTCCCGTGCAGCCGTCGAGGTGTCGGTGTCCCACGGCATCGCCACCCTGACCGGCCGGGTGGAGGACCGGGACCTGATCCCCCTGGCCGAGCGCCTCACCCACTCCGTCGAGGGCGTCATCGACGTCCACTGCCGCCTGGAGGCCCCCTCCGCCCCCTGACCCCGGAGTGCCGGGGGCGCCGTCGCTTTGTGATACTGCTCCGATGATCAACCTGCCTGCCGCTGCGCTGGATTCGCTGTCCGGGCTCGCCTTCGGCGATGCCTTCGGTGACCGCTGGTTCGGCATCCTGCGCCGCGAAGGCCCGGCAGCCCTGGAGGCACGGACCCCGCCCCCGGAGCCGCTCTGGCGGTGGAGCGACGACACCGCCCAGGCACTCGTCCTCGTCCGGGAACTCGCCGAGGGCGGCGGCACCGTCGACCGGGACCGCCTCGCCCTGCGCCTCGCCGAGGCCTACGCCGACGACACGCACCGCGGCTACGGAGCCTCGATGCACGACGTGCTCCGCCGGATCGGCGCGGGCGAGCCCTGGCGGGAGGTGGTCGCCGGGCAGTTCGGCGGCCAGGGCTCCTGGGGCAACGGCGCGGCCATGCGCGTCGCCCCGCTCGGCGCCTGGCACGCCGCCGACCTCGACGCCGTCGCCGAGCAGGCCGCCGCGCAGAGCACGGTCTCGCACCACCACCCGGAGGCGGTCACCGCGGCGGTGGCGGTGGCCCTCGCCGCGGCGCTGGCAACGCGCAGCCGGGGCGGGACCGCGCCGGCGCGAGCGGACTTCCTCCGGGCGGTCGCCGCACGGCTCCCCGACAGCGACGTCCGGTCGGGCGTGCGGATCGCGGCCCGGATGCCGGCACGCACCTCGGTCCGGCACGCCGCGGAGGTCCTGGGCTCCGGCTACCGGATGTCCGGGCCCGACACCGTCCCCTACGCCCTCTGGTGCGCGGCGGGACACCTCGACGACCTGCACGAGGGCCTGTGGTTCACCGTCGCCGGGCGCGGCGACATCGACACCACCTGCGCCATCGCGGGCGGGGTGATCGCCGCCCGCACGGGCGTCGCCGCCCTCCCGCCCGCCTGGCACGCGGCCCGTGAACCGCTGCCCCCGGTCGGGCCGCGGTAAGAGCTCGTCCCGGGGTCATTCCGCCCGAACGGGTTCCGGCAGGGTGCGGATCCCGGGGGTGAGGATGACCAGGAGCTGGGGGAGGATGAACCCGATCGCGCAGATCCACAGTGTCTGCCGCGCCCCGATCACGCCGACGAGCGCACCGCCCAGGACCGCTCCGATCGGCGTCGCTCCCCACATGAGGAAGCGCATGGTGGCGTTGACCCGGCCGTGGAGGTGCTGCGGCAGTACCGCGAGGCGGTAGCTGAACTGGGCCACGTTGAACACGCTGCTGAACAGCTCGAAGACGCCGGCGCCCAGGACGAAGAAGGCCATCGCCCAGCCGGTGCCGGTGAAGGGGATCACCGCGATCGCGGGAATCGCCAGCACCGAGCTCCACCACATGGTGCGGCCGGTGCCGATCTTCTCCACCACCCGGGCGGCCGCCATCGCTCCGAGCGTTCCGCCGACGGCCACCCCGATCAGCAGCAGGCCGTAGACACCCGGGGAGATGCCCAGGTCGCGAATCATGAACACGATACTGATGGCGCTCCATGCGCCGAAGAACAGCATGGTGAGGGCGCCGTTCGCGGCAGTCAGCCGGACGATCTTGTTGCCGGCAACGCAGCGCAGCCCCTCGGCGATCTGCACCCGCAACTTCTCGTGCCCGGTCGCCTCGGGCTTCTCCTCCGAGGCGCGGATCCTCCCGAGCAGCAGACCGGAGACCAGATAGCTGATGCCGTCGACGAGGATCGCCACGGGCGCGGTGAGCGCCTGCACCAGCAGACCGCCCAGGCCGGGGCCGCCGAGTTTGGCGACCTGGTAGACGGTCTCCAGCGCCCCCGCACCGCGCGTCATCTGCTCTCCGGACACCACCGTCGGCAGATAACTCATATGAGCGACGTCGAAGAAGACGGTCCCGATACCGATAATGGCCGCCACGCAGAACAGGTGCCCCAGCGTGAGCGCATCGAATGCCCAGGCGAGCGGGACGGAAAGCAGTGCCGCGCCGCGCACCAGATCGCTTGCCACCTGAATGGGGCGACGCCGCATACGGTCGACCCACACGCCCACAGGCAGCCCGAGGACCACGAACGCCATCATTTCGACGGCATTCAGCAAGCCGATCTGGAAGGGATTCGCGTCGAGCGTCACGAGGGCTGCGACCGGCAGGGCGACGAGGGTGACCTGGGTGCCGACCTGGCTGACGGTGTCGGCACCCATCAGCAGAAGAAAGTCCCGGTTCCGGGAAAGGCGGTCAGAGGTTTTTTCGTCAACCTCTTCGGGTGCGGCGGAGGCGGTTTGCAGGTTGCGATCGGCCATGAATCCTAAACCCTGCCAGTGCACGGGCTCCGAAGTCAACCTCGATTCAAATGCACCGAAGCGAAGTTGGCCGGAATGCTGTGGCCACCGACGGCATACCGGCCGAAGCGTCACCCTCATGTGGCACCGTGGGCCAGGTTGCCACCCCCGCGGCCGACCCGGCAACCCTGCCGTGGGGTCAACTTCCCGCCATCCACTGCGCGTTGAGACCCGCCCTGCCCTTGCCGGCGCTCCCGCGCGACACACCGATCCCCACCCGAACAGCCTGCGCGGCCCACCGCCGGAGCGCCCCGCTCCCCGTATCGACCGCCCTCACAAAACGCCCATCACGGCATTATCCGTATGTTCCGCACGAGATCCTTTGCACCTTGCCTCCCCATCGGCGCTATGGCATATTCGTTCGATGCCAGGCCCGGAAAAGCTGCCCCCTTGTCCGTGTCACCAAGGGTTCGGTTTCACGGGAACCACCAGACGGCAACAAACGGGGGCCGGGAGTGGCCAGTTCACCTCCGACGATTGCAGCCATATTTCCGGGCGTCGGAGCCCAGTACACCGGAATGGGTTCTGCTCTCAGAGATCGCCACAAGATCTACCGGGACACGCTCGACGAGGCGTGTGACTTATTGGGCGCCGACTGGGCCGATGTCATCTACAATCCCGCACAGAAATCCGCTCTGAAACGTCAGGAAGAAAGCCAGCTGGCAGTGCTGGTGACCGGCGTGGCCATGTTCCGGGTATTCGAAGAGGACACGGGCGTCCCCGTCTCGTTCTGCGCCGGACACAGCCTCGGGGAATACACGGCACTGTGCTGCGCCGGGGCTCTGACGCTTTCCGACGCCATCCGGCTGGTGCGCAGGCGCGCCCGACTCATCCGCCGGGCGTCGGACGCCCTCCACGGCACCATGATGTGGGTCGTCCACCTCGACCCCGACGTCGTAGGCGCCGCCTGCGCCGCCGCCCGCGAGGAAGGCTGCCAGGTCTACGTCTCCGCGTACGACGCACCACGCCAGGTCGCCATCTCCGGGGACACCGACGACGTCACCACGGTGGCGAGAGAACTGGAGGCACGCGGGGCACTGGTCTATCCGCTGCGCCTGGAGGGGCCCTACCACAGTCCGCTGATGCGTTCCGCAGCGGACGGAATGGCGGACCTGCTCACCGAGATCCCCGTGAGGGCACCGGCCGTTCCGGTCCTTTCCGGCGTCCGCGGTCAGCACCACCAAGGCGGTGCCCAGAGCGCCGAACTGCTGGCCCGGCAGCTCGTCGAACCGGTGCGCTGGCTGGACGTCCAGCACGCGCTCGTCGGCGAGAACGTGTGCCAGGCGGTGGAGTTCGGCCCGGGTACGGTGCTGACCTTCCTGGCCGAGAAGACCTCCCCGTCCCTCCGTGTCGTGCCGTTCGACGGTTTCACCGGAGAGGGAGAGCTCTCGGCCGCCATGTTCCTGGCCGAGGAGCAGTACCCGGAGGTCATCGACCGTTGTCTGCGCACAGCGGTCAGCACGCGCACCCTCCTCGCCGGCGTTCCCTCGCGTCACGAGGCCGTGGTGGCGCGGTACCGCGAGCTGGAGAGCCTCCGTGAGCGCCCCGTGCCGGCCGGCGGGGACATCGACCAGGCGCTCGGCATTCTCGATGCGCTGCTGGAGTCCAAGGGGTTGCGGGAGGACGAACGCGCCGTCGCGCGCAACCGCGTCCTCGCAGGACGGCTCTGGCCGCGCTGACGCGTCCGTCCACCACCGCACCACGGCGCACCGGCCGCGCACCGGCCGGTCCACCACCACAGGCAGACGAGGACAGGGGGCAACAGTGGCGCTGCATGGCCGCGCATCGTGTCGTGAGGGGGGGCGGGACGTGACTGAGATCAAGCGCACCATCGGCGTGCTCGGGGCCGGCGCCATCGGCAGCACCGTCTGCGCCGACCTCGTCCTGCACGGCTTCCGCGTCGTGCTCGTGGACATCGACGACACCGCGCTCGACCGGGCCCGGGACGTCGTCGTGCAGGCCGCGCGCTTCGGTCCGATGCTGCGCCCGGCCCTTCCCCGCACGGACCCCGACGACGCCCTCGCGGCCGTGGTGTCCTCCGGCGACCTGTCGGACCTGCGCACCTGCGAGTTCGTCGTGGAGAACGTCAGCGAGCGCTGGGAGGTCAAAGAGCAGGTCTACCGCTCCCTCGACCGGCTGCTGCCGCCCGGCGTGGGCATCGGAGTGAACACCTCCAGCATCGGCATCGGCCGGCTCGCCGCGACGACCGGCCGCCCCGACCTGGTCGTCGGGGTCCACTTCATGAACCCGTCCTACCTCAAGGACACGGTGGAGGTCATGCAGGGTGCGGACACCTCCGAAGCGTGCATGGCCTACGTCCACGGCCTCCTCGGCGACCTCGGCAAGCAAGCCGTGGTCGTCGGCGACTTCCCCGGCTTCGTCAGCAACCGCATCTCCCATCTGTTCTTCAACGAGGCCGCCCGCCTGATCGAGGACGAAGGGCTTGATCCCGCTGTCGTCGACACCATCTTCAAGAAGTGCTTCGGGCACCGGATGGGCCCGCTCGAAACGGTCGACCTCATCGGGGTCGACACCGTCACCCTGACCCTCGACAGCCTCTACGACAGCTACAAGGACCCCCGTTTCCAGGCCAGCGGCCTCCTGCGCTCCCTGATGGCGGACGGCCGTCTCGGGAGGAAGACCGGCGCGGGGTTCTACGACTACGGCGGTTCGCCGGACGGCTCCACGGACACGAGGACGAAAGCATGAGGACGCAAGCATGACGACGTCGGTTCGCGATGAAATAGATCAGATCGTGCTGGACTTCCTGGCCCGGCACGACCCGGGGCCCGCACCGGACCGGGACGAGGACATGTTCGAGACCGGGCGGGTCAACTCGCTGTTCGTGATCCAGCTCATCGGCTTCCTGGAGAACACGTTCGAGGTGAAGGTCGGAGTGGACGACCTCGATCTGGCGAACTTCGCCACGGTGAACAAGGTGGTCGACTTCGTGCTGCAGAAGAAATCCCACGGCTGAAGGGCGACAGGCCCACCATGGTGGAACATCTGCTGACTGCCGACGAAGCGGCGCACCACGCCGCCCTCCTCAAGGACCTGGACCGGTGGCGCGGTGAACCCGCCCACTGGGATCGGGCAGGCCGCCTTCCCGAACCGGTGATCCGCTGGTGCCGGGAGCAGCGGCTGACCGGTGCCGCCCTGCCCGCCGAGCTGGGAGGGGGCGGCTGGGACGCCGTCCGGACGGGGCTGCTGTACGAGGCGATGGGCCGCGTCAGCGCCTCCTTGGCCTCGCTGGTGAACGTGCACGACATGGCCGCTCAGGTCGTGGTGCGCTGGGGCACCGAAGAACAACGGCGCGACGTCCTGCCCCCGTTGGCGAACGGCAGTCGGCTGGCGGCCATCGCGATGACCGAGCCGCAGGCAGGCAGCGATCTTTCGGGGATCGAGACGAACCTGGAGGAACGCGACGGCCGGCTGCTCCTCAACGGCTGCAAGGTCTTCATCACCTTCGGCCAACAGGCCGACGTCTTCCTGGTGTTCGCCCAGCGCGCGGGCCAGTCCATCGCCTGCCTGGTCGACCGGGACCAGCCCGGCCTCACCGTCACACCGATGGGCGAGATGCTCGGCCTGCGCGCGGCGGCCCTCGGCCGGCTGGAGTTCCGGGACTGCGAGATCAGCCCGTCCGCCGTGGTCGGGCGGGACGGCTTCGGTCTCGCCGTCCTGGTGCCCCTCGCACTGGAGCACGGCCGGCACGCCGTGGCCTGGATGGCCGCGGGCATGCTCCACGAGGTGTTCCTCGCGGCGTCCGAGTACGCGCTGGAGCGCCGCGCCTTCGGCCGGGCGCTCATCGAGCACGGCCAGGTCCAGTCCCTGATCACCCGCATGGGCACCGATCTGGAGGCCACCCGGCATCTGTGCCTCGCCGCGTCTCGGGCGCTGGACTCCGGCGACTCCGCCGCCACCGACCGGGTGCTCACCGCCAAGTACTTCGCCTGTCGCGTCCTCGAAGAGCACTCCGCACAGGCCGTCCAACTGCTGGCCGCCCAAGGGGCCCTCGAATCCGGGGTCACCGCACGCGTCTACCGGGACGCCAAGGTCCTGAACATCCTGGAGGGCACCACGCAGATCCTGGAGCGCATGCTGGCTCCCCGCCTCGCGAGCGCGGCCCGGCGGAGGAGCTGATGGCGACCGCCCGAGCCGATCTCGAAGAGAAGGCCCCTGATGGCCCGGACGTGCCGGCCGGATCCGGCATGGAGCGCGCCCTGGTGCTGGCCACGGCCGCGGTGGCCGTGCACTACACCGACACGGACCGGACCAGCCGCTTCGAGGCCTTCCACACCGCGTACGAGGTCACCGTCGAGCCGGACGAGCCGATGAGCGCGCTCGCCGGCCGGATCACCGCCGCCGCACCCCCCGAGCAGGCGTCCGCGGACGCTCAGCCATGCGTGTTCCGGCTCGCTCTGGAGGCGGACCACGTAAGGGTGGACCACCCCGATCCGGTGACGGCCGATGCGACCGCGCGCATCTGGGCGACCCTGCTGGCGCACACCGGGCGCGACGCCTCCCGTCCCGTGGCCGGCTACCCGGTTCTCCGGGAACAGGACCGCGAGGGCGTGCTGGTGCGCTTCAACGCAACGGCCAGGGACTTCCCGGCCGACACAACGCTGCACCAGTTCCTGCGCAGCCAGGCCCGGCGGTCCCCGGAGGCGATCGCCGTCAGCTCGGACGCGGGGGCGTTGACCTACCGCGAGCTGGACGAGCGCACCGACGCCCTGGCCGCTCGCCTGACGGCCGAACTGCCCGCCGCATGCCGGGTCGTGGGAGTGCTGGCCCGGCGGTCCACGGAGCTGCCGGTCGCCCTCTTCGCCGTACTCAAGGCCGGGCGGGCCTATCTGCCGCTCGACCCGCACGCGCCCGAAATGCGCCACCGGCAGCTCGTGGCGCACAGCGGCGCCGGCGTCGTGCTCAGCGCCGTGGACACCCCCGTCGACTTCGGCGTGCCCCTGTGGGACCTGCGGGATCCGGTGCACTTCTCGGCGCCGGCCGGGCCGCTGCCCGAAACCACCCCGCACGACCTCGCCTACGTGATCTACACATCCGGGTCCACCGGCACGCCCAAAGGCGTCATGGTGTCGCACCGGTCGGTGGTGAACCGGCTGGCCTGGATGCAGCGGCGCTATCCCCTCGGCCCCGGCGACACCCTGCTGCAGAAGACACCGGCGATCTTCGACGTCTCGGTGTGGGAGCTGTTCTGGTGGGCCCTCACGGGCAGCCGGATGCATCTGCTCGCTCCCGGCATGGAACGGTTCCCGATGGCGGTCGTGGAGACCGCCGAGCGTGAGGGCGTCACCGCCCTGCACTTCGTGCCGTCCATGCTCGCCGCGTTCCTGGCCCATCTGCGGTCCACCGGCGACGCGGCGCGGCTGCACGCGCTGCGCTGGCTCTTCTCCAGCGGCGAGAGCCTGACCGGTGCCTCGGTCGCCGAGTTCGGGGAGCTGTTCCAGGGCAAGGGCACCCTCGTCAACCTCTACGGCCCGACGGAAGCGACCGTGGACGTCACCAGCCACGACTGCCCCCGGCAGCCGGAGCGGGGCCGCGTGCCCATCGGATCCCCCATCGACAACGTCCGCTGCTATGTGCTGCGCTACGGCAACGCCCTGCCCGTCGGCGCGTTCGGCAGCCTGCACCTGGCGGGTGAGTGCGTCGCCCGCGGCTACCTCGGCGACCCGGTGCTGACCGCGCGCAGCTTCGTCCCGGAGTACGGCGACGACAACGACAACGACAACGGCGACGGCGACGGCGACGGCGACGGCCGGATGTACGACACCGGGGACATCGTCCGCTGGCTGCCCTCCGGCGAGCTGGACTTCCTCGGTCGACGGGACACCCAGGTCAAGATCCGCGGCATCAGGATCGACGTCACCGAGATCGAGGACGCCCTCCACCACGTGCCCGGCGTGCGGGAATGCGCGGTCACGGTGCACCACGCCGGAACGGTCCTGGCGACGCTGCGGGCCGCTGTGACCGGGGAGGGGCTGACCCGCGAGGTCCTGCGCGACCACCTGGCCCGCCGGCTGCCGCCCTACCTGGTACCCACCGGCTACGACCTGTTCACGGAGCTGCCGCGCACCGGCAGCGGAAAGATCGACCGCCGGCTCCTGGCCGATGCCGCCCATGTGCGGGCGCACCGGATCGGGCTGTAGGGAGGCGAGACGATGCACTGGCTGCTGACACGACTGGCCCGGTTCGGCGACCGGCAGGCCTTGTGCGGGCACGGCGGTACGGCGACGTACGCGCAGCTCGTCGCCCGGACCGAGGAGTGGCGTACCCGGCTCGATCGGATGGGGGTGGCCCCGACCGAGGCAGTGGCCGTCATCGGTGACACCACCGCGGGCCGGGTCGCGCTGTTCCTGGCGCTGGCGGTGCGCGGCAACACCGTGGTGCCGCTCGCGCCCACCGACCCGCCCGCCGCCCGGCGGGCCTCCCGGCTGGCCACGGCCCACGTCACCCGGGTCGTGGAGTTCGCCTCGCCGGACGGGTGGACCGTCGAGGAGGCCACGGCGCCCGACGCGCCCCTGCCCGCGAAACTGGCGGAACTGCGCGCGTCGGGCGACTCGGGGCTGGTGCTCTTCTCGTCCGGCTCCACCGGCGAGGCGAAGGCCGCTCTGCTGTCCCTGGACAGGCTGCTGGCCCGGTTCCGGGACGGCGGCGGCCGGGCACTGCGCACCGTCCAGTTCATGGGCCTGGACCACATCGGCGGGATCAACACGCTGGTGCACGTCCTCACCACCGGCGGCACGGTGATCAGCGAACCCCGGCGCAGCCCCGAGCACACCTGCCGTGCCGTCGAACGGCATCGGGCCCAACTGCTGCCCACCACGCCGTCCTTCCTGACCATGCTGCTGGTGTCGGGAGCGCACCGGAAGTTCGACCTGTCGTCGCTGGAGCTGATCACCTACGGCACCGAGCCGATGCGGGAGGTCACGCTCGCGCATCTGGCCGAGGAGTTCCCGGCCGTGCGCCTGAAGCAGACGTACGGCCTGACGGAGACCGGCATCCTGCCGACCCGGTCCCCCTCCCCCGGCTCGCTGCGCATGGACGTGGGCGGCAAGGGCTTCGCCACGCGGATCGTCGACGGGGTTCTGTGGATCAAGTCGCCGACCGCGATGCTCGGTTACCTCAACGCCCCGGACCCGTTCGACGCCGACGGCTGGCTGAACACCGGCGACGCCGTGGAGATGCACGAGGACGGCACCCTCCGGGTGATCGGCCGTGCATCGAGGCTGATCAACGTCGGGGGCGAGAAGGTCCATCCCACCGAGGTGGAGAACGTGCTGCTCGGCGCCGACAACGTCAAGGACGCGGTGGTCGAGGGCCGGCCGAACCCGGTGACCGGGCAGATCGTCGTGGCCACCGTGGTGCTGCTGGCCCCGGAGGACCGCGGAGACCTCGGGCGGCGGCTGCGCGCGGTGTGCGCGGCACGGCTCGCCCCTTACAAGGTCCCGGCCTTCTTCCGTATGGCGGACGGAGCCCTGTACAGCGACCGGTTCAAGCGCCGAGGAGGCATCGCATGACGACGACCGCGGACAACCGGCCGGTGGCTGTGGTCAGCGGCGGCAGTCGAGGGCTGGGTTTCGCACTGGTGAGGGACTTGATCGGCCGCGGCTACCGGGTGGCGACCTTCAGCCGCTCCGAGTCCGACGGCCTCGCGGACCTGCGGAAGACCGTCGGCGACGACACCCTGATGTGGTCCGCCGTCGACGGCGCGGACGCGGCGGCCGTCGAGGAGTTCGCCCGCGATGTCATCCGGGCCCACCGCCGTGTGGACGTGCTGGTCAACAATGCCGGTGTCGGCCTCGAAGGGCTGCTCACCCTCACCGCACCGTCGGCCATCGAGAACGCCCTGCACGTCGATCTGGCGCTGCCCCTGCTGCTCACCCGCACCTGCCTCAAGCCGATGCTCGCCAGGCGCAGCGGTGTCGTGGTCAACATCTCGTCGATCAACGCGCTGCGCGGCCAGACCGGGGTGGCGGTCTACAGCGCGGCGAAGTCCGCGCTGGACGGCTTCACCCGGAGCCTCGCCAAGGAGGTGGGGCCTGCCGGGGTGCGGGTGGTGAGCGTCGCTCCGGGCTACTTCGACAGCGAGATGACCGCCGGCATGAGCGAGGACCAGCGTCGTCGGATCGTACGCCGCACCCCGCTGGCCCGGCTCGGCACCGTCGAGGACGTGCTCGGCCTCGTCGGATTCCTCATCTCACCCGCCGCGGGCTTCATCACCGGTCAGATCATCGCCGTGGACGGCGGCTACACCTGCTGAGCACCGGCCGAGGCCGGCCGAGCCGAGACCAGACGGGACAGAGGGAGTTGGAGCCAGTGGACAGGCACAAGGTGATCAAGGCCACCGTGCTGGAGATCGTCAACGAGGTGGGCGGCCCCTGCGACCGGGTGGACGAGTCCCAGCTGCTCGTCGACCAGCTGGGGCTTTCCTCCCTGCACCTGGCACGCATCGTCGCGGTCCTCGAACTGGAACTGGGCGTCGATCCGTTCTCCGAGCAGGTGTCGATCACCAGCGTGCGCACGGTGGGCGACCTGATGCGTGTCTACGACCAGGGAGGGGACTCCCCGGGCGCCGAGGAGGATCAGCAGGCCGACGCGGAGGCGACGGCGGACCGGCGGCGCGCGGTGGCCCGGGGCAACCGCGCCGCCCGGCTCGGCGCACGGACCGACTCGTGACCGGTCAGGACTCGCCTCCCCCCGAGCAGCAGGTCGCCGTCGTCGGCATGGCCGGCCGCTTCCCCGGCGCACCGGACATCGATGCGTACTGGCGGATGGTCGCCGAGGGCCGCACGGCGATACGCGGCCTCAGCGACGCGGAGCTGCGCCGCAGCGGTGTCGACGAGGCGTGGATCAGCCACCGCGACTACGTCAAGACCGCCGCGGTCCTGGACGACACCGACCGGTTCGACGCCCCGTTCTTCGACATGTCCCCCCGGGAAGCGGCCGCTACGGACCCGCAGCACCGGCTGTTCCTGCAGACGTGCTGGCACGCGCTGGAGCACGCCGGGCTGTTGACGCCGACCGGAGCGCCCTCCCACGTCGGGGTGTTCGCCGGATCGGGTGGCGTGATGGCCGGCTACCTGCCGGAGGTCCTCGGCTCGGGCGGCAGACTGCCCGACCCCACCGCCTCCATCGAGCATCTCGGCGTGGACAAGGACTTCCTGGCCACCCGGGTGGCGTACAAGCTGAATCTCACCGGGCCCGCGCTCACCGTGCAGACGGCCTGCTCGACCTCGATGGTCGCGGTGCACCTCGCCTGCCAGAGCCTGCTGAACGGTGAGTGCTCCGTGGCGCTGGCCGGCGGGGTGACCGTCCGCGTGCCCACCGCGGCCGGCTACTTCCACCGCGAGGGCGGAATCCTGTCGCCGAACGGGCGATGCCTGCCGTTCGACGAGAACGCGAACGGCACACTGTTCGGCAGCGGCGTGGGGGCCGTCGTGCTCAAGCCGCTGGAGGACGCGCTGCGCGACGGGGACACCGTCTACGCCACGATCCTGGGCACGGCCGTCAACAACGACGGCGGCGGAAAGGCGAGTTACGGCGCGGCGAGCCTGACCGGCCAACTGGGCGCCATGCGGCAGGCCCTGGCCGTGTCCGGGATCGACCCCGCGACCATCGGCTACGTGGAGGCGCACGGCACGAGCGTTCCCATGGGCGACCCGGTCGAGATCGCGGCCCTCGGCCGGGCCTTGGGCCGCGACACGTCCCGCGCCCTCGGGTCGGTCAAGGCACTGGTGGGTCATCTCGAAGCGGCCGCGGGCGTGGCCGGACTCGTCAAGTCCGTCCTCGCACTGCACCACGGCGTCATCCCGCCCAGCCCCTACTTCACCGCACCCAACCCCACACTCCGGTTGAACCAGGCGGGGTTGTTCGTCAACCGCGAACCGCTGGAGTGGACGGGGTCACCCCGCCGCGCGGCCGTCAACAGCCTCGGCATCGGCGGCACCAACGCCTTCGCCATCCTCCAGCAAGCCCCTCGTCCCGCCCGCCCGGACGACACCAAAACCCGGCCGCAGCCCAGCCGCGAGCCGCTCACGCTGTCGGCCAAGACCGCCGAAGGCCTGCGCGGGCTGGCCCGCGCCTGGGCCGACCGGCTCCGCACGCCCGGCGCCGACCTGCGCGACCTCGCCCACACCAGCCAGGTCGGGCGCCGCCGGTTCGCGCACCGGCTCAGCGTCACCGCCGACTCGGCCGGATCGGCGGCCGACCGGCTCGATTCCTGGCTGGCCGGCGGCCACGCGCCCCTGCACCGGGACGAGGCCCCGACGAGCAGCCCCACGATCGCCTTCCTCTACTCCGGGCAGGGTTCCCAGTACCCGGAGATGACACTCGGGCTGTACCGGGAGAACCCGCTCTTCCGGGCGGCGGTCGACCGGCACGCGCCCGACTTCGCAGCACTGACCGGCGTCGATCCGCTCACAGTGCTCGGGGACGCGGAACTGCTGGCGCGGGCGGAGCTGCTCCAGCCGGTGTTCTTCCTGGCCCAGGTGGCCCTGGCGGAGTTGTGGGGCCACCTGGGCATACGCCCCGAGGCGGTCATCGGCCACAGCCTGGGCGAATACGCGGCGGCGTGCGCGGCCGGGGTGCTCGACGTGGCGGACGCCCTGAGCCTGGTGGCCAGGCGAGGCGAGAGCGTCGCGCGCCTCCCGGTCACGGGGCGCATGATCGCGGTCGGCGGCGCGGACATCGCCGCGGTGGAACGGCTCGTCGCCGCGTACGGCGGGCCGGTGGCCGTCGCCGCGTACAACGCCCCGGACCGGGTGACGGTCTCCGGCAGCGCCTCGGCGGTCTCCGCGCTGGAGCACGCGTTCGCGTCGCGCGGCTGGCCGACCACGCCCCTGGACACCACGCACGCCTTCCACTCGCCCCTCATGGAACCGGCGACCGAGGAACTGCGGGCAGCGGCGCGGGGTGTCCCCCACGCTTCCGCGCGGCTCCCCTTCGTCACCAATGTCACCGGTGCCGCGGCGGGCGCGGACGAGATCGGGCCGGATTACTGGGCGACGCAGCTGACCGCGCCGGTGCGTTTCGCGGACGGCGTCTCTTCCCTGCTCGACAGCGGCGTGACCCATTTCGTGGAGATCGGCCCGTCCGGGACCCTGGCCGCGCTCGGACGCCTGCAGTCCGCGGGCCGTCCCGGCGTCTGGCTGCCGAGTCTGGCCCGGAAGCAGCCGGACACGGCCTCCCTGCTGACGGCCATGACCCGGCTGGAGGCGGACGGGGCCCGGATCGACTGGCCGGCCTACTTCCGGCCGTACGGCCGCGGCAGGGTGGCCGCGCCGCTGTACCCCTTCGCCCGGCACCGCTACTGGGCGGACGGCCGGGCCGGGTCCGCCGGGCCCGGCCGGACGGCCGCTCCGGCCACCGCGTCCTGCGACGTGCCGGCCCTGCGCCGACTGGCGCTGCCGCAGTCGGCGGAGCAGCGCTTCGAGACCCCGGTGAGTACGGCGGCACTGCGCTCCCTGAACGATCACGTGATCACGGACCGGCCGGTGGTGCCGGGTGCGTACCACACCGCGTGCATGCTGGAGGCCGCCACGGACGCCGCCGGGGCGGTCGTGGAGGACCTGGTGTTCCCGCGCGCCCTGCTGCCGGGCGCCGGGGAGCACACCCTGCAGATCGTCGTCGGCCCGGCCGCCGACGGCTGGTCCTCCGCCCGCGTGCTCGGCCTCGACGCGCACGGCACCCCGTACGACGACGACTCCTGGCAGGTGCACGGCGAGGGCCGCATCCGTGCCCTCGACGTGGACGGCCCGCACCCGGCCGGAGCCCGGGCCGTACGGCCGGACCGCCGGCACCGGCCGCACGACGTCGACCGGCTCTACTCCGATCTGCGGGAGGCCGGCTACCGCTTCGGTCCCGCCTTCCGGTGGATCGAGCGGCTGAGCGTGCTCGACGAGGAGACCCTCGGCGACGTCACGCTGACGGCACCGACCGCCAGGGAGCGGACCATGGCCCTGCTGGATTCCTGCATCCAGACGGCCATCGCCGCGGCGGCGGTGCGCGAGCCCTTCCACGGGCGGGTGCTGCTCCCCTTCCGGATCGCGCACGCCGCCTTCCACACGCTCGGCGGCGCCCGCGACACCGGTCGGGTACGCGTCGTGTCGCGCGTCCTGGACCGGCACAGGATGATCGCGGACGTCCGGCTGGAGGACGGGGACGGCCACCCGCTGCTCGACCTCACCGGCCTGGAACTGCGGTTCCTCGACCGCTCCCGGCTGACGGGCAGGGAACCGGAGAGCCTCGTGTACGCGGACGGCTGGGAGGAGTGCCCGGCACCGGCTCCCGGGCGCCTCGACGGCAGCCGGTGGATCGTCCTCGGGGACGGGCACGGCTACTGGAAGCGGCTGGCGGCCGGGGTGCGCGCGCGGGGCGGGCACTGCACCGTCGTCGAAGCGGGCACCGAGTTCGTACGGCACGACGACGAACACTGCACACTCGACCCCGCCGACCCGGACCAACTGGACCGGCTGTTCCGGGAGACCGCAGGCCCGGCACACCTCGTCCACTGCCTCGCGCTGGGCAGCACCCGGTACGACGGGGCCGGGACCCGAACCGTGTGCGGCAGCGTCCCGGCCGTCGTGCAGGCCGCGGAACGCGCCGGCCGGCAGCCGGCGACCGTCACGCTGGTCACCTGCGGTGCCGTTCCCGTCCATGACCCGGGCGAGGTGCGCGACCCCCACCCGGCGATGCTGTGGGGCCTAGGGCGCACCCTGGCCCTGGAACTGCCGGAACTCGACGTCGCCCTGTGCGACGTCGACCCGGGCGACCCCGTCGCGTCCCTCGACCTGCTCGCCGCCGCCCTCGCGGCACCCGCCCTGCCGGGCGAGTCCGCCGTCCGTCAGGGCCGGCTGTACCGCGGCGCCCTGCGCCGCGAGGCCGCGTCCGGCCGGGGCGCGGGCCGGCTGAGCGGCCGGGGGTGCCATCTGGTCACCGGAGGCCTGGGAGCACTCGGGCTGCGCACCGCGGCCTGGCTCGCCGGGCGCGGCGCACGGCATGTCGTCCTCGCCTCGCGCCACGCACCCGGGCCCGAGGCCCGGTCCGCCGTCGCGGAGTTGGAGGCCTCGGGCCTGGACGTCACCGTCGTCAGCCTGGACGTGACCGACGAGGCGGCGGTCGACGACCTGGTGGCCCGCGCCGAGAAGGAGTGGGGCGGTCTGCGGAGCGTGGTGCACGCCGCCGGGATCATCGACGACGCGGTCGTCTCCCGGCTGGACTGGGAGTCCTTCGCCCGGGTCACGGCCCCCAAGGTGGCCGGGGCCTGGAACCTGCACCGCGCGACCCTCGACTGCGCGATGGAGGAGTTCATCCTCTTCTCGTCCACGGCCGCCCTGCTGGGCTCGCGGGGGCAGGCCCACTACGCGGCGGGCAACGCCTTCCTCGACGGATTCGCGCACTACCGCAGGGCTCTGCGCCTTCCGGCCCTCAGCGTCGACTGGGGCCCGTGGAGCATCGGGATGGCGGACCGCCTCGACCCGCAGCTCCAAGGGCGCCTGACAGCGGCCGGTTTCACGCTCCTCGACCCGGAGTCCGCCTTCGAGGCGCTGGAGCAGGCGCTGGCCGGGGGGCACCGGCAGGTCGGCGTCTTCCGGGTCGACTGGGACCGCTACCAGGACCGGCACCCGCGGGGGCGGTCCCTGCGGGCACGCCCCCGGCCTGCCGAGCCGCCCGTCGACGACGCGGGCCCGAAGCTGCGCCACGCCTGGGCGCTCGCGTCCGCGGAGCAGCGCGAGGGCCGCGTCACGAGCTATCTGCGCACCATGCTCGCCGCCCGTCTCGGTATCTCCCCCGAGGCGATCCACCCTGATGTGTCGCTGACGGCGCTCGGCCTGGACTCGCTGCTCGCCGTCGAGGTCCGCGGCCAGATCCGCCGCGATCTGGACGTCGACCTGCCCCTCACCGGGCTGCTCGACGCGGACGCCTTCCGGAACCTGGCGGACGCCCTGCTCGACCGGCTGGACCACGGCGCCGCCGGGGGGACCCCGCAGGCCTCGCCGGCCGCCGCGTCACCACCTCCGGCCGGCAGCGGCCTGCCGGTGGGCAGGGCCCTGTCGCCCTCGGAGGCCGAGCGCCTCCTGTCCTCCCTGGACACCCTCGGCGAGGCGGAGATCCAGGCGCTCGCGGAGTTGCTGGCAGAACGAGGAGCCGAGGAAGAGTGAAAACGGCATGACCGACCACGCCACGCGCCGACGCCTCCAGGAGATGCTCCGGCGCCGTGCGAGCGAGGCCCGCACCGAGGTCCCGCTCTCGTACGGCCAGCACTCACTGCTGTTGCTCCACCACATGGAGCCGGAGAGCCCCGCGTACAACGTGGGGTTCGCCGCGCGCTTCACCGGCGGGTTCGACGCGGACGCCCTGCACGGCGCCGTGCGCTCGCTGGTCACCCGGCACGAGATGCTGCGCACCACGTTCCGGGGGTGGGACGTCTCGGCCCGGCAGGTCGTCCACGGATGGCTGGAGCCCGGCTTCGAGCGTGTCGAGGCCCTGGAGTGGACCGAGGAGCAGGTGCACGAGCGGGTGCACGCGGATTACCGCAGGCCCCTGGACATCATGGCCGGGCCGCCGTTCCGGACCCATGTGTACGACGTCGCACCGGCTGAGGCCGTGGTGCTGCTGGTGCTGCACCATGTGGTCGTCGACTTCCACTCCCTGGGCACCCTCGTGCAGGAGCTCGGCGAGCTGTACGCCGGCGAGGTCCGGCAGCAGCCGGTGACCCTGCCCGCGCGAAACGTGGGCTACGCCGACTTCGTCCGCTACCAGCAGGACCTGCTGGCCGACGAGCGGGGTGCCAGGGCGCGCGCCTACTGGCACGAGCGGCTCGGAGGAGACCTTCCGGTCGGTGAGTGGCCCGCGTTCCGGATCGACCCGGAGCAGTCGGAGGGCGGTGCGTCGGCCGACTTCGAGCTTCCGGCCGGGTTGGCCCGGGAGGTGTTCTCCTTCGCCAAGGCGGAGAAGGTCACCCCGTACGTCCTGCTGCTGACGGTCTACCAATCGCTGATCGGCCGTTACACGGACAGCGACGAGGTGCTGATCGGCACTCCGGTGGCGGGCCGCACCGACCCGGCCTTCGACGCGTGTGTCGGCTACTTCGTCGACCCGTCGGTGCTGCGCGCCGATTTCGCCGCGGCGCCGTCCTTCCGCGAGGCGCTGCGGGACACCCGGCGCCGGGTCGCCGAGGCCCTGGAGTACCAGGACTACCCGTTCGAGTTGCTGGTCAGGGAACTGGTGCCGCGCCGGGTGGCGGACCGCAACCCGGTCTTCCAGACCATGTTCATCTACCAGAAGCCGCAGCGGTTCCCCGAACTCGCCTCGCTGTACACGGGAGTCCCCCACGCGACGCCGGTCCTCTGGGGAGGACTGACGCTGCTCCCCTTCCGACTGGCGCAGCAGGAGAACCAGCTCGATCTCATCCTGGAGATCGTCCAGGATGCGGAGCGGCTGCTGGGGGTCGTCAAGTACCGCAAGGCCGTGTTCTCCGAGGCCGCGGCGCACCGCGCGGTGGCGCACTTCGAGCGCCTGCTGCGCGGCGCCATGGCGGCTCCCGACCGGCCGATGACCGAGCTGCCGCTGGTCGCGGACGCCGACGAGGCGCTTCCGCGGCGCCTGCCCCCGGTCTCCGCCGACGCCTCCGACAGCCTGGTGCGCCGCTTCGAGCGGACCGCCGCACGGCGCGCCGAGCACGTGGCCCTGCGGTACGCCGGCCGCGAGCTCACGTATCGGGAGCTCGACGAACGCGCGGACGGCTGGGCGGCCCGGCTGCGTGCGGCGGGCGTGCGCCGCGGCGAGCGGGTCGCGGTGCTCATGGAACCCTGCGAGGACCTCGTCGTGGCGCTCCTCGCCGTGCTGAAGGCCGGGGCCGCGTACGTCTCTCTCGATTCCCGTCATCCGGAAGCCCGGTGGGGGACGTTGCTGGCCGACTGCCGGGCCCGGATCGTCCTCACCCGCACTCCCTTCGCCAGGACGTTGAAAGGCCTCGGGGCGCGGCCGCTGTGCATGGACGGTGCGGACCTTCCCGCCGGGCGGGCGGCCGACGGGCGGGCAGCTGCCGGACCGGTCGACGCCCGGGATCTGGCGTACACCGTCTACACCTCGGGCTCGACGGGCGTGCCGAAGGGCATCGACGTCCTTCACGGCAATGTGCTCAGCCTGATGGACGCGGCCGCCGAACTCGTGCCGCCGGACGAGGAGGCCGTGTGGACGATCTTCCACTCGACCGCCTTCGACCTGTCGGTGTGGGAGCTGTGGGCGCCGCTGCTGTCCGGGGCCTGTCTGGTGGTCGTGCCGGGAGAGACCGCCACGTCGCCCGACCTCTTCCACGATCTGCTGCTGGCGGAGCGCGTCACCCATCTGACCCTGACGCCGTCCGGTCTGCACGGCCTCGCCGCCGTACTGCGGGAGCGCGGTGCCGGCGACCTGCCGCTGGAGCACGTCTTCTCCTGCGGGGAACAACTCCCGGCGCCCCTGGCCCGCGACGTCCTCGACTGGTGCGGCTCCCTGTGGAACCTGTACGGGCCCGCCGAGACGACCGTCTTCGTGACGGCGCAGCGCGTCCGTCCCGAGGACTGCACCGGCTCGGGTGTCCCGGTCGGGCTGCCCCTGGCCAACGCCCGGGTGCACGTCCTGGACCGGCACGGCCAGGTCGTCCCGCCGGAGATCCCGGGCGTGCTCCACATCAGTGGCCCCGCCGTCGCCCGGGGCTATCTCCACCGGCCCGAGCTGGACGGGGAGCATTTCGTCCCGAGCCCGTTCGGGGCCGAGGGGGAGCGCATGTACCGCACCGGGGACCTGGCCCGGGTCACGCCGGACGGCCGCGTCGAGATCCTGGGGCGCATCGACCACCAGGTGAAGGTCAACGGTTTCCGGGTCGAGTTGGAGGAGGTCGAAGCCCAGCTGGACGGCCTGCCGGAGGTCGCCCGGGCGGCCGCCCTCGTCGCGGGCAGCGCGGCGGACGACCGGCGTCTCGTCGCCTGCGTCGTGCCGGCACCCGGATCGGCGCCCGCCGAAGCGGACCTGCGCGCCGAACTCCGGTCCCGGCTGCCCCCGTACATGGTGCCCGCGTCCGTCCTCCTGGTCGACGCACTGCCCCTGACCGGAAACCGGAAGGTCGACCGGGCAGCCCTCGCCGCGCGCGTGGCCGAGGCCGCCGCCACGGCGGAAGGACGACCCGCCACGACGGCGGCAGACGGCCCCGAGCACACCGTGGCCGGCATCTGGCAGCAGGTGCTGCACCGGCAGGGCGTCGGAGCCCACGACAACTTCTTCGACCTCGGCGGCAATTCCATGCTGCTGCTCCAGGTGCACCGCCGGCTGGCGGAGGCCTTCCCGGACCGGCCCCTCTCCGTGAACGAACTGTTCCGCTTCACCACCGTCGCCGACCTGGCCCGGCGGCTCGGCACCCCGGCGGGGAGCAGCGGCGACCGGGCCGAGGACGAGACCGCGGACAGGGGCAGGCGTCGGGCCTCCAAGCGGCGCGAACGGGTACCGGGGCAGGCGCGCGCCCATGCACGGCGCCGCGGCCCCGACCGGCGTACATCGCAACCATCGAAGGACGGGGATGACTGACCATTACTCGGAGGACCACGAGCCGCAACCGAGTGACATAGCGGTGATCGGCATGGCCGGCCGGTTCCCGGGCGCACCGGACCTCACCCGGTTCTGGCAGCGGCTCAGGGCCGGCCACGACCTGCGCACCTTCCACACCGACGAAGAGCTGGCCAGGGCGGGTACGCCGGAGCACCTGGTGGCCGACCCGCGGTTCGTCAAGGTGTCGGCCGCACTGCCCGACGCCTACGTCTTCGACCACGAGTTCTTCGGCTTCACCCGCCGCGAGGGCGAACTCCTCGACCCGCAGCAGCGGCTCATGCTGGAGACGGCCTGGGAGCTGCTGGAGACCATCGGGTACGCGGGCGAACCGGGCGACGAGGCCATCGGGGTCTTCGCCGGGGCCACCATGAACACGTATCTCACCAACGTCGTGGCCCGGGCGTGCGACCTGCTGTCGTACGACGGCACCGAGATCATGCTCACCAACGACAAGGACTACCTGCCGACCCGTGTCTCGTACAAGCTGGGCCTCAAGGGTCCGAGCGTCAATGTGCAGACCGCCTGCTCCACGTCGCTCGTGGCCGTGCACCTCGCCGTGCAGAGCCTGCTGACGGGCGAGTCCGACATCGCGCTGGCGGGCGGGGTCTCCGTGGTGGCCAACCCGTACCCCGGCTACCTGCACCAGGACGGGATGATGATGTCGCCGGACGGGCGCTGCCGGCCGTTCGACGCCGCCGCGGCCGGCACCACTTTCGGCGACGGTGTCGGCATGGTGGCGCTGAAGCGGCTCGCCGAGGCGGTCGAGGACGGCGACCGGGTCCTGGCCGTGGTCAAGGGATCGGCGGTGAACAACGACGGCTCCGACAAGATCGGTTACACCGCGCCGAGCATCACCGGCCAACGGGCCGCCATCACCGAGGCGCATGCCGTCGCGGGTGTGGACGGCTCCGGCATCGGCTACGTCGAGGCCCACGGCACCGCGACCGCGCTCGGCGACCCCATCGAGTTCACCGCGCTGCGCGAGGCGTTCGAGCTCGGTGGTGACCGCCGCTCGCCCTGCGTTCTCGGGTCCGTCAAGGCCAACGTCGGGCACCTGGCTGCCGCCGCGGGCATCGCCGGGTTCATCAAGACCGTGCTCGCCCTCCAGCACCGGGAGATCCCCGGACACCCCTCCTTCGAGCGCCCGCACCCGTCGATGGACCTCGCAGGCAGTGGCTTCGCCGTCAACACGCTGCCGATGGCCTGGCCTCGCGGGGACACGCCGCGCAGGGCCGGAGTGAGCTCCTTCGGCGTCGGCGGCACCAACGCCCACGTGGTGCTGGAAGAGGCCCCCGCCCGGCCGCCGGCCCCGTCGAGCGGGGACTGGCAGCTGCTGGCGGTGAGCGCTCGCACCGAGGACACGCTGCGGGAACAGACCATCGGGATCGCCGACGCCCTCACCGCCCCGGACGCGCCGGACCTCGCGGACGCCGCGTACACCCTGCGGGTGGGCCGCCGGTCCTTCGCCCACCGCCGTGCGGTCGTGGCCGCCGACGCCCGACAGGCCGCGGCAGCACTGCGAGCCCCGGCCTCCTCGGCTCCCGCGGCACCGGGGCAGGTGTCACTGCTGCTCGGTGAGGCGGCGCCCGGCGACTTCCAGGACCTCACCGCGCGGCTCCCCGAGGTCCGGGAGGCGCTTCGGCGCTCCCGGAAGCGGCTCGCCCCGCCCGCCGGGCAGCCCGAACTCCCGGACTTCGTCGCCCACCACGCCCTCGCGACGTTGTGGACCCGTTCGGGTGTGGAGCCGCGCGCGGTCGGCGGCCAGGGTGCCATGGAACTCCTCGCGGGCTGCCTGGCCCACGTCCTGGAACCGTCCGAAGCGCTGGCACTGCTGGCCTGGCGGGCCGGACTGGCCCCGGACGCGCCCCGCCTCACCCTGCGGCCCCCGCGGATCCCGGTCCTCTCCGCCGTGACCGGCACGGCGCTCGACGAGTCCCGGGCCCTCGACCCCCGTCACTGGACCGAGGACATCTGGCAGGGCGACCGGCTCGCCGAGGCGTTTGCCGGGCCGGCGGACACCGGTCGCGTCCTCGTCGTGGGCCGGGCTCCCGCCGCGCTGCGGAACGACCCGCGGCTGCTGACGGCCGAAGCGCCGCCCGTCGCGGAGGACGGCGGCCCGGACCCGAGGCCGGCGACAGCACGGCTCCTCCAGGTCGCCGGACAGCTCTGGGAAGCGGGAACGCCCGTGGACTGGACCGGCTGGCACGGCGCGCAGCGGCGTCGCCGGGTCGCGCTGCCCACGCACCCCCTCCACGGCCGGGAGCTGCGGTTGCGGCCGCCGTCGGACCGCGGATCCCACGGCAGGAGCCGCAACCCGGCCGACTGGATCCACGCCGAGACCTGGCAGCGGATCGGCCCCGCGCCTGCGGCGCCTGCGCTGACCGGGCACTGGCTGGTGTTCGGCGACCGCGCCGGTACCGGGGACTCCCTGGCATCCGCGCTGCGCACCCGGGGGGCGAGCGTCACCGTCGTACGCCAGGGCGACGGCTTCCGTCGGACGGACGCGGAATCCTTCACCCTCGACCCGGCCGACCCCGCCGGGTACGGCGCCCTGATCGACGCGCTCCGGTCCGAAGGCCCTCCCCCGGACCGGATCGTGCACCTGTGGACCCTGGACACCGACCCGGCCGCCCCGCTGGACGCCGACGAGGTCGAGCCCTCCCTGGAGCGTGGTCTGTTCAGCGTCCTCGACCTGGCCGGGAACCTCGCCCGGGTCCCGGCCGCCGGTCCGATCCGTATCGTCGCCGTCACCCGGGGGCTGCACGACGTGTCGGGCGGCGAGCCGGTCTCCCCGGCCTCGGGCATGGTCGACGCCGCCTGCACCGTCATCCGGCAGGAGTCCGCCGGCATCCGCTGCCGGACGGTGGACCTCGGCCCCGACGACGTACCGGCGGACACCCTCGTGGCCGAGCTGCTCGCCGACGACGAGCCGTCCGTGGCCCTGCGCAACTCCCATCGCTGGACACCCGGTTTCGCACCCGTGCCCGCCACCCGGCTGAGCGGTCCCGGACGACTCGTCCCCGGCGGGGTCTACCTCATCACCGGCGGCCTGGGAAGGATCGGGCTGACCCTGGCCGAGCAGCTGGCCAGGAGCACCGGCGCGCGGCTCGTCCTCGTCGGCCGCTCGGCGTTCCCCGCTCCCGAGGCGTACGACCCCTGGATCGCCGAGCACGGCCACCGGGACCCGGTCAGCCGTGCCATCGAACGCATCCGTGCCATCGAACAGCTCGGTGGTGAGGTGCTGGTCGGGACCGCGGACGTCACCGACGCCGACGCCATGTCCGCGCTCGTCGACACCGCGCAGCACCGCTTCGGGCGCATCAACGGCTGGTTCCACGCGGCCGGGCTGCCGACGGACCAGGTCGTGCGCTGGATCGACGGCACCGACCGGGCCGGATGGCGGGAGGTCCTCGCTCCGAAGGTCACCGGCGCGATGGTGCTCCGGAAGGTCTTCGCGGACCGGCCCGTCGACTTCGGCTGCATGGTCTCCTCCCTGTCCTCCGTCGTCGGCGGCGTCGGCTACGCCGGGTACGCCGCCGCCAACCGGTTCCTCGACGCCCTGGCCCAGCGTGACAGCCGCACGCTGAGCGTGGCCTGGGAGGGCTGGGCCTTCCCCGAGTCCGCCGCACCCGCCGGCGACCACCGCTCCCAGGCCTGGCAGGAGGTCCGGCAGCTGGCCCTGACCCCCGAGGAAGGCGCCGAGGTCTTCGACCTGGCCCTGCGCTGCATCTCCCACAACCGGCTGGCGGTGTCCACCAGCGATCTGGAACACCGGATCCGGCGCTGGACCCGGCCCTCGGCCGCGGCGCGGAGCGCCCCGCAGAACCGTCCCCCACGGCACGGCACAGGCGCAGACCTGCGACGCACCCTGGCCACGCTGTGGTCCGAAGTACTGCGCACCGAGGTCGACCGCTTCGACCAGAGCCTGTTCGACATGGGCGGCGACTCCCTGCTCGCCGTACAGCTCGCCCGGCGGATCACGGACGAGCTCCGGACGCCCCTGACCACCACCGACCTGTTGGAGAACCCGACGATCGACCATCTCGCGGCGCACCTGGAGCAGGGTGCGCCGGCTGACCAGGGGATGTCCACGCAACGCGCGGCACGGCGGGCTCGTGGCCGCAGCACTCGCCGAAGGGGCTCGGACGGATGAACAAGGAATCGAGCATCGCCGTCGTCGGAATGGCGGGGCGCTTCCCCGGCAGCGACACCCTGGACAGCTTCTGGGCCGCCCTGGACGAGGGCCGGGAGGCCGTACGGGACTACACGGAACTGGAACTGCGGCGGACCGGCGTGGACCCGGCGCTCCTCTCCGACGCCGACTACGTGAGGCGCGGCGCCCACCTGCGGAACATCGACCGGTTCGACGCGTCCTTCTTCGGCTACACGGGCCGGGAAGCCGAACTCATGGACCCGCAGCAGCGGATCTTCCTGGAGCTCTGCCATGAGGCGCTGGAGGGCGCCGGACACGGACCGGGGACCTTCGACGGGGCCATCGGCGTGTACGCGGGCACCCGCCGCAGCGGATACGGCGATCTGCTGAACCGTCCCGAATACGACAACGTCACCGACGAGTTCATCAAGGCCAGCAACGAGCCGGACGCCCTCGCCACCAAGATCGCCTACAAGCTCGGCTGCACCGGGCCCGCCTTCACCGTCCAGACCTACTGCTCCAGCTCGCTCGTCGCCGTCCACCTGGCCTGCCGGCAACTGCTCGACGGCGAGTGCGACATCGCACTGGCGGGCGGCGTCGCCCTGCGCATCCCGCAACACACCGGGTATCTGTGGCGGCCCGGGGGCACCCGCTCGCAGGACGGCCGCTGCCGCCCCTTCGACGCCTCCGCCAATGGGCTGATCTTCGGCGACGGCGCGGGCGTCGTCGTGCTGCGCCCCCTGGAGGACGCCGAGGCCGACGGCGACCCGATCCTCGCGGTGATCCGCGGCTCGGCCCTCACCAACGACGGGGCACAGCGCGCCGGCTACGCCGCTCCCGGTGTCGCCGGACAGGCGCGGGCCGTACGCGAGGCACTCGAAGCCGCGGAGGTCGACCCGGCCGAGGTGTCGTACGTGGAGGCGCACGGCGCCGGGACCCCGCTGGGCGACAGCATCGAGATCAAGGCGCTGACCCAGGCCTTCGGCGGCGAACGGCACGGGTACTGTGCGATCGGTTCCGTGAAGGCCAACGTCGGGCACCTCGACGCGGCGGCCGGCATCACCGGACTGGTCAAGACCGTCCTCGCCCTTCGCCACCGGCGGATCCCGGCCAGTCTCAACTTCCACGTGCCCCATCCGGAGATCGATCTCATCGGCTCTCCCTTCTATGTCAGCGCCGAGTCCGGCGACTGGGACCCGCCGTCCGGCCGGCGCATCGCGGGGGTCAGCTCGCTCGGCATCGGCGGCACCAACGCCCATGTGGTCCTGGAGGAGGCCGCCGACGTCCCGAACGAGCCCTCCGCGGCGCGGCGGCACCTGATCGTGCTGTCCGCCAAGAGCCGGGAGGCGCTCGACGTGGCGACCACGGAGCTGCGCCGGCACCTGGAGGAGCACCCGGACCTGAACCCGGCCGATGTGGCCTACACGCTCCAGCGCGGGCGGCAGGCGCACCGCTACCGGCGCGTGCTGATCGCCGGTGACTGCGCCGAGGCGGCGCGGAGCCTGCGGCGGGCCGCGTACCGCGACGGCGACGCCATGACGGGAGACGCGCCGCGGCTGTCCGGTGACGCCCTGCAGGACCTGGGCAGCCGCTGGCTCGCCGGAGAGGCCGTCGACTGGAGCGAGCTCTATCCGGGAGAGCGTCGGCGGCGCCTGCCGCTGCCGACGCATCCGATGCTGCGCAAGCGCCACTGGCCCGCCGAGACCCCGGCGAGCGAGGACCGGGGCGTGCAGGAAGTCGGTGACGCCGGTGGCGCCACCGTGGCCGATGCGGTCGAGGCCACGTCATCCCCGTCCATCGAAGAAGTGAAGAGCGAGGCACCGTACGTGGATCCCATCCTGCCGGAACTCATCGCCATCGTCGCGGAGCGGTTCAAGATCGCTCCGGAGGACCTCGACCCGGATGTGCCCTTCCTCGAACTGGGCGGGGACTCGATGCTGCTGCTCAGCGTGCTGCCGGTGCTGGAGGACCGCTACGGGTGCAGGCTCTCGCTGCGGCAGTTCTTCTCGGAGTTCCGGACCCTGACCGAACTCGCGGGCCATCTGCGGGTCAACGCGCCGGCCGAGCGTCTGGCAGGGCCGGCGCCGACGGAGCCGACGGGCGGCGTCGACACTCCGGTCACCGGGCCGGTCACCGGGCCGGTCGCAGGGCCGCCGGTCGCCGGGCCGGTCTCCCACCCGGTCGCCGCTCCCGCAGTGCCGGTGGCACCCGCCCCGTTCGCCACCGCGCCGACCTCGGTCGGCGCCCCGGCCGACCGGGATCCGGCTTCGCCGTCGCCGCTGGAGCGCCTCGCGATGGAGCAGCTGCGTGTGATGCAACGCCAGCTGGAGCTGATGGGAGGCCAGGCCGCTGCCGGTCCCGCGCCCGCTGCCGTCGCCGGCACCGCTTCCCCGGCGAGCGCCGCCGAGAGCGGGCCCCGGCCGGCCCCGGCGCTCCCCGCATCCGGGCAGGCAGCGTCCTCCGCCCCGGACAGGCCGCAGGTGCCACTCGCTCCCGGCAAGCGGGCCGCCGCGGCCGCTCCGGCCGAGTCCGCCCGTCGGGCCCGCTACCTGGAGACCCTGGTCAAGCGGTACGGCGACCGCACGCGCCGCTCCAAGGAGTTCGCCCAGCGCTTCCGGCCGATGGTGTCCGACAGCCGGTCCACCATCGGCTTCCGGCCCTCCACCAAGGAGCTGCTCTACCCGCTGGCGGCCGAGCGCGGACGCGGAGGCCGGCTGTGGGACGTCGACGGCAACGAGTACGTCGACCTCACCATGGGCTTCGGCGTCCACCTGCTGGGCCACAACCCACCGCTCGTCATGGACGCGCTGCGGGAGCACACGGAACGGGGCTTCGTCCTCGGCCCCCGCACGGAGCTGGTCGAGGACGTCGCGGCGGGCATCCTGGAACTCACCGGGATGGACCGGGTCGCCTTCGTGAACACCGGCAGCGAGGCCGTGATCACCGCGCTGCGGCTGGCACGGGCGGCAACCGGACGCGACAAGGTCGTCCTGTTCTCCACGGGCTACCACGGGCACTCCGACGGGGTGCTCGCCGCACCTCGCTACGACAACGGCCGCCTCCGCTCCCAGCCCATCGCGGCCGGGATCTCGCCCAGCGCGGTGGAGAGCGTCTACGTCCTGGAGTTCGGCTCCGCCGAGGCGCTGGACTTCATCCACAAGCACGGTTCGGAGCTCGCCGCGGTCGTCACGGAGCCGGTGACCACCCGTCACCCCGGCGAGCAGGATCCGGCGTTCCTGCACCGGCTGCGGGAGATCACCACGGCCCACGGCATCAAGCTGATGTTCGACGAGATGGTGACCGGCTTCCGCTGCCATCCGGGCGGCGTGCAGGGGCTGCTCGGCATCGAGGCCGACATCGTGACGTACGGAAAGGTCATCGGCGGCGGCATGCCGCTGGGAGTGGTCGCCGGGCGCGGCGGGGTGATGGACGCGATCGACGGCGGCGTCTGGAACTTCGGCGACGACACGTATCCGGCGGTGGAGTCCACCTTCTTCGGCGGCACCTTCAACCAGCACCCGCTGTCCATGGTCGCCTCCAAGGCCGTACTGGATCACCTGCGTGCCGAAGGCCCCGGTCTCCAGGAGGGGTTGGACCGCAAGACGGAGCGGTTCGTCGACCAGCTGAACGAGGACCTGCGGGAGCTGGAGGCGCCCATCGAGATCCGGCGGTTCTCCTCCCTGTTCCGGTTCGAGCACGACGTGAACGTGGACCTCTTCTACTACAACCTCATCGACCGCGGCGTCTTCATGTGGGAGTGGCGCAACTGCTTCCTGTCCACGGCGCACGAGCAGGCCGATCTGGACCATGTGCGCGAGGCCGTGAACGACTCGATCCGCGAGATGCGGGACAACGGCGTGCTGGGCAGGGCGAGCGGCGCCGCCTCGGGCCGCGGCACCGCACCGGCCACGACCGGCGCGGCCGCGACCGCCGCCGCCACGACCGGCGCGGCCGCGACCGCCGCCCCGGCACCCCGGGCCGGCCTGGCCCAGAAGCAGCTGTGGGCCCTGGCACAGATCGGGGACGCGGGATCCCTCGCCTATGCCCTGTCGACGTCGCTGTGGCTGGAGGGGCCGCTCGACCCGGCCGCGCTGCGCACCGCCGTCACGGGCCTGGTGGCCCGGCACGAGTCGCTGCGGACCACCTTCAGCGCCGACGGCGAGACGCTGATCGTCCACGACCCGGGCCGGTCGACATGGGACGAGGTCCTCACCGAGCGGGTCTGTGAGGACGAGCAGGACCTGACCGGGATGCTCGAAAGCGAGGCGGACCGGCCGTTCGACCTCGAACACGGCCCGGCCTTCCGCGTCTCGTTGATCCGCACCGGCGCGCAGCGGCACCTCCTGCTCCTGATGGTGCACCATGCCGTTGCCGACGGCTGGTCCACGGTCACGATCCTGCGCGACCTCTTCGCGCTGTACAACGCGGCCGCCACCGGGAGCGCCGCCGATCTGCCGCCCGCCGTCCAGTTCCGCTCCTTCCTCGGCTGGCAGGAAGACTTCCGCGCCGGGGACGAGGCCGCCCGTCAACGCGACCACTGGCACGCGGTGCTGGCCGGTGCCCCGGAACTGGCCCTGCCGACGACGAAGGCGACGGGCACCCCTCCGTACCGGGCCTCCCGGCACAGCGTGGCCGTCGACCGTGAGCTGGCCGACCGGCTCCGCTCGGCGGCCGCCGACGCGGGCGTGACGGTCTTCGCCTACCTGGTGTCCGCGTGGGCGGCGACGCTCCACCGGCTCACCGGACAGAGCGACGTGGTGCTGCCGGTCGCCGCGGCCCGTCGGCCCCCGCAGTTCGACGAGGTGGTCGGCTACTGCACCAACGTGCTGCCGCTGCGGCTGCGGCCGGCCGGGGACCGCACCGTCGCCCAACTCCTCGGCGACGTGCAGGAGGCGCTGCTCGATGCGCTGGAGCACCAGAACCACCCCTTCTCGGACCTGGTCGCCGAGCTCGGCGGGACGGGCGGTGAGCTGCGCAGCAACCTGCTCGGCACCTCGATCGCCTTCGACCGCGAGCTGGCCCCGCCGGCCCTGCACGCGGTGCGCGTCACGGAGGCCGAGGCACTGCCGATCCGGTACACGGCCTACGCTGTCGCGGTCAACGTCCTGGAGACGGCCGAGGGGCACCGGTTCGACTTCGACATCGCCGAGGAGCTGTTCGCGGCGGAGCTGACCGAGCGGCTGCCGCACCACTACCTGACCCTGTTGCGCGCCATGCTGGACGACGCCGGGCAGCGCCTGGACGCGCTGGACGGTCTGACGGAGCACGACCGGGCCCGACTCCTGTCGTACGGCGAGGGACCGGACGCCGCGGAAACGTCCGGCGGCCCCGTCCACGGGCTCCTCGCGGCCCAGGCGGCTGCCGCGGCCGGCGGGGAGGCATCGGATTCCACGGGGACGGCGCAGCAGGGCAGGGTGGCGCAGGTCGTTCTGAAGCACGTGCGCGAGCTGCTCGGTCTCGAAGAGGTGGGCCTGGACGACGACTTCTTCGCGGTGGGCGGCAACTCCATCTCCGCGGTGCACTTGGCTCAGCGGTTCCGTGAGGAGGTCGACGTCGAGCGGCCCGTGCGCATGGTGTTCGAGAACCGTCCGCTGCGGGCTCTCGTCGAGGCGCTGGACGCGCGCACGTCCGACTGAGCGGTCGGGCGCAGGACGACGGCGGTCGGGCTCCCCCGTGCGGGGGCCCGACCGCCGTCGTGTCGGCCTGCCTGCCTGCCGGCCTGCCGGCCGCGCCGGGTCAGCCGGGGGCCGCGGAACGGCGCAGCCGCTCGCTCACGGCGGAGACGGTCTCCAGGGACCTGGTGAGGAAGGAGGGGTCGGCACCGGAAGGAATGCGCATGTGGCGGGAGTCCGCGGGATGGTAGTTGGCGCCCGTGGTGACGACGAGCCGGTGCTCGGACATCAGCGCGTCCGCCAGCACCTCCGTGTCCGGCACCCCGGGATCCACCCACACATGCGTACCGCCCTGCGGCGGGGAGATCCGCATGCCGTTCGTCCGCGCCCAGTCCAGCACCAGCCGGTGGCCCGTCCGCACCCGATCCGTCAGCGACCGGTTGCCCAGTTTGCACAGCTGGGCGGCCTGGTTCTGGGCCCGTGTCGACACGGCGATGCGTTCCCATTCCATCCGTGCGGTGAGCTGGACGACCTCCCGCGGATCGGCGGTGACCCAGCCGACGCGCAGCCCGGGGGCGCCGTAGTTCTTGGAGAAACTGTTCAGACCGTAGATGCCGCGCCAGTCCTCGACCAGCGCCAGCGGTGCGGCGAGGGCTGCGGGGTCCTGTACGAAGGAGTCGTAGACCAGGTCGAGCACCAGGGTGAAGCCGAGGTGGCGCTGGGCGGCGAGCAGGGCGCGTGCCGCTGCCTCATCGAGGCAGGCACCGGTCGGGTTGTGCGGGGAGTTGACGTAGAGCAGGTCTTCGGGGCCGAGGCCGAGTGCGGTCCATGAGCGCTGCTCGATGAGGGTCGGCCAGTCCAGCACGTGCAGGCCGAGCCCGACGGACCGCAGCAGATCGGCGACGCTCAGCAGCACCGGTCCGGTGCACACCGCGCGCCGCACCCCGCTTCGGAGGAGGTGGCGGGCGACGAGCCCGAGCCCGTCGAAGGCGCCGTTGGTCACGAGCAGCGACTCTGCGCCCACGTCGACGCCCTGCTCCCGCTGCCTCAGGCGCAGCGCTTCCAGGAGCTCGTCCGTGCCCTGGCTGGGGGCGTATTGCCGGTCCAGTTCCCAGTCGGCCGCTTGCAGGCCGGGCGGTGCGGGCCAGACGGGAACGTTCTCGGCGAGTATCTCCCACGGCTCCTCCGGCGAGGCCGCGACCGTCGCGAGCCGTCGTCCCAGCGGCGTCAGGCTCACCGCGCGGCGCCTTCCTGCCGGGTCAGCAGGTATCCGACCTCCAGGCCGGTGGAGTCCACGCGCGGGTCGACCACGCGCCGGGACACCATCCGGGCGCCGGCCTCGTCGAACAGGTCCTGCCAGAACCGTTCGGTCTCCAGCCTCTGCTCGGTGAGGACGTGCAGGAGGTAGTACGGGTTGTAGTAGGCCAGGCCGAGGCCGTGTCGCATCACCTGCGGGTCGGCGGGGCGGTGGTCCACCTCGACGACGGCGAGGTGGCCGCTTCGGCGGAGGGCCCCGCGGACCAGTTCCACCACCGCGCCCCGGCCTTCCTGCTCCAGGACCTCCTGGAGCAGGAAGGCCGCGAGGCAGAGCTGCTGCGCGTCCGGTTCCGCGTCCGGGTCCGCGCTGCGGCGGACGTAGTCGGTGGCGCCCGAGCGGACGAAGCGCACTCCTTCGGCCGCCGACTCCTCCGGGGCGTACGGGTCGACCCCGATGCCCGTGACGGTGCCGGAGTCGCCGACCAGGCCGGTGAGGAAGGTTCCGTCGCCGCAGCCGAGGTCCACGATGGAGGCCGGCGCCGCCGGCAGGTCGGACATGAGCTCGCGGACGAGCGGCAGCGCGTCGTACGCGCTCATGCCGCAGCTGCCGATGCCCACGAGCCTGCCGTCGCGGGTCGCGTAGCCCTTGCCCCGCAGGACGTCCGTGACCTGCTGGAACGTTTCCGCGTAGCCGCCGACGAGCAGCTCGTACCATGGCCGGTACGGACCGAGAGCGCGCCCCTTCTCCGTCAGGGCCACCGTGTCGCCGCTCAGCGTCACATAGTTCTCGTTGGCGAGGTACCGCAGGAATCCGCTGGTTCGCGCAGCGTCGAACTCCAGGAGCGCGGCCACTTCACGGACCGACTGCGGACCGCCCTCGATGCGTTCGTACAGGCCGCTGCTGAACAGGTGGTAGATGCCCTGCGCCAGTGCGAAACCACGGACGGGCTGCAGTGCGTCGATGAGCCGGAGCTCGAATCCCTCATCCATTGTGCCATTCCTCATCCGGTGAACTGTCGGCCATGGGTTGGAAGTCGATACGGACGATTTCGAGATCGCAGGTGTGGTGCAGCAGTTTCCGGAAGCGGTCGGCACGCTGCTCGGATCGCGTGCTGACGCGGATGAACGGGCGGCTCTGGCCCTGCCAGTCGAGAACGCGGGAATCCGCCGCGGCGACGAACACGCAGTCCTCGCGGAACTCTTCTCCCGCGAGGAGTTCGCGCACCCGTTTCTCCAGCGCGTCCCGTTCCTCGCGCCGCATGCCGAAGAACTCTAGCGTCGGCACATATCCTCCCTAATCCCCCGTGGGGGCTTGTCCATGCGTGCCGCTCTTTTCCAGCAGCGTTCGCGCCTGCCGCCGATCGGCCTTGCCGTTCACCGTGTTCGGCAGTTCCGCCAGCCACAGGACCCGGTCCGGAACCATGTATGCGGGAAGTCGCGCCCTCAGTCGGTCGCGAGCGGCCGCCGCGTCCCCCGGGCAGCCGTCCGTGGTCGTGCACACGCAGCCCAGGGTCTCCGCTCCGGCCAGGGTGAACGTGGTGGCGATGGCGCCGGACACGCCGGGCAGATCCAGCAGCGCCGATTCCACCTCGCCCAGCTCGATGCGGTAGCCCCGCACCTTCACCTGGTCGTCCTTGCGTCCGGCGTGCGACAAGACGCCGCCGGCGTCCCGGCGTACCAGGTCACCGGTGCGGTAGTAGACCGATCCGTGCTCGGCGACGAAGCGCTCCCCGGTGAGTTCGGGCCGGTTCAGATAGCCCCTGGTCACCTGCGGTCCGGCGAGCAGCAGTTCGCCCGCGTCGGTCTCCCGGCCCAGCTCGTCCACGATCCGTGCGCTGAAGCCCGGCAGCGTCCGGCCGATGACCGACCGGGTGTGCGTGACGTCGTCCGCCGTGATCCGGTGGAAGGTGGTGTGCACCGTGGTCTCGGTGATGCCGTACATGTTGACCAGCGCGGGCCGGTCGAGGCCGTGCGCCCGGATCCACGGCTCCAGGGCCGGAGGGTGCAGCCGCTCGCCCCCGAACACCACGTAGCGCAGCGCATGTGCGTCCGGCTCCTGCGCCAGCACGGGAGCCAGGACGCCGAACGCCGTGGGGGTCTGATTGAGGACGGTGATGGCTTCCAGGCGGATCAGATGGGCGCACTCCTCCGGATCCAGCAGCCGCATCCGGTCGGGTACGTACAGCGCACCGCCGTGCAGGAGGGCTCCCCACATCTCCCAGACGGAGAAGTCGAAGGCGATGCCGTGATACAGCAGCCAACGGTCGTCCGGCCCGAAGTCGAAGAGCGAGCCGGTGGCCTCGAAGAGGGCGAGCACGTTGGCGTGGCTGACCGCGGTCCCCTTGGGGCGGCCGGTGGTGCCGGAGGTGTAGATGACGTAGGCCGTGTCTTCGGGCACGCCCGCCGCGGAACCCCCGTCCAGGGTGCGCAGCCGGGTCGTCGCGGTCAGGGCGAGGCCGTCCCCGGGCGCCTCGGCGTCCTCGATCAGGGCGGCCGGGCGGGCGTCCGCCAGGATGAGCGCCTCCCGTTCGGGGACGGCCGGTTCGTTCAGCGGCAGGTACGAGGCTCCGGCGGCGAGGATGCCCAGGAGTACGACGACCAGCTCGGCACGTGCCGCCATGCGCACCGCGACGGTGGTACCGGGGCCCGCCCCCTGGCGGCGCAGCACGTCCGCGATCTCCCCGGCCCGCTCGGCCAGCTGCCGATAGGTCAACCGCTCCTTCTCGTCGGCCAACGCCAGGGCCCCCGGCGCGGCCCGCGCGACGGCGGCGAACGCCCGGGAGAGCGACGGAGGGGATGCCGCGGCCGATGTGCCCGCCGAACCTGTCATGTGTGCAGCTCTCGTTCCGTTGTCGCGATCAGTTGGGTCGGTCCGCGGCCGGGCCGAGCAGGGGCCCCAGGTGGCCGGCGATCCGGCGCAGCGGCACCCGAGCGGTCATCTCGACGTGAGGGGCGTCGATCCCGTACGTCGTGATGTCGCCCACGACGTACGGGCGTGCGGAAGCCGGCGCATCCGTGTCCCGTTCCGTCCGCTCCGCGCTGCGGTCCGCCTCGGCGGTGAACAGGTGGACGCTCCCGCCGAAGACACGGGGCCGGTGCTCGCCGAGCAGGCGTACGGTGTGCAGATAGGTGTCGATCACCCGGCCGACGGCGGCCTCGCTCAGCGACGCCAGCGGCCCGTCGGGCCGGCGCGCCCAGGCACCGATCTCCTTCCGGCCTCCGCCCCCGCCCCCGTCCTGACGGCCCAGTTCCTCGGCGAAGTGCCGCAGGAGCGTCTCCTCGTCGTGGGCCTGCTGCGGCGGGGGCGTCAGGTACGAGTCGAGCAGGGCGAGCAGCGGGACGGTCTCGCCCTGCTCCTGCAGGCGCACGGCCAGTTCGTGGGCCAGTACGCCGCCGAGCGACCAGCCGAGCAGCCGGTAGGGGCCGCTGCCTTGCACGGAGCGGATGGCTTTGAGGTACTGCTCCGCCAACTCGTCGACCGAATTGGGCAGTTCGCCCGCTGCACGCAGTCCCGGTGCCTGGAGGCCGAAGACGGGCTGGTCGGAGTCGAGGTGTTCGAGGAGCCCGGCGTAGGCCCAGCTCAACCCCGACGCGGGCGCCACACAGAACAGCGGCGGCCGTGAGCCGGCCGTGCGCAGCGGCAGCAGCATGTCCAGCGAGTCGTCCTCCCCGCCGCCGGTGAGGCGGGTGGCGAGGGTGGCGGGGGTGGGTGCTTCGAACAGGGTGCGCAGGGGGATGGGGGTGCCGAGCGCGTTGTGGATCCGGCCGGTGAGCCGGGTGGCCAGCAGCGAATGCCCGCCCAGATGGAAGAAGTTGTCGTCGGGCCCCACACGCGGCCGACCGAGCACCTCCGCGAACAGACCGCACAGGATGTGCTCGTGCGGCGTACGCGGCGCCCGCTGCCCCGCGACCACCGCCACCGGCGCGGGAAGACCCTTGCGGTCCAGCTTGCCGTTCACCGTCAACGGCATCGCATCCAGCACGACCACACTCGCCGGCACCATGTACGACGGCAGACTCCCCGCAACGAACCCGCGCACCTCATCGGACTGCACCCGCCCACCGGGCTCCGCCACCACATAGGCAACCAGCTGCGGATTCCCCGGCACATGCTCATGCACGACCACCGCCGCCTGCGCCACACCCGGATGGCGCGACAGCACCACCTCGACCTCACCCGGCTCGATCCGGTACCCGCGGATCTTCACCTGATCGTCCACGCGGCCCCAGAACTCCAGCTGACCGTCACCACGCAACCGCCCGCGATCGCCCGTACGGTACATCCGCTCCCCCGGAGCACCGTACGGGCAGGGCACGAAGCGTTCCGCGGTCAGCTCCGGCCGGTTGCGGTATCCCCGGGCGAGCCCCGCTCCCGCGAGGTACAGGTCGCCCGTCACGCCCGGCGGTACGAGGCGCAGGTTCTCGTCGAGGACGAGCACCCGGGTGTGCGGAATGGGTGTCCCGATGGGCACGGGACCGGGGGCCACGGGGTCCTCGGGGGCGATGCGGTAGGTGACGCAGCCGACGGTGGCCTCCGTCGGGCCGTACTCGTTGACGATCGCCACTTCGGGGTTCCGGTCCCGCCAGCGTGCGAGCTGCTCCCCGGTAAGGGCCTCGCCGCCGATGACGATCTCCTGTGTGGGGGAGCGCAGTTCGCCGGGGGCGTCCAGGAATTCCAGGTGCCTCGGGGTGGCCTTGCCGAAGGAGGCGCCGTCGGGATAGGCGCCGTCGGGGCGGGCGCCCGGCGGCGGCACCAGGATGTGGCCGCCGCAGACGAGGGGGCCGAGCAGTGTCGTGACGGTGAGGTCGAAGGCGACCGAGGAGTGCAGGACCGCGCTGCCGGCGAGGCTGGGGTAGGCGTGGCGGCACCAGGCCAGATAGGCGGCCAGTTGAGCGTGCTCGATCTGTACGCCCTTGGGCCGGCCGGTGGAGCCGGACGTGTGGATGACATAGGCGAGGTGGTGCGGCTGCCCCGGCACGGGCCGCCCCGGGGCCGCCTCCGTGCCCGCCGGGTCGTGTGCGCCGTCCGAGGGCGCGGACCAGTCGACTTCGTCGACGAGCAGGTGCGGTGTGCCGGTGTGCGGCAGCCGATCGAGGGTCGCGCGGTCGGTCAGGAGGCAGGTCGGCCCGGCGTCGCCCAGCACGTAGGCGATGCGCTCGGCGGGGTAATCGGGGTCGACGGGCAGATACGCCGCCCCGGACATCAGTACCGCGAGCACGGCGACGACCAGGTCGGCGGAGCGGGGCAGGGCGAGTGCCACGATCTCTTCCGGGCCCGCGCCGAGCGCTTCGAGCCGGTGAGCCAGGTGCCGGGCCCGCGATGCGAGAGCGGCGTAGTCCAGGGTCGTGTCCCCGAAGGTGACGGCCGGAGCGTGCGGGGTCTCTGCGGCCTGCCGGACGAACAGCCGGGTGGCGGTCAGGGACGGGTCGAGCGGGTAGGGCGCTGTGGGTTCGGCGAGTAACCGCTCCCTTTCCTCCGGGCGGAGGACGTCGATCGCCGCCACGGGACGGGCCGGGTCGGCGGCGACCGCCTCCAGCAGTCGCTCCAGTCGGGCCGTCATGTCCCGCGCGGTGCGCTCCTCGAACAGGTCGGCCGCATACCCCAGGGTTCCGTGGATGCCGGCCGGGCTGCCGTCGCTCTCCGTGGTCTCGGTGAGGTCCAGCTGAAGGTCGAACTTCGCGACACCGGTCTCCGGGGTCTGCTGGGTGACCGTCAGCCCGGGCAGCTCCAGCGCGTCGAGGGCGTCCTGGGTGCCTGCCTCGCTGGTGAACACCACCATGACCTGGAACAGGGGGTGGCGGGAGAGGGCGCGTTCGGGGTTGAGCCGGTCGACGAGCTGCTCGAAGGGCAGGTCCTGGTGCTGGTGTGCCTGGAGATGAGTCTCCCGGACGCGGGTGACCAGCTCGTCGAAGGTGACGTCGCCGGTCAGATCGGTGCGCAGGACCAGGGTGTTCACGAAGAAGCCGACGAGGTCGTCCAGGGTGTCGTCGGTGCGGCCGGCGATGGGGGAGCCGATGGGTATGTCGACGCCGGCTCCGAGCCGGGAGAGCAGCGCGGCGAACCCGGCCTGGAGCACCATGAACAGGGTCGCGTTGTGCCTGCCGGCCAGCACCGCCAGCTGTGCGTGCAGTTCGGGCGGGATCCGGAAGGCGATCTCACCGCCCCGGTGACTGGGCCGGGCCGGGCGCGGGTGGTCGAAGGGCAGCTCCAGCCGGTCGGGCAGCCCTTCGAGTGCCGTGGACCAGTAGTCCAGTTGGCGGCTGTACAGGCTGTCCGGGTCGCCGCTGTCCCCCAGCAGTCCGCGCTGCCACAGCGTGTAGTCGGCGTAGGTCACCGGCAGCGGAGCCCGGGAGGGCGCGTTTCCCGACAGGCGGGCGCGGTAGGCGTCGGCGAGGTCTCGGGCGAGCGGGCCCATGGACCAGCCGTCCGCGGCGATGTGGTGCAGCACCAGCAGCAGGAAGTGGTCCGTCGGGGACACCTGGAACAGATGGGTCCGCAGGGGCGGATCCACGGTGAGGTCGAATCCCTGTCGGGCGGCATCGGCTACGACGGCGGGGAGTTCGGCCTCGGTGGTGCGCACCGCGGCGGGTGCCGGGCAGGCGGCTTCGGCGGACAGGACCACCTGGTGGGGGGTGCCTTCCGTGGCGGGGAGGACCGTGCGCAGGGTTGCGTGCCGTTCCACCAGGTCGCGCAGGGCCGCGGCGAGCGCTGCGCCGTCCAGCTCCCCGGTCAGGCGCAGCGCGACCGGGATGTTGTAGGTAGGGCTGGGGCCTTCGAGCCGGTTGAGGAACCACAGGCGCTGCTGCGCGTACGACAGGGGCCGGTCCTGCGACGACCGATCGACGGGCACCAACGCGGGTCGGCCCGGTCCCTCGTGGCGCAGGAGGCGGGTGGCGAGGGTGGCGGGGGTGGGTGCCTCGAACAGGGTGCGCAGGGGGATGGGGGTGCCGAGCGCGCTGTGGATCCGGCCGGTGAGCCGCGTCGCCAGCAGCGAATGCCCGCCCAGATGGAAGAAGTTGTCGTCGGGCCCCACACGCGGCCGACCGAGCACCGCCGCGAACAGACCGCACAGGATGTGCTCGTGCGGCGTACGCGGCGCCCGCTGCCCCGCGACCACCGCCACCGGCGCGGGAAGACCCTTGCGGTCCAGCTTGCCGTTCACCGTCAACGGCATCGCGTCCAACACAATCACACTCGCCGGCACCATGTACGACGGCAGACTCCCCGCCAGGAACCCGCGCACCTCATCCGACTCCACCCGCCCACCGGCCCCCGCCACCACATAGGCCACCAACTGCGGATCCCCCGGAACGTACTCATGCACCACCACCGCCGCCTGCGCCACACCCGGATGACGCGACAACACCACCTCGACCTCACCCGGCTCGATCCGGTACCCGCGGATCTTCACCTGATTGTCCACCCGGCCCCAGAACTCCAGCTGACCGTCACCACGCAACCGCCCGCGATCGCCCGTACGGTACATCCGCTCCCCCGGAGCGCCGGCGAAGGGATCGGGTACGAAGCGGTCGGCGGTCAGTTCCGTGCTGGTGTATCCCCGTGCGACCCCGGAGCCGCCGAGGTGGATCTCGCCCACGAAGGTCGGGGGCAGCAGCCGCTGTCGGCCGTCGAGGACGTACATGCGGGTGCCCCCGGTGGCGCGCCCGGCGACGGGGTGCGGTGCGTCCCGCACGTGGACGGCCGTCGACTCGATCGTGCACTCGGTGGCCCCGTACACGTTGAAGGCGTGGAGTCCGGGCGCCGAGCGGAGTGCCTGCCACAGCCGCTCCGAACAGCTTTCGCCGCCGAAGACGACCAGCCGCGGCGGATGCGGCCGCTCCAGCAGGCCGTGGTCGACCAGTGCCTCCAGCTGGCTGGTCGAGCAGTCCAGGATCTGGATGGCGGTGTCGGCGTCGTCGGCACGGGCCACGAGCCGGGGCAGGTCCTGCCGCTCCTCCTCGTCGATCATCAGCAGGCGGTGGCCGAACACCAGCATGCCCAAGGCCTGGTTGATGAAGACGTCGAAGCTCACCGAGGCGAGCCCGGCCACGTTCAGGGGGGTGTCGGGCGGCAGCTGCCCGTACATCGCGGCGAGATGGCTCGTGGCGTGGGTGACCAGGCCGCCGTGCTCGACCAGCACGCCCTTGGGCCGGCCGGTGGAGCCCGAGGTGAACACGACGTAGGCCAGGGCGTCGGGGCGCGGCATCGGCAAGCGGTCCGTCGCGGCACCTTGCGCCGCCGCCCCGGCCTCGTCGAGCCCGGTGACGGTGACGCAGGGCGGAGCGCCCTCGGGTGCCGCGGTGTCGGTCACCAGGAGGGCGGCGCGCGAGTCGGAGAGCAGGATGCGCTGGCGTTCCTCGGGCTGGGTGGGTTCCAGCAGGACGAAGGCCCCGCCGGCCCGCCAGACAGCCAGCATCATGGCGACCAGTGAGGCCGAGCGCGGGAGCCGGATGCCCACGACCACATCGCCGGACACGCCGTGCGCCGACAGTGCCCGGGCCCATCGCGCGGCCGTTGCGTGGACGTGCGCGAAGGTCAGCTGCTCGGTGCCGCACCGGATCGCCTCACGGTCCGGGTGTGCTCGTGCCGTTGCCTCGAACAGCTCCCACACCGTGGCGGGTCCCTCCGGGTCCGCTGCCCCGGCGGCGGGTCCTCGGCCGAGCCCGAGGACCTCCTCCCGCTCGCGTGCGGAGAGCAGTTCGACGTCCCCGATGGGCGCGCCGGGTTCGCGGCACAGGTGCCGCAGGAGGGTTTCGTAGGTGGCGGCGAACCGCTCCATGGACGGGCGCGAGAACCGCGCGGTGCTGTAGGTGATCTCGCCCGTGGTGTGGGGGCCGCGCCGGAGACCGAGCGTCAGGTCGAAATGGCTGACGTCGAGTTCGAGCGGGACCTCGGTGACGTCCAGGTCCTGGAGCGCCCAGGTGGCGGCCAGGTCGGAGGTGTCGTACACCAGGCTCACCCGGAACAGCGGGTTGCGCCCCGACTCGCGGTCGGGCCGTACCGCGTCGACGACGGCGTCGAAGGGCACGTCCTGGAATTCCAGGGCGTCGTACACGGCGTCGCCGGTCCGGGACAGCACCTCTTCGAAGGACAGGTCCGGGGTGACGGTGCAGCGCAGGACCACGGTGTTGGAGAAGAAGCCGATGACCCCGTAGGACTCGGGGCCGGGCCGTCCGGCGACGGGGAGGCCGACGACCAGGTCGGTCATTCCCGTCCAGCGTTGCAGCAGTACCAGGTAGGCGGCGAGGAAGCCCGCGAAGGCGCCGGCTCCGCGCCGGTCGCACAGGTCTTCCAGGGCCTGGACGGCCTCCGTGTCGAGGGACAGCTCGACACGGTCCCCGACGGTGGCGTCGGCCCCGTCCGCGGACCCGTCCTCGGGCAGCGCGGGCGGCTCGACCGCCTCCAACTGCCGCTTCCAATAGGCCAGCCCATCGGCGTATCCAGGCTGTGTCCCGCGGTCCGCGCAGTGGTCGGCGTACTGAGGAGCGGGCGCGGCATCGAGAAAGACCAACGGATCGGCGTACGCCTGCTCCAGATCCCGTGCGAACACGGTCGAGGACACCTCATCCATGACGATGTGGTGGAAGACGAAGGCCACCAGGTGTTCGTTCGGGCCCGACTCGATCACGTGGCAGCGCCACAGGGGCCCCGAGTCGAGGGAGAACGGCACCCCGGCAAGACGGAGCAGCTCGGACCGTGCCCGCCTGTCGCGCTCGGCGTGCGTGGCACCCGCGGCGCTCGCCGCCTCGACCCGCACCCGGTCGAACGCTTCGATGCCGTGCACCCGCTGGACCACGTCGCCGTCCCGTTCCTCGAACGTGGTGCGCAGCGACTCGTGCCGCCACTGCAGCGCGCCCAGGGCCGCGTCCAACCGTCCGATGTCCAGCCCTCCCCGGACGGACAGCGCACCGGCGACGTGGTACACGGCGCTCTCCGGGTCCAGCGACCACAGAAAGAAGAGCCTGCGCTGCGCCGGTGAAGCCGGGGTCACTCGTCCACCCATATGCGCAGCGGGGTCAGTCATCCGCGAAGTCTCCCTCGACACTCAGTTCGATCAGACGGACTCCAGCTAGATTGGACGGAACGACCACTCGGACGCAAGCAACTCACGTGAACTGGTGGCCCGTTGGGGCATTTGCCACTCACCCGTGCCGGCGGCTTCGACGGCGTTCACGACGCCGGGACCAGACCCGCCACAGAACGAGACGCCCTTCCGCGATCAGCAGTCACACGCGGGTCAGCGGCGGACGCGTGTGACGAGGACCGATGGATGACACAGAGCAGAGCTCCTGACCAGGAGTAATGCCAACTGGTCCCAGTCGTGGAAACCCCACTCGAGGAGGTCTTGTTGGCACATGGGTACACAGCGGGCACAAAGCTCGGCGGCGTCGCGGCCGAGTCGCTTCATCTCGTAGACGGTGAACAGCACGCCGCAGTGCGGGGCGTGCGCCTTGATCTCGCGCGCGAGAGTCAGGGCGGCCTCGAACTGCGGCCGGACCGGGACACGGCTGCTGATCTTCTCGGAGAAGACCTTGTCCCGGGGGATGCCGTACGCGGCCAGCGCGTCCAGCTGCGACTGGAGTTCCTGGGTGAGGTGGCTGCACCGCGCGTACCCGATGCGGATGTCGGCGCCCGGGGCACCGGTCTGCGGGTGTGAGTAGTTGAGGTACAGGAAATCCCGGCGAGAACGACCATGGTCGTCTAGTACACGTGATCGGCCTGGTGCGGCGGTTCGGGGGAAGATCCTCGATCGCTGCCGGGGTATGGCTACCGCCCGCCGCATGCCGGTGGAATTCTTGACTGATGATCAGGCCGAGGCGTACGGGCGTTCACCGCGGGGCCCACGCGCCCGGAGCTGGAGCGGTTCTTCTTCCTCGACGATGACGACCGCGACCTGATCGCTCTGCGTCGTGCGGACGTACATCGCCTGGGCATGGCCTTGCAGATCTGTACGGTCCGCTACATCGGCCGGTTCCTGGGTGAGGACCCGCTCGCGGTGCCGTGGGAGGCCGTGCGCGGTCGCCGGTGCTCGGCAGGTCCTTGGCGAGCCGGCCTGCGAGTGCGCTCACCGGGCATCGACCGGGTGAGGACGCCGAGTGTGAGCAGAGCGAGCGCCGGCAGCACGGCGACGATGATTCCCATCGGCAAGGCGTCGGTGGCGCCACCCGCGCCGGCCAGCGGAGCAAGTGCCCCGCCGATCATGAACTGGCTGAAGCCGAGCAGGGCGGCGGCCGACCCGGCGTGTCCGCCGTGGTCGGCCAGGGCCTGGGCCGCGGCGTTCGGCATGACGAGGCCCACGCTGGAGACCAGGACGAACAGGCCGATCAGGAGCGCGGGCAGGGGTGCCCGTGTCAGCACCGCGCCCAGGACCGTGGTGCCACCGGCTGTCGCGCCCAGCAGACCGGCGAGCAGCAGCACGCGGGCGCCGGCCCGGGCCACCAGCCGGCCGCTGATCTGGGCGGCCGCAATGAGTCCGGCGGCGTTGACGGCGAACACGGCGCTGTACTGCTGCGGTGACAGGCCGTGGATTTCCTGCAGGACGAACGGCGAGCCGGAGATGTAGGCGAACATCGCCGCGAAGACCAGGCCGTTGGCCAGGACGTACCCGGTGAAGAACCGGTCGCTGAGCAGCTGCCCGGCGACAGTCAGCAGCGGCTGGCGTGACGCGGAGGACCGGGTCTCCGGCAGTCCTGCGGCGGAGACCGCCAGCATCACGGCTCCGAGTACGGCCAGGGCCACGAAGATCCCCGGCCAGGCCGTGACGCGCAGTAGCTGGCCGCCGAGGACCGGCGCGAACACCGGCGCCAGGCCGGTGATCAAGGTCAGTGCGGAGAAGAGACGTGCGGTGCGGGTTCCGGAGGTGCGGTCGCGGACCATGGCGTTGGCGATGACGATGCCGAACGCCCCGCCGATGCCCTGGACCAGGCGTAGACCGACGAAGGTCCGGACGTCGGGCGCCACCGCGCAGAGCGCGCTGGCGATCGTGTAGAGGGCGAGGCCCGCCAGCAACGGACGCCGCCGGCCGTAGGTGTCGCTCAGCGGCCCGGCGATCAGCTGCCCGATGGCCAGCCCGGCCAGGCAGGCGGTGATGGTGAGCTGGGTGGCCGCGGCGCTTGCGCGCAGGTCGCCAGCGAGGTCCGGCAGTCCGGGCAGGTAGCCGTCGATGGACAGTGGTCCCAGGGCCACGAGCGCTGCGAGCAGGATGATGAATCGGGTTTGCCGGCCGGCGGCGTCGTTGCTCATGGCTCAGTACGCCACGGTGATGCGGCGGCGGATCGCGGTGCCGCTCTCGATCGTGTCGGCCAAGGCGATCGCGTAGTCGGCGTACGAGATGCGGCTGTTGCCGTCGTCGTCGGTGAGCAGGGTGTCCCCGGCGCTGCGGTAGGCCCCGGTCCGCTCGCCCGCTCCGATGACTGCAGCGGGCGACACGTACGTCCAGTCGAGGTCGTGCACGCCGCGGTAGAGGTCGAGCGCTTCGGACTGGGCCTCGGCGTTGGCCTTCCACAGCGCGGGGAAGTCCGGGTCGTCCATGACCCGGGCGCCGGTCGGCGTGCGTAGGCTACCGGCACCGCCGATGGTGACCAGGCGGGTGACACCGGCTCGGCGGAGTCCGTCGATCAGCGCACGGGCGGCACCGACGATCGTGGCGCGGTCGCTTTCCTGGCCGATTCGGGGGCCGACGGCCGAGAGCACGGCGTCGTGGGAGGCGGCGAGGCCGGCGACCGCGGCGGCGTCGGTGACGTCACCGGTGGTCACGGTCAGGGCCTTGTGCTTGAGTCCGTCGATGTGGCCGGCTCGGGTGACCGCGGTGACGGTGTGGCCGCGACGCAGTAGTTCCTCGGTGGCGGGCCGGCCGATGTTGCCGCTGGCACCGAACAGGACGATCTTCATGTGTTGCTCCTTGTTTCTGATGGTCAGAGGACGGGCTGGCCGTCGGCGATGATGGCCGCGGTGATGCCGCGCTCGTCGGCGGCGTGCTGGAAGCGCTGCTCGATGTCGGGTTGTTCGGTGTAGAACGGCGGGTTGTGGAACAGGCCGTAGTGCATGGCGCAGACGGTGCCGGCGCCGAGTGCGACGGCGGCCTCGACGCCCTGCTCGGGGGTCATGGTCGCCGGGACGTTGGCCGCGTAGCCCTCGAAGTGGGCGATGACGCCGTTGACCGGGACGAACGCGACGTCGAACGGGCCGTGGTCGCGGGCGATCTGCCACCAGCTGCCGTGCCACTGGGTGTCGCCGCAGTGGATGACCCGCCGGCCGGCGCCTTCGACGACCCAGGCGACCTGGTCACAGTCGTTGCCGCGCCAGTCCAGCGAGGTCACCGGGGTGACGGTCAGCTCTCCGATGCGGCGTGACTGGCCCAGGTCCTGGGCGACGGGGGTGATGCCCGCCTCGTGCAGCGCCGCCGCGCTGGGAGTGTGGCAGCCGATCGTGCCGGTGGCCGCGATCCGGGCGATCAGGTCGTGGTCGTAGTGGTCGGGGTGCAGGTGGGTGATGAGGGCGTGGGTGCCGGGCGGGGTATCGACCGGGTCGACCGGCCGGTGCGGCGGCCCCATCACCGGCGCCAGCGGAGCGACGTTCTCGAGCGGGTCGATCAGCAGGCGGGTGTCGCCGAGACGGATCTCGACGCCGGCCCAGGCCAGCCGACGCACGGAAAGGGTGGGGGTCATGGGCAGCGACGCTAGACCGACGTTGTTGAGAAAGTCAACAAGAGAGTTTTGAATCTCAACACCACGATGTAGGGTGGTGGCATGCGCACCTACGGGCAGTACTGCGGCATCGCGAAAGCACTGGACACCGTCGGCGACCGATGGACCCTGCTGATCGTCCGCGAACTGCTCGCCCTGGGTCCTTGCCGGCACACCGACCTGCGCAACGGGCTGCCCGGGATCGCCAGCAACCTGCTGGTCGACCGGCTCCGCGCACTCGAGGAAGCCGGCCTGATCCACCGCGAGACCGCCCCGCCGCCGGTGGCCACCACCCTGTTCTCCCTCACCGAGCGTGGCCGCGAGCTCGAGCCGGTGCTGCAGGAACTGAGCCGGTGGGGCGTGCCGCTGTTGCGTGAGCCGGGCGGCAACGACACCTTCCGCACCCACTGGCTGGACATGCCCGCCCGGGCACTGACCGACCACCGCCCCGACCAGCCGGCAATCGCCCTGCAACTGCACGCCGACGGCAACGAAGACCTGGTCATCGAAGTCAAGGACGGCTCGGTACACACACACGCCGGCCGGGTCGACCACCCCACCGCGTCACTGACCGGACCGCCGCACCTGCTGGCCGCCACCCTGCTCGGCGACCTCGATCTGAGCGCCGCAGTACAGCAAGGCCTGCGGCTCAGCGGCGAACGCGAGGCAGTAATGCGCATCCTGCCCCGCTGATCGACCGGCCGCTCGCGGGCCCGCGATCTCAAGCTCTACCGAGTCTGCGCCGGTCTCAAAAACGGTCGTTTCCGAGAGCGTTGGAGGGGAGGACCTGCCGCTGATGCCCCCGTCGCGGTGGCTCGCCTGGAGAGCGGAACGGGGCCACGGCGGGAGGACAGCCCAGACGCCCGTCCGCGGCCCGGGCGGCGCGGTGGCTGCCCGGGCTTCGCACGCCGCGTCCATGTCCCGCCACCCGGTGCTGATCACCATGTTTCCCGGCGGGGTGCACGCGCCAGCAGCTATGTTCGCAATCTTGGACGGCGGATGCCGCGCGTGGGTGGACACAGGGAGCAGGCGCACCGTCCGCCCGCCGGGCGGCCGCTCGGCCCTGCGCGAGGATCCCGGCGTCCTCCTCCTCGGCGAGATGCGCGACCCGGAGAGCATCGCCGCGGCCCTGACCATCGCCGAGACCGGGCACCTGGTGTTCGCCACCCTCCACACCAACGACACGTCGCAGACGCTGGACCGCATCGTCGACGTGTTCCCGGCCGAGCAACAGCCCCAGATCCGGCTGCAACTGGCGCACACCCTGGTCGGCGTCCTCAACCAGACACTCATCCCCCGGACCGGCGGGGGCCGGGTGGCCGCCTTCGAGGTACTGGTGGGCACCTCGGCCATCCGCAACCTGATCCGCGAGGGCAAGACCCGCCAGCTCCGCAACATGATCGCGACCGGCCACCGCGACGGCATGCAGACACTCGAGACCGGCATCAACGCCCTCGTCGCGGCAGGCACCATCGCCTACGAGGAGGCCGTGCTCCACACGGCCCACCCGCAGGACATCCAGCCGCCCCGTGTCCCGGTCGGCCATCCCTGACCGCCCTACGGACAGCGTCTCGAAGGGGCAGCCACCAGGGTCCCTCCCGGACAGCCCGTACCGCCCAACGCGCGTTCGCACGCATGTCCATTGACAACAACACTTGTTAAGTGCCAACTATCGCCGGGAGTCACAGCGGGTCAGCGGCGGACGCGGGGCATGCCCAGGCCGATCCAGGAGATGATCTCGCGCTGGATCTCGTTGTTGCCGCCGCCGAAGGTGAAGATGACCGCGCTGCGGTAGCCGCGTTCCAGTTCGCCGTGCAGGACGGCGCCCGCCGAGCCGTCCTTGAGGGGGCCGGCCGCGGCGACCACCTCCATCAGCCAGGCGTACGCGTCCCGGCGCGCCTCGGAGCCGTACACCTTGACGGCGGAGGCGTCCTGCGGGGTGAGGGTGCCGTTCTGGACCGCGCTCACCATCTGCCAGTTCAGCAGCTTCATCGCGTCGAGCCGGGCGTGGGTGCGGGCGAGGCGGCCGCGGACCCAGGAGAGGTCGATGACCCGGCGCCCGTCCGCGAGTTTGGTCGCGGCCGCCCAGCGCTGGACGTCGTGCAGCGCCCGGATCGCCATGGTGCCGTGGGCGGCGAGGGTGACCCGTTCGTGGTTGAGCTGGTTGGTGATCAGGCGCCAGCCCTTGTTCTCCTGCCCGACGCGGCGGCCGGCCGGGACGCGGATGTTCTCGTAGTGGCTGGCCGTGGTGTCGTGGGAGGCGAGGGTGTTGATGAGCGTGCACGAGTAGCCGGGGTCGTCCGTCGGCACGAGGAGCATGGTGATGCCCTTGTGCGCGGGGGCGTCCGGGTCGGTGCGGACGGCGAGCCACACCCAGTCGGCGGTGTCCCCGTTGGTGGTCCAGATCTTCTGGCCGTTGACGACGTAGGTGCCGGTCTCCTCGTCGCCCTCGCGGACGGCCCGGCACTTGAGGGCGGCGAGGTCGGTGCCGGCGTCCGGCTCGCTGTAGCCGATGGCGAAGTCGATCTCGCCGGAGAGGATCCTGGGCAGGAAGTACGCCTTCTGCTCGTCGGTGCCGAACTGCATGAGCGTGGGCCCGACCGTGTTGAGGGCCATCAGCGGCAGCGGGACGACGGCCTGCGCGGCCTCGTCGAAGAAGATGAACTGGTCCATGGCCGACATGCCGCGCCCGCCGTACTCCTCGGGCCAGCCCACCCCGAGCCAGCCGTCCGCCCCGAGCCGGCGGATGGTCTGCCGGTAGAAGCGCTTCTGGGCGGCGGGGTCCGCGTAGCGGCCGTGGACGTCCTGCGGGACCAGCTCGGCGAAGTAGGCGCGCAGCTCGCTGCGCAACTGCTGCTGCTCAGGCGTGTATTCGAGGTGCACGGCCCCTCCGGGTGTTCTGCTGTCGGGTGGTGCGGCACGGCCGGCCGGGCGGCGGGCCGACCGGCGGGGGCAGAGTAGAACCTGTTTCAAGAATCCGGAAGGGCCCGTGCCCTAGGGTCTGGCCATGGACGCACAGAAGGTGATCGCGGACAGCGAGATCGCGGTCGAGTTCGACGGGCTGCGGGGCTATTACGACGAGACCAAGGAGGTCCCGTTCAGGCTGCGGCGGCGCACGGCCGACGGCGCCTGGCTCTACGAGATCGGCAGTCCGGTGGCCGCCGTACCGCAGCTGGCCGGGATCGCCCGCGAGGAAGACGTACGGGAGTTCGCCCAGGGCATCCTCGACACCATCGAACGGTGGGCCGGGGAACCGGACTTCCTCCTGTGGAGCGACGGCTACGCGCAAGTGCAGGCCACGGTCGGATACGGCCACGAGCTGTACTTCATGGTGGAGGCCTTCTTCAATGCCCGGCAGGACCGCGTGGGCACCTCCCCCGACGGGGAGCCGCTCTACTCCAACCCCTTCGGAGGTGCACACGTGCACCTCGGCGAGATCCAGCCGGACTGCCCCGAGCCCCTGGTCGCCTTCGCCCAGGCCGTGCTCGCCGCGCTGAACGCCTGACAGGCAGGACCGCCCTGGCCGACAATGACAGGTCGGTCGGGTCGGGGCGCACATCCGGAGGGCTCAGGGCATGGGGATGGGCAGGGGGATGGGGATGGACAGGGGCGATGACACGGGCAGGGACGAGGCGTGGCGGCGCGAGTTCGCCGCGCGGGACCGGATGCCGGAGCCGCGGGGTGCGGACCGGCTGCCCGGACAACGGCCGCAGGACGGCCGGGCCGCCGCCCGGGCCGCCGCCCGGGCCGAGCAGCCCGAAGGACTGACCCAGATCCACGAGCCCGGGCCGCTGCCCGTCGCCCCGGACCTGCCCGACCGGGAGGTCTGCTGGGAGCGGCTGCCGGCCGACGTCCGGGGCAAGACCCTGGAGAAGGCCGGCACGGTCCTGCTGTGGTGGGCCCACCTCACCGAGGACGGCGACCCCTTCGCGGTGGTGCTGGGCGACCGCGGGCTCTGCCGGGTCCAGCCGACACCGGCCGCGGGGCGGGCCCGGGACTTCCGGGGCGAGCGAGTCCGGCTGGAGCCCGGGACGCTGCGGAGCCGGCCCTTCGGCGGGGGGACGGCAGCAGCCGCAGCGGCGGGGAGTCCCGCCGCACCCGGCCGGCCCGGGGCACGGGTGGAACGGCTCCGCCTGGACCCCGCCGAAGCCCAGGACGTCCTCGGCCACTTCCCGCTGGACGTACAGGACTTCCTCCAGCGCCCGTTCCTCGCCGGCAACCGGTCCGTCCGGGCCGACTGGTACTACCTCGAGAGCGTCGAGCCGGACCAGACCGCACTGTTCCTCGTCATGTGCCTCACCGACGACCGCCACGTCACGGCCGTCGAAGCCCGGCGGACCCTGGCCCCGGGCGCCACCCCGGACCGGGCCCGCTGGCACGGCATCACCTGCCACCAGGCCCGGCTGGTACCACGCTGAGCGGCGCGGGTGGCTGATCCTCGTCCGCGCTTCAGCACCTCAGCGCCTCACCGTGTCAGCGTGTCAGCGTGTCAGCGTGTCAGCGTGTCAGCGTCAACGCGCCGATCATTGCCGTCGCCGTCGCCGCCATCGCCGTACGGGCCGCCGTCAGGTACGGGCGCGGGTCCGCCGGGGTGAGGTGGGCGCGGATGGCCTCGGTCATGGCCAGGTTCAGCGCCGTACCGATGTTGACCTTGCGGATGCCGCCCGCCACGGCGGCCGCGAGCTCCGTGTCCGGCAGCCCCGAGGAGCCGTGCAGCACCAGCGGCACGCCCACCGCCTTGGCCAGCCGGGCGAGCAGCCCGTGGTCCAGGGCGGCGGTGCGGCTGGTCATCGCATGGGTGCTGCCGACCGCCACCGCGAGGGCGTCCACCCCGGAGTCGGCCACGAACCGGCGGGCCTCGTCCGGATCGGTACGGGCCCCGGGGGCGTGCGGATCGAGCGGCGCCTCACCGTTCTTCCCGCCCACCTCCCCCAACTCGGCCTCCACCCAGAGCCCGTTGGCGTGCGCCCAGTCGGCGGCCGAGCGGGTCGCCTCCAGGTTCGCGGCGTACGGCAGCTGCGCGGCGTCGAACATCACCGAGCTGAAGCCGGCGTCCACGGCCTGCCGGAGCAGGTCGGGGCTCTTGACGTGGTCGAGGTGCAGGCCGACCGGGACCGCGGCGGCCTCCGCGCACGCGGCGGCGGCACGCGAGATCGGCAGCAGCGCCCCGCCGCGGAACTTCACCGCGTTCTCGCTCAGCTGGAGGATGACGGGCACGCCCGCCTGCTCCGCGCCGGCGACGACGGCCTCGGCGTGCTCCAGCGTGATGATGTTGAACGCGGCGACGGCCCGCCCGGCGGAGGCAGCCTCCACGACGAGCCCACCGGCGGCGGCCAGGCTCATCGGACCGCCCCCTCGCCCGCGGTGAGGATCACCGAACGGGTGAGGTTCCTCGGCCGGTCCGGATCCAGCTCCCGGTGGGCGGCGGCGGCGAGGGCCAGCCGGTGGACCCGTACCAGCTCGGCGAGCGGGTCGAGCCGCCCGCCCGCCACCCACTCGCCCCCGGCTGCGCGCACCTGCTCGGGGAGCCCGTCGGGGGCCTCGCCCAGGCACCAGGTGACGGTGCCCGGGCCGGCGATGCTGATGGGGCCGTGCCGGTACTCCATCGCCGGGTAGGACTCGGCCCAGGACAGCGACGCCTCGCGCATCTTGAGCGCCGCCTCGTGTGCCAGGCCCACGGTCCAGCCGCGGCCGAGGAAGGTGAACTGGCGTTCGTTCGGGAGGTGTTCGGGCAGCGGCTCGGCCAGGGCGGTCCGCGCGTCGGCCACCGCTGCGGGGGTGTGTCGGCCGACGTGGGCGCGGAGGAGGGTCAGGGCGGTCGTCGCGAAGCGGGTCTGCACGACGGACTGCTCGTCCGCGAAGTCCAGGACCACCAGCTCGTCGGCGAGCCCCATCACCGGAGTCGCCGGATCCCCGACCACCGCGGTCGTCGGCACACCGGCGTCCCGCAGCCCGGCCAGCAGGTCCAGCACCTCGGTGGTCGTGCCGGACCGGGTCAGGGCGACGACCCTGTCGTAGCGGCGGTGCAAGGGGAACTCCGAGGCGGGAAACGCGTCCGTCTCCCCCGCGCCGGCCTCCTCGCGCAGCACGGCGGCCGCCTGCGCCATGTAGTACGAGGTCCCGCACCCGACGATCGCCGTACGCTCCCCCGGCCGCGGAAGCACCGCCCCCCGGGCCGGGGCCAGTTCGGCTGCCCGCTCCCAGCACTCGGGCTGTGTGCCCAACTCGTACGCGACGTGGCTCTGGCTCATGACGGCTCCCTGGCCCGGCTTGTGCACTCGCTCGCTTCATTGCGGTTTGCTGCAAGGTATCGGGCACTTTCGCGCAACTTCAAGCATCTCCGGGGTGATCGCGTGGGCTAGTGTCGGGGGAAGGGAGAGGTACGGAGCTGTCCGATACGGCTGAGGAACGGCTGAGGAACGGCTGCCGGCACGGGGAGAGCGGAGGGGCGTACGCCATGGGGGCCATGACCCGTAAGGAGCGCTGGCAGACACTGCTGGACCTGCTCGTGGAGCGGGGCGAGGTCGAGGTCGAGCCGACGGCGGAAGCCCTCGGCGTCTCCGCTGCGACGATCCGCCGCGACCTCGACCGACTGGCCGAACAGCAACTGCTGGTCCGGACCCGCGGAGGGGCGGTCGTACACGGGGTCTCGTACGAACTCCCGCTGCGCTACCGCACCTCCCGCCGGGCCGCCGAGAAACACCGCATCAGCGAGGCGGTGGCCGCCCTGGTCACACCGGGCGAGGTCATCGGCCTGACCGGCGGCACCACGACCACGGAGGTGGCCCGGGCCCTGGCGGGCCGCCCGGACCTGGCGTCGGGCTCGCCGGCGCTGACGGTGGTGACCAACGCCCTCAACATCGCGGGAGAGCTCGTCATCAGACCGCAGTTCAAAATCGTCCTGACGGGCGGGGTCGCCCGCTCCCAGTCGTACGAGCTGACCGGCCCGCTGGCCCAGCAGGTACTGGGCCAGCTCACGGTGGACACCGCGATCGTCGGTGTCGACGCCTTCGACCCGGCCGACGGCGCGGCGACCCGGCACGAGGACGAGGCCGCGATGAACCGCCTCCTGTGCGAGCGCGCCCGCCGCGTGATCGTCGCGGCCGACTCCAGCAAACTCGGAACCCGCGCCTTCGCCCGCATCTGCCCACCGGAATCGGTCCACACCCTGGTCACGGACACAGGCCTCCCGGACACGGAGGCGCAAGCCTTCGAGGCGGCGGGGGTGGGGGTGGTACGGGTGTGAGGGGGCTGGAGGCGAGGGCGGAGGCGAGCGCGAGCGCGGGGACGGGGCGGAAACGGAAACGGGAACGGGAACAGGGGCGGGAACGGGGCTTCGTGCGGCTGGGCATCCCGCTGCCCGCTCCCCGCTCCCCGCATACCGCCCGCCGCCCCGCCACCACCCGTCGGCCCCTAATGCGCCGGCAATCGCTCCGCCTCCCGGGACAGCGCCGCCAGGACCGGGGCGATCAGGGGGTGGGATTCGGCGCCGCGGCGGGTTGCGGCGAAGACGCGGCGGGTTGCCGCCGGGCCGGCGACCGGGCGGACCTGGACTTCCTTGAGGTCCATGCCCCGCAGCGCCGAACGCGGGACCAGGGCCACCCCCACGCCCGCGCCCACCAGCGCCGTGACGGCCCGGAAGTCGTCGGACGAGTGCCGGAACCGGGGCTGGAACCCGGCCAGCTCGCACGCCAGCAGGGTCACGTCGTGGCAGGGGTTCCCGGGGTACTGCCCCACCCAGTCCGAGCCGGAGAGGTCGGCCAGGGCCACCTCGGGCAGGTCGGCCAGGGGGTGCCCTGAAGGGAGTACCGCGTCGAAGGGTTCGGCGTACAGCGGCAGGACGGACAGGCGGCCGTCGTCGGCGCCCGGGGCGCCCCGGTACTCGACGGCCAGCGCGAGATCGGCTTCGCCGTCGAGGAGCATGGGCAGGCTTTCGTCGCCCTCCGCGTCCCGGACCCGCAGCCGGATGCCCGGGTGCTCGCGGGCGAGGCCGGCGATCGCGGGGGCGAGCACTTCGGCGATGCCCGTCGCGAAGGCGGCGACGGTGACCTCGCCGGCGGTCCCTCCGGCGTAGGCGGCGAGTTCGGCTTCGGCGCGCTCCAGCTGGGCCAGGACCTCGTGGGCGTGCCCGAGCAGGATCTCGCCGGCGGCGGTCAGCCGGACGCCGCGCCCGCTGCGGGTGAGGAGTGTGTGCCCGGTCTCCTGTTCCAGCGCCGCGAGCTGCTGGGAGACGGCGGAGGGGGTGAGGTACAGGGCTGCGGCCGCGGCGGTCACCGTTCGGTGGTCCGCCACGGCTCGCAGGATGCGCAGCCGGCGGGGGTCGATCACCCCTCCATGATGTCAGCCCTGGTCAGCGCGTGATGTCAGCCCTGGTCGGCGGTGAGCGCCGCGCGAGCGTCGACGAAGGCGGCGACGGCGCGTTCGACGTCGGCCGTGGAGTGCGCGGCCGAGAGCTGTACGCGGATCCGGGCCGCGCCCATGGGCACGACCGGGTACGAGAAGCCGATCACGTACACGCCGCGTTCGAGGAGCAGCTCGGCCATGCGGCCCGCCTCGGCGGCGTCGCCGATCATCACGGGGGCGATGGCGTGGTCGCCGGGGAGGATCTCGAAGCCGGCCTCGGTCATCTTCGTGCGGAAGAGGGCGGTGTTGGCGGCGAGGCGCTCGCGCAGGTCGCCCGCCGACTCCAGCAGGTCGAGGACCTTGAGGGAGGCGGCCGCGATGACCGGGGCGAGGGAGTTCGAGAAGAGGTACGGGCGCGAACGCTGGCGCAGCAGCTCGACGATCTCGGCGCGGGCGGCGACGTAGCCGCCGGACGCGCCGCCGAGGGCCTTGCCGAGGGTGCCGGTGATGATGTCGACGCGGTCCATGACGCCGTGGAGCTCGGGGGTGCCGCGGCCGCCGGGGCCGACGAAGCCGACGGCGTGGGAGTCGTCGACCATGACCATGGCGTCGTAGCGGTCGGCGAGGTCGCAGATCTCGGTCAGGGGGGCGACGTAGCCGTCCATGGAGAAGACGCCGTCGGTGACGATCAGCTTGCGGCGGGCGCCGCCCTCGGTGGCCTCCTTCAGGCGCGCTTCCAGCTCGGCCATGTCGCGGTTGGCGTAGCGGAAGCGGCGGGCCTTGGAGAGGCGGATGCCGTCGATGATCGAGGCGTGGTTGAGGGCGTCGGAGATGACCGCGTCCTCGGCGCCGAGGATGGTTTCGAAGACGCCGCCGTTGGCGTCGAAGCAGGAGGAGTAGAGGATCGTGTCCTCCTGGCCGAGGAAGGAGGACAGGCGCGCCTCCAGCTCCTTGTGCACCTCCTGCGTGCCGCAGATGAAGCGGACGGAGGCCATGCCGTAGCCCCAGCGGTCGAGGGCGTCCTTGGCGGCGGCGATGACCTCGGGGTGGTCGGCGAGGCCGAGGTAGTTGTTGGCGCAGAAGTTGAGGACCTCGCCGGGGGTGCCGCCGGCGGTCACGGCGACGGCCGCGCTCTGCGGGGTGCCGATGACGCGCTCGGGCTTGTGAAGGCCGGCGGAGCGGATCTCGTCGAGGGTGGCGCGAAGGTCGTCGCGGACGGTCTCGAACATGCTGCGGTGCTCTCTTTCTCCTCGCGCGGCGGAGGGAGACGAAGAAGGGGGCCGGGCCCCGCGGAGGGGGGAGGGTGGGCGGGGCCCGGCCGGAGGGTGGTGGTCTGCGGGGCGGGGACTACGGGGTGAGGCGCTCGCCCGGACGGCCCGGACGACCCGTCCGGTCCGTTACGCCGTCCAGTCCAGGATGATCTTGCCGCTGCGGGCCGTGGCCGCCTCGTCGAAGGCGGCCTCGAAGTCGCGGTGCGAGTAGCGGCCGGTGATGACCGGGCTGAGGTCGAGCCCGCCCTCCAGCAGCACCGTCATCGCGTACCAGGTCTCGAACATCTCGCGGCCGTAGATGCCCTTGATCGTGATCATCGAGGTGACGACCTTCGCCCAGTCGACCGGGAACTCCTGCGCGGGCAGGCCGAGCATGGCGATCTTGCCGCCGTGCGTCATGTTGTCGATCATGTCGCGCATCGCCTCGGGGCGGCCGGACATCTCCAGGCCGACGTCGAAGCCCTCGCGCAGCCCCAGCCGGGCCTGCGCGTCGGCGATCGTCGCGTTCGAGACGTCGAGCGCGAGGGTGGCGCCCGCCTTGCGGGCGATCTCCAGGCGCTCCGGGCTGACGTCGGTGATGACGACGTTGCGCGCGCCGGCGTGCCGGGCGACGGCCGCCGCCATGATGCCGATCGGGCCCGCGCCCGTGATCAGGACGTCCTCGCCGACCAGGGGGAAGGACAGGGCGGTGTGGACGGCGTTGCCGAACGGGTCGAAGATCGCAGCGACGTCCAGGTCCACGGTGGTGCGGTGCACCCACACGTTCTGCGCGGGCAGGACGACGTACTCGGCGAAGGCGCCGTCGCGCCCGACGCCGAGGCCGACGGTGCTGCGGCACAGGTGGCGGCGGCCGGCCAGGCAGTTGCGGCACTTGCCGCAGACGAGGTGGCCCTCGCCGCTGACGAGCGCGCCGATCTCGATGTCCTGGACGTCGCCGCCGACCGCGGCGACCTCGCCCACGAACTCGTGGCCGAGGACGAGCGGGGTCTTGACGGCGCCCTGCGCCCAGCCGTCCCAGGAGCGGATGTGCAGGTCGGTGCCGCAGATGCCGGTGCGCAGCACCTTGATCAGCACGTCGCCGGCACCGTACTCCGGCTCCGGTACGTCCATCAGCCACAGACCGGGTTCGGCTTTGTGCTTGACGAGCGCCTTCATGGTGTGGCTCCAGGCATGTGCAGAGGACACCGCAACCACAGTGACTGGTGCGGCGAGTTGATGGGACCAATCTGCCGACCGGGCGGTGATCGGTCCATCGAGGATTTCTTAAGCGGGCCGACAGCCCAGCTTCACGAGCCGGGCTTCACGCCTATGCTCCTTCCGTACAGGGCTGTGGCCTGGGCATGGGCCGTCAGTCGGGGCAGGGAACGGGGAGGTGCCGAGCGTGCCGAGTCTGCGCAGCAGGGCGCTGTCGGTCGCGCTGATCGCGGCGGGGCGGCGAAGACGGTTCGCGAGCGCGGAGGCGGTGCACGCGCGGGTGGCCGAGTCGGCCCGCCGGCCGGCGTCGCACCTGCCGCCGCGGTCGCTGGGGCGCGTCGCGGAGGTGTCGCGCACCTTCGTGGGGGCGTGGCCGGTGTACGACGTGTCGCCGCGCGGGGCGGAGCCGACGGCACGGGTGCTGTACGTGCACGGTGGCGGCTACATCCACGAGCTGGTCCGGCCGCACTGGGCGATGATCCGGACGCTGGTGACGCAGGCGCAGGCCCGGGTGGTCGTGCCGGCGTACATACTCGCGCCGCGGGGCACCGCGGACCGGACGGTCCCGGTGGCCGCGGACCTCCTCAGCGGCCTGATCGAGAGCGGCGGCGACGGCGGCACGGTGCTCATCGGGGATTCCGCCGGCGCCGGGCTGGCGCTGGCCGCCGCGCAGCGGCTGCGCGACCGTACGGGGGCCCAGCCGTCCCGGATCGTGCTGATCTCGCCCTGGCTGGACCTGACCATGAGCCACCCGGACCAGGCGGCCCTGGAGGCCGACGACCCGGTGCTGGCACGGCCGGGCCTGCTGGAGGCCGGCCGGCTGTACGCGGGCACCCTGGCGGCGGACGACCCGCGGGTGAGCCCGCTGCGGGGCTCGTTCGGGGGGCTCGCGCCGCTGACGGTGTTCACGGGCACCCGGGACGTCCTGAGTCCCGACAGCAGGGAGCTGCTGCGCCGGGCACGGGACGCGGGCGCGGAGGTGGAGTTCCACGAGGAGCCGGGGCTGCCGCACGTGTACCCGCTGCTCCCCGTGCCGGAGGGGCGGGCCGCCCGGGACCGGATCGTGGAGCTGATCAGGGCGGCGGCGACGGAGGAGTGACCTCCGGCGCCCGCGTCGGACCGCCTCGCGTCGGACCGTTTCGCGTCGGGTCGCCTCGCGTCGGACCGTTTCGCGTCAGGCCGCCTCGCGTCGGACCGTTTCATGTCAGGCCGCCTCGCGTCAGACCGTTTCATGTCAGGCCGTGCAGGTCATCAGGGAGCTGATGGGCCAGGCCCGGTATCCGGTCCAGTAGGCCTCGTCGCGCGCGGCGTCCGCGGGCGGGGTGCGGTTGGGCTGCCAGGCGACGGTGCTGAAGCCCGCCTCGACGGCCGCTTCCGCGAAGTCGGAGTGCGCCCATTCCCGGTAGTCGAAGTCGATCGCGGGTTCGGTGAGGAGCTGTGCCTTCAGCAGCGGTGCGTCGCCCTCCGGTAGGCGCCCGACGATCCGGACGCCGTACGGCGACCAGTCGACGTGCGGGTACGCGCCGGCGTTGAGGACGATGGCCAGCAGGCGGCCGCCTTCGCGCAGGTTGGTGCGGATGGAGCGGAACATGGCGTGCAGCGAGTACCGGTCGGGCGCGTGGTTGAACAGGTGCACGGCGGTGGCGAGGTCGAAGGGGCCCATCTGCGGCAGTTCGGCGGCGTTGGCGACGACGTACTCGATGGCGGCGGTGTCGTGGGTGCGGGCCAGGCGGATCATTTCCTCGGAGATGTCGACGCCGACGGTGCGGCGGGCGCCGCCGCGGGCCAGCAGCCGGGTGTTGTGGCCGTAGCCGCAGGCCAGGTCGAGGGTGTCGAGTCCGTGGACCCCGCCGAGCGCGTCGAGCGCCCCGAGCAGGGTGTGGGTGTCGGCCGCCGAGAACGCCGCCGTGGTCTTGGACTCCACGAAGCGTTCGCCGATGGTGTCGTACTGGAACCGCATGGTCTGCCTTCCGGGGCCGGGTGGGACGCGCGTGCGTATCGTTCCCCGGGGCGCGGCGGGCGCCTGCCCGGACGCGGGCCTCTCCCCCGGACGGGTCGGCGTTCGGGTCAGTGCGTACGATGTCCGGGCTGCGCGGGCTCGGGCTCCGCGAGCGGCGGGCTCGGCCGGTACGGGCTCCGCGGGCGCGGCGGGTACGGGCGCGGAGGTGGCCCGGCGCCGGGATGCAGCTCCGCGCTTGCCGGGGGCATGCTGGCTGTGTGACGGCGAGACCGGACAGCGGCCCCGCCCGCGACGCCACGGCCCGGGTTCTGGTACGGGCGGCGGGCGAGGGTGTGCAGGCCGTCGGCGGGTTCGCGGGCGGGATCTACCTGCGCTCGGGGACCACGGGGCTGCTGTTGCTGGCCGTGCTGACGGGGCTGCCGGGGTCGCTGTACCGGCCGTGGTGGCGGATGCACGTGAACCGCCCGTTCCCGGTGGCCGAGGCCTACCGCAGCGGCCGGTCCGTCCACCTGCCGGACGCGGATGCGGCCATGCGGCGCTTCCCGCAGCTGATGGCCGGGCTGCCGTTCCCGTTCGGGTCGCTGTACGAGCCGGTGGGCGTCGGCCCGGATCGGTTCGGGGTGCTGTTCGTGCTGCGGCCCGCGACGCCGGGGATCGGCGTGGGGTCCGCCGAGGGGAAGCGGCTCCAGGCGGTCGCGGAGGGGCTGGCCGCGGAGCTCGCGGAGCTGGAGGCGGCCGGGGAGCCGGTGTCCTGGTGCGGCGATCCGGTGATGGTTCCCTCGCCCGGGCGTGCGCACGGCGCCCGGGAGGCCCTGGACCGGCTCACGCAGGCGGTGGTGTCCGTGGACCGCGGGGGCAGGATCCGGCACGTCAACGCGGCCGCGTGCCGGCTCGGCATGGGCGGGCCGGAGCTGCGCGGGCGGGTGCTGTGGGAGGCGGTGCCGTGGCTCGGGCATCCCGCGTACGAGGACCACTTCCGGGAGGTGTTCATGTCCGGGGGCGCGGTGCGCTTCGCGGCCCGGCGGGGCCGGCAGGCGTCCGGGGAGTGGGTGTCGGTGGACCTGTACCCCGCCGACGACGGGGTGACCGTGGTGATCGGCACGGCTGCCGAGCAGCCCGCGTCCGCGCCCGAATCGGCCGTCCGGCCGGGCCCGGGGCCGGCCTCCGCCGCGGACCGGGCCCCGGCGCTGTACCGGCCGGTGGCGCTGGCGATCGCGCTGACGGAGGCGATGACGGCCCGGCAGGTGTCGGCGGTGGTCACGCAGGAGCTGCTGCCCGCCTTCGGCGGCCGCCAGCTGGCGATCTACCTGCTGAGTGAGCGGCACCTGTACCTGGCGTGGGAGACGGGCTTCCCGCAGGGCTTCCTCGACCGCTTCGACGGGGTGGGGCTCGACGTCCGGCTGCCGGGCGTGGAGACCCTGACCACGGGGCGGCCGATGTTCTTCGAGTCGATGGAGCACCTGGCGGCCGCGTATCCGGGGATCCCGCTGGACGCGCACGTCGGGGCGCGCGCGTTCCTGCCGCTGATCGCCTCGGGCCGGCCGGTGGGCTCGTGCATCCTCGGCTTCGACGTGCCGCGCGGGTTCAGCCCGGAGGAGCGTACGGTGCTGACGGCACTGGCGGGGCTGATCGCGCAGGCCCTGGAGCGGGCGCAGCGGTACGACTCGGAGGCGGCGCTGGCGCGCGGGCTGCAGTCGGCGCTGCTGCCGCACCGGCTGCCGGTCCGGGAGAACGTGGTGACGGTGGGCCGCTATCTGCCGGGCACGGTCGGCATGGACGTGGGCGGCGACTGGTACGACGTGATCGAGACGGGTACGGGCCTGCTGGCCCTGGTCATCGGGGACGTGCAGGGGCACGGGGTGGCGGCCGCGGCCACCATGGGCCAGCTGCGCAGCGCGGTACGGGCGTTCGCGCTCAGCGGGAACGCCCCGCAGGACGTGGTGGCCGGCACCAACCGGCTGCTGATCGACCTGGACCCGGGGCAGTTCGCGAGCTGCTGCTACGTGGCCCTCGACGCGGACTCGGGCCGTGCGCTGGCGGTGCGGGCGGGGCATCCGCAGCCGCTGCTGCGCCGTCCCGACGGGCGGACCGAGGTGCTGGACCTGCCGGGCGGGGTGGTGCTGGGCGTCGATGCGGACGCGGTGTATCCGGTGACGCAGCTGCGGCTGGAGGAGGGGGCGGTGCTCGCCCTGTACACGGACGGGCTGGTGGAGAAGCCGGGCACGGACTTCGACGTCGGGGTGGACCGGCTGCGGTCGGCGCTGGCGGCGGCCCGGCCGTCCCCGCTGGCGGAGACGGCGGACCGGCTGGTGGCGGAGGCGGGGGGCAGTGTCGAGCGGCCGGACGACATCGCCCTGCTGCTCGCCGCGCGTACGGCCGGGAACGGGGCGGCGGCCGAGTGACGGCGGCGCGACCGCACGGCGTGACGTGACGGCGTGGCGGCCGGCGTTGTCCTGCCCGTCACCTGGGGCGTGCGGGGTGTCCCCCGTCGAAGCCCAGGGTGAGGGCGGTGTTCACCAGGCCGATGTGGCTGAAGGCCTGCGGGAAGTTGCCGAGCTGGCGGCCGGCGGCGGGGTCGTACTCCTCGGCGAGCAGTCCGACGTCGTTGCGGACGGTCAGCAGCCGCTCGAACAGCTCCCGGGCCTCCTTCTCGCGGCCGGTCATGTGCAGGGCGTCGGCGAGCCAGAACGAGCAGGCGAGGAAGGCCCCCTCAGCGCCGGGCATCCCGTCCACGGACGGGCCTTCGGTGCTGTAGCGGCGGACCAGGCCGCTGCTGCCGAGTCCGGCGTGGACCGCGTCGACGGTGCCGATCACGCGCGGGTCGTCGGGGGGCAGGAAGCCGACCCTGGGGATGAGCAGGGTGGCCGCGTCCAGTTCGCGGGAGCCGTAGTACTGGGTGAAGGTGTTGCGGTCGGGGTCGTAGCCCTTCTCGCAGACGTCGGCGTGGACGGCGTCCCGCATGGCCCGGAAGCGCTCCATGTCGCCGTGCTGCGAGGGGTCGCCCTCCAGGGTGCGTACGGCCCGGTCGGCGGCGACCCACGCCATCACCTTGGAGTGGACGAAGTGGCGGCGGGGGCCGCGCACCTCCCACAGGCCCTCGTCGGGCCGCTGCCAGTTCTGCTCCAGGAAGTCGAGGAGGGCGAGCTGGATCCGCCAGCCGTGCCGTTCGGCGGGCAGGCCGGCCGAGCGGGCCAGGAACAGGCTGTCGAGGACCTCCCCGTACACGTCGAGCTGGAGCTGGTCGACGGCCGCGTTGCCGACCCGGACGGGGGCGGATCCGGCGTAGCCGCGCAGCCAGGGCAGTTCCGCCTCGGGGATCCGCCGCTCGCCGCCGATGCCGTACATGATCTGCAGGTCGGCGGGGTCGCCGGCGATGGCGCGCAGCAGCCACTCCCGCCAGGCGCGGGCCTCGTCGAGGAAGCCGGTGGAGAGGAGGGAGCCGAGGGTGAGGGTGGCGTCGCGCAGCCAGCAGAAGCGGTAGTCCCAGTTGCGGACGCCGCCGATCTCCTCGGGGAGGGAGGTGGTGGCGGCCGCGGCGATGCCGCCTGTGGGGGCGTAGGTGAGGGCTTTGAGGGTGACGAGGGAGCGGGTCACCGCCTCCCGGTAGGGGCCTTCGTAACGGCACTGGTCGGACCAGTCCCGCCAGTCGGCCACAGTCTGCTCCAGGGCTTCGTGCGGGTCGATGAGCTCGGGGCGCGGGTGGTGGGAGGGGTGCCAGGTGAGGACGAAGGCGACGCGTTCGCCGGGGGCGACGGTGAACTCGGAGCGGGTGCTCTTGGCCTGGCCCCAGGTGCGCACGGGCGGTTCGCTGCGGAACCACGCGGAGTCGGGTCCGGCGACGGCGACGCGCTCGTTGCCGCCGCAGCGGCGGACCCAGGGGACGACGTGCCCGTAGTCGAAGCGCAGACGCAGGGTGCTGCGCATGGTGACGCGGCCGGAGACGCCCTCGACGATCCGCATCAGGTCGGGGGCGGCGTCGCGCTGCGGCATGAAGTCGATGACCTTGACGGAGCCGCCGTCGCCGGTGTCCCAGTGGCTCTCCAGGACGAGGGTGCCGTCGACGTACGCGCGGCGGGTGCACTGCCCGTCCTCGGCGGCGTCGGCCGGGGCGATGCGCCAGTGGCCGTTCTCCCGGTCGCCGAGAAGGGCGGCGAAGCAGGCGGCCGAGTCGAAGCGCGGCAGGCACAGCCAGTCGACGGACCCGTCGCGGCCGACGAGCCCGCAGGTCATCAGGTCGCCGATGAGGGCGTAGTCCTCGATGCGTTGCGTCATTTGAGCGCTTTTCCCCCGGATGTGCCGGTCCAATCAGCGCCGAGGCGGACCGCCGCCCCTTCTGCCGCCGCGGGCCGCCGCAACCACGCCCGGACCGAGCGCCGAGCCGACCGGTCGCCGAGCCGGTCGGGACGGGCCGGCCGCGGGACGGGCCGGCCGCGGCAGCGGCGGCCCGCCCGGCCGGAGCGGGCTACTTGCGGATGAGGAGCGTGACGACCGCGAGGACGACGCCCAGGGCGACGGCGAGGGCGCCGTGGGCGAGGCGGTGGCTGCGCAGCACGGGCAGCATGCGGTCGGCGGCGTACCGGCCGGGGCCGGTGAGGGCGAGGGCGGCGGCGCCGGCGACCAGGAGGATCTCGTACTCGATGCCCCCGTTCTGGGCGAAGAACGAGCCGGTGCCGTGCACGGCGATCGCGTTGATCATGGTGCCGACGACGGCGGCGCCGGCGAGCGGGGTGAGCAGGCCGACGGCGAGGCCGAGGCCGCCCAGGGTCTCGGTCAGGCCCGCGACGACGGCCATGGCGTCGCCGGCCGGGTAGCCGCTGGCGGTGAAGAACTTCCCGGTGCCGCCGATCCCGCCGCCCCCGAACCAGCCGAAGAGCTTCTGGCTGCCGTGCGCGGCCATGGTGAGGCCGAGGACGATGCGCAGGAGCAGCAGGCCGGCGTCGTGTGCGGGGGTGGAGAGGGCGAGGGGGGCGGCGGCGGCCTGCGGCTTCGTCGCGGTGACGGAGGGGCTGGTCATGGGGGGATCCTTCCGGTCGGGCTGCCCTCGGCGGAGAGGGAGTGGTCCAAGTAGTTCAAATTCGAACGTGACCGACCCTAAACCATTGATTCAAATTGGAACAACCCGTGTAGGCTGGGCGCATGGCTGAGACGAGATGGCTGGACGATCGGGAGATGCGCGCCTGGAGGGCTTTCCTGGCCGCATCGGCCCTGGTGAACCGGCATCTCGACCAGCAGCTCAAGGACGACTCGGGGCTCTCGCACCCGCAGTACGAGATCCTCGTGCGGCTCGCCGCGGCCCCGGACCGGGAGCTGCGGATGACGGAACTCGCCAATGGCCTGATCAATTCGAAGAGCGGGCTGACCTACCAGGTCACCCAGCTGGAGAAGGCCGGACTGGTCCGGCGCCGCAGCTGCCCCTCCGACGTGCGCGGCGTCTTCGCCGTCCTCACGGACGCCGGCAGCGCCCGCCTGGAGGAGGCCGCCCCGGGGCACGTGGCCGCGGTCCGGGAGGTGCTCATCGACCTCCTCACCCCCGAGCAGCTCGACGCGATCGCCGAAGGCCTGGGCGAGGTCGGCGGCCGCCTGCGCACGCAGGGCTGAGGCCCCCGAGGGGACAGGGCCCGGAGGAAGGGGTATAGAGGGGGCATGGACGCTTCGGTCTGGCTGGTGGTCGTCGCGGTGCTCGCCCTCGGGCTGGCGGCCGCGGCCGCCGTGCTGCTCGTACGGGTCTTCAGGACGCGGCGCCTGCTGCTCGACGCGGGGATCCCGCTGCGCGACAAGGCGCTGTTCTGGCTCGCCGTCGTCTACACCGTCTCGCCGGTGGACCTGGTCCCGGACCCGGTGTACCTGGACGACATCGGCGTGCTGCTGCTCGCCCTGCGCTCATTGCAGGCGGCGGCGTCCGCGGTACGGTCCGGCAGCCCGGCGGCGGTACGGTCCGGCGGTACGGCGGGGGCGAAGGAGGCCTGAGCCCGGCGGGGCGCGGTCCGGCGGGCGCGTCCGGGGGATCGGCCGGCGGGGGATCGGCCGGCGGGGATCGGCCGGGTCGGCTGTCGGAAGCCGGTGGCACGATGTCCGCATGCCCCATGACGATCTTGATGCTCTGTTCGCCTCCCCCGCCGCCCTCCTGGAGGCCGGCCCCGCCCGCCTGACGGACCTGCCCGACGCCGGCGGCGGCGGGGTGGGCCGCGAGGTCTTCGCCCAGGCCTCCGCCGCCCTCGGCGACGCCGAGGTGTCGCGGGCCGAGTTCGCCTCGTGGCTGCACTTCGCGGCGAAGGTGCTGGGCCGCGAGTCCTACGCCGGGCAGGTCGCCGCGGCCGAGCCGGGCATGCCCTGGCGGACCGTGTGGGCCTGGTGGCGGCCGCTCGGGGCCTACCGGGCCGCACCGAACCTCTGCGGGGACGGGTGCGTCGAGATCTGGGACGGGCCCGACGGCCGGGTCCTGCTGAAGGTCCGGTCCCTGTGGACCGCGGAGCACTGGCTCGACCCGGCCACGGGCGAGCGGTGCCCGGCCCCTGCCGACGGGGAGTTCACCGAGCGGCTGGAGGAGGCCGAGGAGGACGGCCCGTTCCGCTCCGACCCGGACGACGAGGAGTGGGAGCTGTACCGCCCCGAAACCTGGGAGGATCCCGTGCCGCTGGGCGGGGGCCGCTGCCTGCTGTACGAGGAGCGCGGGATCGTCGTCCTGGAACGGAATCCCGCCGCGGCGGCCGACTTCCCCGGCGACGGCGCCGAGCTCGCCGGCCGGGGCTCGGCGGAGCCCTGGTTCGACGGCCCGGTGGCCGGCGCGCTGCCGCTGGACACGGCCCGCCTGGCGGCCGCGTTCGGCGCGGACCACGTCGTCCGCACCCCGCAGGACCGGCAGCCCGCGGCCCTCACCCACGGGCCGACGCGGGAGCTGATCGCCGCGGTGGGCCTGCCGGCGTGGTGGGCCTGCGGGTCGGCCACGTTCTCCCTCGCGTGGACCGAGGACGGGGCGAAGGAGCCGGAGCCCGACGCCGACGGCCTGCTGCACCTGGGCACCGTCGAGGTCGGGTACGGGTTCACCCGCGTGCTGGTCGATCCGGGGACGGGCGCGGTCTCTGCGGTCAGCGAGGACGGCGGGCCGTTCCCCTTCGCCCGGAACACCGAGACCTTCGTCCGGCTGCTGGAGACCGTGTACCGGTTCGCGGGGGCGTTCTGGAGCCCGCACCCGGCGGAGGACGTCCACGCCGACTTCGAACGCGAGGTCGAGGCCCTCGAACCGGGCGCGCTGGACACCGACACCCCGTGCGGGGAGGCCTGGGAGCACGTCTTCGCGGGCGTCACCGAGCTGGACGTGTGGGGCTTCTGAGGCCGCCGCCCGGACCGGAGCCCCGGCCGGCACTCCGGCGGGGGCCGGCCGGGGTCCTTCCTCAGCGCACGCCCCGGGGGCGGAACTGGATGCTGATGCGCGGGCCCACGACCCGGGTCGACTTGGGCACCGCGTGCTCCATCGTCCGCTGGCAGGAGCCGCCCATCACGACGAGGTCGCCGTGCCCGAGCGGCAGCCGCAGGAGCGTGGGGCCGCCGCCGCGCGGGCGGAACGCCAGGTCGCGCGGGTCGCCGACGGAGACGATCGCGACCATGGTGTCCTCGGTGGCGGAGCGGCCGATACGGTCGCCGTGCCAGGCGACGCTGTCCCGTCCGTCGCGGTAGAGGCACAGCCCGGCGGTGGTGAAGGGCTCGCCGAGTTCGGCGGCGTAGTGCCGGGTCAGAACGTCACGGGCCGCGGTGAGCACCGGGTCCGGGAGTGGCTCCCCCTCCTCGTAGAAGGCGAGCAGGCGCGGCACGTCGACCTCGCGCTCGTACATCTGCCGGCGCTCGGCCCGCCAGGGCACGCACGCGGCGAGCCGCTCGAAGAGGGTGTCGGCGCCGGAGAGCCAGCCGGGCAGGTGGTCGACCCACGCCCCGGCCCCGAGCGGGGTGCGCTGCAGGCCCCGGAGGGGGCCGAGGCGGATCTCGTCGCCCTGGTCGAAGAGGGAGCCCTGGAGTGCGGGGAGGCCCTGGATCGTGCGCATGGGACCACCCTAGCGCTCCACTCGAACATATGCTCGACCGATGAGCCGCGGGTCCGGCCGCCGACGTCACCCGTCGTGCCCGTTCGGTGACGATGTGGCGGTCCGGGCGCATAGGCTCGCCTCCGGCCCGACCTGCTCCACCACTCCACCATTCCGCCACTCCTATACCGGGGAGACGCCATGAGGATGCTGATCAACAGTCCCGAGACCGTCGTCGCCGACGCCCTGCGCGGCATGGCGGCCGCCCATCCCGAGCTGGACGTCGATGTGGAGCGGCGCGTTGTCGTACGGCGCGACGCGCGCGAGGGGGGCCGGGTCGGGCTGGTGTCGGGCGGGGGCTCCGGGCACGAGCCGCTGCACGGCGGCTTCGTCGGGTACGGGATGCTGTCGGCCGCGTGCCCCGGGGAGGTCTTCACATCGCCGGTGCCCGACCAGATGCTGCGGGCGGCCACCGCCGTGCACGCCGGGCAGGGGGTGCTGTTCGTCGTCAAGAACTACACCGGGGACGTGCTGAACTTCGAGATGGCCGCCGAGCTCGCCGAGGAGGAGGGCCTGCGGATCGAGCGGGTGCTGGTCAACGACGACGTCGCCGTCACCGGGAGCCCGGCGGAGCGGCGGGGCACGGGCGCCACCCTGTTCGTCGAGAAGATCGCCGGGGCGGCCGCAGAGGAGGGCGCCCCGCTGGAGCGGGTCGCGGCGCTCGCCCGGCAGGTGGCCGAGTCCTCGCGGAGCTTCGGGGTGGCGCTCAGCGCGTGCACGACACCGGCGAAGGGCAGTCCGACGTTCGAGCTCCCGGACGGGGAGCTGGAGCTGGGCATCGGCATCCACGGCGAGCCGGGCCGCGAACGGCGGCCGATGATGCCGGCGCGGGAGATCGCGCGGGTCGCGGTGGACGCCGTACTGGCGGAGCCGGCGGAGGCAGGGCCGGCCGACGGGCCGGTGCTCCTGCTCGTCAACGGGATGGGGGCGACGCCGCTCCTGGAGCTGTACGGGTTCCACGCGGAGGTGGCCGCGGTGCTGGCGGAGCGGGGGGTGCCGGTGGCGCGGGCCCTGGTCGGAAACTACGTCACCTCCCTGGACATGGCCGGGTGTTCGGTGACGCTGTGCCGGGCGGACGAGGAGCTGCTGCGGCTGTGGGACGCGCCCGTGCAGACCGCGGCGCTGCGCTGGGGCCGCTGACCGCGGGGTGGCCGGGACCGGCCCGCGGGGTATGGGGTGTGGGGTGTGCCGCGTGCCGTGTGACGTGTGACGTATGCGGCAAGTCGAGGCGAGGAGAACCGGGTTGCGTGACGCAGACTTCTTCCGGCGCTGGATGGCGGCCACCGCGGCGGTGGTGGAGCAGGAGGCGGACCGGCTGACCGAGCTCGACTCCCCCATCGGGGACGCCGACCACGGTGCCAACATGCTGCGCGGGTTCACCGCCGTACGGGAGGTGCTGGAGGCGGAGGGGCCCGGGACACCCGGGGCGGTGCTCCAACTGGCCGGCCGGACCCTGATCTCCACGGTCGGCGGGGCTTCCGGCCCGCTGTACGGGACGCTGCTGCGGCGGACCGGCAAAGAGCTCGGGGAGGCCGCCGAGGTCTCCGACGACACCCTGCGCAAGGCGCTGTACGCGGGCGTCGGCGCGGTGGCGCAGCTGGGCGGTTCCGCGCCGGGCGACAAGACGATGCTGGACGCGCTGGTCCCCGGGGTGGCGGCGCTGAGCACCTCGTACCGTGCGGCCGGGGACGCGGCGCAGGACGGCGCGCAGGCCACGGTGCCGATGCTGGCCCGCAAGGGCCGGGCCCGCTACCTCGGCGAGCGGAGCATCGGCCACCAGGACCCGGGGGCGACCTCGGCCGCACTGCTGCTCGGGGCCCTCGCGGAGGTGGCCGGATGACCGCGGAGATGGTGGGCATCGTGCTGGTGTCGCACAGCGCCCGGGTCGCGGAATCCGTGGCGGAGCTGGCGGCGGGCCTGGCCGCGGGCGGGCCCGTGGCCCCGGTCGCCGCGGCCGGCGGCACCGCGGCCGGCGGGCTCGGCACGAGCGCGGAGCGGATCACCGCGGCCGTACGGGAGGTGGACCGCGGGGCGGGGGTTGCACTGCTCGCAGACCTGGGCAGCGCGGTGCTGACGGTGAAGGCACTGCTGGCCGAGGAGGAACTGCCGCCGGGAACCCGGCTGGTGGATGCGCCGTTCGTGGAGGGGGCGGTGGCGGCGGTGGTCGCCGCGTCGGCGGGCGCACCCCTGGACGCCGTGGCCCTGGCCGCCTCGGAGGCCTACACCTACCGCAAGACCTGACCCGCCCGAACCACGCGGGCCCCCGCGCGCACCTGCAGGTCCACGCGCCGGCCCGGCGCCCGAGGCGACCGGGCCGCCGCGGGGCGGGCGGGTGGCCGGGCGGGTGGCCGGGCCGGCCGGAGCGCTAGCGGCCGCGGAGGGTGTTGAGCTCGCGGCGGTCGCGCTTCGTGGGGCGGCCCGTGCCGCGGTCGCGGATGCCGACGACGGCGGCTTCGACGGCAGTGGGGACCGGCGGGCTGTTGTCGATGAAGCACTCGGCGGCCACCGGAGGGCCCACCCGCTTCGTCACCGGCCGCTTGACCACCACCACGCGCTCCCGCCCCGCGTGGAACAGCCGCACCTCGTCGCCCGCCTTCACCGACTGGGCCGGCTTCGCGCGTTCCCCGTTGACCTTGACGTGTCCCGCGCGGCAGGCCGTCGCCGCGATCGAGCGGGTCTTGGTCAGGCGGACCGACCAGATCCAGGCGTCCACCCGTGCGGTTCCCGTTTCGGTTGTTTCAGCTGCCATGCCCCGACTCTAGCGATCCGTCGGCCCGGACGCGGTGCACATTTCGGCGGAACAGCCAATCGAACAAGCACCTGCCATGGAGATCATCCGAAGAGAATTGCAAATGCGCGCCACCTGCGCCTACCTTGTCGCACATGCAGTCCTACACCATCGGCCAGGCGGCGCGCCTGCTGGGCGTCAGCCCGGACACCGCCCGCCGCTGGGCCGACGCCGGCCGGGTCGCGACCCATCGCGACGAGGCCGGCCGGCGGCTGATCGACGGCCGCGACCTGGCCGCGTTCTCCGTCGAGGTCGGCCAGGGGCCCCACACCGAGGACGACGATCCGTACACCTCGGCCCGCAACGCCTTCCCGGGCATCGTCACCGCCGTGACGCTCGGCGACGTGTCCGCCCAGGTCGAGATCCAGGCGGGCCCGCACCGGCTGGTCTCCCTCCTCACCCGCGAGGCCGTCGAGGAGCTCGGGCTGGAGGTCGGCATGCGGGCCACCGCCCGCGTGAAGTCGACCAGCGTGCACATCGACCGCGGCTGACCGGGCCGCCGCTCCCGTACCCGCCGGCCCCGTACCCGCCGGCCCCCGCCCGCCGCCCTCACCCCGCACCGCACCGCACCGTCCCGTTCCGTCCCCTTCGCCGTTCACCCTTCGCCGCTCGTCTCGCACCACCGCCCGCTCCGCCGTCACCGGCGCGGGTCGCCACCCCCGTGCAGCCGGCCACCGTACGGCCGCCGACCCGACCGAGGAGCACCAGCCATGTCCCTCCCCGTGAACCGCCGCAGCGCCGTGGCCGCGGCCTTCGCCGCAGCCCTGCTCGTCCCCGCCCTGTCGGCCTGCGGCAGCAGCGACCAGAAGGCCGGCGACGCCGGGTCCGGTGCGAGCGCCTCCGCCTCGTCCGGCGCCGCACCGAAGGCCGCCAACCTCACCGTCCTCGCCGCGTCCTCGCTCACCGACGTGTTCAAGACCGCGGGCGCCGCGTACGAGAAGGCCCACCCCGGCACGAAGATCACGTTCTCCTTCGCGGGCTCCCAGGAGCTCGCCGCCCAGGTCAAGCAGGGCTCCCCCGCGGACGCACTCGTGACCGCCGACACCAAGACCATGGACGGCCTGAAGGGCGAGACCGGCGAGCCGGCGGTCATCGCCAAGAACCGCCTGGTCATCGCGACCGGCAAGGGCAACCCGTTCAAGATCGCCGCGCTCAAGGACCTGGCCGACAGCAAGATCAAGGTGGTGCTCGCCGCGCCCGAGGTCCCGGTCGGCCGCTACAGCAAGCAGATCCTCGACGCCCAGAAGATCGAGGTGAAGCCGGTCTCCCAGGAGCCGAACGTCCGCGCCGTGCTGAGCAAGGTCGAGCTCGGCGAGGCCGACGCCGGCCTGGTCTACAAGACCGACTCCGCCAAGTCCGCGGACAAGGTCGCGACCGTCGAGATCCCCGACGAGCAGAACGCCGTGGCCTCGTACCCGGCCGCCACGCTCAAGCAGTCCAAGAACACCGAGGCCGCGGCCGCCTTCGTCGCCTGGCTGAGCAGCCCCGAGGCCCAGAAGATCCTCCAGGAGGCGGGCTTCCAGAAGGCTGCCTGAGCCGGCATCCGCGCCGGTCGTCAGACGCCGCACGTCAGACGTCGGGTGCCGAACGTGCGGGAGGGACTGCCTGAACCGGGGGGGACAGGCAGTCCCTCCCGCGCGTCCGGCGGCCGGCACCCCCCGGCGCCCCCTGCCCCGCGCTCCCGCCCCGCTCCCCCGTCCGGCTCTCCCCTCTCGGGCGCCTCGCGGCCCCGTCCCCGTACGCTTCAGCCAGGAACCCGCATGAGCAGACACCGCACCCGCACCCGGCCCCCCGTCGCCCTGGCGCTGCCCGCGCTCGTCGCCGTCGCCTTCCTGCTGCTCCCGCTCGTCGGGATCCTCGTCCGCACCGAGTGGAGCGACCTCGGCACGCACCTCACCAGCCCCGGTGTGGTCGAGGCCCTGCGGCTCTCGCTCGTCGTGTCGTTCTGGGCCCTCGGCCTCTCCCTGCTCCTCGGGGTGCCCCTCGCCTGGCTGCTGGCCCGCATCGAGTTCAAGGGCAAGGCGTTCGTCCGCTCGCTGGTGCTGCTGCCGATGGTGCTCCCGCCGACGGTGGGCGGTGTGGCGCTGCTGCTGGGCTTCGGGCGGCGCGGGCTGCTCGGGCCGTGGCTGGAGGGCACCTTCGGGATCACGCTGCCGTTCCACACCTCCGGTGCCGTCCTGGCGGCGACCTTCGTGGCGATGCCGTTCCTCGTGATCAGCCTGGAGGGCGCCCTCGGCGGCCTGAAGCGGAGCTACGAGGACACCGCCGCCTCGCTCGGCGCCTCACCGGTGCGGGTGTTCTTCACCGTGACGATGCCGATGGTGGGTCCCGGCCTGGTGGCCGGCGCCGCCCTCACCTGGGCGCGGGCGCTGGGCGAGTTCGGCGCGACCATCACCTTCGCGGGGAACCTGCCCGGCACCACCCAGACCCTGCCCCTGCAGGTCTACCTGCTGCTGCAGGACAGCCCGGAGGCCGCGACCTCCGTCTCTCTGCTGCTCCTGGCGATCGCCATGGCCGTACTGATCGCCCTGCGCGGCCGCTGGACCGGCGCCCCCGCCGCCCGCGAGGCCGCCGCGGCCCGGCCGGCGGAGGCCGAGGAGGCCCCTGCGGCCCCGCCCCTGCCGGCCCGGCCCGGCGGGGGCCCGCTCGCCCCGGCCCCGGGCGCGGCCCCGGGCGCGGCACCGGGCGCGGCACCGGACGAGGCCGGGGCCGAGGGTGCCGGGAGCGGCCCGCCCGGCGGGGGCCGCTGGCCCCTGCACGCCACGGTCACCGGCTTCAACGAGCTCACCCTCGACGCCCCGCCCGGCACCACCATCGCCGTCGTCGGCGAGAACGGCGCCGGCAAGACCACCCTGCTCCGCGCCCTGCTGGGCCTCACCCCGCGCGCCCACGCCGAGCTCCGGCTCGGCGACGCCGACGTCACCGCGCTGCCCCCGCACCGGCGACAGGTGGCCTGGGTCCCGCAGGACGGCGCCCTCTTCCCTCACCTCAGCGCGCTCGCCAACACGGCGTACGGGCTGCGGGCGCGCCGGGTGCCGCGGGCCGAGGCCCGCCGCGAGGCCCGGCTGTGGCTGGACCGGCTCGGCGTCGGCCACCTCGCCCACCGCAAGCCGGGCCAGCTCTCCGGCGGGCAGGCCCAGCGGGTCGCGCTGGCCCGGGCGCTTGCCGCCCGGCCCCGTCTGCTGCTGCTCGACGAGCCGCTGGCCTCCCTCGACCAGGCCACCCGGGCCCACGTCCGGCACATGCTGCGCACGCACCTGGCCGGCTTCGGCGGCGTCTGCCTGATCGTCACGCACGATCCGGTCGAGGCGGTGTCGCTGGCCGACCGGGTGCTCGTCCTCGCCGACGGCCGGGCCCTGCAGGACGCGCCGCCCGCCGAGGTGACCCGCCATCCGCGGTCCCCGTGGGTCGCCAGGATGCTGGGCCGCAACGCCTGGCCGGGCACCGCGTCCGCCGAGGGGCTCGTCCTGCCGGACGGGGGCCGGCTGGTGGTGGCCGAGACGCTGCCGGAGGGCACCGAAGCCCTCGCGATCATCGGCCCGGAGGCGGTGTCCGTGCACCGCGACCGGCCGGGCGGCAGCCCCCGCAACGTGTGGCCGGGCACCGTACGGGAGATCACCTCGGTCGGCAGCCGGCTGCGCCTGCTGGTGGACTCGGCCGCGGTACCGGACCTGGTCGCCGAGATCACCCCCGAGGCGGCCGCCGAACTGGGCCTGGCCGACGGCTCGCCGGTGTGGACGAGCGTGAAGGCCACCGAGGTGACGCTGGTCCGGCTGTGAGGGCCGCGCCCGTCAGCCGGTGACCTTCGCGGTGAGGGCGTCGAGGTTGTCCATGGCCCGCCCGACGCGCTCGTCCGCGGTGAGCGTCTCCTCGTGGCGCCCGCCCCGCAGCTTCGGCCGGCGCTTGCCCCGCATGTAGAGGGAGCAGGCGAGGTCCGCGCAGATGTAGAAGCCGACGCTGTTGCCGTCGCGGCCGCGCGCCCCGGCGAGCGGGGCGACGAGCAGGGAGACGCCGGAGGCGGCGTGCCCGGTCAGGCATATCTGGCAGACGCTGGACTTCAGGGCGCTGGTGCGGTTCGTGCCCGGGACGCGAAGGCTGATGCCGAGGGCGGACCCGTCGGCCGTGGGGCGTACGAGGTGGGCGCGCAGCGGGGCGCCCGGGTCGATCCAGCCGAGGAAGTCGAGGTCCTCCCAGGGGAGTGCGTCGAAGTCCGGCGGGAGCTTCAGCCGGGCCGCCTCGCCCTTGGTGCAGTTCACGAAGGACGAGCGGATCTGCTTCTCGGTCAGTGGTTCCATGGGACGCAACGCTACGTGGCGGTACGCCGCGGGTTCATCCCGTTTTCTCCCGGACCGAGAGCCAGTCCCCGGCGGCGGAGGCGTCCGCCCCGACGAGGACGCGGCTGTCCGCTGCGGCGGGCACCGCGACCTCGGGCACGCCCTCGGAACGGCCGACCGCGAAGGCGGGGGCGCCGACGGTGATGAGCGCGGCGTGCTTGCCGCTGGTGCGCCGGAACTCGGCGAGCAGGCGCTCCCACAGGGCCGCCTCCTTCCGGTCGACGGTCTGCGGTGCGTGGCGCTGTACGACGGCCAGCGCGCCGGTGTCCGGCTCCTCGGCGGCGGCCGCCAGGGCGGTGCGCAGGGCGCGCAGCCGGGTCAGGCCGCCTCCGGCCAGAGTGCGGCGGGCGGTGTCGAGGGTGAGGAAGCGGACGCCGCGGTGGACAAAGGGGGCGCGGGGGGCTCCGGTGAGGACGAAGTCGGCGCGCAGGCCCCCCGCGTCCGCGCCCGTGTCCGCGTCCGCGGCGGTGCGCGCCGGGGTCGGGGCGGCGGGGGCGACGGCGAACCGCCAGGGCCGGGCCCGGACCGCGGCCTCGCCGGCCAGGATCGGGTCCCGGACGGCAGCCGGCTCCGCGGCCCGACCGGTGGGCGGGGTCCGGGCGCCGAGCGTGTCCAGGAGCAGCCGGGCCGGGCGGGCCGCCGCAACGGCGGAGAGCCGGGTGAGGGTGAGCGGGGGCTGCGCCGTCACGGGCAGCGGCAGTGTCACCTCCCGCCAGCCGGTCCAGTCGACGGCGGGCCCGGGCACGCTGACGGCGGCTCCGTCGGCGTCGGTCAACTCCACGCTCGGCCGGGCCCCGGAGCCGTCCCCGCCGACCCAGAGCGTCAGCGACCGGGCGAGCTCCGGGACGGGCAACGGCCGCGGCGGGGCGGCGGACCCGCGGTCGGCCGGCCCGGACAACGCCAGCGCCAGCCCGCGCCCCCGGTGTCCGTCGGCTGCCGGGGCCGCGCCGGGCCCGGTCCAGGCCGCGGCGTCATCGAGGCCGGTCAGGGGCAGGTTGGCCAGTCCGACGCCGAGGGCGATTTCGACGGCAGCCGGGACGCCGGCGGGCGCCGGCCCCGCGACGCCACGAAGAGAGCCGGGCCCCGGCCCTCCGGGACCCGCCCCGGCAGGACCCACGCCGGCAGGGCTGGCCGCGGCGGGATCCACGCCGGCAGAGCCTGCTCCGGCGGGACTCCGCCCGCCGGGACGCGGGCCGGCAGGGGCGTGTCCGTCGGGGCGGGATCGGGCGGAGCCTGGTGCGGGGCCGGCCGGGGTGGGTGGGCGGAGGGTGGCGCGGAGGGTGCCCGTGGCTCGGGCGGTGAGGGCGGTGACCGTGAAGCCGCCCCGGCCGTCGTCCTTGACGCGCCACTGCGACCGGTCGAACTGCAGGGCCACGTCCCGCGGTTCGACCACCGCGGACGCTCCGTCCACGTCCCGGCCGAGCAGCCGGAACCCGGCGCTCTCCCCCCGTTCGGCGAGGCCGATGCGGGTGCGGGTGGGCCGGATCCGGGTGAGCGGGCCGAGGACCTCCAGGCGCAGTTCCCCCTGCGCCTCCGCGCGCCGGGCGTGCACCGTGGCGCGGCCGGGGCGCGCGGCCGCCCGGAACACCCCGGCGGGGCCGATCGTGCCGTTCCCCGCGGCGGACCAGGCCGGTTCGCCCGCGGCCGGGCCGAGCGCGGCGTCGTACCCGGTGGCGGTCAGGGTCCGGGTCAGGCCGGGGAAGACCCGGGTGAGGGCGGGGTCCTCGGTGGTGCCGCCGGCGGGTTCGACGCGGTAGCCGACGGGTCGGCCGGAGCCCGTCGGGGCCGTGAGGACGAGGCCGTTGGCGACCGGGCGCGGGAATCCGTCCGACGGGGTGTTCTCCAGGGTCGGGGCCGTCGCCCCGGCCCGTGCGGCGAGGAGGGTCGAGGAGCCTCCGCCGTCGAGGTTCAGGGCCTCGTACGCGCCGTTGCGGTGCATCAGCCGGCCGAGCCCGGTCAGGGTGAGGCCGCCGCTGTCGCGCCGGCGGCCGTCCACGGTGACGATCCGCATCTGCCGCCCGTCGCGCGAGAATCCGACTGCGGTGCGCGGGGCGGCGGTGTTGTTCGCCTTGCCGTCGTGGTTCTGCGGGGTTCCGGCCACGACGAGGGGCTCCCGCCCTCCGACGGCCGTCACCGGGGCGGGCCCGGCCTTCGGCAGCGGGCGGGCGGTCACGGCCACGGCGTCGCCGGGGCGCAGGGCTGCGAGTTCCGAGACGGCGGCGGTGCCGGTGGCGGTGAGCAGGGTGGTTCCGGGGTCGGGGCGGTCGGGCCGTCGGCGCCGCTCGGGGCGCTCGGCGTGCCGTGCCCGTACGGAGGCGTCGGCCGTGACCCGGCCGTCCCGTACGGCCACGACCGCGCCGACGACGGGCAGCGCGGCCCCGGGCCAGTCGGCGGTGTACGCGGCGAAGCCGTCGGCGGACGGCCGGGCCGCGTTGTAGCCGGCCAGCGGGCGCACCGCGCCGCCGGGGAGGGTGATGCGGCCGTCGAGGCCGATGCGCTGGATCCGGCCGGAGGCGTCGGCGCCGAAGGCCACGGCCCGGGCGGGGCCGGGCCCGGGGCCCGCGGAGTGCAGGAGCCGGCCCGCGGCGATGCCGGGGCCGAGGGGGGCGCCCGTGCCGCGGGCGTCGAAGAAGTCGCCGTTCACGGCGGCGACGACGCGCCGCCCGGGCCCGGCAGGGTGCGCGGCGGCGGCCTTCGCGACGGTGGCCGCGCCGCGCCCGCCGAGGTACTCGGCCCGCACACCGCCACCGCCACCGCCTGCGCCTGCGCCGAGTTCGACGACGAGTTCGTCGATCCGCAGCCAGCGGTCGGCCTCCAGCCGGTCGTAGGACTCCAGCCGGATCCCGGGGGCGACCTGGCGGACGGCCCGCGCGATCTCGATCCCGTCCTCGGCCACGGCACCGGCGGCCCGGGCAGGACCGGCGCCGCAGGCGAGGGCGGAGACGACGAGAACGGTCACCAACGAGGTCACCAACGAACGGACGGCGTTCGGCACGCAGGCAGCATCACCCGGCCCGCCCCCGCCACGGCCCGAACCCCCGGCCCCACCCGGGAGTCCACCCGTCCGGCCCCGCCCCGCCACCCGCCCCGCCACCCGCCGCTGCCGCGGCCGCCATGACAGCAGCGGTCACGGAGCCGGCGGGGGCTCCGGGACGATGAACTCGCACCATACGCATTTGCCGCCGCCCCGCGGTTCCACGCCCCACTCCCGGGCCAGGCGTTCCACCAGGAGCAGGCCGCGGCCCGAGACCGCCCAGTCCCCGGCTTCCCGCCGGTGCGGCAGGGCGCTGCTGGAGTCCTCCACCTCGACGCGGATCCGGCCTTCCGCGGTCATGCGGAGGCTGACGTGGCCGCCGCCGTCGGTGTGCACGAGGGCGTTGGTCATGAGCTCGTCCGCCGCCAGCTCGATCTCGTCCGTCAGCTCCTCCGCCCCCCAGGCGGCCACGGCCGCCCGGATCAGGTGGCGGGCGGTCGCCGGACCTTCGGAGTCGCCGGGGGCGAGCCGCAGCCGCATGGGGCCGCCGCCGCGCGGGGTGGGGGTGCCGCGGCGGCGGAGCAGGAGCAGGGCCATATCGTCCCGGCCGCCCTGGTCACCGCGGAGGTCGCACAGGGTGTCGGCGAGTTCCTCCACGTCGACCGGCCCGGCGCAGACCGCCTCCATGAGGGCGCGCATGCCCTCCTCGCGGTTCTTGGTGCCGGGTTGTTCCAGCAGGCCGTCCGTGCACAGGACGAGGGTGTCGCCGGGGTGCAGTTCGAGGCTGGTGACGGGGTAGCCCGTGCCGCCGGGGCCGGCCGACGGCCGTGTGTTCGGCGGCAGTCCGAGCGGGGCTCCGCCGGCCATCGGGACGGGGTGGCAGGTGCCGTCGCCGCGCCGTACGACGGGGTCGTGGTGGCCGGCGCGGACGAGCTGCAGCATGCCGGTGCCGAGGTCCATCTCGGCGTACGTGCAGGCGGCGAGGCGGTCGGTGGCGAGGTCGCGGAGGAAGGCGGAGGCGCGGGCCATGGCCGTGCCGGGGGTGTGGCCCTCGGCGGCGTAGGCCCGCAGGACGATCCGCAGCTGGCCCATGATCACGGCCGCGTCCGTGTCGTGCCCCTGGACGTCCCCGATCATGACGCCGACCCGGCCGTCGCCGAGCGGGACCACGTCGTACCAGTCGCCGCCGATCTTCTGCCCGGCCCGTGCGGCCCGGTAGCGCACGGCGATCCGCGTGCCGGGCACGTCCGGGATCCGGCGCGGCAGCATGGCCCGCTGGAGGCCCTCCGCCAGGTCGTGCTCCTGCTCGAAGAGGATGGCCCGCTGGAGGCTCTGGGCGATGCCGCTGCCCAGCGCGACGAGCACGTTGCGCTCCTCGTCGGTGAAGTCGCCGTCCCGCTCGTACAGCAGGCCGAGTGCGCCGATGGCCCGGCCCTGCGCGATCAGCGGCAGGTAGACCCCGCTGTGCACGGTCAGCGGCTCGATGTACTGCCACAGGTCGGGGTAGCGGACGCGGAAGTCGTCGCGCGAGTCGATGAACACCGGCTGGAGGTTCCGTACGGCCTCGCTCATCGGGAACTGCGCGTCGGTGCGGGTGTACTCGAGCTCCGGTACGTGCGTGCCCAGCCGCCCCTCGGCGACCAGGTGGATGCGGCCGCCGTCGACGATGCCGAGCATCACGCTGACGGCGCCGAGGTGGCCGAGGGCCTCCGGGTCCTTCAGGACGTCCGTCACGTCGTTGACGGTGCGGGCGTGGGCCAGGATGGCGGTGGTGCGCTCGACGACGCCGGTCATCCGGCGCCGGCCCTCGGCCCGCTCCCCGCCCGCGCCGGGGTCGCCGGGGTCGTGGGCGGCATCGCGGAGGATCCCGATGATCCGGTACGGGCGGCCGGCCTGGTTGCGCAGGATGTGGCCCTGGATGTGGGCCCACGCCCGGGATCCGTCGCGGCGGCGGATGCGCACGTACGCCCCGTAGTGGCTGCGCCCGTCCTTGAGTGCCTGGGCCACGCGGGCGTCGAGCCGAGCCTCCTCGGGCGGGGCCATGCGCCTGCGGAGCCCGGCGGGGGTGCCGCTGAACTCGTCCGGGCGCAGGTCGAGCACTCCGAGAGCGGTGGAGTCCAGGTACATCCGTCCACTGTCGAGGTCCCAGTCGAAGGTGCCCATGTGGTTGAGCGCGAGACTCATGTCCGGTTGCGCGGGCCAGTCGACCTCGGGGCTCGTTCCCCTTTCGGCCATGCAGCCAGGGTCTCACCAAACGGCGCCGGGCGCGGGTGCGGCACGGGCGGGACAATCCGGATATGGGTGAGCCTCGGGTCGTGGTGCAGCGGGAGATGGCGGCCCCCGTCGAACGGGTGTGGCGGGCGCTGACGGATCTGGAGTCGATGCCCGGCGTGGTGTCCGGCGTGGACGCGGTGGAGGTGCTCACGCCCGGCCCGTTCCGGGTCGGCACGCGCTGGCGCGAGACCCGGCGGATGTTCGGCAGGCAGGCCACCGAGGAGATGTACGTGACGGTGTGCGACGCGCCGGAACGCTACGTCGCCGAGGCCGACCACGCGGGCATGCACTACGTGTCGGAGTTCCGGCTCGACGCACGGGCCCCGGGGCGGACGGCCGTGACCATGACGTTCTCGGCGGCTCCGGTGGCTCCGGCGGCGCGCGGGAAGCGGCCGGGCCTGTTCATGCGGCTGCTGAACCGGCTGGGGACGAAGGCCGTGGCCAAGGCCGTGATGAAGGACCTGTCGGACGTGGCGGCGTCGGTCGAACGGGACGAGCCGGACGAGCGGGAAGCGGGGCCGGGGGCGGCGGGGCCGCCGCCCCCGGCCGGCTGAGCGCGGACGTGGCGCACCGGCGCGGTACGCACGCGCCGGCGCGCCCGCCGACCGGCGGTCACGGGGGCGACGCGGCCGGCGAGGGGACCACCGGGGCCACGGAGGGGACGACCTGAGGCGGGGACGGGGCGACGGGAGGCGGGGTGGGGGCCACCGGGGGCGGGGGCGACGGGCTGGCCGCCGGTGCGGGCTTGCTCGGGGCGGGGGTCGGTTCGGGCGTGGCGGGCGGGGACGTGGCGCCCGCGGGACTGCCGGTGTCCTCGGGCGTGGTGGTGTCCTTGGGGGTGCCGGTGTCCTTGGGGGTGCCGGTGTCGGTGGGCCTGCCCGTGTCCTTGGGGGTGCCCGTGTCGGTGGGCTTGCCGGTGCCGGTCGGGGTGCCCTTACCCGTGGGGGTGCCCTTCGGGGTGCCGGTCGGGGTGCCCGTGGGGGTGCCGGTCGGCGTTCCGGTGCGTGCGGGGCTCAGGGAGGCCTCCGGTGTCGCGGGAGGCGTGGGAGGCAGCGGCGGAGGCGGGACGGGCCGGTCCCGGTCCGCGGGTCCCCTCGGGTGGCCGGGTCCCCGCTCGTACCAGCGTCCGGTGCGCTGGTCGTAGATGGTGACCTTGTCGATGGGCTTGGTCGCCGGCTGGACCACCACCACGTTCTGCGGCCGGTACGCCGCCCACGGCGCGCCCTGGCGCGTCGAACCGGCCCGCAGCGGCACCGGCTCGCCCAGCGGGTTCCCGCAGGCGCAGCGCACCCGGGGCACGCCGCGGCCGTCCACGAGGACGGCGGTGCCGGCCTGGAGCACGGCCTGGTAGGGCACCGGGCGGCCGTCCCGGTAGCCGTGGTTGGTGACCCGGGTGTCGTTGCGCAGGGTCACCGAGGTGAGCGAGCGCAGGTAGCCGGGCACGGCCGACGGCTCGATGCCGAGCACCTCGGCGAACGCCCGGTTCCTGTCCGGCTCGGCGGCCAGCAGCCGGACCTGCTTCTCGATGTCGCAGCTGGCGACGTTCCGGGTGCCGCCGTACAGGGTCGGGGTCGAACCGGTGACCGCCCGCGCGGTGATCGGGCCCGTGACGGTGGCCCGGGGCGGAGGCGGCGGCGTGGTCGCGGCCGGCGGCGCGGGCTCGGTGACCGTGGACGCGGTGTACGGGTCCTGGCCGTGGGCCGCGGTGGACTCCAGGAACAGCTCGCCGCCCGCCTGGGGCGGGCCCGAGGGGCGGGTCAGCACCACGGCGAGCGCCACCACGGCGGCCACGGCCACCGCGGCGGTGACCAGCCGGGGTATGGACCGCCACCAGGGAGCGGGGGGTTCGCCGCGGCCGGGCGGGGGCGCGGGCGGCTCACCGCCCCCGGAGCCGTCCCCTGAGCCGCCGCCGGAACCGTCCCAGCGCCCTCCGCCGCCCGGTCCGCCACCGCCGGTTCCGCCGGCTCCCGTCCCGCCGGCCCCGGTTCCGGCCGGGGTGTCGATCACGGTGGGCGGGCCCTCGCGGCCCCGCGGGTCCGCGAGCGGGCCTGCGGGAGGTCCTGTGGGGCGCTCTGACGGCGGTGTGCCGGACGGCTGTGTGGTCACGGGCGTTCCCTGTCCCAGGCGGAGGGGACGCGGGCTCGGTCCCCGGGTCGGCGTTCCACGCTCCCCTTCCTCGTCTCCTCGCTCCTCGCGTCGTCGCTCGTCGCTCGTCGTCAGGACATTTCCTGATTTCGGTCACTCCTGCGGACCATTGTGTGCGGTCTCCCGGTGGTGCCCGCAAGCCGGGGCTGCCTACGGTGGCGCTGTGAGCCGTACGTCCCGGGGTCCCCTGCGGGCTTGGCGCGACGCCCTCGCCGCGGTCGTGGCGGGGTTCGCCGCGATGGCCGCGGTGTCCGCCGCCGGCCTGGCGTGTGCGGGCGCCGCGGACCTGCCCGGCGGGGCGTACCCGCGCGTGGTGGCGGCCGTCGTGGTGCTGGCGGCCGGCGGGTCCGTCGAGGTGACCGGCGGGGCCGGCTTCCTGGCCGACGCCGACGCGAGCCTGTCCGTGCTCCCCCTCTCCGTGAGCCTGGCCGGGGCCCTCGCGGCCGGCTCGCTCTTCCTGCACCCCCTGCACAACCGGGCGGTGGCCCGGCCGCGCGAGCTCCTCGCCCACGCCGTCCCGCTGGTCCTGCTGTGGCTGCTCGCCCTGACCGGCACCGCGCTCCTGGCCCGGCAGTCGTTCGCCGTCTCCACCGGCGACTCCCCGATCGGGGACCTCGCCGAGATCTTCGACGCGGCCCCGACGGTCGGCTTCCGGGCCGCCGTGCCCGCGACCCTCTTCTTCGGACTGCTGTGGATCCTGGGCCTGTTGCTGGTGGCGCTGCTGGTCTCGCGCCGGGCTCCGCTCCCGGCCCGGCTCGTCCGCTTCCACACGGCGGTGCGGCCCGCCGCCTTCGCCACCGTGGCCCTGCTCCTCGCGTACGTCGCCCTGGGTGTCGTGGTCGGCCTGGTCGTGGCCGCCACGCGCGGCCACGCCGACCGGACCGTCGCCGTGATGCTGCTCGGCCTGCCGAACCTCGCCTGGCTCGCGCTCACGCTGGGCTTCGGCGGGGCCTGGGACGGCCGGGTCGAGGGGCCGTTCGGCCTGCCCGTGCCGCAGGTGCTGGACGCGGTGCTGCGCGCGTCCGGGTCGGGAGCCTCCGCGGACACCTCCTCGGTCGACGTGGCCGCCCTCGCCGAACACGAGGCCTGGGTGTGGTGGCTGGTGCCGCTCGCCGCCGTCATGCTGCTCGGCACGGGCTTCCTGACCGCCGTACGCTCCCCCGCGCACGTCCGGCCCGGGCAGCACGCCCTCCACCTGGGGGCCGCCTTCGGGCTCGCCGTCCTGGCGGTGTGTCTGCTGGTCTCGATGGAGGCCCGGTTCGGCCTGTCCCTGCTGGGCCTCGGCGACGTGTCCGGGCTCGGCGGCACGGTCGAGCTGCGCGCGGTGCTGTGGCGTACCGTCGGCCTCGCGCTGCTCTGGGGGGCGCTCGCCGGCTTCCTCGGCGGCCTGCTGGCCCGTCCCGTCCACCGCCGGGGGCTCGTCGAACCGCCGTCCGCGGCCACGGGCCGCTGACCGCCGGCGGCCGGTGACCACCGCGGGCCCGTGCCCTCCCCGTCCGTCAGCCCGTCTCGTCCGTCAGCCCGTCTCGTCCGCCGGGGGGATGACCCGCGTCGGGTCGAGATCGGGGTCGTGGGGGGTCCCGCCCGCTGCCCCGGCCGCGGCATCCTCCCGTACGCCGCCCGCCGCGGCCCCGCCTTCGCCGCCGCCCGGTCCGGCCTCCGCATCCTGGGCGGCATCCGCGCCCGCGCCTGCGCCTGCGCCTGCGCGTGCGTTCGGTTCGCCGGCGGCCGCGTACGGCGCCAGGCGGCTCCCGTCGCCGTACATCCAGTGCCCGGTGGACTCGTCGTACAGCCAGACGGCCTCCCCGTCGACCACCACCCCGGCCCGCATGCCCTTGGTCCCGCTGCGGAACCCCTCGCCGTCCAGCCGTCCCGCGGCCAGTTCCTCGACCGCGCGCCGGTAGCGGTCCAGGACGCCCGCGCTGCGCGCGATCAGCGGGCGCGGGTCGTCGGTGCGGGCCGTCGGCTGCCCGCCGGTCGGCGGCGGCTGCGGTACGGAGACCAGCAGGCGGCCGTCCACCCAGGCGGACCAGCCGTTGGCGCAGAGGATCTCCCCCCACTCCCCGCGCCGGGAGAGCAGCTGGACGGGGAGGAAGGCGTCCAGGGACGCGGTGGGCCGGGAGACGTCGGGCGTCTCCCAGGCGGGCAGTCCGTCCTGGGGCACCACATGGGTGGGCCGGAAGCCGGCGACGGCTCCGTAGTCCTGGGGGATGGGGCTGGCCATGGCGCCTGCCGCTACTTCCGCATGATCGCGGGCTCGTGGCGGCGCAGCAGCCGCACGACCAGGACGCCGAACAGCACGGACAGGGCGGCCAGCATGCCGAGGTCGAGCAGCCACACGTCGGCGCGGTGGGCGAAGAGCGGGTCGTCGGCGAGGTCGCCGGGGACGATCGCGCCGAGGTCGATGGTGCCGGCCATGGCGCCGAGGGCCCAGCGCGAGGGGACCAGCCAGGCGAGCTGGCCGATCACGGGGACGCCGTCGAGCTTGAGCAGGGCGCCGCAGAAGACGACCTGGACGATGGCGAGGAGGACCAGCAGCGGCATGGTGACCTCCTCCTTCCTGACCAGGGCGGAGACCAGCAGGCCGAGCATCATCGCGGTGAAGGACAGCAGCGCGACGGCGAGGGTGATCTCGGCGAGCGGCGGCAGCAGGACCCCTTGCCCGCCGGGGGCGTTGGTGTCGACGCCGTACAGCCCGACGAGGGTCAGGACCACGGCCTGGGCGACGGTGACGGCGCCGAGCACCAGCACCTTGGACATCAGGTAGGCGGATCTGGACAGGCCGACGGCCCGTTCGCGCCGGTAGATGACGCGCTCCTTGACGAGTTCGCGTACGGCGTTGGCGGCGCCGGTGAGGACTCCGCCGACGCAGAGGATCAGCAGGGCGTTGATCGCGGTCTCCCGGGTGAGGGAGCTGCCGGCCAGGGCGCGGGCCATGGCGCCCATCACGAACGGCAGCGCGATCATGATGACGAGGAAGGTGCGGTCGGCGCTGAGCGCGGCGGCGTAGCGGCGCATCAGGATGGCCAGCTGGGCGCCCCAGCTCTGGGCCTTGGGCGGGGCGGCGGCGAAGCCTGCCGGCAGCTCGGCGGTGTCGTGCACTCCGGCGCCGGGCCGGTGGGCGGGGCTCTGCACGTAGCGGTGGTGGTGGGCGGAGGCGCGGTACTCGCCCGCCCAGTCGCGGCCGCGCTGCGTCTCGAACGCCTCGAACGCCTCGGGCCACTGGTCGAAGCCGAAGAAGGCGAGGGTGTCCTGCGGGGGCCCGTAGTAGGCGATGCGTCCGCCGGGGGCGAGGACGAGCAGCCGGTCGCAGACGTCGAGGCTGAGCACGCTGTGCGTGACGACGATGACCGTGCGGCCGTCGTCGGCGAGGCCGCGCAGCATGTGCATCACGGAGCGGTCCATGCCGGGGTCGAGGCCGGAGGTGGGTTCGTCGAGGAAGAGCAGCGAGGGCTTGGTCAGCAGTTCCAGGGCCACGGAGACGCGTTTGCGCTGGCCTCCGGAGAGGCTGTGGATGGGCTGGTCGGCGCGCTGGTGCAGGCCGAGCTCGTCGATGACCTCGTCGACGCGGGCCTGGCGTTCCGCCGGGGCGGTGTCCTGCGGGAAGCGCAGTCCGGCGGCGTAGGTGAGGGCGCGGCGGACGGTGAGCTGGGTGTGGAGGATGTCGTCCTGGGGGACGAGGCCGATGCGGCTGCGCAGTTCGGCGTAGTCGTGGTAGAGGTCGCGGCCGTCGTAGAGGACGGTGCCCCGGTCGGCGGGGCGCAGGCCGGTGAGGGCGCCGAGGAGGGTGGACTTGCCGGCGCCGCTGGGTCCGACGACGGCGAGCAGGCAGCGGGCGCCGACCGGGAAGGAGACCTCGTCGAGGAGGGTCTTGCGGCCGCGGTCGACGGCCACGGAGAGGTCCTGGACGTCGAGGGAGACCTCGCCGGTGTCGACGTACTCCTGGAGGCGGTCGCCGACGAGGCAGAGCGCGGTGTGGCCGATGCCGATGATGTCGCCCTCGGCGACGGGGGCGACGCTGACGCGGGCGCCGTTGAGGTAGGTGCCGTTGTGGCTGCCGAGGTCGGCGATCTCGTGGGTGCCGTCGGCGAGGGCCCGGAGTTCGGCGTGCCGGCGGGAGACGACCAGGTCCTGGATGACGAGGTCGTTGTCCTGGTCGCGGCCGATCCGTACGACCGCGCGCGGGGGCAGCGGGTGGACGCCGGCCGGTTCGCGGAAGGTGCTGGTCAGGGACGGTTCGGAGACGGAGTCGGGCCGCCGGGCGGCCTGCGCGGGGGGCGGGGGCACCGGCGGCGGGAACGCCGGAAGGTGCGCGGTCGGCGGGTCCGGTGTCGCGGGCGGGGTGCGGCCGAGGACGCGGACGCGGGGTCCGTCGAGGGCGTTGCCGAAGCGGAGCTCACTGCCGGCGCCGATGTTCCGTTCGTGGATGCGGTGGCCGTCCGCCCAGGTGCCGTTGGTGCTGTTCGCGTCCGCGACGGTCCAGTGGTCGCCGTCTGTGCGCAGGACCGCGTGGTGCCAGGAGACCCGGGCGTCTGCGAGGCAGACGTCGCAGAGCGGGTCGCGGCCGACGTGGTAGGTCCGGCCCGGGAGCATCGTGGTGGAGCCCGTGTCGGTCTCCAGGACGAGCTCGGGCGCGGTCGGCACACCGGGGCGCTGGACCATGGGCCGATTGTGACACGGCCCGAACCTGGCGGCATAACCGCAGGTCAGCGCGGCGTTATGGGTAATGACAACGGTCCCCGTTGCAGCCTTTGCCCATTGCTTCACAGTGCGCTTCACTTCACGCGTCGGAACCGAACAGACGGGGGACGCCATGGGCGTGCACGACCACGATCACGATCATGCGGGGCGGGGCCGGGACGGCGACCACGCCCATGCATCCGGCCACGACCGCGTCCGCGGGCAGAGCGGCCACGACCACGGGCAGGGCCACGACCACGGGCACGGGCATGCCGGGCACAGCCACGGCGTGTCCGCGGACGCCGACCGGCGCTGGCTGGCCATCGCGCTCGGCCTGATCGGCGCGTTCATGGCGATCGAGGTGGTCGTCGGCATCATCGCGCAGTCGCTGGCCCTGATCTCCGACGCCGCGCACATGCTGACGGACGCCGTCTCGATCGTCCTCGCGCTGATCGCGATGCGGCTCGCGGCCCGCCCGGCACGCGGTGGCTACACCTTCGGCCTCAAGCGTGCGGAGATACTGTCCGCCCAGGCCAACGGGCTCACCCTGCTGCTGCTCGCGGTCTGGCTGGCGTACGAGGCGGTCCAGCGGCTGATCGACCCGCCGCCGGTGGCGGGCGGGCTGGTCCTGGTCACGGCGCTCGCGGGCATCGCCGTGAACGTGGCGGCGGCTTGGTGCATCTCCAGGGCGAACCGCTCCTCGCTCGCCGTCGAGGGGGCCTACCAGCACGTCCTGAACGACCTGTTCGCCTTCATCGGCACCGCCGTCTCCGGTCTGATCGTGCTGACCACCGGCTTCGTACAGGCCGACGCGATCGCCACGCTCGTGGTGGTGGCACTGATGGTGAAGGCGGGCTACGGGCTGGTCCGCGAGTCCGGCCGGATCTTCCTGGAGGCCGCCCCGGCGCACATGGACCCGAACGCGGTCGGCGACCGGCTGGTCGCGCACCCCCCGGTGACCGAGGTCCACGACCTGCACATCTGGACCATCACCTCGGGCCAGGCGGCGCTGTCGGCACACGTGCTCGTCGAGCCGGCCGGCGACTGCCACGCCGTGCGCCGGGACCTGGAGCGGCTGCTCGCGAAGGAGTACGCGATCACACACACCACGCTGCAGGTGGACCACGCGCAGGAGGCCCTGCTCACGGTCGGCCGCGCGGGCGACCCGGCCGGCGCGCACTGCGCGGACGCCCACGGCCCCGTGCACAGGGAGGGCCCGCACGACCACTGAGGTGCGGGCACCGGCGCCGCACGGGCACTGGTGTGCGGCCCGTTGCCGGCCGTCCGGCGGGGCATACATGCGGCCATGACGAACAAGCGAAGCGCCGGGCTGCTCCTCTTCCGCGAGGCGGCCGGGCCGGGAGCCGCCGGCCCTGCGGCCGCCGGGCCGGGGGTCGAGGTGCTCCTCGGGCACATGGGCGGCCCGTACTGGGCGAACCGGGACGACGGCGGCTGGGCGATCCCCAAGGGGGAGTACGAGGAGGACGAGGCCCCGCTGGACGCGGCCCGGCGGGAGTTCACCGAGGAGATCGGGCTGCCCCCGCCGGAGGGCCCGTACCTGCCGCTGGGCGAGGCCCGGATGCCCGGCGGGAAGCAGGTGGTGATCTGGGCCGTGCGGGCGGACCTCGACCCGGCGCTGATGGTGCCCGGGACCTTCACCCTGGAGTGGCCGCCCCACTCGGGCCGCGTGCAGGAGTTCCCGGAGCTGGACCGGGTCGGCTGGTTCGCGCCGGAGGCTGCCCGGGCCAAGCTGATCAGCTCTCAAGTGACCTTCCTGGACCGGCTGTTCGGGTTACTGGAAGGTTGACTTGACCTCGGCTTGCCAGCAAACCCCACCCGAGCGGACATTGCACTCATGACGAGCGTCGTGCTGGTGGGAACCCTGGACACCAAGGGTGTCGAGTACGGCTGGCTGCGCGAGGGGCTGCGGCGCGCCGGCATCGAAGTGGTCATGGTCGACACGGGCGTCATGGGCGAGCCCCGCGTGCCCGCCGACGTGCCGCGCGCCGAGGTGGCCCGGGCGGCGGGGGCCGACCTGGCCGGGCTGCGGGCGGCCGCCGACCGGGGTGCGGCCGTGACGACGATGGCCAGAGGCGCGGAGGCGACCCTGTTGCGCCTGCACGCCGAGGGCCGGCTGCACGCGGTGCTCGCCATCGGCGGCAGCGGAGGCACCTCCATCGCCACCCGGGCGATGCGCGCACTGCCGCTGGGCGTACCGAAGGTGATGGTCTCCTCCATGGCGTCCGGGGACGTGTCCCCGTACGTCGGATCCTCGGACATCACGATGATGTACAGCGTGGTGGACATAGCGGGGCTCAACACCATCTCGGAGCCGGTCCTGGCGAACGCCGTGGCGGCCGTCGCCGGCATGGCCCGGGCCCGCGAGCGGGCCGGCCCGGCCCTGCGCCGCCCGGCCCCGCTGGGCTCCGGCTCCCGCCCGCTGGTCGCGGCGAGCATGGCGGGCGTGACCACGACCGGTGTGGACGCGGCCCGGGAGCGGCTGACCGCACTCGGCTACGAGGTCCTGGTCTTCCACGTCAGCGGCACCGGGGGCCGCACCCTGGAGACCCTCGCCGGGCAGGGCGTGTTCGCGGGCGTCCTCGACCTCACCCTCAGCGAGATCGCGGACGACCTGTGCGGCGGCATCCTGACCGCCGGCCCCGACCGGCTCACCGCGGCCGGCCGGGCCGGAATCCCCCAGGTCGTCAGCCTCGGGGCGCTGGACATGGTCAAGTTCGGGCCGTTGGAATCCCTTCCCGAGCGGGCGCGGTACCGGCGGGTCCGCGTGCACAACCCGTCCATCACGGTGATCCGCACGACCGAGGCGGAGTGCGCGGAGCTCGGCCGCCGGGTCGCGGCCAAGCTCCGCACGGCGACCGGCCCGACCGAGGTCTGCGTCCCGCTGCAGGGCCTGTCCACCCTGGGTGCGCCGGGCGGCCCGTACCACGACCCGGCCGCGGACCGGGCCCTGTTCTCGGCGCTGCGGGAGGGGCTGCGGGGCAGCGCCGCCGCCGTCCGCGACTACGACACCCACATCAACGACCCGGCCTTCGGGCGGGCGGCCGCCGACCGGCTGCACGCCGTGATCCGGGCGGGGCGGGCCGCAGCCTGAGGCCCCCGGCCGGATTGGGAACCGGCATCGGCGGAAACCGTGTCCCTGGGGACGGCCGATCGCGCCGCGACCGGGCCTCAGGGCACGGCGACGCCGGCGGACAGGGGGCAGACGATGACGAACGGCTGGACGGTGCCCGGCTACGCGCACGTCCGGGAACTCGGATCCGGCGCCAGCGGACTGGTGGTCCTCGCCGTCCACGAGGCGACCGGCACGCCCGTCGCGGTGAAGTACCTCGCCGACCGGATGCGCCAGGACCCGGCGTTCGCCGCCGGGTTCCGGGCGGAGGCCCGGCTGCTCGGCGGGCTGGACTCCCCGTACGTGGTCCGGCTGTACGAGTACGTGGAGGCGCCCGGCGGGGCCGCCATCGTGATGGAGCTGGTCGACGGGATCTCGCTGCGCGCCGTGCTCAAGCAGTCCGGGCAGACCGATCCCGAGGCGGCGCTCGTCGTGCTGAAGGGGTCGCTGCTCGGGCTGGCGGCGGCGCACCGGGCGGGCGTCGTCCACCGCGACTACAAGCCGGAGAACGTGCTGGTCACGGCGGACGGCTTGTCCAAGCTGGTGGACTTCGGGATCGCGGTGCGCCGCGACACGACCCCGGGGGTCGCCGGCACTCCGGCGTACATGGCGCCCGAGCAGTGGCAGGGCCGGCCGGCCACGCCCGCGGCCGACGTGTACGCGGCGACGGCCACCTTCTTCGAGTGCCTGACCGGGCACAAGCCGTTCCCCGGGCAGAACCTCGGGGAGCTCGCGGTCCAGCACGTCGAGGCGCCCGTACCGGAGGGCGAGGCCCCCGAGCCGGTCCGCCCGCTGATCCGGCGGGGCATGGCCAAGGCTCCCGAGCAGCGGCCGGAGAACGCCGAGGCGTTCGTCGCGGAGCTGGAGCGGGCCGCGCTGGCCGGGTACGGGCCGGGGTGGGAGGAGCGCGGCCAGCGCAAGCTGGCGGCGCTGGCCGCGTTGTTACCCCTGCTGTTCCCCTCCGCGGGCGGCCCGGCCTCCGGGGCCACGGCGGTGGCGACGACCTCGCTGGGGCGGGGCTCCGGCTGGGCGCCCGGGCGTCGGGGCACGATCGCGGCGGGCGCGGCGCTGGTGCTGGGCGTGGTGGCCGGACTGACGGCGAGCGCGTCGGGGGGCGAGCCCGGCGGCGCCGGCGCGGTCAGGTCCTTCGCCACGTCGAGCCCCGCACCGCCGGGATCGGCCTCCGGCCCGCCAAGCCCGTCGCCGACCACTCCGGAATCCCCGTCCCCCTCGCCCTCGCCCTCCCCCTCGCCCTCGCTGTCGCCATCGCCATCGCCGTTGCCGTCGGCGTCCCCGAGCCCGACCCCGACCCCGACGCGTTCCACGCGACCGAGCCCGACCCCGGGGCCGAGCCGCTCGGTGACGGTGCCCCCGGCGAAAACGACTCCGCCGCAGCCCACTCCCCCGACGAAACCGCCGACGTCGCCGCCCACCCCGGCCCCCGCCCCGGTCGTGTCCGCGGTCGAGGTGAGCCTGTCCCAGACCGGCGACGCGACGGGCCGGGCCGACATCGCGATCAAGGCTTCCGGCACGGGCAAGGTGAAGGTCACCGTGCGGTGGTACACCGGCGACGACGAGGACCCGTTCTCCGAGCCCGACGGCACGACGGAGTACGACTACACCGTGGGCTCGGGGACGGTGGCGGCCCTGGCGGCGAACGCCCCGCTGACGCACACCTTCCACGGCGGGGGCTGCGGCTGGGGCGTCCGGGTCACGACGTCCCCCGCCGCCGGCACGGGCCCGGCAACCGACAGCCTGCTCACGAGGAGGTGCCACCCCGCATGAGCGACGACGAGTACAGCGCAACCGTGCTCGGCAGCCACTGGATCAGCGGGCCGCCGCAGCCGCAGGACGCCGCCCCGGACCGGGTCGAGGGCTCGGTGATGCGGTTCGGACCGGGGGTGACGGCGGCCGTGCCGGCCCCGTTCCCGGTGGTGGTCCCGCCGCGGCGGCGCAGCCGCGAATGGCGCCGCTACACCCTCGCCGGAGCCGTGCTCCTCGCCGTGCTGGCCTACCTGGCGTGGCAGCGGTTCGGGCCGGGGCTGGAGGTGCGGGGCCTGGCCGTGGGGACCGCGACCGGGGAGAACCCCGGCTGCGGCGCCACCGCCGACGTGGTGGCAGTCGTACGGACCAACGGGCGCCCGGGGACGGTGACGTACCGGTGGATCCGCAGCGACGGAACCCACTCGGAGCAGCTCACGGAACAGGTGCCCCGGGGCCGGGACGAGGCCCGGCTGCACCTGCTGTGGACCTTCCGCGGCCAGGGCACCTACCCGGCCACCGCCGAGATCCAGGTCCTCTCCCCCGCCCGGCGCACGGCGACGACCCGGTTCACGTACCACTGCGCCGGCTGAGCCGCGTTCGGGACCAGGGCCCCGATCCCCTCACCCCGCGCCGAGCCGCACCGTGCGCGTGCTGCTCGGAGGCACGCGCTACGAGGCGGGCCGGGGCAGGCGGATGACGGCGTGGCCGGTGTCGAGGTCGACCCGGGAGCGGGGTGGGGCGCCGTCCTCCTCGTCGTCGCGCATCACGAGGGCGCTCTGCCGCTCCTTCAGCTCGTTCTGCTTGCCCGGCGAGAACGATGCGTGCAACTGCTCGAAGCCGGTGGCGGAGACCTGGCCCTGACGGCCGTTCCACCGCCAGGGCAGCAGGCCGGCCCGGCCCGCGCGCACCAGCGCCAGGTCGAGGAAGGCCATGGCGGTGAGGATCAGGGCCAGCCCCGGCAGGGTCATGAAGAGGACGAACGCCATGGCACGACCGTAGCCGACCCGCCTATGGCGCCCAAGGGGCGGCCAGTGGCGGGCGTTCTCGCCCGGCGGTGCACAACTGCGGGTCGGGGGAGCGTCCGTGCCGTCCATAGACTGGGGTCTTCCGCCCGAGGTGCCCAGCGAGGATCCGATCCGTTCCATGACTTCCGACATCACCGCAGGCCGCCGGCGGATCCTCGTGTGGCTCATACCGGTCCTGTGGACGCTGGGGTTCGGGCTGTGGGGGCTGTCCCGGCAGGACAGCGTGTGGCGTGACGAGGCGGCGACCTGGCAGGTGGCGGCGGGGCGCTCGGCCGGCGAGATCTGGCGGATGCTCGGGAACGTGGACGCCGTGCACGGGCTGTACTACCTGCTGATGCACGGCCTCTTCGAGGTGTTCGGGGCGAGCACGGCGACGCTGCGGCTGCCGTCGGTGCTGGCGGTCGCGGGCGCCGCGGCGTGCACGGCGCTGATCGCCCGGCGGCTGGCCGGGTTCTGGGCGGGGCTGGGCGGCGGGCTGGCGCTGCCGCTGCTGCCGGCCGTGCAGTTCTATCTGCAGGAGGGCCGGCCGTACGCGCTGGTCGCGGCCGGGGTCGCGGTGTCGACGCTGCTGCTGGTGTCCCTGCTGTCGGACGGGGCGGACGGGCACAGCGGGCGCGGCGGGCGCGGCGGGCAGAGGCGGCGCGTGTGGCCGCGCTGGACGGCGTACGGGCTGACCGTGCTGGTGTGCGCGCTGCTGAACTGGCTGTCGCTGCTGGTCCTGCCCGCGCACGCCGCGACGCTGTGGTGGGCGGGCGCGGGGCGCGGGCTGCTCGGGCGCTGGGCGGCCGCCGCGGCGGGGGCGGTGGCGGGGGCGCTGCCGCTGGTCCTGTTCAGCCGGGGCCAGTCCGATCAGGTGTCGTGGATTCCGCCGCTGACCTGGCACATGATGATCGGCCCGGGGATCCTGCTGGCGGTCGGCGGGCTGGGGGCGTGGCTGGACCGGCCGCGGGCGGGCCGGCTGTCGGCGGCGGCGGTGGGCCTGCCGCTGCTGGCGGTGCCGCAGCTGGCGCTGATCGGGATCTCGCTGGCACAGCCCCTGTTCCTGGACCGGTACGTGCTGTTCAGCATGGTCGGCCTCGCGCTGCTGATCGGTGCCGCGCTGGGCGCCGCCGTGCGGGCTGCCGCGCCCCGGTTCCCGCGGGCGGTGCGGCTGCTGGTGCCGGGCGTGGTCGGGGTCGCGGTGGTGGCGCTGCTGCCGGTGGCGCTGGCGAAGCGGGCTCCGGCGAGCCGGGTCGACGACGTGCTGGCGGTGTCCGGCGAGGTGGCCCGGCTGAAGCGGCCGGGGGACGCGGTGCTGTTCGTGCCGGCAGCCCGCCGGGACACGGCACTGGTCTCCCCCGGCGCCTTCGCGGGGCTGGCGGACGTCGCCCTGGAGCGGGATCCGGTCGCCTCGGCGACGCTCAAGGGCGAGGAGGCGGAGCCGGCGCGGATCCGGGCGGAGCTGCTGCGGCAGCGCCGGGTGCTGCTGGTCACGGACTCGGCGAAGGTGGCCAAACCGTCGGGCGCGGCGCGGGACGCTGCGAAGGCGGCCGTGCTGAAGGAGCACTTCCGGGTGGTGGAGGACCGGCAGGTCCGGGGCCGCCGGGTGACGGTGTACGAGCGCCGTTAGCGCGGCCGCCGGGCGGCGCGTGCGGGGTTCGGGGCGCGGGCGGCGGGGCCCGGGCCGGGATTCACAGCGGATTCATATGGAATAACGGGCTCCGGTCATAGTTTCGGCGGGGAGGCTCGGAACATGATCCAGCGCATGCGCGTGCATCTCCGACCGGCCCGCCGCTCCGCCGTCCGCCGGACCTCCCGGACGCTTGCGGCGCTGGCCGCGATGGCCACCCTGCTGAGTCTGAACGTGCCGGACGCCGGCGCGGTCCCGCCGCTGGGCGTGACGGCGCGGGCGATGCCCGACGCGGCGGCGGCCCGGGTCGGGCCGCTGTTCGCCCGGGGCCTCGGCGGGGGCCACTTCTGCACCGCCGCCGTGGTCCGCAGCGAAGGCCGCGATGTGATAGCCACGGCCGCGCACTGCATGGGCGACCCGCAGAACACGGTCTTCGCACCGGGCTACCGCGACGGCAGGGCCCCGTACGGGCTGTGGCGGCTCACCGGCGTGTTCGTGGCGCCGGACTGGACGGGCGGCGAGGACCCGGACGCCGACCTGGCCTTCGCCACGGTGGTCCCGGTGGACGGCGGGCACGGCAGGTCCGTCGAGGACGCGGTGGGCGGGTTCCCGGTGGCCGCCGGACAGCCGGACGACGCTGCGGTGACGGTCATCGGCTACCCGAGCACCGAGGACGCCCCGCTGAGGTGCGGGAACACCACCGCCCTGTACTCCGGGACCCAGCGCCGCATCGACTGCCCCGACCTCGGCGGCGGCACGAGCGGCAGCCCGTGGCTGGTGGACGGGGCCGTGGCCGGGGTGCTCGGCGGCCACGAGGGCGGGGGCACGGATCCGGACGTCTCGTACAGCGCGGTGATGGGCGACCGGGCAGTGGAGCTGTACCGGGAGGCGGCCGACGCGGACTGAGCCGCGGGCCGGGACCGGGGGGCCTGTCCAGGGCCGGGGGCGGTGCGGTTACTCCGGGATGCCCTCCGGCACCCATGCCGGGGCGCCGCCCCGCCGGTCCGCCGGGATCTCCGCCGGCCCGGCCGGGACCTCCTCGGGGAGGTCGCCGGCGGGTGCGAACCAGGTCGGCTCGTCGCCCAGGGCCCGGCGGACGCGGTTCAGGCCGAACCGGTCCAGCGGGGGCAGCGCGTCGGGCGCGAACCAGGCCACTTCCAGCGATTCCTCGTCATTGGCGCGTGCCTCCCCGCCGGTGGCCCGGCAGCGGAAGGTGATGTCCTGGAACTGGCAGACGTCGCCGTTGGGGTAGGTGACGGGCTCCAGCATCTCGACCAGCACCACGCGCTCCGGGACGCACCGCACGGCCGTCTCCTCGTACACCTCGCGCACGGCGGTGTCGGCGGGCTGCTCGCCCGGCTCCGCGATCCCGCCGACGACGGCCCACCGGCCGGTGTCGGAGCGCCGCCCGAGCAGCACGTGGCCGCGGTCGTCGACGACGATCGCGGTCACGGCGGGCAGCAGGAGCAGCCGGTTCCCGGCGTGGGCTCGGATCTCGCGGATGTACTCAGGTGTGGTCATGCCCCGACCTTACGAGGCCGGCCTCGCGGGGCCGGCGCCGCCGCACCGCTCAGGCGGCGCTGCGGCGGGCGCGGACGCGGCGTGCGAGGACCCAGCCGAAACCGCCGGCGGCCAGCGCGAGCAGCGCGTACTCGGGCAGCGGGCCGAGGCGGGTGGCGGGGGTCTCGGTGGAGCGCAGCGGGATCTCGGCGACGAGGGCGTCCGCGGTGAACATCTCGGTCTGCTGCACGACCTTGCCGTCGGGGCGGATGACGGCGCTGACGCCGCTGGTGACGGGGACGAGGACGGTGCGGCTGTGCTCGACGGCGCGGACCCGGTCCATGGCGAGCTGCTGGTAGGTCATCTGGGTCCGGCCGAAGGTGGCGTTGTTGCTCGGTACGGCGATGACCTGGGCGCCGGCTCGGACGGTGGAGCGGACGGCGTCGTCGAAGGCGGCCTCGTAGCAGGTGACCATGCCGATGCCGCTGCCCGCCATGTCGAAGACGCCCGGCTCCTTGCCGGGGCCGAAGTCGCGCTGCACGCGGTCCACGTCGGCGCTGAAGATCCGGACGACGGACCGCATGGGGATGCGCTCGCCGAAGGGCTGGATCTTGCGCTTGTCGTAGGTGTGGGTGGGGCCCTTGGCCGGGTCCCAGAGGATCATCGTGTTGCGCAGCGGGCCGGTTTCGGGGGCCAGTACGGAGCCGATCGCGACGGGCACGCCGATGGCCTTGACCGCGTTGTCGATGACCCGGTGGGCGTCGGGCTGGGTGAACGGGTCGATGTCGGAGGAGTTCTCCGGCCAGACCACGAAGTCGGGCCGGGGGGCGCGGCCGGCCCGGACGTCTTCGGCGAGCTGGATCGTGCGCTTGGCGTGGTTGTCGAGGACAGCGCGGCGCTGGGCGTTGAAGTCGAACCCGGCGCGCGGCACGTTGCCCTGGACCACGGCGGCCGTGGCGGTGCCGTCCTCGGCGGCGTCGGAGACCAGCGGGCGGGCGGCCAGGGCCGTGCCGACGGGAGCGGCAACGGCGAGGGCGGCGAGCGCGGCGACACCGCGGCGGGGGTGGCGGAGGGCGGTGCGCAGGGCTTCGTACAGGCCGAATCCGCACAGGGCGATGCCGAAGGAGAGCAGCGGGGTGCCGCCGAGGGCGGCGATCGGCAGGAAGATCCCGTCGGCCTGCCCGAAGGCGAGCTTGCCCCAGGGGAAGCCGCCGAAGGGGGCGCGGGCGCGCAGGGCCTCGCCGGCGGTCCACGCGGCGGCCCCCCACAGCGGCCAGGCGGGGAGCCGGCTGACGAGGGAGATGCCGAGGGTGGCGACGCCGATGAGGAGGGCTTCGAGGGTGGCGAGGGCGATCCACGGGACCGGGCCGACCCCCTCGCTGGTCCAGACGAGCAGCGGCAGCAGGAAGCCCAGCCCGTGCAGGACGCCCAGGCCGAAGCCGGCGCGGGCGCGGCGGCCGTGGAGGCAGCCGGCGAGCACGGCGAGGGCGACGGGGGCCAGCCACCACAGGGGGCGGGGCGGGAAGCTGAGGTAGAGCAGCACGCCGGAGGCGGCGGCGAGGGCCGCGCGGACGGCAGCGGCGGCCTTCCGCCGGTGCGGGCGGCCGCCCGCGGGCGCGGCGGCTTCGGCTCCGGCGACGGCTTCCGCTCCGGTGGCGCGGGGCTCTTCGGTGACACTGCTGCTCATCTGGCGGAGTGTACGTGGCCGGGCCGGGGAGGCGCCGGTCGGCTGCGGTTCGGCAGCGCCCCGAAGGGGCGCGGGGAACTGCGCGACCAGCCACTACGGGCCCGCATCCGATCGCCGGCCCATCACGGCACCTCCCGCGGAGCGCTCGGCTCAGCCGGCCAGGGCGCGCAGGTGGGTGCGGATGACACGGACGGCGTTCTCGGCGTCGTCGACGGTGACGGTGAACACCTTGCCGTCCCCGAGGTGGAGGGCGAGGCCCTCGCCGCGGCGGACGATGATGGCGGTGCCCTTCTCGGGGCGCCAGCGGTGGCCCCAGCCGCCCCACTGCTGCGGGGTGATGTGCGGGAGGTACTCGGCGGAGGTGACCTCCGCGAGGCGGACCCTGCGGCGGGGCAGCCCGATGTGGCCGCAGCGCACCTCGATGGCCTCTGCGTCGATGGTGACGGCGACCTGCACGAAGGCGAGGGTGCCGTAGAGGATCAGGACGCCGACGGCGAGGCAGCCGACGATCGCCATCAGCAGGGGCACGATGCCCGAGCTCCACGGGGCGTCGACGGCCAGCTCGATGCCGAGGGCCAGCGCGGCGGCGCCGGCCGCGGCCAGTACCCATTGCGCGCGGTTGGTTGCCCGGCCCGTCCAGAGCGGACCAGGAGGGTGACCCGTCATGAGTAGCAGCGTACTCACGTTCCGCATGTGCGCCACCGCCTCTCGCCCGCGTCCCGCCGCGCCACGTCCGCGTCTCGTCCGCGCCTCGTATGTGTCCCGCCCGCGCCTGTCCGCGTCCCGGCTGCTCTGCGCCGCATCTGTCCGCGGTGGCCGCGGGCAAACCCGGGGCGGCCGGCGGATCGGCCCGGGTCTGTCCGCGGTGGCCGCGGGCAAACCCGGGGCGGCCGGCGGATCGGCCCGTCTCAGCCGGGCAGGAGGCCGACGAGCGCGTCCCGCAGGGCCGGGCGGCGTGCCGTCATGAAGCGGTGCAGGCTCCGCGAGGCGAGGGCGACGCGCTGGGCGGCCCGGCGGCGTTCCCCGTCGTAGGCGCGCAGGGCGGCGGGCAGCCCGGTCCGGCCGTGGGCGGCGACCGCCCGGGTGAGGGCCTCGGCGTCGAGCAGGGCGGTGCAGGCGCCCTGGCCCAGGTTGGGGGTCATGGCGTGGGCCGCGTCGCCGACCAGGGCGGTGCGGCGGCCGTCGGTGAAGGCGGGCAGCGCCGGGTGGAGGTGGCGCATCTCGTACCGGATCCAGGTCGCCGGGTCAGTGCCGGCGAGGACGCGGGGGACGGGGTCGTGCCAGTCGGCGAAGGCGGCGCGCAGTTCGTCGGCGGTGGTGGCGCCGGGGACGGTGGCGTACCAGTTGGTGTGTCCGGGCTCGACGGGGGTCATGCCGAAGAAGCGGCCCGCGCCCCAGGTCTCGCCGTACACGCCGGTCTCGAAGCCGGCGATGCCGATCCAGGCGACCGTGCCGAGGGTGCGCACGGTGCTGCGGGTGCCGAAGCGGGCGGTGCGGACGGCGCTGTGGATGCCGTCGGCGCCGACGACGAGGTCGGCGTCGATCCCCGCGGGGTCGGTCAGCCGCTGCCCGTACGCGATCGGGGTGCCGCCGAGCCGGTCGAGCGCGTCGAGCAGGGCGTCGATCAGGCGCGGGCGGGAGACGAGCAGCTCGGGGCGGCCCGCCTTGCGCTCGATCCGGTCGAGCGGGAGGGCGGCCAGCACCGTCCCGTCGGGCCGGCGGATCTTCGCGTCGCGGTACGGGACCGCGCGTGCCCGCAGGGCCTCGCCGAGGCCGAGCCGGTCCAGGGCCGCCTGGGCGGTGGGGTGGATGCCGAAGGCCGTTCCGTAGCGCTCCGGGGCGGTGCGGCGTTCCAGGACGGTCACCGACCAGCCGGCGCGGCGGAGTCCGATGGCGGTGGCGAGCCCGCCGACGCCAGCTCCGACGACGACCGCGGTGCCGGTGGTGCCGGTGGTGCCCGGGGTGGCAGTCGTGGTGCCGGTGCTGCCGGCAGGGCTTGTGGCGCTGGTGGTGCGTGTGGCGCTGGTGGTGCGGTGTGCGTCGTGCATGACGTGTTCCCCCTCGCTCCCTGCCACCACATCCGTGGTACTACATCTGTGGTACCACGGATGTGGTTAAGCTGCCAAGGTGAATCAGGACCGGAGGGACCGACTGCGCGACGCGGCCACGGCAGTGCTGGCGGAGGCGGGCGGGCGCGGGCTGACACACCGCGCCGTCGACGCCGAGGCCGGCGTGCCCCAGGGCACCGCCAAGAACTACTTCCCGACCCGCGACGCCCTGCTCCGGGCGGTGGCCGAACGCTGCGTCGAGCAGTACCGGGCGCTGGCGGCCGCCCTCGCCGGGCCGGGCCCGGGCCCCGCCGACCGTGCCGGGCTGGCGGCCGTGCTCGCCGCACTGCTCCGCGACGTGGCCGGGCCGGGGCGGCCGCGCGTCCTGGCCTACCTGGAGCTGCAGACGGAGGCGGCGCGCCGGCCGTGGCTGGCCGCACTGCTGGACCCGGTCGGCGCGGCGGACTTCGCGGCGCACCGGCAGCTGCTCGGCGCGGCCGGGCTCCCGGACGGCCCCGCACAGGCCCGCGCCCTCACCCTCGCGATGCACGGGGCGGTGTGGCACCTGCTGGCGGGGGCACCGGACACGCTGGCCGCGGCCGGGCTCGACGACCTGGACGCCTTCGCGAGGGATGTGCTGGCCGGCGTATGCCCCGAACCATCGGGGGAGGAACAGTGACATGACCGACCCATTCAGCCCAATGGAACGTATCGACCGGATCGACCGGATCGACCGCGCTGTCGGGGCCGTGCTCGGCTCGGCCGTGGGCGATGCCCTCGGCGCGCCCTACGAGTTCGGGCCCGCGGGCGAACTGAGCGCGCGCGGCGCGGAGATGCGCGGGGGCGGCGGCTGGGATCCGGGAGAGGCGACCGACGACACGCAGATGGCCGTGCTCGTCGGCGAGTCCCTGCTGGAGCGCGGCGGCCTCGAACTCCCCGACGTCTTCGAGCGGTTCCGGCGCTGGGCGGCGGCCGGTCCGAAGGACATCGGACTGCAGACCGAGTCCGTGCTGACCAGCGGGGAGCCGTGGGACCTGGCCGCGGCGCTGCACTTCCAGGTGAACGCGCGGGCCGCCGGCAACGGTTCCCTCATGCGGGCGTCGGCGTCCGCGGTGTACTTCGCCGCCGAGGGGCGGGAGGCGACCATGGCCGCGGCCCGGCGGATCGCGGCGCTGACCCACGGCGACCCGGCGGCGTGGGAGGGCACCGCCGTCCTGCACGAGCTCGTACGGGTCGGCCTGGCCGGCGCCGATCCGCTGGCCGGCATCCCGGACGCGCTCGCGGCGGTGGACCCGGAGCAGCGCGAGCGGTACGCCCGGGTCCTCGCCCCGGACTGGCACCCGGACCTGGCCACCGAGTTCAACGGCGCGGTGTGGCCCTGCCTGGGCTCGGCGGTGTGGGCGCTGCGGACCACGGGCGGCTTCGCGGAGGCCGTCCGGGCGGCCGTGGACCTGGGCGGGGACACCGACACGGTCGCCGCGGTCACGGGCACGCTGGCCGGGGTCCGCTACGGCCGGGCGGCGATCCCGGCGGAGTGGACGGCCCCGCTGCACGTGCCGCTGCCCGGCTCCGGGGGCCGCGTGCTCGACGCGGACGGCCTGTGCGCCCTGGCCCGCCGTCTGGCGGCGGGGGCGGACGGGCAGGTGGCTCAGCTCCGGACGGGCCCGAGGGCCGCGCCCTCCCCGACCAGCAGCCGGCCCTCGGCGTAACCGAGCGCGGGGGCAGGCAGCGCGCCCTCGTCCCCGCTGAGCAGCACGGTCAGCCCGCCGGTGGCGGGCAGCCCGGGCTCCGGGACGGCGCCGATGCGGCGCAGCGCCTGGAGGGCGACGGCTTCGGCGGAACCGTGGAAGGCGAACGCGGTCCCGCCGGTCCGCTCGGCGAGGGCGGCCCGGATGGGCGCCTCGACGAGCTCGTAGTGCGTGCACCCGAGCACGACGTCGGTGACGTCGGCCGGGGTCAACGCGGCGGCGGCCGCGACGGCGGCTTCGATGGCCGCCTCGTCCGCCGCCTCGACGGCGTCGGCGAGCCCCGGGCAGGGCACCTCGGTGACGCGCGCCCCGGTGGCGAAGTCGCGGATGAGCCCGCGCTGGTAGGGGCTGCCGGTGGTGGCGGGGGTGGCCCAGATCGCCACGCGCCCCCCGGCGGCCGCGGCGGGCTTGATCGCGGGCACGGTGCCGATCACGGGGATCGCGGGCTCCAGCTCCGCCCGGATGGCGGGCAGGGCGTGGACGGTGGCGGTGTTGCAGGCGATGATCAGCGCGTCCGGGCGGAGCGCGGCGGCGGCACGGGCGACACCGAGCGCACGCCCGGTGAGGTCCTCGGGGGTACGCGGCCCCCAGGGCATGCCGACGGGGTCGGAGGACAGGACCAGGTCGACGTCCGGCCGCAGCCGTCGCATCGCGGCGGCAGCCGCGAGGAGGCCGATTCCGGAGTCCATGAGCGCGATCTTCACCTGGTCACCTTAATCGACGGACCCCCTTCCCCACCCCCGACAAGCCCCCGCCTGTGCCCCGCACCACACCCCTCCCGACCGCACCGCGACGGCCCGCGGCACGCCCCGCCCCGCCCCGGCGGCACCGGGCAGCGGGGGCGCGGGCGGGCCGGGGTGCGGGACAGGGGGCTTCGGGTTCGGCACACTGCCCGCATGGGCCTTCTCGGTGCCGCGTGCGCCTCCCTCGCCGCCTGGATCTGGCTGACGCTCGCCCAGGGCATGTTCTGGCGGACCGACGTGCGCCTCCCCCCGCGCACCGCCCCCGCCCGCTGGCCGTCCGTCGCCATCGTCGTCCCGGCCCGCGACGAGGCCGAGGTGCTCCCCCGCAGCCTCCCCTCCCTCCTCGCCCAGGACTATCCCGGCGAGGCCGAGGTGATCCTGGTCGACGACGGCAGTACGGACGGCACGGCCGCGCTCGCCCGCCGCCTGGCCCGCGCCCAGCCCGGGCTGCCGCTGACCGTGGTCTCCCCCGGCGAGCCGGAGCCCGGCTGGACCGGGAAGCTGTGGGCGCTGCGCCATGGCATCGCGTTCGCCCGGACCGCCCGCGATGCCGCCGAGCCCGAGTACCTCCTGCTCACCGACGCCGACATCGCACACGAACCGGACAGTCTGCGCGAACTGGTCGCGGCCGCGACCTCCGCCGGCCTCGACCTGGTCTCGCAGATGGCCCGGCTGCGGGTCGCCGGCTTCTGGGAGCGGCTCGTCGTGCCGGCGTTCGTGTACTTCTTCGCCCAGCTCTACCCCTTCCGCCGGATCAACCGCCCCGCCGCCCGGACCGCGGCCGCGGCCGGCGGCTGCGTCCTGCTGCACACCGGGGCGGCGGTCCGGGCCGGGGTTCCGGATGCGATCCGCCAGGCCGTCATCGACGACGTCTCCCTCGCCCGGGCCGTCCGGGACTCCGGCGGCAGGATCTGGCTGGGACTCGCGGAGCGGGTGGACAGCGTGCGCCCGTACCCGGCCCTGGCGGACCTGTGGCAGATGGTCTCGCGCAGCGCGTACGCCCAACTGCGGCACCGGCCGCTGCTGCTGGCGGGGACGGTGGCCGGGCTCGTCCTGGTGTACCTCGTCCCCCCGGCCGCCCTCTTCGCCGGGCTCGCCGCCGGACGGCCCGCCACCGCCTGGGCCGGCGGCCTCGCCTGGCTGCTGATGGCCGGAACGTACCTGCCGATGCTGCGCTACTACCGGCAGCCGGCCGTGCTCGCGCCGCTGCTTCCGCTCACGGCACTCCTGTACCTGCTGATGACGGTGGATTCGGCCGTGCAGCACTACCGGGGGCGCGGCGCGGCCTGGAAGGGCCGCACCTACGCCCGTCCGACCGATGCCTGAAACGGGCGAATTGCCGCCTCATCCCGCTGTCATCCCAGGTCACTCCGTCGTGACGCTGCGTCAGCGGCAAGTCGGTGCAACACCCAACCGTCAAGCACGAGTAGGGGCAAGAAGGTACGCAAGTGGCGAATCGTGCACGTGACCGTGGAGTGAATGGTGTGGCGCTGACCTGCGAAGATGCAGGTCAGCGGGGCATTCGTCACACCTCGCTATGGACCCGGTGAAGTCGTGGGCTTAACTTAGGTCCCATGACCTCCCCCCGCTCCACTTATGGCGGCGGTTACTACTCCGCGCCCTCCTTCCCGGACACTCCCATCTACGACTCGCTCGTGGCGGAACGTGGCACTCCGCAGATCGCCCCGATCCGTGTTCCGGCCGCCTACGATTCGCCGAGCTCCGGCTATTCGAGCGGTGGGTACCTGCCGGCCCTCGCCTCCGCGCTGCCCGCGCTTCCGGCCGCGCTGCCCCCGGCACCGATGCCTCCGCAGCAGCAGCCCCAGCAGTCCGGCGGGTACGGGTACCCGTATCCGGGCCAGGGCGCGCCCTCCCCGGGCCCGGTGCCGCTGCAGAACGCGCCCGCGCCGTACATCCCGCAGCAGCAGCCGGTCGCTGCCCGCGCGGGGTACATGCAGCAGGCGCAGCCGCCCCGCCCGGTCGCCGCGGGCACCGGGTACGAGGCGATGCGCCCGGCGGCGCCGCGTCCGATGCAGGTGGCTCCGGCCGCGGGCCCCTCGTACGAGGACCCGTACGGGCGTCCGTACCAGGGGCGCGCCTACTGACGCACGCGCGGCACGCGTGCGAGCGCTCCGCCGTGGGCGCCGCACGCCCGCCGACACGCCGCCGGGCGGCCCCGGGCGGTCCCGGTCCCGGTCCCGGTCCTGACCGGCCCGGGTCACCGGCCCGCGCCCGGCCCGCCGATACCCGGTAGGGCGGCGGAGGGGCGCCTGGCAGGATGCCCCCATGGCGAACTTGCATGTCCAGACGCTCCACGTCCATCCCGTCAAGTCGGTGGCGGGGACAGCTCCCGACGAGGTGGCCGTGGAGCCCTGGGGCCTGTCCGCGGACCGGCGCTGGGCCCTGGTCGACTCCCAGGGCAAGGTCATCACCCAGCGCGAGCAGCCGCGCCTCGCGCTGGCCTCGGCGCGTCCGCTGGAGGGAGGCGGCGTCGCGCTGTCGGCGCCCGGCATGCCCGACCTGGCCGTCGACGTCCCCGAGCCGGGGCCGCTGGAGCCGGTCGCGCTGTTCGGCAAGAAGGTCGAGACGGTCGTCGCGGCGCACGCCGCCGCCGACTGGGCCGGCACGTACCTCGGGATTCCGGTTCGGCTGGTGCACCTGGACGACCCGGCCGTACGGCGTCCGGTCGACCCCGACTACGCACTGCCCGGCGAGACGGTGAGCCTCGCCGACGGCTACCCGGTGCTTCTCACCACCCTGGCGTCGCTGGACGCGCTCAACTCGCTGATCGCCCAGGGGGACCATCCCGAGGAGGGTCCGCTGCCGATGAACCGGTTCCGACCCAATGTGGTGGTCGCCGGGGCCGAGGCCTGGGCGGAGGACGGGTGGCGGCGCATCGCGATCGGCGACGCGGTCTTCCGCGGGGCGCGGGAGTGCGGGCGGTGCATCGTGACCACGACCGACCAGGGCACTGCGGAGCGCGGCAAGGAGCCGCTGAAGTCGCTGGCCCGGCACCGGCGGATCGGCAAGTCGCTGGCGTTCGGGCGGATGCTGGTGCCGGTGCGGACGGGCACCGTGCGCGTCGGCGACGAGGTCCGCGTCCTGGAGTGACCCGCCAGGGATCCCCATGACCCGCCCGGGTTCCCATGCCCCGACCCGGGTTCCCCGCGACTCCCCGGAATGACACCTTCGGGGGGCTCTTGCGCATCCCTGGAACCAACAGCCGCACAAAGGCCGTTGGACCATCCGGAACGTGCCTGCAGGCAGACGGAGGCAAGGGGGTGCCGGACCGTGTGGGCAGCAATGGGTGTGTGGCGTTGGCGGCGCAATCCGCTGTGCCGGCCGACCGATCTCTTCGAGGCATGGGCGGCGTTCGCCGCGCTGGTGTGCGTCCTGCTGGTGGCCCCGGCCATCGGCTGCGTGACGGGCTTCCGCGTGGACGGCACGCTGCAGCGGGCCGCGCGCGAACAGCGGCAGGAGCGGTACCTCGTCCCGGCGGTGGTGGTCGGGCCGGCCGCCGCCGAGGCGCCCGAGGGCCCGGGCGGCGAGCCGGCTCCGCAGCGGCAGGCCCCGCAGCGGACGCGGATCGTGGCGGCCTGGACCGCGCCGGACGGAAGCAGCCACCAGGGGACGGTTCCGGCGGCCGAGGAACCGCCGCGGGCCGGCGACCGGTTCCGGATATGGGCCGACCTGCGCGGGCGGCTCGTGACCCGTCCGCTCGACCCCGGATCCGCCGGCGCACACGCGGCGCTCGCGGGCCTGGCCGCCGCCGTGGGCGCCGCGGCACTGGCGGAAACCGCGCGCCGGCTCGTCGTGCGCAGGCTCATACACCGGCGGTACCTGTGCCTCGACCGGGCCTGGGCAGCGGCGGGACCGGACTGGGGCCGGGCGGGCGCAGGCAGTTGACCTGGCCTCCCATCGGCTCCGCGCGCGCTACGGTGGACCGGCCGGAGCGGTTGCCGTCAGCTGCTGCGGGCGGCTCCGGCAGGTCTGCCGGACCGGCCGGTCCGGCAGGGCGAGGACGAGAACGAGGGCGGGGGCACGACAGCACCATGGCACAGGGCACGGTCCAGCTGACGCACGGCGGGTCTTCGCGGTGGCGGCGCCGCTCCGGGGAGTATCCGACGCTGGCCGCCGCGCTCGCCGCCGCGGGCGACGGGGACGTACTGACCCTCGCTCCCGGCACCTACCGGGAGAACCTGGTGCTGCAGCACGCCGTCACCCTGCGCGGGCCCGAGGGCGCGCCGGGGTCGGTGCGGATCGCCCCGCCGGACGGGGTGGCGCTCACCCTGCGCGCCTCGGCCGTGGTCCAGGACCTGCACGTGGAGGGCCAGGACCGGGCGACTCCCGCCCTGCTCGTCGAGACGGGCACCCCGGAGCTGGCCGGCCTGCGGGTGAGCACCCGCTCGGCAGCCGGGATCGAGGTGCGCGGCGGGGCCCGGCCGCTGGTGCGCCGGTGCACGGTGGAGAACCCGACCGGCATCGGGATCGCCGTCCTGGACGGCGGTGGCGGGGTGTTCGAGGAGTGCGAGGTGGTCTCCGCCGGCCAGGCGGGGGTCTCCGTCCGCGGGGGCGGGCATCCGCGGCTGGAGCGGTGCCGGATCCACCACGCCGCGGGCGCCGGCATCGCCGTCACCGGGGAGGGCTCGGGGCTGGAGGCGCTGGGCTGCGAGGTGTACGAGATCAAGGGGACCGGCGTGCAGATCGCCGCCCGTGCGGCGGCCCGCCTCACCGACTGCACGGTGCACCGCACCACGGCCGACGGGGTCACCCTCGACACGGACGCCGTCCTCGACCTCTCCGGCTGCGACATCCACGACATCCCCGAGAACGCGGTGGACCTGCGGGCCCGTTCGGTGCTCACCCTCGCCCGCACCACCGTGCGCCGCTTCGGCCGCAACGGGCTGTCGGTGTGGGATCCGGGCACCCGGGTCGAGGCCGAGGCCTGCGAGATCCACGACAGCACGGGCGACTATCCCGCGGTGTGGATCAGCGACGGGGCCACCGTCTCGCTCACCGGCTGCCGGCTGCACGACGTGCCCGACGCCGTGTTCGTACTGGACCGGGGCTCCCGGGCGGACGTGGTCGACAGCGACCTGTTCCAGGTGCGCAACACGGCCGTGTCGGTGAGCGACGGCGCGACCGCCCACGTCGAGGACTGCCGGATCCGGGAGGCGGGCACCGGTGCCTGGTTCCGCGACCACGGCAGCGGCGGCACCCTGACCGACTGCACGATCGACACCGCCCAGACCGGGGTGATCGTCACCAAGGGAGCCGATCCCTCGGTCCGGCGGTGCACGGTCACCGCCCCGGCCGAGGCCGGGTTCTACGTGTCGGCCGGCGGCCGCGGAAGCTTCGACTCCTGCCGGGTGACCGGCAGCTCCGGCTTCGGCTTCCACATCCTCGACGGCTGCCGGGCCACCCTGACCCGCTGCCGCACCGAGCGCTGCGCGCGCGGCGGCTACGAGTTCGCCGAGGACGGCCCGGTCGCCGAGGGCTGCACCTCCGACGAGTCCGCGGTCCGGCCCTCCGTCCGGCCGGCCCCCGGCGGCGCGCCCGCCGGGGAGCGCCCGGGCGTCCGTACGCTCACCGGGCAGCGCAGCGGAGCGGAGCCGGCGCAGGCGGGTCCGGCCGCGGCAGCACCGGCGGGGCCGGCGTCCGGGGCGGCCCGCCCGGCGGACGGGGCCGACCGGAGTGCGTCGGCACCGCGCGGGTCGGCGGAGGTGCTGGAGCGGCTCGAAGCGCTGGTCGGCCTGGAGAGCGTCAAGCGTGAGGTCCGCGCGCTCACCGACATGATCGAGGTGGGGCGGCGGCGGCAGCAGGCCGGCCTGAAGGCGGCGTCGGTCCGCCGCCATCTGGTCTTCACCGGCTCCCCCGGCACCGGCAAGACCACCGTGGCCCGGCTCTACGGGGAGATCCTCGCCTCGCTCGGCGTCCTGGAGCGCGGCCACCTGGTCGAGGTGTCGCGCGTGGACCTGGTCGGGGAGCACATCGGATCGACGGCGATCCGCACGCAGGAGGCGTTCGAACGGGCCCGTGGCGGGGTGCTGTTCATCGACGAGGCGTACGCGCTGGCACCCGAGGACTCGGGCCGGGACTTCGGGCGCGAGGCGATCGACACCCTCGTGAAGCTGATGGAGGACCACCGGGACGCGGTCGTGGTGATCGTCGCCGGGTACACGGAGGAGATGGACCGCTTCCTCACCGTCAACCCGGGGGTGGCGTCCCGTTTCTCGCGGACCATCACCTTCGGCGACTACGGGCCCGGGGAACTGCTGCGGATCGTGGAGCAGCAGGCGGAGGAGCACGAGTACCGGCTCGGCGAGGGCACGGCCGAGGCGCTGCTGGCGTACTTCACGGAGCTGCCGAAGGGTCCGGCGTTCGGCAACGGCCGGACCGCGCGGCAGACGTTCGAGGCGATGGTCGAGCGGCACGCGGGGCGGGTGGCGCAGCTGGCGGATGCGGGGACGGACGAGCTCACCCTGCTGTTTCCGGAGGATCTGCCGGCGCTGCCGGCTCCCTGCTGACCCTCGGCGCCGGCACATCGGGCCCCCCGGCCCGGGGGTCCGGGGCGGCGTCCGGCGGCTCGGGGGCGACCGGCTCGCCCGGGGCCTTCCGGAGGTCCGGGCGGGGCGGGCCGGCCAGGCGGGCGAGCAGGGCGTCGCGTTCGGCCGCGAAGGCGGGGTCGGACGGGTAGTCGAAGTGGCCCAGGACGGGCGCGGGCAGCGGGTGCCGGGTGCTGCGCCCGTAGGCGAGCGGGTCGGCGAGCGGCCCCCGGTCCACGTCCCCGGCGGGGTCCGCGGCGACCGGGCCGCCGATCGGGTCGGTGGCCCGCCACAGGTTGCGCCAGCAGTCGACCTGCCGGTGCAGGGCCGTGAGGGGTCCGGGGCCGAAGTAGGCCGGGAACCAGCGCCCGTAGAGCCGGCGCAGCGGGGACCCGTACGTGAGGAGGGCGACGCGGCGGCGGGCGTGCGGCGTGAGCTGCCAGACGGCGGCGGCCGCGAGGACGCTGCCCTGGGAATGGCCGGAGATCACCAGGCGGCCGCCGGTGCGGCCGGTCCAGGCGGTCATGCGCCAGGTCAGGTCGGGCACGGCCCGCTCGGCGTAGCAGGGCGGGGCGAAGGGGTGGGCGGCGCGCGGCCAGAAGGTGCCGACGTCCCACAGCACGCCGATGGTGCGGCGGGCGGCGGGATCCCGGTAGGCGCGGCGGCCCCAGGTGACGAAGAGGAGGAAACCGAAGCCGATCAGCCAGGAGCCGGCGTCCTGGGCGGCGCGGGCGGCGGTTTCCAGGAACGGGTGGCCGCCGCGGGCGGCTTCGCCCGGGACCTGTCCGCTCAGCCATGCCCCGGCGAGGGCGCCCGCCCCGAGCAGCAGGGTGACCCCGGAGACGGCGGCGACGAACCAGGGCGCGGAGTCGGTGAGCGCGGCGGCGGCCCGGGCTCCGGCGATGCGGCGGCTGCGGTCCGTGTCGGGGGTCTCCCCCGGGTACTCGGCGGCGACCCGGGCGGCGAGGCGGCGCCGGTGGAGGACGCCGCGCACCGCGAACACGGCGGCGAGCAGTGCCAGTACGAGGAGCAGCGGGGGCAGGACGGCGGCCTGCCAGGACAGCAGCACGGGCGGTACGGGCGGGCCGGCTCCGCCGTCGAGCCGGCCAGCGACCCACTGGGCGACCCCGCCGGACATCACACCGCCGAGCGCACAGCCGAGCATGGCGATGGCGGGCCCGCCGAGGCCGCGGAGGGCGGTCGCCCCGTCGGGGGCGCGCCGGTACAGGCGGGCGGCGACGGCCGCGAGGGCGAGGACGAGGACGCCCTGGCCGAGCATGAGCAGCCCGAACGCGAAGTCGCCGGGCAGCCGGCCGGAGGAGGTCCAGCCGGGGCGTGGCCAGGAGGCGTGGAGCAGCACGGCGGTGAGCAGGGCGAGGGCGGCGCCGGGCAGCAGGGTGACGGCGGCCCGGTCGAGGCGGTGGTCGGGCCGGACCTCGGTACGGCCGCGCCGGCAGACGACCCAGGCGACGGCGGCGGCCCCGGCGGCGAGCAGCAACTCCAGGGCCCAGCCGAGGGCTTCGAGGGCGGGGGTGCCGGCGCGGCGGTCGTAGCGGGCGGCGGGTGCGGCGACGGCGGCGGCGACGGTGAGCAGCCCGGCGGCGGTGTGCGCGGCGCGCAGCCGGGCCACGATCCGCCGCCCGTACCAGAACCCGGGCCGGCCGAGCGCGGGGGCGGCGGGGGCCGGGTCGCCGGCGACGAGGGCGGGGGCGGGGGCGGGGGGAGCCGGGTCGCCGACGGCGGCGGCAGGTGCCCCGGCGCCGGCGGACCCGGGGTCGGGCCCGGGCCCGGGGGCCGGGGCGGCGGCTCCGGCGGCCTCCTGGGGCGGGGTCTGGGACTCGTAGGCGCTCCACGTCCGGTTCGACAGGAACCACAGCAGCCCGGTCAGCGCGGCCGGGACCAGGGCTCCGAGCGCGAGCCGCCGCCCGGGCTGGCCCCACCAGCCGCCGGGCTCCGCGAACCGCAGCCAGGAGCGGGAGGCCGTACAGGCGGCGGTGCCCGCGCACTGCCAGGCGAGCAGGTCGAGGGCGACCTCGCAGGCGGCCGCGATCAGCAGCAGGGTGAGGCTGAGGGCGAGGAGCCGGACGAGCACCCCGTACGCCCGGACCGCGCGCGGCGGTGGCGTGCCGTCGGGTGCGGGCGGTGCGGCGGGCCGGGCCCAGTGGGCGAGGTTGACGACCATGAAGGGCAGGAGCAGCAGCCACAGGGCACGGGAGCCGTTGCCGGAGGTGAGCCGGGACCAGCAGTAGGCCTCGACGACGGGCCGGCCGGCGTACCGCTCGGGGTGGGACTCGGCGTCGGCGTCGGCGGCGCGGCGGAACACGGCGGCGGTCGCGTCACCGGTGACCCGGACGGTACGCGGATCGTCGAGAAGTTCCTCGGGGGAAGCGCCGTGGACTCCGTGGACGCGGAGTTCGAGGGCCGGCGGCCGCGGCGGGGCGAGGAGTTCGAGGGCGAGGGGATGCGGGGGCTGGGGGATGTCCGGCACGGCGGCCTCCGCTCGCGGGACGGGATCAGCGCAGGTCCTGCATCCAGCATCCCGCGCACCGGAGCGCACGCATAGCCCCTGTACGGGCGATCCGCCGACGGACACACCGCGGATGTCTGACGGAATATCAACTGCCCGTTCGGGCGCGGACGCCACCCTTCCGGGCCGGTGTCGCCGGCCCGGCCGACGCCCGGCCGACGCTCGGCCGACGCCCGGCCGACGCGCGGCGGCGCCGGCCGGGCGATCAGGCTGCGGGCGGGGTCCGCTTCCGGGAGACGGTCATGGCGGCCGAGGCCGAGGCCGATGCCGGGCTGCTGCGCCACGCCTCCCGGATCGACGAGACCGACGCCCCGGCGTCAGGCGCCGGGTTCGCGCCAGACTCCGGTCGCCAGCATGTTCTCGATGGTCTCGGCGTACGGGGCGAGGTCCAGGCCCTGCGCGGCGACCCACTCGTCCGAGTAGTACTTGTCGAGGTAGCGGTCGCCCGGGTCGCAGAACAAGGTGACGACGCTGCCCGTGCGTCCCTCCGCCACCATCTCCGAGATGATCTTCAGTGCGCTCCACACACCCGTTCCGGTGGAGCCGCCCGCCTTGCGCCCGAGGGCCTGTTCCAGGGCGCGGCACGCGGCGATGCTCGCCGCGTCCGGCACCTTCATCATCCGGTCGATGGCGCCCGGCACGAAGCTCGGCTCCATCCGCGGCCGCCCGATGCCCTCGATGCGCGAGCCGCAATCGCTGCTCGCGTGCGGGTCGTTGTTGGTCCAGCCGTCGAAGAAGCAGGAGTTCTCCGGGTCCGGGACGCAGACGCGGGTGTCGAACTGCATGTAGTGGACGTAGCGGGCTATGGTCGCCGAGGTGCCGCCGGTGCCGGCGGTCGCCACGATCCACGCGGGCTCCGGGTACCGCTCCAGGCGCAGCTGCTGGTAGATCGACTCGGCGATGTTGTTGTTGCCCCGCCAGTCCGTCGCGCGCTCCGCGTACGTGAACTGGTCCATGTAGTGGCCGCCGGTGCGGGCCGCGAGGTCCGCCGACTCCTCGTACATCTTCATCGGGTCGTCGACGAAGTGGCATTCGCCGCCGTGGAATTCGATCAGCCGGCACTTCTCCCGGCTGGTCGTGCGCGGCATGACCGCGATGAACGGGACGCCGATCAGCTTGGCGAAGTACGCCTCGGAGACGGCCGTCGAGCCGGACGAGGCCTCGATGACGGGGCGGCCGGGGCGGATCCAGCCGTTGCAGAGGGCGTACAGGAACAGCGAGCGCGCGAGGCGGTGCTTCAGGGAGCCGGTCGGGTGCGTGGACTCGTCCTTGAGGTAGAGGTCGATGCCCCATTCCTCGGGGAGCGGGAAGCGCAGGAGATGGGTGTCGGCGGAGCGGTTCGCATCCGCCTGCACCTTGCGGACGGCTTCTTTCAGCCAGGCGCGGTAGTCCGCGTCGCTGTGGTCGACGTCAATCGTCGTAGCCGTCGTACCGGAGGTACGGGTGGTGCTCATGCGGCTTGCTCCTTCGTGCGTTCCTTGCCCCCTGCTTTCGCAATGTACCTCTCTCACCTGCGCAAACAGTCACTTTGGGTATCTATGCGGATCGCTTTCGATCGCGTTCGGTTGCGTCCACCGGCACCGTGGGTGACCCTGGTGGGGGATTACCGAGGGTGCAGCACCCGTAACACTCATGTCGGGGAGTCGCAGCCGTGATCAGTCATTCACGCAGGCACTGCACAGTCGAACTGCAGGCCTTGCCGTCCCGGATCGGCCAGATCCGGAGGATCGTTTCCGCGCAATTGCGCCACTGGCAGCTGGATCCACTCATAGACCGGGCTGCGCTCGGGGTGACGGAGCTGCTCAGCAACGTCCACCGGCACGCGCAGCCGGACAAGAGATGCACGGTCGAGATCGAGCTGCGGCTGGGGCGGCTCACGGTCTCGGTGTACGACAGCGATCCGCGCCTCCCGGTCCGCCGGACGACGTTCGCGACGCCACCGGACGCACCGGATGCACCAGACACACCAGACACACCGAACTCGGCGGTCGCACCGTTCGCACCCGTCGCAGGGGTCGCCCGGCAGTCGGCGCGGGCGCCCGCCGCGCCGCACCTGCAGGCCGGTCCGGACGGACCGGCCCTCCGGGACCTGCTGGACACCCTGGAGACCGGGGGGCGCGGCCTCGCCCTCGTCGAGGCGGTCAGCGAGGCGTGGGGGGCCCGGCCCCAGGAGGACAGCCCGGGCAAGGTGGTGTGGTTCTCGCTCCGCGCCGCCCCCGCGGCCCCGGCCCGCCCGCGGCCCGCGCGCAGCCGTTCCACACCGGTACGGGAGCCCGCCCCGGCCCTGTCCCTCGCCGCAGACGCGGAACCCGCACCGGTCAGCCTGTCCGTGGCCGCCGCCACCGCGATCAGGCCGGGGTAACACCCCCGCCGCCCGGCCCCCTGACACAGTGGCCCGACAGCACCGGCGGCACACGGGACCCAGGGGGCCCAGGGGGCCCAGGGGCGCCCAGGGGGCCGGGGCGACACCGCACGCTGCCCATCCCCACCGGCCCCAACCCGGCACCCCGGCACCCCGGCATCCGGCGCCCGCCCCCGCCTCGGCTAAGCCGCGGCCCCCAGCGCCCCCAGCGGGTCGTCCAGCACCGGCTGCCAGGCCAGCTCCGCCGCCCCCACCAGGCTGTTGTGGTCCAGCGTGCACGGCAGGATCGGCACTCCCCCGCTGCGCCCCCACAGGCTCCGGTCCGCGACCACGGCGCGCAACCGCTCCGGGTCCGCGGAGAGCAGCTCCCGGTGCAGGCCGCCCAGGATGATCCGGTCCGGGTTCAGGATGTTCACCAGGCCCGCGAGGCCCAGGCCGAGCCGGTCGATGAGCTCCTCCGCGGCCGCCCGTACCGCGGGCTCCGCGTACTCCTCGCGCAGCAGGTCGCGGGCCTGCTGCAGCAGCGACACCTCCGGCCCCGGCGTACGGCCCGCCGCCGTCAGGAACGCGAGCGGGTCCGCCTCCACGTCCAGGCAGCCGCGGCCGCCGCAGTGGCAGGCCCGCCCCTCCGGGTTGACGGTGAGGTGGCCGACCTCCAGCGCCAGGCCCGAACTCCCGCTGTGCAGGCGGCCGTCGAGCACGAGCGCCCCGCCCACCCCGCGGTGCCCGGTCGCCACGCACAGCAGGTGCTGGGCGCTGCGTCCCGCGCCGTGCCGGTGCTCGGCCAGCGCGGCGAGGTTGACGTCGTTCCCGGCGAGGGCCGGGCCGTCGATGCCGGCCGCCTTCACGCACTGCTCGAAGATGGCCCGTACGGGAGAGCCGGCCGGCCAGGCCAGGTGCAGCGGGTTGAGCGCCGTGCCGTCCGGCTCGGCGACGGCCGACGGGACCGCGAGCCCGGCGCCGACGCAGCGGCGGCCGGTCTCGGCGAGCAGTGCGGCGCCCGCCCCGACGACCGCGCCCAGCACCTGCGCCGGATCCTCCGACACGGTGATCTTGCCGGGGGCGGTGGCCACGATCCGGCCGCCGAGACCGACGAGGGCGGCACGGAAGCCGTCCGGGTGCACCTGGGCGGCCAGGGCCACGGGGCCGTTCTCGTCGATGGCGAGGCGGTGCGAGGGGCGGCCCTGGGCGCCTCCCGCCCGGCCGGGGCTGGAGTCGACGCGGATCAGCCCGAGCGCCTCCAGCTCGGCCGCGACGGCCCCCGCGGTCGCGCGGGTCACGCCGAGCTCGGCCGTGAGGACCGCGCGGGTCGGGGCCCGGCCGGTGTGGACGAGCTCCAGCGCCGGCCCGAGGGCGCCGCGGCCCCGTTCCAGCCTGGTCTTCGCCGATGCCGCGGATGCGGTGGACGCCGTCGTCACATCCTCCACCCGCCGCGGGGCCCCGTTGCCGTTCATGACAGCGATCCTCGCATGATCCGCGGGCTGCACGGCGCCGCCCGCCGATCACCGATCGGTCTCGGCCACGGGCCGGTCCGCGGCCGGCCCGCGGCCCGTCAGTCCGGGGGCGGCTCCAGCCCGCCGACCCGCAGTGTGATGTTCAGTCGCCCGGTCAGCCCAAGCCAGGGCGGGGAGGTCCCGGGCAGCACCTTCGGCACCCCGTGATAGGCCGCCCTGGCCGGGCCTCCGAAGACGAACAGGTCCCCGCTGCACAGCCGTACGTCCCGGTAGGGCCGGCCCCGCGACTCGGTGGTGCCGAAGCGGAAGACGCACGTGTCGCCGAGGCTGAGGGATACGACCGGCGCCGGGGACTTCTCCTCGGCATCGCGGTGCATGCCCATGTGCGCGTCCCCGCCATAGAAGTTGATCAGCGCGATGTCATAGGCGGCACCCGCCGGAAGCCGGCAGCCGGCACCCGTCCCGCCCCCGCCGCCGTCCCCGTCCCCGTACGCGGCGGCCACCGCCTCCCGTCCCAGCTCGGCCAGCCAGGCGGGCATCGGCTTGACGGGCGCCCCGTCCCCGTCGACGGCGGTGCGGGCGTACCCGTACGGATACCAGTGCAGGCCGAGGCACACCTGGCGGGCGGTCATCGTCCCGCCGCCCGGAGTCCGGACCGTGCGCAGCCCGGCGGGCGGGCGCGCCCACACCCGGCAGGCGGCCAGCAGCTCCCGCTGGCGCTCCGGGCCGAGCCAGTCGGGCACGTGCACCGCGCCGGGGGCGATCTCGGCCCGCTCCCGCGGGAAGAGTTCCCCGTTCATGGCCCCATTGTCCCGGCTCGGCTGGGACACTGCCCGCATGAAGATCACCGAGTACGTCGAGGTCCTGGAGAGGGAAGGCGAGTTGCTCGCCGAGACGGCCGAACGGGCCGGCCTGGACACCATCGTCCCCAGCTGCCCCACCTGGCGCGTCACCGATCTGCTGCGGCACACGGGGGCGGTGCACCGGTGGGCGGCCTCCTTCGTCCAGGACGCGGTCGTGGAGCCGACCCCGATCCCGGACGGGCCCGAGCTCGTCGGCGCCGAGCTGCTGGCCTGGTTCCGGGAGGGGCACGCGGCGCTGGTCCGGACGCTGACCGAGGCCCCGGCCGACGTGCAGTGCTGGACGTTCCTGCCGACGGCCCCGGCGTCGCCGCTGGCGTTCTGGGCGCGGCGGCAGGCACACGAGACGACCGTGCACCGCATGGACGCGGAAGCGGCACTCGGCACGGTCTTCAGCCCGGTGTCCCCGGAGTTCGCGGAGGACGGCGTGGACGAGCTGCTGACCGGCTTCCACGCGCGGCCGCGCAGCCGGGTGCGGACCCAGGAGCCGCGGGTGCTCCGGATCCGGGCCGCCGACACCGGCGCGGTGTGGACCGTGCACCTGTCACAGGAGCCGCCCCGGGCCGTGCTCGGCGACGCGGGCCCGGCGGACTGCGAGGTGACGGGCGAGGCGGCCTGGCTGTACGCGGCCCTGTGGAACCGCCTCCCGCTGACCGGCCCCGAGGTGACGGGCGACGAGACGCTGGCCCGCCTCTGGGTGGAGACGGCCGGCATCTGACACACCCGCGCGACGGCGACGCCGGCGCCACGCCGCAAAAACGCCTTGTCACGATGTGCGACCCGCACAACACTGCACGTATGGGGCAGAGCAGGGGACGGCGTACGCAGGCAGACCGCGACGCGATCACCATCGAGATCGGCTACGCCTTCGTCAGCGCGTGCTTCGCCGCCGCCCTGGTGTTCTGCGCGGTGTACGGACCCGCCCTGGCCTTCGACCTCTCCCCCACCGCCGAGGGCGCCCTGGCGGTGGCGGGCGGGCTGCTGGCCGCGGTGGTGTTCGTACTCCGCGTCACCCACCTCCTGTGGCGCTTCGCCCGCCGCCCGGAAAACGACGGCCGCTAGCCCCTGCCCCTTCGGGTCCGCACGCAGCCCCGGTGGATGATGGCCCCCATGATGGAACCTCCCCGACGGGGCATAGCCCCTGTGGTGCCCCCGGTCGCGACATCGTGGCGCCGCATCGACGCCTGGCTGGCCCGGCACGCACCGAAGGCACTGGCAGAACTGCGGCCCCCGGCTTCTCTGCAGTCCCTTGAGGAAGCGGAGTCACGCTTGGGATTCCCGCTCCCCGTGGACCTCCGCGCATCGCTGCGATGCCACGACGGCGACACCTCCCTGCTGGGTGTGCTCCCCTGCCGGAGGCTGTACTCCGTGTCCGAGATCGTCGAAGTCCGCGAGACGCGGATGCGCCTGTGGGAACCGGACGACCCGGACCAGGCGGAGACCCCTTGGTGGGGCACGAAGTGGGTCCCCGTCTCCGGAGGTCACGGAAACGAGCACTTCATCGATGCCGGGGAAGGGATGTGGCAGAACCACCTCGGTGACGCCGCTCACGATGACCAGGCGTACTTCCTGGGCTGGCCCAGCCTGGGCTCATGGCTCCACGAGGTGGCGGAGACCATGGAACACCACGACCAGTCCTGGTTCGGAGCGGTGACCGCCCCCAAGGTCGACAGCAGCGGAGACGTCGACTGGTGGGACTAGGACTGCCCTCGGCGACCTGCGCGCCCGGACGGGGACGGCGGCCGGGCGGCTGCCGGCGTCACGCGGCAGGCAGCCCCACCCCGTGGGCCAGCTGCCCCGCCGCATGCGCGAAGAAGGCATCGCGGTCCTCGACGACCCGGTTGAACTGGCCGAACAGCTCGAAGGAGACCAGCCCGGCCAGCTGCGCCCACGCCGCGACCAGGGCGGCCGTGACCTCCGGCGGCAGCCCGTCCGCGAAGTCCGCGGTCATCCGCAGGGCCTCCGGCCGCAGGGCGGCGGGCAGCGGCGGCAGCGCGAGCCCGCGCCCCTCGAAAGCGGTGCGGAGAACACCGATGAACACATTGCCGACCCGCGCGGCCGGCCCGACGGTGTCCATGGGGGCGCTGTAGCCGGGGACCGGTGAGCCGTAGATGAGGGCGTACTCGTGCGGGTGCCCGAGCGCCCACCCGCGGAAGGCCAGGCAAGCGGCGATCCAGCGCACGCGGGGCGGGTCGCCGGCGGCGACGGCGCGGGCATCGGCCTCCTCGACCGCCGCGCCCACGCTGTCGTACGCGTCGACGATGAGCGCGGTGAGCAGGTCGTCGCGGCTGGGGAAGTAGCGGTAGAGGGCCGAGGAGACCATGCCCAGCTCGCGGGCGACGGCCCGCAGCGACAGCTTGGCGGCACCCTCGGCCGCGAGCATGCGCCGGGCCTCGTCCTTGATGGCGGCGGTGACCTCGATACGGGCCCGCTCCCGGGCCCCGCGCACGGTAGTCATGGCGGCCAGTGTGCCACACAACGAGATCACCGCCCCAAAGTGAGAGCACCGCTCTTGCTTTGCCGCGCCAATCGGGTGCACACTGCTCTCAAGCGAGAGCACCGCTCTCTCATTGCCGTCGGAGGCGACCATGTCCACGCCCACCACCCCGTACTACGTGAAAGCCGGCCCCTTCGCCGCCCGCTTCAACTCCCTGATGGGCAAGCTGGCCCGCGTCGGCATCAGCCTGGCCGGCACCGCCGAAATGTCGGTCCGCGGCCGCACGTCCGGCCGGATGCAGCGGATCCCGGTCAACCCGCACACGTACGAGGGCGAGCAGTACCTGGTGTCGGCGCGCGGCCACTCCCAGTGGGTCCGCAACATGCGGGTGGCGGGCGGCGGCGAGCTGCGCGTGGGCCGCAAGGTCCGCACGTTCACGGTCACCGAACTCACGGACCCGGCGGAGAAGGCCCGTGTGCTGCGCGCCTACCTGAAGCGGTGGGGCTGGGAGGTCGACGCCTTCTTCAAGGGCGTCGACGCGGACTCCCCCGAGGCAGACCTCCAGGCAGCATCGGCCGACCACCCCGTCTTCCGCCTCACCCTGTCCCCCTGAAAGCCGCCCCACACCGACTCCCCCAGGCCCCCACCGCCACATCCGCGAGCAGGAAGCCGATTCGATGCCCGAGGTCCGGAGCTCCTTCAGGTGGCCGGGTTCGCGGCAGGGCACCCGGAGACGTTCGAGTAGTACTCGTTGCCCTCCCTGTCGCAGATGTGGAAACAGTGACCGTTGGCCCACACCGTGACCGAATCAGGCCGGTGTTCGACCTCGAACGGCTCGTCCTCGTACGAGGTCCCGGACCAATCACGCCCTCCCGCAGGCGCGTGGGTGACGACGACGCACATCCCCTTCGGCGGAATCTCGTGGATGTCCGCCCAGGGCTCCACGGTCAGATCCAGCGGCTCCTCGCCGTCGTTGTGGACCACCAGCCGCGCGGCCCTCACTACGCCCACCCCAGCACCATCCCCTCTGCCCTTGCGTCGTCACGCATGCGACTGCACCCGTGCGGGAACACGGCACGATCCTCACACGGGTGGCCACCCGACACCGAGCCGGGTGCGGTCACGGCTCTGCCCCGTCCTGGCGGCGTCGGCCGCCCACCCTGCGGGCGACGGCACCGACTTGGCGGACGCGACCCCAGACGTCCCGAAACCGGGCGGCGGCCAGACCAGCCGCGCGGGCCGGCCGGGCATCGCCGAGACCCGGCATGGCCACGGTCCTCCCAGGCCCGCCCTTGTGCGGCGCGGGCGCGCGGGTACTGCGGCTGAGCAGGAGTGGCGCGGGCGAGCCTGGTCGCCGTGGGCGCCCTGCGGTGGGGCGGGCGTTATGGTCGGACTGGTGCCCGGGCGGCCGAGACAGGCCGGATGCCACGACCCGCGATCGGCGGGCGTGCCCGAACCCGGACCGCGCAGCCAGGCCGACCAACCGGGCCCTCGCCCACAGAAGCCGACCGGACGGAACCTCAGCAGGCGCCGGCAAGACACAGGCCGACCCCACGGAAGCCAACCGGCCCGGCTCCAGAGACCATCAGGACGGGCCCCACACGGCCGCCAGGCCAGCCCCGGAAGACCCCCAAGGCCCCGGAAAGGGCGGGTCTCACAGAAGCCGACCGGGCGGGGCCCGCAGAGGCCGACGCCGGGCCGGCCCGCAGAGGCCCGGGTCGGACCCCGCCCCGGCCAGCGGGTCTGGGCAAGCCCCCGGCTCCCATCGGCCGGGCCGGCCCCCTGGCAGTCAACGGGCCAGGGCGGGCTCACAGAGCGCGACGGGGCCGGGCCCAGCGATCAACGGGCCGGGCGGGGCCCAAACCCGCCGACGGGGCCGGGCAGGGCCGGGCCCGACCGACCGACACTGCCGGGCGGGGCTCCAACCGGCCACCGAGGGCCGAGCAGGACACCGACCAGCCGGAACCGGACCAGGACCCAACCGACCACCGGGACCAGACCGGACCCCAGCCGGCAGCCACCGGGCCCCGGCAGGTGTCAGCGGGGCGGCTGCTGGGGCGGGGCCGGGCGGGAGGTCCTGTTGTCCAGGGTGTGGAGGGCCTTGCGGGCCAGCGGGTACGTCCGGACGAGGTCGGCCAGCGTCGTCGCGCCCCGCGTGATCCGGGCGAAGGCGCGCCACGCCGGGCGGAAGCCCGTGATCGCGGCGTGCAGCAGCCCCGGCTTCGCCTCGAAGAGGGTCATCATCCGCTTGCCGACGGCCATCTCCACGCCCAGCCCGGCCTTGATGGCGAAGGCGTAGTTCAGGGCCTGCCGCCGCGCGTCCACCGCGTCCTGCGCCTCGGCGATCTTCACCGCCCATTCCCCGGCCAGCCGGCCCGAGCGCAGCGCGTACGAGATGCCCTCCCGGGTCCACGGCTCCAGGAGCCCGGCCGCGTCGCCCGCGACCAGCACCCGCCCCCGCGACAGCGGCGAATCCGGCTTGCGGCAGCGCGTCAGGTGTCCGGAGGACACGGATGGCTCGAAGCCGGCCAGCCCCAGGCGGGCGATGAAGTCCTCCAGGTACCGCTTGGTGGCGGCGCCTTCGCCCTTCGCCGAGATGACCCCGACCGTGAGCGTGTCGCCCTTGGGGAAGACCCAGCCGTAACTGCCGGGCAGCGGACCCCAGTCGATGAGGACGCGGCCCTTCCAGTCCTCGGCCACGGTCGCCGGTACCGGGATCTCCGCCTCCAGGCCGAGGTCCACCTGGTCCATCTCGACGCCGACGTGCGCGCCGATCCGGCTGGCGCTGCCGTCGGCCCCGACCACCGCACGGGCCAGGACCGTCTCGCCGTCCGCGAGGACCACGGCGACGGTGCGCCGGTCGGGCACGGCCGCCCCGTGCTGCTCGACGCGGGCGACGGCGGTGCCCGTACGCACGGTCGCCCCCGCCTTCTCCGCCTCGGCGACCAGCCCGGCGTCGAACTCGGGCCGGTTGACGAGCCCGAACAGCATGTGCCTGGACCGGCGCGTGCGGGTCATCCTGCCGTTCAGGGTGAACGTGACCGCGTGGATCCGGTCCTCCAGCGGCAGCTGGAAGCCGGGCGGCAGCGCGTCGCGCGACGGGCCGATGATCCCGCCGCCGCACGTCTTGTACCGGGGTAGCTCCGCCTTCTCCAGCAGGAGCACCCGCCGCCCCGCGCTCGCCGCCGCACGGGCCGCGGAAGCGCCGGCCGGGCCGGCACCGACCACGACCACGTCCCACACCTCGCCGGTCCCCCCGACCATGTCCCCCGCCCCCTCGGCGGCTTGCCCTGCTGCGTCGCGTACGTCGTCGTCGCTGCTCACGATGTGCTGCTGCTCCTGATCATGGTTGCTCCGATGCCGGGGAAATCCTACGGCGCGTGTCCGGCCCGTTCTGCTGTGCGAGGATCGGACTGCCTTGCGCCGTGCCCGGCCGCCGTACCCGGACGACCGGATCCGGCACACGCCCACCAGGCGGATGCCGGCAGGCGTACACGTCACACAACGTCTCACCCAGGAGGAGCGTGCCCATGTCCCAGAATCCGATCGCCGAGACCATTGCCTCGCTGATGCCCCGCGCCAAGCAGGAGCTGACGGAGCTGGTGGCCTTCCAGTCGGTGGCGGACTGGGCGCAGTTCCCCCGCAGCGAGAGCGAGGGAGCGGCGAACTGGGTGGCCGACGCGCTGCGTGCCGAGGGCTTCCGGGACGTGGCCCTGCTCGACACCCCCGACGGCACCCAGTCGGTGTACGGATTCCTGCCCGGCCCCGAGGACGCGCCCACGGTCCTCCTCTACGCGCACTACGACGTGCAGCCCCCGCTGGACGACGACGCCTGGATCTCCCCGGCGTTCGAGCTGACCGAGCGGAACGGCCGCTGGTACGGCCGCGGCGCCGCGGACTGCAAGGGCGGCTTCATCATGCACCTGCTGGCGCTGCGCGCCCTGAAGGCCAACGGCGGCGTCCCGGTGAGCGTGAAGGTGATCGTCGAGGGCTCGGAGGAGCAGGGCACGGGCGGCCTGCAGCAGTACGCGGAGGCGAACCCGGAGCTGCTGACCGCCGACACCATCGTCATCGGCGACGCGGGCAACTTCCGTCCCGGGCTGCCGACCGTCACGGCGACCCTGCGCGGCATGTGCATGCTCAAGGTGAAGATCGACACGCTGGGCGGCAACCTGCACTCCGGTATGTTCGGCGGCGTCGCCCCCGACGCCCTGGCCGCGCTGATCCGCCTGCTGGACTCGCTGCGCGCCGCGGACGGCTCGACGACCGTCGACGGCCTGGCCACGGACGCGGTGTGGGAGGGCCTGCAGTACCCGGAGGAGGACTTCCGGGCCGACGCGAAGGTCCTCGACGGGGTCGAGCTGATCGGCGAAGGGACCATCGCGGACCGCCTGTGGGCCCGCCCGGCCGTCACCGTGCTCGGCATCGACTGCCCGCCGGTGGTCGGCGCCACCCCGTCGGTGCACGCGAGCGCAGCCGCACTGATCAGCCTGCGCGTGCCGCCGGGCGTGGACACCGCCGAGGCCGTCAAGCTCCTCGAAGCCCACCTGATCGCGCACACCCCGTGGCAGGCGCAGCTCGAACTGGAGCTGGTCGGCCAGGGCCAGCCCTTCCAGGCGGACACGACCAGCCCGGCGTACGCCTCGATGGCCGCCGCCCTGCAGGTCGCCTACCCGGGCCAGGAAATGCAGGTCAGCGGCATGGGCGGCTCGATCCCCCTGTGCAACACGCTGACGTCCCTCTACCCGGACGCGGAAATGCTCCTGATCGGCCTGAGCGAGCCGGAGGCGCAGATCCACGCGGTCAACGAGAGCGTCTCCCCCGAGGAGCTGGAGCGCCTCTCCGTCGCCGAGGCCCACTTCCTCGTCAACTACGCCGCCTCCAAGCGCGCCTGACCCCGCGTAGGCGGCCCGGCCCCGGCCGGGCCGCCTACGCCACGGGCGAACTCCGCTCCAGGTGAAAGGGCGTTCCGCCCCACCCGCCACAGCCGTACGTTCGAAGCATGGATCTTGTCGAGATACTGCCCGAACAACTCCACATGCTCCGCTTCCCGATCGGCCAGGCCTACCTCTGGCGGGACACCAACAACTCCCTCACCCTCATCGACGCAGGCCACGTCACCTCAACGCCCTCCATCGAGCAGGCGATCCGCTCCCTGGGCCACACCCCGGACCAACTGGACCGGATCGTCCTGACCCACTGCCACCGCGACCACATCGGCGCAGCGGACGAGCTCGCAGGCCGCTGGGGCGCACACGTCCTCGCCCACCGCCTGGAGGCACCGGTCATCCGGGGCGAGCAGCCCGTCCCGGACCCGGTACTCCTCGACTGGGAGATCCCGCTCTACGAGCACGGCCTGACGGTCCCCGAGGCACCGCCGACACGAGTCGACGTCGAAGTGCAGGACGGCGACGTCCTCCCGTTCGGCGACGGCGCGGCGGTCGTCCACTCCCCCGGCCACACCCCCGGCAGCATCGGCATCCACCTCCCCCGCCACGGCGTGCTGTTCACGGGCGACTGCATCGCCGGCGTCGGCCAGGTCATGCTCGGCGTGTTCAACGTGGACCGCGAGCAGGCCCAGGCGTCCTTCCGCCGCCTGGCGGCATTGGCCCCGACGGTGGCCTGCTTCGGCCACGGAGACCCCCTGGCCAAGGACACGGCGTCCGTCCTCCAAGCCGCAGCCACGCCCGAGCCGCCCCTCCCCTGACCGCGGCAACCCCCGGCCGCAGCACGCCCCTGCCGAAGGGTCGGCTCCGGCGACGACGTCGTCCGGCCGTCCGCGCACAGCACCGCGTCGGTGAGCTCGAAGAGTGCGTCAGCCCGGGTCGTGAGGAGAACACCCGGTCAGGACCATGTGGGTCGGGGACGGCCTCGGATGCCGCCGCCGGTGAACGGGAGGCACCCGAGGCGTGAGGGCTCTGGCCCCCGGTCATCCTTCAGATTCGATACCACTTGCTCCAGCGACCGGCCCAGCGGTTGCGCTCCCACCAGTTGCCGTCGTCGCCGAGGATGTGCAGCATCGGTTGCCACGAGTTGTTGTTGACGACCTTGATGGAGCTTCGAGCGATTCCCTGCGTGGAGCGCCACTTGCTCCATCCGGAACCGTTGTCGGCGCGCTCCCACACGGCCCAGTCCGTGCCGACGATGAACTGCTCGACGTGTTCCGGTACGCCGCCGACGCCGCGCGCGCCCTGGACAGCCGACCCGAAGAGGCGACACACCTCAACCACCTCGCCGGGGCCCACAGCTTCTGCGCCCACAACCCACTGCCGCCCTCGAAACCGCCACCGCCGCCCTGGCCGTGGCCCGCGCGTGCGGCGACCTGCTCCAGACCGGCTGGGCACTGGGATACAGCGCCGGCGCACTGCGCCGGCTCGGACGCACGGACGAGGCCATCGCCCGGCTCCGCGAATCCGCCGCCTGCCACCGCGACAACGCCTCCCCCACGGCCGACTCGCCGAGCCGGCCAGCCTCAACACCCTGGGCGAGGCCCTGCGCCGGCACGGCGACATATCCCGGGCACTCGACCACCACCGGCGCGGCCTGGAGATCTGCCAGGCGGGCCGTCTCGGGCTGCCTCCCGATCTGCTCGCGCTCTACCAGGCCATCACCCTGCGCCACCTCGGCAGGGACTACGCCGCCCTCGACCAGTGGCACCAGGCCGAAACACCACTGCGCCAGGCCCTGGCACTCTTCGAGGAATCCGACGCACCGGCGCTGAGCGGACCCACCCAGCTCGAACTGGGACGCGCACTGCGCCACCTCGACCGCCGGGACGAAGCCCGCACCGCCGTGAGGGCCGCCCTCCACACCCTCACCACACACCACCATCCCCGCCAGGCCGAAGCCAGTGCCCAACTCCGCACCATCGACAACTCACGCCACTGACACACCCGCCTGGGCCGGGACCACCTCGACAACCCCACCACCGCCCTGACCACGCGGCATCGCACCGCGTCAGCGACGCGACGACGCAGGAGGAGCGCCCTTGGGGGCCGGCCCGCCCGGGAAGGGCAACGGGCGGCCGGAAAACCCCGGCCGCGCCACACCCTCGGCCCGGGGCTCGGGCCCGGGCCCCTACCCCACCGGCCTCCCCGACTCCAAATACAACGCCCGCCCCCGCTCCCGAGCCCGCAGCGCCCACCTCAGCCGCTCGTACCGCACCGGCGGCAGCAGCTCCGCGGCCTCCGCTTCCGTGACGAACCGCCAGGCCCGCAGCTCAGGCCCCGGAAGCCGCAGTCGGGCCTTGGCCTCGGCGTCCAGCCGGCCCCCGTCGAAGAGCAGCCGGAGCCCGCCGTACGCGGGGCGCACGGGCGGTTCCCAGTCCACGACCAGCAGCCCGGGCAATCCGTCCAACTCGATGCCGAGTTCCTCGGCGACCTCCCGCACCCCGGCCTGCGCCGGTGCCTCGCCCGCCTCGACGACCCCGCCCGGGAACTCCCACCCCGCCTTGTACGTCGGATCCACCAGCAGCACCCGGTCCTCACCGTCGAACAGCAGCACCCCGGCCGCCACGGTCTCCCGTGTCGGCTCCGGGGTCTGCACGATGTCGCAGACCCCGGCCGCCTCCGTGCGCACGGCCTCGGCGATCCGTTCCGCCGTCTCCCGCACGCTCAGCCCGCCGTTGTCGATGACGTACGCATCGGCGGCGAGCCAGCTGCCCAGTGCCTGCCGGTAGGCCGGAATGTGGTCGTACGACCACTGCCGCACCCGCAGGTCCGCCTCCTCCGGTTCCCCCGGCTCCTGACGGGTCGCGATCCGCTCCCGCAGGATCGTTTCCTCCGGCGCCAGCAGTACGTGCCGCACCGGGATCCGCCGCGCCGCCAGCCCGCCGAACATCTCGTCCCGGTACTCCTGCCGCAGCAGCGTCATCGGTACGACGAGCACCCCACCCACCTCGGCGAGCATCGCGGCGGCCGTGTCGACCACCAGGCGCCGCCAGCTCGGCAGGTCCTGGTAGTCGCTCACCTCCTCCAGCCGCTTGCGCGGCAGCAGCCTGCGCAGCGCGTCGCCGACGAGCTCAGGGTCGTACAGGGTGCTGTCCGGCAGGATGCCGGTCAGTTCACGGGCCGTGCTGGTCTTCCCGGCGCCGAATGTGCCGTTGATCCAGACAATCACGTCTATCCCTCTCCCCACGGCTCGTCCGAAGCCTCCTGTGGCTTGCCCCGATCACCCTGCCACGGAAACCCGCGCACCGGCGCAGTGCTTATCCTCAGGACCACGGCGCCACCCCCACGCGCCCGTTGCACACCGCCCCGACCCAAGCCCCCACCCGTCAACCCCCAATTCCCAACCCAAGCCCCCCACCCAGCCCGGAGGGATCCCGTCCCGTGCCACAGAGCCGCCGCCCGCCCGAGTCCCGCTACGGCCGCCGGCCGACCATGAAGGACGTGGCGGCCCGCGCCGGGGTGGGCCTGAAGACGGTGTCCCGGGTCGTCAACGGGGAGCCGGGGGTCACCCCCGAGACGGTCAGCCGGGTCCAGGAGGCCATCGAGGCGCTCGGCTTCCGCCGCAACGACAGCGCGCGCGTGCTCCGCAAGGGCCGCACCGCCACCGTCGGACTGGTCCTGGAAGACCTCGCCGACCCGTTCTACGGGCCGCTGAACCGGGCCGTGGAGGAGGTGGCCCGATCGCACGGGGCGCTGCTCGTCAACGGGTCGAGCGCGGAGGACCCGGACCGGGAGCGGGAGTTGGCGCTGGCCCTGTGCGCGCGGCGCGTGGACGGCCTGATCGTGATCCCGGCCGGTGACGACCACCGCTATCTGGAGCCGGAGATCCGGGCCGGCGTGGCCACCGTCTTCGTGGACCGACCGCCGGGCCGCATCGAAGCGGACGTCGTGCTCTCGGCAGGCTTCGCCGGCGCCCGCGAGGGCGTGGCCCACCTGATCAGGGCCGGCCACCGCCGGATCGGGTTCATCGGCGACCGCCCGCACATCCACACGGCGGCGGAGCGCCTGCGCGGCTACCGGGCGGCCATGGCGGACGCAGGCCTGCCGGTGGCGCCGTCCTGGGTCTCACTCGGCCCGACGGCCCCGCGAACCGTGGTGGCGGCAGCCCGAGCGATGCTGACGGGCGCCGACCCGATCACGGCGCTCTTCGCGGGGAACAACCGCGTGACGGTGACGGCGGTACGCGTCCTGGCCGAACACCGGAACCCGCACCCCGTGGCACTGGTCGGCTTCGACGACTTCGAGCTGGCCGACCTGCTGCGTCCCGGGGTGACGGTGGTGGCGCAGGACGCGGCGGCCCTGGGCCGGGTGGCCGCGGACCGCCTGTTCCAGCGTCTGGCGGGCGCCGCGCTCCCCCCGGCCCGTATCGAGCTGCCGACCCGCCTCATCCCGCGCGGCTCGGGGGAACTCCGGCCGCCCGCCTGACGGTCACCGGATCAGCCCGTGCAACACGGGCACGGCCGCTCCGGCGGCGCCGAGCCCCGCGAGTACGGCGAGGGCGGCGGGCACACCGCCGAGGTGGCTGAGCCCGCCGACGACACACCCGATGACGAGGGCGGTCAGCAGGACGACGGCCGCGTGCAGCGACAGGAAGGGCCGGTCGTGGTCGCCGGTCTGGTTCGGTGAAGTGGTCATGGCTCGATTCCACCCCCGCCGAGGCGGCCGCCGGGCAGCGGCGGAACGAAGTGCTCCGATCCGGATCGCAGCCGAACTCCCCTGAACGGAACGGGTGTTCCACGGAACACGGACCGCGTTCCGCGGCGTTCCGAAAAGTTCAGGACCGTTCCGCGGAGCATGCCCTAGCCTGGTCGGCCACACGGGGTCGAGGGGGGACATGGAGTCACAGCGACACGACGCGTTCGAGGCGGGACTCGCGGCCCTCGCGGGTGATCTGACGCGCTTACGGATCGAGCGCGGCAGGCCCTCGTACCGCGACCTGGTGGCCCGCGCCGAGGCGTCCCGCACCGGGATCCGGCTGTCGGTCGCCACGCAGAGCGACGCGTTCAACGGGAAGCGGCTCGTCCGCGCCGACACGCTCATGGGACTCGTGCGGATGCTGTACGCGTACGACGAGTACGGCCGCGAAACCACGATCCCCTCGCACACGGCTCCCGAACTGGCCGACTGGCGCCGCCGCTGGCAGGAACTGGCCGCCCTTCAACCCACCGCCCAGCCCCGCTGGACCCCACCGGCCCCTTCCGAGACGCCCGCCGGGCATCCGGAACCCCCGGACCAACCCGGCAGGCCGCCCGGACCCGCCGAAGCCCCCGAGCGGCACGAACCCCACGACGCACCACCGCCGGAGCAGCAGCCGGCACCGCACCCCGACCCGAATCCGAACCCAAGCCCGGAACCGAACCCTCACCCAGTCCCGGAACCGAACCCCGAACCGAACCCGGAACGGAACCCGGACCCGGCCAAGGACCCAACCCCCTCCCCCTACACCCTGCGGCACCGCCTCAGCCGGGACTCGGCTCCGGCCTCGGCCGTGGTGTTCTCCCCCGACGGGCGGCTCCTGGCTTCGGGGGGACCCGACGCGGTCCGGCTGTGGGACACCGCCACCGGCCGGCCCACCACCGCCCCGCTCACCGCGCGGCCCCCGCTCGCCTTCACCCCGGAGGGCCTGCTGATCTCCGCGGGCCGGAACCCGCAGGCGCTCCTCTGGCTCGACCCGGCCACCGGCAGCGCGTGCCGGCCGCCCCTGAGCATCTACGTGACGGGGGTCGCCGACATCAGCTGCGCCCCCACGGACAGCACAGCCGCCACCGTCGAGTACGACGGGACGGTCCGCCTGTGCAGTCCCGACGCCGGACGCCGCCCGGTCACCCTCGCGCACAGCCGGCAGGAGGACCCCATCCGGTGCGTGGCGTTCGTCCGCGACGGCCGCGTCCTGGCCGCCACCGTGCGCGGCCGCGTCAAGGACCTGTTCTCCAACGAGGACCTGCCCCGCGCGGTGCTGGCCCCCGGATCCGGGGCACCCGAGGCATTCGCCTTCTCCCCCGACGGGGGCCTCCTCGCCCTCGGCTACCGCGACGGCCGGATCACCCTGTGGGAGACGGCCGAAGGCCGCGACGGGCCGCCCCTGACCGGCCACGCCGACGCCGTCTTCGCGCTCGCCTTCTCGCCCGACGGCCGACTGCTCGCCACCGGCTCCCGGGACACGACCGTACGGCTCTGGGACACCGCCACGGGCCGGCCCGTGGGGCCACCGCTCACAGGCCACACCACCGGGGTCGAGGACATCGCCTTCTCCCCCGACGGCCGGCTCCTCGCCACCGCGTCCGACGACGGGGCCCTCCTGTACGAGCGCTCAGCCGCACGCACCACCGCACCCCACGCCACACCCCACACCGCACCGCACCCCACACCCGCCACCCCACCCAGCACCGCACCCAGCACTCCGCCCCGCACCGCACCCCTGGCAGCCAAGGCGCTGGCGGCCGCGCTGGGCGAGCGGCGCACGATCCGGCTGCCTCCCGTCCAGGCAAGCGGCTGCGGCCTCCTCCGCGTCGCGTTCTCGCCCGACGGCGCCATCCTCGCGACGACGTCCGCGGAAGGCGCACTGCGCCTGTGGGACCCGGTCACCCGGGCTCCCCGCGGGCCGTCGGCGGCCGACCCGCCGTCCGCGCCCCGTTGCCTGGCGTTCTCGCCCGACGGTGCGCACCTGGCGACCGAATCCCCCGACGGAGCCGTCTGCCTGCGCGATCCCGAGACCGGTGCGGTCCGGCAGCAGTGGCCGGCCGATCCCACCCGGGCATCGCGTCAGATCGTGTTCTCCCCGGACGGCCTCTTGCTGGCGGCGGTGAGCGAGGACGGCTCGGTGCACCTGCGCCGCGTATCCGACGGCCTGCCCGTCAGCAGGGCGCTGCACGGCCCGTTCGCCCGCTTCGACCGCTTCGACCCGGCCGACCCGACCGACGACACGGTCACCGCGATCGCGTTCTCGCCGGACGGACGCATACTGGCCGCGGCCGACGCCGAGGAGGGGACCCGGCTCTGGCGGACCGGCACCCGCCACCTGCTGGGCGGACCCTACGCGGGGCACCGTGCGGTGGCGTTCTCGCCCGACGGGCAGATCCTGGCCACAGCCTCCGGGGGCACCACGGTACGGCTGTGGGACCTCGACGGCGGCTCCCGGCCCGCCAGGGTGCTGACCAGCCAGGTCTCGCAGCCCGGCGACCTGGCGTTCGCCCCGGACGGCACTCTGCTCGCCGCCGCCGGGCACGACGGCGTCGTCCTCCTGTGGGACCCGGCGACCGGGCAGCGCGTCGACTCCGCGCTGACGGGCCATGACGGACCCGTGCACGGCCTCGCCTTCTCCCCGGACGGCAGCATCCTCGCCACCGCCGGCGCGGACGGCGTGCTGCACCTGTGGGCCGTCGGCCCGCTGCGCACATGAACGCCGCGGGCCCGGCCGGAGTCCCCCTCAGCCGGCGGCCCGCACCACACCCGCACCACACCCGCGTCAGATCCCCCGGGCCCCGGCCGCGAGCCGGGACGCCGGACCCCTCAGGCCGTGGCCGTCAGCGTCGCCGATCGGCGCGGGATCGCGAAGGCGTCGAGTTCGGCGCGGGTGAGACCGGTCAGGGCGGTGACCTCGTCGGCGCCGACGGCCCCGCAGTCCAGGCCGCGGACGAGGTAGCCGGCCAGGGCCTTCGCGGTGGCGGGCTCGTCCATCACATCCCCCTCGATCTTGGCGACGTACGCCTTCAGTCGCGCGGCCGCCGCTTCGAGGCCCTCGCGGTAGAAGGCGAACACGGCCGCGTACCGGGTCGGCAGGTGACCGGGGTGCATGTCCCAGCCCTGGTAGTAGGCGCGGGCCAGGGCGCGGCGGGTGAGGCCGTAGTGCAGCTTCCACGCCTCGTGGACCTGCTCGGTGGTGCCGACCGGCTTGACGTTGGTCGAGCCGTCGGACACGCGTACGCCGGTCCCCGCGGCCGCGACCTGCATGATCGCCTTGGCGTGGTCGGCGGCCGGGTGGTCGCTGGACTGGTGGGCGGCGGACACGCCGACGCAGGCGCTGTAGTCGAAGGTGCCGTAGTGCAGGCCGGTCGCGCGGCCCTTGGCGGCTTCGATCATCCGGGCCACGGTGGCGGTGCCGTCGGAGGCGAGGATGGCCTGGCTGGTCTCGATCTGGATCTCGAAGCCGATGCGGCCGGGGCGCAGGCCGCGGGCGGACTCGAAGGCCTCCAGCAGCTTGACGAAGGCGCCGACCTGCTCGGCGTAGGTGACCTTGGGGAGGGTCAGGACGAGGCCTTCGGGCAGGCCGCCGTGTTCCAGGAGCCCGGACAGGAAGATGTCGGTGGTGCGGATGCCGCGGTCGCGGACGTTGGCCTCCATGCACTTCATCCGGATGCCCATGTACGGGGCGTTGGTGCCGTTGGAGAAGGCCTCGGAGACGAGCCGGGCGGCGCGGGCGGCGGCCTGGTCCTCCTCCTCGTCGGAGCGGACCCCGAAGCCGTCCTCGAAGTCGATGCGCAGGTCCTCGACGGGCTCGCGCTGCAGCTTGGCGCGGACCCGCTCGTAGACGGGGCCGGCGAGCTCGTCGCCGATGCCGAGGACCCCGGCGAAGGCGGCGGCGTCGGGGGCGTGCTCGTCGAGGGCGGCGAGGGCCTGGTCGCCCCAGGTGCGGATGGTGTCCGCGGCGAAGACGTCACCGGGTACGTAGACGGTGTGGACGGGCTGGCGGGTGCCGGGGTCGCCCGGGTAGTGGCGGGCGAGTTCCGCGTCCACCGGGGCGAGGGAGGCGCTGATGCCCTCGCTGACCGTGCCTGCGAGGCTCGTCGCCACCTTCTCCTGCTGACCCATGCCCACACTCTCCTCTTTCCGCTTCACGGAATCGCAGATCCGCATGGCAGAATTTAGCCACGGGGTTCCGCTTCGTCAATGGTCCCGCCGACCGGCCGCGGCAACGACTCGCCACCGCACTCGACAGCAGTTCGCCGGCACACCCGGACGACTCGCCACCACATCCGGAAACGGCTCGGGGCCGTGCGGTGAGAACACCACACGGCCCCGGGACGGAGAGAAGCGCAGGTCAGCCCTTGCGCGCCTGGATCTCCTGGGTCAGCTGCGGGACGACCTCGAAGAGGTCGCCCACGACGCCGTAGTCGACGAGCTCGAAGATCGGGGCCTCGGCGTCCTTGTTGATGGCCACGATGGTCTTCGAGGTCTGCATGCCGGCCCGGTGCTGGATCGCGCCGGAGATACCGGTGGCGATGTACAGCTGCGGGGAGACCGACTTGCCGGTCTGGCCGACCTGGTTGGTGTGCGGGTACCAGCCGGCGTCGACGGCGGCGCGCGAGGCACCGACGGCCGCACCGAGGGAGTCGGCCAGCGCCTCGATGATGCCGAAGTTCTCGGCGCCGTTGACGCCGCGGCCGCCGGAGACCACGATCGCGGCCTCGGTCAGCTCGGGGCGGCCGGTCGACTCGCGCGGGGTGCGCGAGGTGACCTTGGTGCCGGTGGCCAGGGCGCCGAAGGTGACGGCGAGCGCCTCGACGGCGCCGGCGGCCGGGGCGGCCTCGACCGCAGCCGAGTTCGGCTTGACGGTGATGACCGGGGTGCCCTTGGAGACACGGGACTTGGTGGTGAAGGACGCGGCGAACGCGGACTGCGTCGCGACCGGGCCCTCGTCACCGGCCTCCAGGTCGACGGCGTCGGTGATGATGCCGGAGCCGATGCGGACGGCGAGGCGGGCCGCGATCTCCTTGCCCTCGGCGGAGGACGGGACGAGCACGGCGGCCAGGGAGCCCGCGGCGGACACGGCCTCGTAGGCGGCCTGCAGCGCGTCGACCTTCGGTACGACGAGGTACTCGGCGAACTCGGGGGCGTCGGCGGTGAGGACCTTGACCGCACCGTGCTCGGCGAGCACGGCGGCGGTGTTCTCGGCACCGGCGCCGAGGGCGACGGCGACGGGCTCGCCGATGCGGCGGGCCAGGGTCAGCAGCTCGAGGGTGGGCTTGCGGACGGCGCCGTCCACGTGGTCGACGTAGACGAGGACTTCAGCCATGGGGATGCTCCTGCGAATGCGAAGTAGTCAGGGGGCGATGTGGAAAGTGCTGGCTGAAGCTCTTAGATGAACTTCTGGCCGGCCAGGAACTCGGCCAGCTGCTTGCCGCCCTCGCCCTCGTCCTTGACGATCGTGCCGGCGGTGCGCGCCGGACGCTGCGCCGCGGAGTCCACCGCGGTCCAGGCGCCCTCCAGGCCGACCTCCTCCGCCTCGAGGTCGAGGTCGGACAGGTCCCAGGACGCCACCGGCTTCTTCTTGGCCGCCATGATGCCCTTGAAGGACGGGTAGCGGGCCTCGCCCGACTGGTCCGTCACGGAGACGACCGCCGGGAGGGAGGCCTCGAGCTGCTCGCTCGCGGTGTCGCCGTCACGGCGGCCCGTGACGGTGCCGTCCTCGACGCTGACCTCGGAGAGCAGGGTGACCTGCGGGACGCCCAGGCGCTCGGCCAGCAGGGCCGGGAGGACGCCCATGGTGCCGTCGGTCGACGCCATGCCCGTGATGACCAGGTCATAGCCGGCCTTCTCGACGGCCTTGGCCAGCACCAGGGAGGTGCCGATCACGTCGGTGCCGTGCAGGTCGTCGTCCTCGACGTGGATGGCCTTGTCGGCACCCATGGACAGCGCCTTGCGCAGGGCGTCCTTGGCGTCCTCCGGGCCCACCGTCAGGACGGTGATCTCGGCGTCGTCGGCGTCCTCGGCGATCTGCAGCGCCTGCTCGACGGCGTACTCGTCGAGCTCCGACAGCAGACCGTCGACGTCGTCGCGGTCCACCGTCAGGTCATCGGCGAAGTGCCGGTCGCCGGTGGCGTCGGGCACGTACTTCACACAGACAACGATCCTCAGGCTCACGCCGGCTCTCCTACCGCATCGTCTTGTTTCTGATACCGCCTTATGCAGGCAGCATAGGCGCCTTGTCGGGCGGATCCCGATCGGGGCGGCCCGCGCTCCGATCAGAATGTTACTCGCCAGTACACCGTGGGTCTCCCCTGGAGGCAAGGCCGCTGAACTGTGATCTGTCCAACGCCGCCCCAACCCGCCCCAGCAGGGACGAATCAGTCACGCAACGCGTTGAAGCGCCCCTGGTGGTACAGCAGCGGACGCCCCTGTCCCACAGGGTCCCCGACCACAGCCTCCGCGATGACCACCCGGTGCTCGCCGGCCGGCACCCGCGCCACCACCCGGCACACCAGCCACGCCAGTACACCGTCCAGCAGCGGCACCCCGTGCGGGCCCCTCGACCAGCCGGTGCCCGGACCGAAACGGTCCGCTCCGCTACGGGCGAACAGGCCCGCCAGCTCCCGCTGGTGCTCGCCCAGTATGTGCACGCCGAGGTGGTCGCAGTCGCGCAGGGCGGGCCAGCTGGAGGAGCCGGTACCGGTGGTGAACGAGAGCAGCGGCGGTTCGGCGGAGACCGAGTTGAGCGAGGTCGCGGTGAAGCCGACCGGCCGGTCGCCGTCCGCGGCAGTGATCACGGCGACGCCCGCGGCGTGCTGCCGGAAGACCGAGCGCAGCAGCTCGGGCGAGCCGGGCAGGGCGGACGCGAACGGATCGGCCGGGCCGGACTGTACGGGCAGACCGGACTGCGAAGGCAGACCGGACTCCGGCGGCAGACCGGACCGCAGGGACGCAGTGGCAAGGGGGGCGGGCTGGGCCGTGGGGGCCGTCGGGGCCGTCATCAGGAGGCCTTCCTTCTGCTCTGCCGCAGGGCAGCGGCGGGCACGAGCGCGTCGGACATCAGGTCAGGGCGGGGTCGTTCAGTGAGCCTGACAGCGCGCACTCGCGTGACGGACGAGGTCCACATGGACGCGCCCGAACAGCAGAAGTTCGTACCTCATGCGGTCAGCCTGGCGATCTCTGCTGTACACAGTCAAGCGGGGGCGGGAAGATGCGAGGCGCGTCACGCTGCGTGCGGGCGCATGCACCGGCGCACCGGTCACATCGCGGCGCCCAGCGCGGCGATCACATCGGCCTTGCGCGGCATCCCCACAGCGCGCCGGACGATCCGGCCGCCCGCGTCCAGGACGAGCACCGTCGGGGTCTTCTCGATGCCCAGGGCGCGCACCAGGTCGAGGTTCCGCTCGGCGTCGATCTCGATGTGGGCGACCCCGTCGACCAAGCCCGCCACCTCGGCCAGGATCCGCCGGGTGGCCCGGCAGGGCTGGCAGAAGGCGGTGGAGAACTGCACCAGGCTCGCCCGCTCCCCCGGCTCGGCACCCAGCCGTGCGGCATCCAGCCGCCCGGCACCGGCCCCCTGTCCCGCCGCGTCCCCGTGCACTCCCGCTCCCGTCGCCATCACCGTCACCGCCACCGCCGCCGTCAGCGGCTGACACGGTGTCCCGCATCATTGAAGTACGTTCGTACGGCGATCCGAGCGCCTGCGGCGCGCATCGCATTCCCCGGCCGGTTCCCCGCGTGACGAGAATCTCCCCGGGGACGGGCGTCTGGGCTGGCCAGCACGGCTCGAATACGGCACGATCCGCAGTGGCCGCGTACCTACGCAGCCGTAACTTACGGCCGGGAGAACCTCCCCAGGCAGAAAGCGGGGTCTCCCCCTCATGGCTGAGCTCGTCTACCCCCCGGTGATCGGCGCCGCGCACGCGCTGTTCCGGGCGCTGGACATCCGGATCGACATGAAGGGCGCCGAGAACATCCCGCGCCAGGGCGGAGCGGTCCTGGTGTCGAACCACATCGGCTACCTCGACTTCATCTTCGCCGGCCTGACCGCCCGGCCGCAGAAGCGCCTGGTGCGGTTCATGGCGAAGGAGTCGGTGTTCCGCCACAAGGTGTCGGGCCCGCTGATGCGCGCGATGAAGCACATCCCGGTGGATCGGGCACAGGGTGAGACCGCCTACCGGCACGCCCTCGACTCGCTGCGCGCCGGCGAGATCATCGGGGTGTTCCCGGAGGCGACGATCTCCCAGTCCTTCGCGCTGAAGAGCTTCAAGTCGGGTGCGGCGCGGATGGCGCAGGAGGCCGGGGTCCCGCTGATCCCGGTGGCCCTGTGGGGCACGCAGCGGCTGTGGACCAAGGGCAAGCCGCGCGACTTCAAGCGCAGCCACATCCCGGTGACCCTGCGGGTGGGCGAGCCGATCGAGGCACCGGCCGACCAGTACGCCGGGGCGATCACGCGGCGGCTGCGGGAGCGGGTGCAGGAGCTGCTGGAGGCCGCTCAGCATGCCTACCCGGTGGACCGGAAGGACGCCGAGGGCGCCTGGTGGCAGCCGGCGCACCTGGGCGGCTCGGCGCCGACGCCGGCCCAGGTCAAGGAAGCGGGCTGATCCGGTACCACCGGGTCGGGTGAACTCTCGGGCCCGTGCGGCCCCGCCCCCGCGGCGGAACCGCACGGGCTTTCGCATGCCGTCCGGCGGCCGCTACCGCCCGCTACCGCCCGGCGCCGGACGGCCCACCTACCCGGCCGCCCCCGCCTGCCCAGCCGCCCCCGCCGCCCCCACCGCCTCCGCGCCGGCAGCCTCCGCCGCCCCGGCCTCCGCGCGCTTGCGCCGGCGGTGGGCGGCGACGCGTTCGCGCGTGGCGCACGTACCGGAGCAGTAGCGGCGGGTGCTGCCGGGGCCGCCGCCCAGGAAGAGCCGGCCGCAGCCGGCCGCGGCGCAGGCGCCCCAGGCGATCCGGCCGTGCTCGGTGAGCAGCTGGGCGAGGGCCAGGGCGCCGGAGGCCAGGAACCACTCGCCCCAGCCGGCCTCGTCGCCCCGGTCCACATGGAGGTGCCAGGGGTGGCCGTCGTGCCGGGTCAGGCGGGGCCGGGTGGCGTACTGCGCGAAGAGGGCGTTGAGGGCTTCCGCGGCGCGGTCCTCGTCCGGCTCCGCGAGGAGGTCCGCCATCCGGCGGGCGGCGGTGCGCAGGTCGGCGGCGGCGGCCTCGGTGAAGGCGTCGGGCGTGAGGTCGGCGGGGTTCTCCCCGTGCCGGGCGAGCAGTGCGGTGAGGCCGGTTCGCGGGAGGTCGGGGTCGGCGCGGACCGCCTCGGCGAGGTCGAGGAGCCGCCCAGCGGCCGAGAAGCCCTGCGTCGAGTCGGTCACGCCCTGCCCCTTTCGCCCTACGCGCTGTCGCCGCAAGAACTTTCGCCGTACACGCTTTCGCCGTACACCCGCATCACGTAACGTCTTGTGCGGCTATGACGTTACACGACCGGGGGAGGGTCCGGGATGGGCGGGTTCGGGCGGTACTTGGCGGCGGCGGTGGCCGCGCGCTTCGCCTCGGAGGGCATGAGTCTGGCGGTGGTCCTGCTCGCCCTGGAGCGCACCGGGAGCGCCGCGTACGGGGCGTTCGTGCTGACGGCGTGGCTGGCCCCGCACGTCCTGGCGGCTCCGCTCGCCGGTGCGGCCGCGGGCAGGGTCCGGCGGCCGCGGCTCTTCCACGTCGGCGCGCTGGCGGGGTTCACGTCCGCGGTGGCGGCGCTGGCGGTGCTGCTGGGCCGGGCGCCGCTGCCGGTGGTGCTCGCGGCGGCGGTGCTCGGCGGGAGCTGCGGGCCGATGGTGACGGGCGGGATGTCCAGCCTGGTCGCCGGGCTGGTGCCGGCTGGAGCCCGGCGCGACCGGGCGTACGGCTGGGACGCGAGCACCTACAACGCCGCGGCGGTGACGGCTCCGGCGGTGGTCGGCCTGGTCGCGGCGGCGGGGTCGGCGGCGCCCGCGACGGCGGTGCTGGCGCTGGGCGGCGCGGTCGCGGCGGCGCTGGTCGCGACGCTCCCCTTCGACGGGGCGGCGGCGGCTTCGCCGGCCGAGTCCGGACGGACCCGGTCAGCCGCTCCGGCGGCGGCCCCGCCGTCCGGCGCCGGAGGCTCCGGGGCGGGGCTCGGGAGCGGGCTGGCGGCCCTGTGGCGGATCCGGGAACTGCGGGCGATCACGGCGGCGACGACGCTGGCCTTCATGGGCCTCGGCTCCCTCACCACCACCTCGGTGCTGCTGGCCGGGCGGCTCGGCAGTCCGGGGGCCGGGGGTGTGCTGATGACGGCGTTCGCCCTGGGGGCGCTGGGGGGCTCGCTGACGTTGGGCCGGCTCGCGGGGGTGGAGCCGGGGCGGCTGGCGCGCTGGGCGATGGCGGGCACGGGGGTGGCGCTCGGGGCGGCCGCGTTCTCCCCGTCCGTGGCGGTGGGGGCGGTGCTGTTCGCCGTGGCGGGGGTGTGCGACGGGCCGCTGCTGACGGCCACGCTGCGGATCCGGGCGGACCACGCCCCCGACGCGGTGCGGACGCAGGTGTTCACGCTGGGGGCGGGGCTCAAGCTGACCGCGGCCTCGGTCGGCGCCGCCCTCGTGGGGCTGGCCGCCGGCGCACCGCCGCAGCTGCTGCTGTCGGGGGTCGCGGTACTGGTCCTGGCGTCGGCGCTGCTGCACCTGCTGGTGTCGCCGCGCGGTGCCGGCGCGGGCGCGGCCGCGGCTACAGGGCTTCCGGCAGGTTCCGCCACGGCTGCGGCCGGCCGGCGGAGTCCCGGAGCGCCGTGAGCGCGGCCGGGATGCCGCGGGCGCGCAGCAGGGCGATCGGCTGCATGATCCGGAGCACAGGTATACCCCCGACCGCGGTTCATTGAACTTGCGGTCGGGGGTACATCTATTCAGTTGGGCGGGGGCTGGACCGGCTAGCGGGCCAGCTCCTCCTTCAGCGCCTGGAGGAAGCCGTCGACGTCCTCCTCCGTGGTGTCGAAACCGCACATCCAGCGCACGTGGCCGGCAGCCTCGTCCCAGAAGTAGAAGCGGTAGCGCTTCTGCAGCCGCAGCGACACCTCGTGCGGCAGCTTCGCGAACACCGCGTTCGCCTGGACCGGGTAGAGGATCTCCACCCCGTCGGTCTCGCGCACGCCCGCGGCGAGCCGCTGCGCCATCTCGTTGGCGTGCCGGGCGTTGCGCAGCCACAGGTCCTTGGCGAGCAGCGCCTCCAGCTGGACGGAGACGAAGCGCATCTTCGACGCGAGCTGCATCGACATCTTGCGGATGTGCTTCATCTGCCGGACCGCGTCCGGGTTGACCACGACCACGGCCTCGCCGAACATCATGCCGTTCTTGGTGCCGCCGTACGAGAGCACGTCGACGCCCACCGCGTTGGTGAACGTGCGCATCGGCACGTCGAGGGAGGCCGCGGCGTTGGCTATGCGGGCGCCGTCGAGGTGGACCTTCATGCCGAGCCCGTGGGCGTGCTCGCAGATCGCCCGGATCTCGTCCGGGGTGTAGACCGTGCCCAGCTCGGTGTTCTGGGTGATCGACACGACCTGCGGCATCGCCCGGTGCTCGTCCTCGAAGCCCCAGGCCTCCTGGTCGATGAGCTCGGGGGTGAGCTTGCCGTCCGGGGTGGGGACGGCCAGCAGCTTGAGGCCGGCCATCCGCTCCGGTGCGCCGCCCTCGTCCACGTTGATGTGGGCGGTCTTGGCGCAGATCACGGCGCCCCAGCGGTCGGTCATGGCCTGGAGGGCCGTGACGTTCGCGCCGGTGCCGTTGAAGACCGGGAAGGCCTCCGCGTACGGACCGAAGTGGCTGCGGATGATCCTCTGCAGGTGCTCGGTGTACTCGTCCTCGCCGTAGGCGACCTGGTGGCCGCCGTTGGCCAGGGCAAGGGCCTCCAGGATCTCCGGGTGGACCCCTGCGTAGTTGTCGCTCGCGAAACCGCGTACCGCCGGATCGTGGTGGCGGCGGGCATCGGTCTTCACGGTTGCGGAGTGAGCCACAGACGCTGTCCGTTCACATCGATGGCGGGCCGCTCCCACACGCCGGCGATGGCCTCGGCCAGCTCCTTGACGTCGGTGAAGCCCGCGAACTTCGCATTGGGGCGCTCCGCGCGCATCGCGTCGTGCACCAGTGCCTTGATCACCAGGATCGCAGCTGCGGCGCCCGGGCCCTCCTCGCCCCCCGCCTTGCGGAAGGAGTCGGCCATGGCGAGCGTCCACGCCTCGGCGGCCGCCTTGCCGGCGTTGTACGCGGCGTTGTTCGCGACGGGCTTGTGCGCGCCGGACTGGCTGACCAGGACGTAGCGGCCCCGGTCGCTGCGCAGCAGGCCGTCGTGGAAGGCGATCGACGTGTGCTGGACGGTGCGGATCAGGAGCTTCTCCAGGAAGTCCCAGTCGCCCAGGTCGGTCTCCGTGAACGAGGTGCTGCCGCGCCAGCCGCCGACGAGGTGGACGAGGCCGTCCACGCGGCCGAACTCCTTCTCGGTCCGCGCGGCCCATTCCTTGGTCGCGTCGAGGTCGAGCAGGTCCACGGTGTCACCGGTGACGGTGGCGCCGCCGTGGGCGTAGCGCGCCGCGTCCACGGCCTCGGCCAGGCGCGCCGGGTCGGCGTCGGACGCCACGACCACGGCACCGGCCTCGGCGAGGCGGAGCAGGGCCGCCCGCCCGGCGGGGCCGCCGGCGCCGGCCACGGCGACGACGGCGCCCTTCAGGCTGCCCGTGTTCCCGGTCTCGTTTCCGCTGTTCATCTGTGCAGCCTCCAGTGGGCGAGTGCTCACGCGGCGGCCCGCTCGGCCGTGTCGGAGTTCAGGGCGGTGATGCCCTTGGTCGAGGCGATCACGGTCTTGAGCTTCTTGGCGAGCGCCTCAAAGAACATGCTGAGCGGAAACTCGTCCGGAAGCACGTCGTCCACGAGCTTGCGCGGCGGCTGCGTCAGGTCCAGGGCGTCGGGGCCCTTCGCCCACGTGGAGCCCGGGTGCGGGGCGAGGTAGGTGGAGACCAGCTCGTAGGCCTTGAACCAGTGCACGAGCTTCGGGCGGTCGATGCCGTCGCGGTACAGCTTCTCGATCTCGGCGCACAGCTGGTTGGTGACCTGCGGGGCGCGCATCCAGTCGATCTTCAGCTTGTTGTCCGTCCAGCGCACGACGTCGTGCTTGTGGAGGTACGCGAAGAGGAGCTGGCCGCCGAGGCCGTCGTAGTTGCGGTTGCGGTCGCCGGACACCGGGAAGCGGAACATCCGGTCGAAGAGGACGGCGTACTGCACGTCACGGCCGTGCTCGTTGCCCTCCGACTCCAGCTTCACGGCCTCCTTGAAGGCGGTGAGGTCGCAGCGCAGCTCCTCCAGGCCGTACATCCAGAACGGCTGGCGCTGCTTGATCATGAAGGGGTCGAACGGCAGGTCGCCGTGGCTGTGGGTGCGGTCGTGGACCATGTCCCACAGGACGAAGGCCTTCTCGCAGCGCTCCTGGTCCTCGACCATGCGGGCGATGTCCTCGGGCAGCTCAAGGCCGAGGATGTCGACGGCGGCCTCGGTGACCTTGCGGTAGCGGGCGGCCTCGCGGTCGCAGAAGATGCCGCCCCAGGTGAAGCGCTCGGGGGCCTCGCGGACGGCGATGGTCTCCGGGAAGAGCACGGCGGAATGGGTGTCGTAGCCCGGGGTGAAGTCCTCGAAGGTGATGCCGAGGAACAGCGGGTTGTCGTACCGGGTGCGCTCCAGCTCGGAGAGCCACTCGGGCCACACCATCTTCAGGACGACGGCCTCGAAGTTGCGGTCCAGGTTGCCGTTCTGCGTGTACATGGGGAAGACGACGAGGTGCTGGAGGCCGTCGGCGCGCTCGGCGGCCGGGTGGAAGGCCATCAGCGAGTCGAGGAAGTCCGGCACGCGGAAGCCCTCGGCGACCCACTTGCGCAGGTCGGCGACGAGCGCCTTGTGGTAGTCGGTGGCGTGCGGCAGGAGCGGCGAGAGCTGCTCGACCGCTGCGGCCACGCGCTCGACGGCGGCCTCGACCTGCTCGGGGGCGGGCGCGCCCTCGGCCTCGAAGTCGATCGAACCGTCCTTGGACTGCCAGGGGCGGATCTCCTCCACGGCGGCCTTGAGCTCGGGCCACGCCGGGTGGTCGACCACCCGCGCATCGGCGGTTATCGCGGCCCCGCCGGTACCCGGCACAAGAGTTTCCGTCATGTCACTTCCTCCACAGGAGAACCTCACGTAATGACAGCGTATGCATGTGAGGGTGTCCCGCTCAAGGGGTTGCCCAGGAAATTATGCGGCTGTACCCCTATCGAGACCGCAATTCTTCCCGCCGTCCACCGTTCGGGCGAGCGCATCGCCGTCTTGTCAAGGCCCTGGAGGCACGCCCACGCACGGGTGAGGCGGCACGGGGCCGCACGCCGGGCAGCGGGGCGCGGGCCCCGGCGGGAACCGGCCACCGGGCGGATCCGGGCCGCTGCACGGGCGGTCTCATCGCGACCGGGGCGCACTAGCATGCGTCCTCACCGCGCGCGGCCGGGCCAGGGACGCCGCGACCGCGCCGGGGAGCCGCCGTCGACGGAAGCGAGAGAACCTTGACTTTCCTCACCATCGGTCATCGCGGGGTCATGGGTGTCGAGCCGGAGAACACCTTGCGGTCGTTCGTCCGCGCGGAACGCACCGGCATGGACGCCATCGCACTGGACCTGCGCCTGAGCAAGGACGGTGTGCTCGTCGTCCTGCACGACGCCGAGGTCGACCGGACCACCGACGGCTCGGGCGCCGTCGCCGATCTGACCTTGGACGAGCTGCGCGGGCTGGACGCCGGGCAGGGCGAGCGCGTCCCGGTCTTCGAGGAGGTCCTGGACGCCGTACGGACCCGGCTGCAGGTGTCGGTGCAGGACCGGCCCGCGGCGGCGGCGCTGGCGGAGCTGGTGGTGGGCCGCGACCTGACCGCGCGGGTGGAGGTGGCCTCGTCCCACGACGCCGTGCTCGCCGAGGCGGCCCGGCTGGCCCCGGGCGTGCGGACCGTCCTCCGCTCCGACCTGCGCGGGGGCGCGGCCGCGGACATCGTGGACCGGGCGCTGGCCGCGGGGGTGCGGGCGCTCGCCCTGGACCTGCGGCGGCTCACCCTGGAGACGGTGGAGGCCGCGCACCGCGCGGGGCTGCCGGTGACGGGCTGGACGGCCAACACCCTGGAGCACCTGCGGCTCGCGCGGGCGCTCGAACTGGACGGGGTGGCCACCGACTTCCCCGAGATCCGCAGCACGGGCCGGTTCACGGCCTGACGGCCGGACCGGGCCCGGTCCGGCAACGGCCGGGGCGACACCGAGGGCGGACCGCTCCTACAGCGCCTTGACCAGGAGTTCGAAGGCCAGGTCGTCGCGGAGCGGGACGCCGAAGCGCTCGTCGCCGTAGGGGAAGGGGCTCAGCTCGCCGGTGCGGCGGTAGCCGCGGCGCTCGTAGTAGGCGATGAGCTCCTCCCGGACGTGCACCACCGTCATCCGCATCTCCCGGACGCCCCACGCCTCCCGGGCCCGGCGCTCCGCCTCGGCGAGGACCTCCTTGCCGAGGCCGGCGCCCTGCAGCCCGGGGCGGACGGCGAACATGCCGAAGTACGCGTGGTCGCCGCGGTGTTCGAGCTGGCAGCAGGCGACGAGCTCGCCCGCACGCTCGACGACGAGCAGGACGCTGTCGGGGGTCCGGATGACGGCGCGCACCCCCTCCGGGTCGGTGCGCTGCCCCTCCAGGAAGTCGGCCTCCGTGGTCCAGCCGGCCCGGCTGGCGTCCCCGCGGTACGCCGACTCGACGAGCTCCACGAGGGCCGGCACGTCCGCCTCGACGGCATTGCGGAATTCGAGTGCGGCGGGCTGGGCGACGGTCGACATCGGGGCTCCGTTCTGCTGTGTGCTCAGCGGCATATGACATGCCCGGTGCTGCACGGACAGCCTAACGCGCCGCCGCGTGCGGGCCCGTGGGCCGGGGCATCTGTTCACCGTGACGCCGTCGAACCGGGGGGTTCCCGCCGTGCACGGTCCCGCGATGTCCTCATGGTCCGCTCCCGCCGCCGTCCCCGGCTGGCTGCTCGTCGTGCTGTGCGCGGTGAGCGGCGCGTACTGCCTGGGGCGCGCGCGCAGAGCGGGCCGGCGGGCGCGCGGCGCGGCGGCGGGCGAGGCGCTGATGGGCCTCGGGACGGCGGTGATGGCCGCGCCGCCGGGCATCGGGCCGTGGGGGCCGCAGGTGCTGCTGGCGGTCTTCTGCGGGGCCGCGCTGCACGCGCTGTGGCTGCTGCGGGACGGGCTGCACCACGCGCACCACCTGGTCGGCTCGCTGGCGATGGCGTACATGGCGCTGACGATGGCCTCGGACCACGGGGCCGGGACGGAGGCGGGGGCGGGGGTGGGGGTGGGGGCCTGGGCGGGCCGGCCGCTCGTCACCGCGGCGCTCCTCGTCTACTTCGCGGGGTACGTCCTGCTGGGCGGGGCGCGGCTGGTGGCGGCTCCACAGGCCGGCGGAGCGGGTGGCGCCGCGGGCGGGGCCGCGGCAGCGGGCGCGGACGCGTTGGCGGCGGGGTCGGCGGAGCTGGCGCGGGCGTGCCGACTCGCCATGGGGATCGGGATGTTGGCGATGCTGCTCGGAATGTGACCGGTCGTCGGAAGGCTCCGGGAGGGTCGGTCGGCGTCCTGGGCGGCGCCGGGAAGCGTGTCCTGCGTCACCAATGGCCCGCGTCCGTACCGGCAGGTAGTCCGACGCTCATAGGCTGGCGGACATGATGGTCCCCGCCGTTCTCCTGTTGCTCGGCGCCGTGACCGCGGTGCTCGCCCCCCGGCTGCTGGCCAGGGCCGAATGGCCCGAGCGTGAGCCCGTCGTCGCATTGTGGGTGTGGCAGTGCGCGGTGGGTGCGGTCCTGCTGTGTTTCGCCCTGTCGATGCTGCTCAGTGCGGCCGCCGCCTGGCACGCCGTACGGGGCCGGCTCTTCGCGGCCGCCCCGCACGGGGTGGTCGACGCGTACGCCCTGGGCCCGGCGGGCGGCCCGTGGGCCGTCGGCACCGCGCTGCTGCTGGCGGGCGGCGGGCTGTGGACCGGGCTCCGGCTGGCCCGCGAGGTGCTGCGGGCCCGGGCCGGACGGCGGGCGCGGGGCGCCGAACTGCTGGTGCGGGCACCCCTGCTGCCCGGGGAGGATCCGGCCGGGGCGCGGCTCGTCGTCCTGGAGGGGCCGCGGCCCGAGGCGTGGTGGCTGCCGGGTGCGGCGCCGCAGCTGGTGGTGACCACGGCTGCGCTCGGGCGGCTGAAGGGCAGCCAGCTGGACGCCGTGCTGGCGCACGAGCAGGGGCACGCGGCGGCCCGCCACGACTGGCTGCTGCACTGCTCGCGGGCGCTGGCCGGGGGGTTCCCCCAGGTGCCGGTGTTCGCGGCGTTCGAGGCGGAGATCGTCCGGCTCGTCGAACTGGCCGCGGACGACGTGGCCTCGCGCCGCTACGGGCGGCTGACGATCGCCCTCGCGCTGGTCGGGCTCAACGAGGACCGGGGGGTCTTCGGCCCCTCCCCCGCACCGGAGCCGCACGTCCCGGAGCGGGTGCGGCGGCTGCTGACGGCGCCGCCCCGGATGTCGCCGGGCCGCCGGCTGCGGCTGACGGCGCTGGCCACGCTGGTGCCGGCGGTGCCGCTGCTGGTGGCGTTCGTACCCGGGCTGAGCGCGCTCGCCTGAACGCGGGCCGGGGCACGGTAAGGGCACGGCGACGGGGCGGCCCGGGGCGCGCCTGCGGTGCCCGGCGCCTGTCGTATACCGGGAGGGTGCAAGGATCTTCCGCATGCGGAGCGGTCGTGTGTGGCAGGTCGGAATCGGCTGCGCCGTGCTCGCGGCCCTGCTGACGTTGCTGGTCGCGGCCCGGTGGCAGCCGCTCCTGCGCCTGGACGCACTGGTCGCGCGGGACCTGCACGCGAGCGCCGTCACCAGCCCCGGCACCACGCAGCTCATGCGGGTGCTCAGCGACTGGGTGTGGGACCCCTGGACGATGCGTCTCCTGGCGGCGGCGGCCTGCGTATGGCTGTGGCGCGGGGGCGACCGGGAGCGCGCCGTGCGGGTCGCGGCGGTCGCGGTGGCCGCCGCGGTGGTGTCGCAGGGGATGAAGGCGGTCGTGGGCCGGGACCGGCCGCTGTGGCCGGACCCGGTGGACGCGGCGCACTTCGCGGCCTTCCCCTCCGGGCACGCCATGACGGCGGCCGCGGTGTGCGGGATGCTGCTGTGGCTGCTGCCCCCGTCCGCTCCGAAGGCGTGGGCGCGGGGGGCGTGGGTGCTGGCCGCCGTCTCGGTGCTCGGGGTCGGCTTCACCCGGGTCTACCTGGGTGTGCACTGGCCGTCCGACGTGCTGGCGGGCTGGCTGCTGGGCGTGGCCCTGGCGGCTGCGGCGATCCTCTGGCCGGGGCGGCGGAATCGGCCGAAAGCCGCCGCGCGCTGAGATGCGGGCGTGACTGCCCTGCGCGATCCCCCGCGTCGCGCAGAGCAGCGTTCCCGGCGCGCTGAGTATATTGGCTGGAAGCCAGTCAACGCAGGAGTAAGCATGTCCCCGCGCAGCGCATCGGTCAATGAAGAATTGCGGAGACGTTCCCGGGAGCGGCTGCTCCAGGCCACGGTCGAACTCGTGGCCGAGCGCGGGTACGAGGCCACGACCCTCGGCGACATCGCCGACCGCGCGGGCACGGCCCGCGGCCTGGTCTCCTACTACTTTCCCGGCAAGCGGCAGCTGCTGCAGTCGGCGGTGCACCGGCTGATGCACCTCACCCTGGAGGCCGCCCTGGAGCGGGAGCCGCGCACCGCCGACGGCCGCGAGCGGCTCGCCCGCGCCATCGACGCGGTGCTGGGGCTGGCGCGGGACGAGCCGCTGCTGATGCGGACGCACATGGCGGGCATCCTGCAGGCCGAGGGGTTCGTGCAGTGTCCGGACCAGCAGCGGCTCGCGGCGCTCCTGCGGGACACCGTGGTGCGGTACGGCTCGGCGGACGTGGACACCGACTACCCGCTGCTGCGGGCGCTGCTGATGGGTGCGGTGGTGGCGGTCCTGCTGCCGGGTGCGCCGATGCCGTCGGCGCGGCTGCGGGCCGAGCTGTTCCAGCGGTACGGGCTGGACTGGGAGCTGGGCGTCCCGCCGGAGGGCGGCCCGCCGGAGGGCGCAGTCCGCCTCGTGCAGGCGTGAGCCCGCCGCCCGGGCGGGCGCGTCCGCTTCCGCCCGGCTACTGCTGAGCCGGGGCCGGGGTGCCGGGCCGGCGGGTGGGGATCCGCGGGGTGAAGAAGAGGGCGAGGACGGTCGTGAGGCCGAGGACGGCGAGCGCGGCCCGCAGTCCGTCGAGCCGGGCGGCGGTGTTCGCGTCCATGGCGGCCCGGGCGACCTCGGGGCTGGTGCCGGCTTCGGCCAGGGCGCTCTCCAACTGGGCGTCGGACAGGAAGGGCGCACCGCTGTCGAGCTGGACGACCGCCTGGGCCGCGACCTGGTCCGGGACCGCCGGGTTCTCCTGGATGGCGGTGAGGAACGAGGTCGTGAGTGCGGCGATCATGATCGCTCCGGCGAGCGCCGTGCCGAGCGAGGAGCCGAGGTTGGTGACGGCGTTCTGCACCCCGCCGACCTCGGCGCTCTGCTCGTCCGGCACGGCGGAGACGGTGATCGCGCCGAGCTGGGACGCGAGCGCCCCCACTCCGAGCCCGATCAGCAGCAGCGGCACGGTCACCACCTCCGCGCCCGCGTCCTCGTCGAGCGCGAAGAGGAGCACCACCGCGCCGGCCAGCAGGGCCAGGAGTCCCAGGCTGACCACGCGCCGCGGCGAGACCCGCGGGAGCAGCCGGGGGATCAGGGCCGCCGCGGCGAGCAGGGACAGCGAGAGCGGCAGGAGCCGCACGCCGGTCGCGAGGGCGGACAGGCCGAGGGCGACGGACAGGTAGAGCGGTACGACGAAGAACACGCCCATCTGGATGAAGTACTGGAAGAAGAACATCGTCAGGCCCCCGGTGAGCTGCCGGTTCTCCAGCAGGTCGGGGTTGAGGAGCGGGTCCCGGCCGTGTTCGGCGACGCGGGCTTCCCAGTGGAGGAAGAGCCGGACGAGCAGCAGGCCGGCCAGCATGAGCCAGGCGGCGAGGGAGATGCCGAGCCAGGAGGGCGCGTCGGGCTTGGGGGCGAACCAGCCCCATGCGCTGGACCGCAGGACGCCGTAGACGAAGGCGCCGAGGCCGAGCGCGGACAGGAGGGCGCCGATGAGGTCGATCCGGGAGCGGGCCTCGGGCGGGGCGTCGGCGAAGCGGCGGGCGAAGACGAGGATGACGATCACGAGGACGACCTCGCCGGCGAAGACCCAGCGCCAGGAGAAGTACGTGGTCGCAAGTCCGCCGATGAGCGGTCCGACGGCGATCGCGATGGCGCCGGCGGCGGCGACGAGCCCGTAGGCGGCGGGGCGGCGCTCGGGGGCGAAGTTGCCCGCGACCAGTGCGACGATCGCGGGCAGGATCAGCGCGGCTCCGATGCCTTCGAGGAGCGACCAGCCCAGCAGGAGCACGGTGATGTTGGGTGCGAGCGACGTCGTCAGGGATCCGCAGCCGTAGATGGCGCAGCCGGTCATGAAGGCCCGCTTGCGGCCGATGAGCACGCCGATCTTGCCGCCGGGGATCATGCACATGGCCATGACCAGGGTGTAGGCGGTGATCGCCCCCTGGATCCCGGTCACGGTGGTGCCCACGTCCTCAGCCACCGACGCGATCGAGACGTTCATGACCGAGCTGTCCAGCGCCATCAGAAACTGCCCGGAGGCGAAGGTCAGCAGCAGGACTCCCGGCTTCGCCGCCCTTCCGGGGACCTCGGTGCTGGATGCCATGGGCGCATCCTGCCCGCAGGCCACCGGGGCGGGCCCTTCGACCCGCCCCGGTGTCCACCGGTTGGCGTCAGCGGTACTCGGGCTGCGTCTGGACGTTGAGCCGGTCCAGCCGTACCCATTTCGCGCTCTCGGTGCGCCAGTCGTCGATCCGGAGCACGTCGAGGCCCTTGGTGATGTCGTTCGAGTAGATGTGGCCGTTGTAGTAGTACGCGGACCAGGAGCCGCCGATCGACAGGGAGCCGGGGGCGAGCGGGCCGCGTTCGAAGTAGCCGATCTCCTTGGGCCGGGCCGAGTCGGTGAAGTCCCAGACGGAGACGCCGCCCTGGTACCAGGCCTGGACCATGATGTCGCGGCCGAGGGCCGGGACCAGGGAGCCGTTGTGGGCGACGCAGTTCTCGGTGTCGGACTGGTGGCGCGGGATCTTGAAGTAGCTGCGGAAGACGAGCTTGCGCTGGTCGCCGCTGCCGGTGATGTCGTAGATGCCGTCGGCTCCGCGCTGGGGGCCGGTGGCCTCGTTGCAGGTGGCGCCTCCGCCGCCGCCGAGCTCGTCGGTGAACACCACCTTGTCGGCCCTCTGGTTGAAGGTCGCCGAGTGCCAGAACGCGAAGTTCACGTTGTCCTGCACCCGGTCGATGACCCGCGGCCGCTCGGGGTCGGCGATGTCGAAGAGGATGCCGTCGCCCATGCAGGCGCCGGCGGCCAGCTTCTTCGAGGGCAGCACGGTGATGTCGTGGCAGCCCGTGGTCTTGGAGACGCCGGGGTTGGTGGGCGCGCCCGGGTTGCCGCCGTCCGGGAAGAGGACGGGGAAGGAGACGACGGCCGCCTGGGTCGGGGCCTTGCGCGGGACCTTGATCACGGAGATGCCGTCGTGCGGCGGCCGGCAGTCCGGGAAGGCCTCGTTCGGCGAGTACGAGGCGACGTAGACGTAGATGTCCGGGCCGCTCGGCACCAGGGAGTGGGTGTGCGAACCGCAGGCGGTCTCGACGGACTTGATGTACTTCGGGTGCTTCTTGTCCTTGATGTCGAAGATCTTGATGCCCTCCCAGGAGGACTTCTCCGTGGCGGGCTGCGACACGCTGGTGCAGGAGTCGTCACTGCGGGAGGAGTCGGTGGAGAGGAAGAGCAGGTCGCCGTGGACCGAGATGTCGTTCTGGCCGCCGGGGCAGAGCACCGTGCTGACGGTCTTCGGCGCCTTGGGGTCGGCGATGTCGTAGACCGTGAAGCCGTTGTAGTTGCCGGCGTAGGCGTACCGGCCCTGGAAGGCCAGGTCGGAGTTGACGGCGTCCGGGAACGAACTGGGGATGTTGGTCAGCGGCTTGATGTTGCCGCTGTGGACGACCTGGTCCTGGCCCGGGATCTCGCCGGGGGCCGGTTCGCGTCCGGCGGCGGGGGACGAGCTGCGCGGGAAGTCGCCCCCGGGGAGTAACTCGCCGGGGTCGGGGGTGGCGGACGCGGGCCCGGCGGACAGGAATGTCGCGAGCAGTCCGGCCGCGACGGCGAGCACCCCCGGTGCCCGCCGGCCGGCGCGCCATCTGCGGGGCAGCCCGCTGGTGTGTTGCGAGGTCACTGTGGCCTCCCATGAGGTCCGGTCGATTCCGCTCCGGGTGGGAACGGAATGAGGACCCACGCAGTATGTTCCTTACCATGGACATGGCAAAGGGGTTACCCGGTCGAATCATCCGGGCGGTCGCCGCCGCAGGAGTCCTCCTCGCCCTCGCCGGCTGCCGGGGCGGCCCCGACGGCGACGACCGGGCCGACGGCCCCCCGGTCATCGCCCCCGGCCGGCCGGGCGAGAAGGCCCGCACCCTCTCCCCCGGCGAAGCAGCCCGGAGCCGGCCCGACGACAGCCCCAACACGGCCGACCGCTCCTACGTCCAGCGCATGGTCGAACACCACCGGCAGGCCCTCGACATGACCGCCCTCGCCCCGGCCCGCGCCTCCGCCGACGGGGTCAGACGGCTCGCCGAACGCATCGCGGCCGCCCAGCAGCCCGAGATCGCCGTCATGCAGGCCTGGCTGGCCCGGCACCCGGCGCCCGCCGCGAGCACGACCGCGGGCGGCCACGGCGGCGGCAGCGGCAGCGACGACGGCAATGGCGGCGGCCACGGGAGCGGCGGCGGCCACGGGAACGGCCACGGAGCCATGCCCGGCATGGCGACCGAGCAGCAGATGAAGGACCTGGCCGGCGCCCGGGGCGCCGACTTCGACCGGCTCTTCCTCACCCTGATGACCGCCCACCACGAAGGCGCCCTCAAGATGGCCGGCGAGGCCCTGGCCAGCGGCAACAACGCGGCCGTGGAGGAAATGGCCAACGAGGTCGTGGCCACCCAGAGCGCCGAGATCCACCGAATGCGCGCCATGGGCTGACGCCCGCCCCGCCCGGTGCCATGCTGGAGTCCCCGCGGGAGGAGTTCCGCCGTGCTTCGTGTCGCCGTTGTCGGTTCGGGCCCCAGCGGGGTCTACGCCGCCCAGACCCTGATCCAGCAGTGCGAGGTGCCGGGCGTGCGCGTCGACGTCCTGGACCGGCTGCCGGCCCCGTACGGCCTCGTGCGGTACGGGGTGGCCCCCGACCACGAGAAGATCAAATCGCTGCAAGGGAACCTGCGCACCGTCCTGGAGGACGAGCGGATCCGCTTCCTCGGCAACGTCGAGGTCGGCGGGGAGCGGCTGCCCACCGGGCGGATGCTGGAGCTGTACCACGCGGTGGTGTACTGCGTGGGCGCCGCACGCGACCGGCTCCTCGGCATCCCCGGCGAGGAGCTGGCCGGGGTGCGCTCCGCGACGGCGTTCGTGGCCTGGTACAGCGGGCACCCGGACGCGGCGGGCGAGGGCTTCGACCTGTCCGGGGTCCGCTCGGCGGTGGTCGTCGGGGCGGGCAACGTGGCCGTGGACGTGACGCGGATGCTGGCCCGCGGCGAACCGGAGCTCGCGCCCACCGACATGCCGCAGCCCGCGCTCGGCGTCCTCGCGGACAGCGGGGTGCGCTCGGTGTCGATGGTGGCCCGGCGCGGCCCCTCGCAGGGCAAGTTCACCACCAAGGAGCTGCGGGAGCTGGGCACGCTGCCCGGCGTGGCCGTCCGGGTGGACCCGGCCGAGCTGGCGATCGACCCCGCGTACGCGGGCGGCCCGGCGGCAGCCGCCGCACTGCCCGCGGTGGCCCGGCGCAACCTGGAGGTGCTGCGGGGCTGGGCGGAGCAGGCCCCCGGTCCCGTCGGCGACGCGGAACGGCGGATCGCGCTCCGGTTCCACCTGCGCCCGGTCGAGGTGCTCGGCGGCCCCGGCGGCCGCGTCACCGCGGTGCGCTTCGAGCGGACCGCCCCGGACGGCCGCGGCGGGGTGACCGGAACCGGCACGTACGAGGACGTGGAGGCGCAGCTGGTGCTGCGCTCGGTGGGCTACCAGGGCGTTCCGCTGCCCGGCCTGCCCTTCGACCCGGCCACCGCCACCGTCCCCCACGCGGCGGGCCGGGTGGTGCGCGCCGGCCGGGCCTCGGTCGGCGAGTACGTGGCCGGCTGGATCAAGCGCGGCCCCACCGGGGTGATCGGCACCAACCGGCCCTGTGCGAAGGAGACGGCCTCCTCCCTGCTCCAGGACGCGGGGGCGCTGGCCCGGCGGGACCTCCCCGACGACCCGCTGGAGGCACTCCGCGCGGCAGGGCTGCGTCCGGTGGAGTGGCCGGGGTGGCTGGCGATCGAGGCGGCCGAGGCCCGGCTGGGGCACTCGCTGGGCCGGCACTCGGTGAAGATCCCGGACTGGGCCGGCCTGCTGGGCGCGGCCGGCGCCGCCGCGAGCACCACCGCCTGACCCGACCACCCTGCGCCCGCCACCCGCACAACCGCCCTCCCGCAGCGGGTGCGCGAGGGCCCACCCGGTGACCCGCGTGCGGAGGGCGGTGTGCCGGAGCGGGCGTTCCCGCGTCGCGAAGCCGGCTGCGGTGCGGGCAGTACCCCGAAGGGGCGCGGGGAATTGCGCGACCAGCCACAACGGGCCCGCAGGCAATGCGCCGGCCCCAGCCCCTCCCGCGCTTGGGGGCGCGGCAGGGTGCCCGAACCCGTGGCGGGCTGCCGGGGCCGGGACCGGCCGGGCCCGGGGAGGTCGGCTACGAGACCTCCCGGACCAGCGCGTCGAGCTCCTCCCGCAGGGCCTCCGCGAGGGCGGCCAGGTCCGGTACGGCGGCCGCGTCGGCGACCAGCCCGTAGTGGACCGTGTCCTTGTAGGTGGACACGGCGACGGCGAGGGCGTGTCCGCGGGCCAGCGGGGCCAGCGGGTAGACCTCCCGGACCCGGCTGCCGCCGAGGGTGAAGGTGAAGCCGGGCAGCGGGACGCTGGTGACCAGGATGTCGAACAGCAGCCGGGCCGCCTGGGCGACCAGCGGACCGCCCAGGCGGTGGCCGAGCGGGTGCACGTGGTCGGCGAGCAGGGCGACGGCCCCGGCGCCCCGCGCGGGCCCGGCCTCCTTGTTGCGGTCCATCCCGGTCCGCACCCGCTCCAGTCGGCGCAGCGGGTCCGGCTCCTCGATCGGGAGCCGCAGCAGGTAGCCGGAGAGCCGGTTGCCGTACCGTGCGCCGGCGCCGGGCCTGCGGCGGGATACCGGTATCAGGGCGCGCGGGCCGGGCCCCTCGGGCACGGTGTCGCCGCGGCCGGCGAGCCAGCGCCGCAGGCCCCCCGCGACCAGGGTGATCAGCACGTCGTTGACGGTGCCGCCGGCGACCTTGCGGATGCGGTTGACGTCGTCCAGGGCGAGGGCGAGGCCGGCGACGGCGCGGGTGCCGGTCCCGCCGGCGCCCGCGGTCAGGGCGGCCGGGACGGGGAGGGGCAGGCCGGAGCGGGCCATCGCCGCGCCGATCTCCAGGGCCTGCCCGACGCCCTGGATGCGGGTGGCGAGGAGGCCGGGGAGTTCGCGCAGGGCGGGGACGTGGGCCGCGGGTTCGGGCTGCGGTCGCGCGGGCCCGCGTACGGTCGGGCCCTCGTCGAAGAGGGTGGCCGCGAGGGCGAGGGCGGCCAGCCCGTCGGCGAGGGCGTGGTGGAACTTGAACAGGACGGCGAAGGAGCGCGGGTCGGGGCCGGCCAGGACGTGGGCCTCCCAGGGCGGCCGGCTCCGGTCGAGCGGCCGGGCCATCAGCGGGCCGGCCGCGGCCCGCGGGTCCGGGGTGCGGACGAGGAACACGTGCCGGGCCGGGTCGAAGTCCGCGTCGGGTGCCCAGGCGGCCGACCCGACCGGCAGCAGGACGTCGTGGATCCGGCGGCGCAGGCGGGGCACGCGCGTGCAGCGGGTGGCGAGAAGTGCGGCGGCTCGGGCCGCCGCGTCGGATTCGGGGTCCTCCCCGGGGCCGGGGCCGGAGTCCGCGCCCCGGCCGGAGCCGGAGCGGGGGCGGGAGGCGGGCCCGGGGTCCTGGGCGGCGGCCTCGAAGACCGCGAGGGCGCCGAGATGCATGGGGTGGTCGGCGGACTCGATCCGCCAGAAGGCGAGGTCGAGCGGGGATAGGTGCTCTGTGACCACGTAGTGCCTCTCGCGAGCAGTGGCTGAGGCTGGAAGTCAACCCCTTTCGCCCTCCTACGATCAAGTAGCCACACTTTCACGCACCGGCCGGTCGATGCCGATCAGCCGGACAGGGCCGCGGTGCGGCTGCCGGGCCGTTGGCGGCGGGCGGGTGCAGACTGGCCGGAAGACGCTCGCACGACGACCGGGACGGCGGTCGGCGGGGTCGGAGAAGTCGGAGGTGTCGGCGATGGCAGAGGTGCTGCTCCTCGCGGGGACGCGCAAGGGGCTCTTCATCGGCCGCAGGGAGGCCGGTGCCGACGGTCCGTGGCGGTTCGACGGGCCGCATTTCAACGCGCAGGCGGTGTACGCGGCCGCGATCGACCGGCGCGGGCCGGCGCCCCGGCTGCTCGTCGCCGGGGACAGCTCGCACTGGGGGCCGTCCGTGTTCACCTCCGACGACCTGGGGGCGAGCTGGCAGGAGCCGGCCGCGCCCGCCGTCCGGTTCCCGCAGGACACCGGGGCCTCGCTGGAGCGGGTCTGGCAGCTGCACCCGGCCGGGCCCGAGGCGCCGGACGTGGTGTACGCGGGCACCGAGCCCGCCGCCCTGTTCCGCTCGACGGACCGCGGCAGGTCCTTCGAGCTGGTCCGCGCGCTGTGGGAGCACCCGACCCGCACGAGCTGGGTGCCGGGCGGCGGCGGCGAGGGGCTGCACACCGTCCTGACCGACCCGGCGGACCCGGACGCGGTGACGGTGGCGGTGTCCACCGCGGGCGTGTTCCGCACCCTGGACGGCGGCGCCAGCTGGGCCCCGTCCAACCGGGGCGTCTCGGCGGTGTTCCTACCGGACCGGCATCCGGAATTCGGCCAGTGCGTCCACAAGGTCGTCCAGGACGCCGGCGACCGGAGCCGGCTGTACCTGCAGAACCACTGGGGCGTGTACCGCAGCGACGACGCGGGCGGGCAGTGGACCGACATCGGCGGCGGCCTGCCCTCCGACTTCGGCTTCGCCGTCGCCGCGCACCCGCACCGCCCCGGGACCGCGTACGTCTTCCCGCTCAACGCCGACTCCGACCGGGTCCCCGCCGAGCACCGCTGCCGCGTCTTCCGCACCCGGGACGCGGGCGCCACCTGGGAGCCGCTCACCCGCGGGCTCCCCGACGGGGACCACTACGGCACGGTGCTGCGCGACGCCCTGTGCACGGACGACGCCGACCCGGCCGGCATCTACTTCGGCAACCGCAACGGCGAGCTGTACGCCAGCGACGACGACGGGGAGAGCTGGAACCTCCTCGCCGAACACCTGCCGGACGTACTGTGCGTACGGGCGGCGGTGCTGGACGGCCGCGTCAGCACGAGCAGTTGAGACGGGACGCGGCGGGGTGCCGCCGGGACGGCGGTGCCGGGTCGACGATTCGGCCAGTAGAGTGACTCGCTGTGGCAGCACGACCGTTGAACGAAATCGTCGAGCCGGGCTGGGCCCGTGCTCTGGAGCCGGTGGCGGCGCAGATCGCCGCGATGGGCGACTTCCTGCGCGCAGAGATCGCAGCCGGCAGAACCTACGTCCCGTCCGGGGCGAACGTCCTGCGGGCGTTCCAGCAGCCCTTCGACGAGGTGAAGGTGCTCATCGTCGGGCAGGACCCGTACCCGACCCCGGGGCACGCGATGGGCCTGTCCTTCTCGGTGGCGCCCGACGTGCGCCCGCTGCCGCCGAGCCTGGAGAACATCTTCCGCGAGCTGGACGCCGACCTCGGCGTGCCTCGCCCCGCCAACGGCGACCTCACCCCGTGGGCCCGCCAGGGCGTGCTGCTGCTGAACCGCTCGCTCACCACGGCCCCGCGCAAGACCAACGGCCACCAGGGCAAGGGCTGGGAGGCCGTCACCGAGCAGGCGATCCGGGCGCTGGCGGCGCGCGGCAAGCCGCTGGTGTCGATCCTGTGGGGCCGTCCCGCCCGCAACGTGCGGCCGCTGCTGGGCGACTTGCCGGCCGTGGAGTCGGTCCACCCCTCTCCCATGTCCGCCGACAACGGGTTCTTCGGGTCGAGGCCGTTCAGCAAGGCCAACGACCTCCTGGCCCGGCAGGGGGCGCAGCCGGTGGACTGGCGGCTTCCCTCCGCCGGCTGATGTGCGCCGGTTGACGTGTGCCGACTGATGTGCGCCGATTGGTGTTCGGTTGAACCGTATACGACATTCATCGGATAAATACGGACAGATGCCGCCCTCGTGGACCCTGACCGAACACCTGGTTCCGATAAGCCAGTAGCATGCGGCGCCATGAGCTCCCCCACTGGGCCCGCAAATGGCCTGCCCGTACGAATGCCGCGACCCCGCCAGACCGGACGCCACCGCCGGCCCGAGCCCGCGGTGGCCCCCGAGGGAGCGCCGACGCTGGTGCTCGCCGTGCCCGGCGCCCCTTCGGCCGCTTCGCGGGGTCTCGCGGAAGAGATCATCAGCATCGGCCGCTCCGAGCTGCCCGGCCTGGAGGCCCGTATCGGCTTCCTGGAGGGTGAGGCCGACGGCGCCGCCGAGTTCCCGTCGCTGTCGACCGTCCTGACCGCGGTCGCGGGCGAGCGCGTCGCGCGCGCCGAGTTCGCCCGCGCCGCCGGGCACGAGGTGCCCGAGCCGACCGGCCCGGACGCCGTCGTGGTGCCGCTGCTGGCCGGCCCCGACGCCGACCTGCTGCGCCGGATCCGCCAGGCCGTGATGGACTCCTCGGCCGCCGTGGAGCTGGCCGAGGTGCTCGGCCCGCACCCGCTGCTCGCCGAGGGCCTGCACGTGCGCCTGTCGGAGGCCGGCCTGGCCCGCGCCGACCGCGCCCGCCTGTTCACCGTGACCACCGCCGCCGACGGCATCATCGTGGCCACCACCGGCGGCGAGGAGGCCGTGCAGGTCGCCGGGGTCACCGGCATGCTGCTGGCCGCCCGCCTCGCGGTGCCGGTCAAGGCCGCCGCGCTGGACCAGGAGGGCTCGGTGGCCGCGGTCGCCGAGCAGCTGCGCAGCGAGGGCTCGACGCAGCTCGCGCTGGCGCCGTACCTGATCGGCCCGGAGGCCGCCGACGGGCTGCTGGACACGGCGGCCAAGGAGGCCGACTGCGCGGTCGCCGAGGTGCTGGGCGCGTACGGCGCGCTGGGCAAGCTCGTCGTGACCCAGTACTCCGCGGCCCTCGGGATCAGCCAGGGTGCGGCCGCCGCCCACTGATCCGGCTCCTTTCCTTCCGTACCAGGGCCCGCTCCCCGCACTCCGGGGCGCGGGCCCTCGCGTATTTCCGGCCTTCGCGGGCGCACCGCCGTACCGCCGTACCGCCGTACCGCCGTAACGGTCAGGTGAAGACCACGCAGGCGGCCGCCGGGACGGCCACCGAGCCGACCCGGCGCGGCAGGGCGGTCCGCCGGTCCACGTCGAACCAGGTGACGTCCCCGGAGTGCTCGTTGGCCGCGTACAGCCGGCGCCCCGAGGGGTCGGCCGCGAGATCGCGCGGCCAGCTGCCGCCGCAGGGCACGCTGCCGGCGGGCCGGGGCTTCCCGGCCCCGCCGGCGAGCGAGAAGGCGGCGATGGTGTCGGCGCCGCGGACGGCGGCCCAGACCGCAGACCCGTCGGACGCGGCCACCACGGCCGAGGGGTAGGCCCGTACGCCCTCCGGAAGGCCCTCCGGGGCGAACGGAACCTCGGCGACCGGCTCCAGCCGCCCGGCGCGCGGATCCCAGCGGCAGACGGTCAGCTGCGGCTCCAGCTCGTGCAGCACGTAGACCGTCCGGCCGTCCGGGTGGAAGGCGAGGTGGCGCGGCCCCGAGCCGGGCCGCAGGACGGTCTCGGCGTGCAGCCGGAGCCCCCCGGCGGTCTCGTCCGGTCCGCAGACGCGCACGGAGTCGGTGCCGAGGTCGACGCTCAGCACCCAGCGGCCGCCGGGGTCGGGCAGTACCTGGTGGGCGTGCGGCCGCTCCTGGCGGCTCGTGTCGGGGCCGCTGCCCCGGTGGGCGAGGACCCGGGCGGGTCCGGAGAGGCTGCCGTCGGCGGCGACGGGGAGGCTGCTGACGCTGCCGGAGGTGTAGTTGGCGGTCAGCAGCCTGCGCCCGGCGACGCTGAGGTGGGTGGGCCCGGAGCCGTCCACCGGGACGGCGGGGCCGAGGGCGGTGAGGCCCTCGGGGGTGGTCCGGAAGGCGCCGACCGTCCCCCGCTCGGTCTCGCTCACGGCGTACAGCACACCGGTGCCGTGGTCGAAGGCCAGGTAGGAGGGGTCGGCGAGCTCGTCGGTCGCGGACAGGAGGGTCAGCGCCCCCGTGTGCGGGTCGACGGCCGCGGTGGTGATGCCGCGGCCGCCTCCCGAGGTGAACGAGCCGATGCGGACCCGGAGCCCGCGACCGCCGGACCACCCCGCGCCGGGCCTGCCCTGTACACCGACGCCGACGCCGGCGCCGGCGCCGGGCCTGTCGTGCACGCCCCGCACGCCCTGCACACCCTGCACACCCTGCACGCCCTGCACGCCCTGCACGCCCTGCACGCCCTGCACGCCGTCCGTATCGTCCGTGCCGCTCACGGGTGCCCCTCTCCGCCGTTCCGGATCCGTCCGGTGCGACGGTAACAGTAGGTCTAGACCAAGTCCCGGCCCTGTGCGCGTTCCACGGCGCCGACGTGGTGCACGTACGTCGTCGTGCTGGGCCGGTCCTCGTACGTGCGGTGGAAGACCGGGGTCGCGGCGCCCGAGATCGGCGGCACGATCCAGGACCAGTCCGCCCCCACCTCGCGTCCCTTGCGCTCCTCCCGCTCCATGTGGGCGAGGAACCGCCGGGACTCGCTGTGGTGGTCGGCGATGGTGACCCCCGCCCGGTCGTAGGAGTGCAGCACGGCCCGGTTGAGCTCGACGAGGGCGCGGTCCTTCCACAGGGAGCGGTCGCTGGAGGTGTCGAGCCCCAGGCGGCGGCCGACCGCGGGGAGGAGGTTGTAGCGGTCGGTGTCGGCGAGGTTGCGGGCGCCGATCTCGGTGCCCATGTACCAGCCGTTGAACGGCGCGGCCGGGTAGTGGATCCCGCCGATCTCCAGGCACATGTTGGAAATGGCCGGAACGGCGTGCCACCGCAGCCCCCACTCCGCCCAGCCGGGGTCGTCCGGGTGCTCGATCGGCACCTCCGTCACGGCGTCGGCGGGGGTATCGAACCAGCGGGGCTTGTCGTCGACCCCCTGGACGACCAGCGGCAGCAGGTCGAAGGGGGTCCCGGCGCCGCCGCTCCAGCCGAGGGCGCGGAGGGCGCCCGTGAGCGGGGCGTTGCGGGCGTCGCCGACGGTGATCGACGGGTGGTCGCCGTAGCCGGCGTACCGGATCAGCTGCTCGCTCCAGATCACCGGACCGGGGCGGTCCGGGGCGTCCGGGGCGAAGACGGTGATGGTGGGTCTGACCCGGCCGCCGTTGGTGGCCTCGCGCAGGTGCTGGAAGCATTCGGCGGCGATCGCGTCGGCGTCGGTCAGGTCGCGGTGGTCGCGGACCCGCAGCGAGTTCCAGTACAGCCGGCCTATGCAGCGGTTGCTGTTGCGCCAGGCGACCCGGGCCCCGTGGGCCAGTTCCCGGGCGGTGTGCCGGTAGGTTCCGGTGTCCGCGAGTTCGGCCCGCACCTCGGCGAGCCGTCGGCGCGGGTCCCCCGCCTGCGGATTCTCCCGATGGAAGAGCAGGACGAACTCCTCTGCCGCTTGCCACACCTGGTCGGCGGTCGAGCGTTCCCGAAGTATTTCCATCCCGGGCCGTTACCCCCTGTCCGGACAGATCCACCCTGTACGTGCCGCATGAATGTGCGGTGAACAATCACCCGTTGTACATGCCGCAGGTCAACCCGGTGACGGCATCAGTGGCCGAAACACACCACCGGGTGGTCCTGCGGCGAACGGCCTGCGGGGCGGACCTGACGGGGCGTACGATCCGGCGGTCAGGCCGACATGACGAGCGGGGCCCGCGGATCCGTGCGCAGCGGGGCGTGGAGGGCCACCAGGGCGTGCTCCAGGCCGTGCAGGTGTACGAGGGCCGGCTCCGCGGGGGCGGGCCGCGGGACGGCGGGCCGGTCGGGCCCGGCCGTGCCGTCGGAGGCCGTCAGTGCCTCCACCACGGCCTCCACCCGCCAGCAGGCGGCGGCCAGCCGGGCGTCGTGCGAGGCCTGCGGGTCGGCGGCGACGGACACCAGGCCGCGGACCTCGCGGGCGCAGTCGTCGAGCAGCGCGAGGACCTGCCGGGCGCGGGCCTTGCGGGCGCGCAGCGGGCTGAGCGGGTGGACGAGCGGGGCGAGGGCCGCGCGGGCACGGCCCAGGAGCAGTTCCAGTTCGGCGGCGTGCGGGGCGGGGTCGGCCCCGGGGTCGCCGGCGAGCCGGTCGAAGGCGGCCGAGGTGGCGGCGCGGACGCAGTACAGGGCCCGCTGGATCCAGGCGTCGTTGGCGGCGTGCGTGGTCACCGGGAGGACCAGGGCCACGGCGAGCGCGGCGCCCAGCGCGCCGACCGCGGTCTCCTGGAAGCGCAGAAGCAGCAGCCCGGGGTGTAGGACCCCGAGGAGCCCGTACAGCAGGCCCGCCATGACGGTGACGAAGAACATCATCCAGGAGTACGAGGGGGCGGCCGTGTAGAAGATGCCGAAGACGCACACGGCGACGAGCGCGGCGGTCGGCGCGGGGGCGCCGTGCAGCGGTACGGCGATCAGCAGTCCGGCGGCGATGCCGAGGACGGTGCCCAGGACCCGGCGGAAGCCGCGGACGAGGGTCTCGCCGCGGGAGGCGGTGTTGACGAAGATCCACCAGGCGGTGCCGACGGCCCAGTACCAGCGGTCCTCGGAGAGCGCCTGGCCGACGGCGAGGGCGAAGGCGCAGGCGGCGGTGGTCTGGAAGGCCTGCCGGGTGGCCGGCCGGGCCAGGCCGGCGCCCGGCAGGGCGGGCGGTGCGGGCGCGGGCGGCGTGCGCCGCTCGATGGGCCACAGCACGAAGCGCACCGCGGCGGAGGCGAGCAGGGCCAGGCCGACGGCGGCGTACAGCTCGGGCAGCTGCGCCGGCAGGGCGTGCAGGAACTGCGTGACGAAGAACATCATGAAGCCGAAGATCCCGAGGGCGTGCCCGCGCGGCCCGAAGCGGCGGGCGTAGACCCCGGCGAACACGACGGCGAGGAAGGCCGCGTCGCGGGCGTACGGCATGCCGTGCAGGGTGGTGGCCAGCGCCAGGACGGGGAACCCGGCGACGGGCAGCAGCACGGTCGTCACGCGCTGGGCGCGCACGCTGCCGTCGAGCACGGTGAAGAGCGCCAGCAGGGCCGCCAGGCCGCCGGTGATGGACGCGGTGAGGGACAGGCCGCACGATTCGGCCACCGCCACGGCGAGGCCGACGCCGAGCACGGCCCGCAGCGAGTTCCGCAGTCTCCCAAGCCCCGGATCCGGAGCCACGAACATCCTCTTCACGGCGGTGTGCCGCCCCCCTCAAGGTGGTGCGCGCCGGCCCGGCGACCGGCCCGGGGGTGGTGGGCGGTGCGCGGGCACGGCGAAGGCACCGCGCCCCGGCCGGCCTCGTTGCCGCCCGGCGCTGCGCGGCGCCGAAAGTACATGGATACGACACAGATAAGCACCTCCCGGCCCGTCGGCTCAAACGGGCACCGGAGCACTGGGCCATTGGCCCAGTCGGAGCGGGATTTCGTCAGCCATTTGGGGGCCATTGCACCAGCCGACGGGCCGGCCTGCCCGGCTGGCCGACTGCCCGGCTGCCGGCCGACTGGCCGAATACCGCCGGGTCGGCGTCGGAGGGAGCACCGCCGTGCCCGACGCCGCCCGCGCCCCTGGACGCGTACGTGCACGGCAGCGCCGGTGATCCCGCCCGGTTCATCGGCCGGCTCGGCTTCTGGACCCGGGACACCGCCCTACTACGCCTTCGGCCTGCTCTTCGGGAAGGGGGCTCTTCCCGGGCCCGCCGCGGCGCCGCCGCCCGGGGCCGGCGTCCGGCACCGGGTCGGCGCCGGGACGCGGTTCATCGAGTCCCGGTTCGCGGCCGCGGTTCCCGGGGACTGCTGCGTCGACCTGCGGGCCGCCGACCCGTCGCCCCAGGCCGCGCAGTGGCTGCGGCAGTCGCACGCCCAGCGCGGTTTCGGCGCCGGTGTGCCCCGCTGGACCCACCGCTTCCACGCGGCCCCGCTCGTTCCGGCCCGGGAATACGACGGAATCGCGTTCGTCGCCCGCTCGACGTGTTCCCGCCCGCTGCCCCGGTGACCCGGGTGCCGCCGCGAGCGGGCCACCGCCGTGGCCCGGGTGCTGTCGCGGCCCGGGCCGAGGGCCTGACCGCAGGGCACACCGGAGCAGCCGGCCGGTCGGGGCCTGGGCGTCCATCGGGGTCGCGGCCGCCCGGCGCAGGTCCGCCCGGGGCATCCCGTCGCCGTCGACGACGGGCAGTCCCGCCTGCTGGTCGGGTTCGACGGTGATCGTGCCGAACAGCGGGTCAGGGGCGGGTGTTCCAGCCGGAGATCACCGGGAGCCCGTGCTCGGTGGACAGCATGCTGACGGTGCCCGTGCGCAGCAGGAAGAGCCGGCCGTCCTCGGGCGGCAGCCGCAGGTAGCGGGCGGTCAGGACGCGCAGGAAGTGGCCGTGCGCGACGAGGACGGCGTCGCCGCGGTCCGCGGCGAGGACGGGGGCCACGCGGGCCAGGACGCGGTCCGCCCGGGCGCCGACCTGGGCCGCGTTCTCGCCGGGGTGCCCGGGGTTGCCGGGCGGGACCCCGTCGCGCCAGAGGGACCAGTCCGGCCGGGTCTGCCGGATCTCCTCGGTGGTGACGCCCTCGTAGCCGCCGTAGTCCCATTCGCACAGGTCGGGGTCGGTGTCGTCGGCGGTCAGCCCGGCGAGGCGGGCGGTGGCGACGGCCCGGCGCAGCGGGCTGGTCAGCACCAGCGCCGGCTGCCGGTCGAGGAAGTACGGGGCCAGGGAGACGGCCTGGTCGGCGCCGTCGGCGGTCAGCGGGACGTCGGTGCTCCCGGTGTGCCGGCCCGTGGCACTCCACTCGGTCTCGCCGTGCCTCACCAGCAGCAGGTCACTCACTCTCCGGACGATAGCCGCTCGGGCCGCGGCCGGCCGGTCCGGCGCGCAGCCGTCGCCAATCGATGCGGAAACGCTGCGACTGGCCGGGGTCGGCGGTGGTCGCGAGGCTCGGTGCATGGAGGCAGTGGAGCGCGAGGAGTGGCTCGCCGCCGGGTTCGCGGCGGGCGACGAGCGCTGCGTGGAGGCGGTGTACCGGCGCTGGCGGCCGCTGGTCCAGGCACTCGCCCACCGGGGCCTGGGCGACGAGCGGGAGGCCGAGGACGTCACCCAGCAGGTGTTCCTCGCGGCCTGGCGCGGGCGGGGCCGCTACCGGCCCGGACCCGGCGGCTTCGGCGCGTGGCTGACCGGCATCACCCGGCACAAGGTCGCCGACGCCCTCGATGCGCGGACCCGGCGGGCCCGGGCGGCGGCCGCCGCGGCCCGGTCGGCGGTCGCGGCCCCCGGGACGGCGGCCGGCGGTCCGGGGGGTGCGCGGCCCGGGGTGGCGGAGCAGGCGGTGGACCGGCTCCTCGTCCTCGGCGAGCTGGCCCGGCTGCCGTCGGCGCAGCAGCAGGTGCTGCGGCTGGCCTTCTACGGGGACCTCACCCAGACCCAGATCGCCGACCGCACGGGGCTGCCGCTCGGCACCGTCAAGAGCCATATGCGGCGGGCTCTGGACCGGTTGAGGCGGACCCTCCAGGAGGCGGTTCCGGCGGCGGTGCCGGATGCGGCCCCGGAAGCGGTGCCGGCGGGGCGATGAGCTCCAGCGCCGAACGCAGCCCGAGCAGCCGACCGGTGTGCGGGACGGCCGGGCCGGCGCCCCAGCCGGGCCCGGCGAGAAGCAGCGCCGAGTAGGTGCGGGCCCCGCGCAGCCCCCATTCGATGCCGGCCACCGAGCGGGCCAGGGCGCGGTCGGCGGTCGTACGGGACTGCGCCCACAGCACGACGGCCCGCGGGCCGGTACGCCGCACGGCGTCGTGCAGGGCTTCGGCGGGCAGGGCCGCGCCGAACATCCGGGTCGGCACGCCCCGTTCGCCCAGGGCCGCGGTCAGGGCCTCGATGGGGAGGGTGTGCTGTTCGCCGGGGACGCAGGCCAGCAGGACGGGCGGGGTGCGCGGCGGGGCGGGGCGCGGGCGGATCCGGTGCAGGACCCCGGAGATGTGCCAGGACAGCAGGTGTTCGACCTCCACGTAGCGCTCGCCGGCCGTGGCCCATTTGCGGCCGACGGCGTGCAGGGCCGGCGCCATGACCTCCTCCCAGGCGGTGACCAGGCCGTGCTCGGCGAGGGCCGACTCCAGCCGGTCGGCCACGGCCGACGCGTCCAGGCGTACGGCGGCCCGGGACAGGCCGCGGCACTCGGGGCGGACCGTGCCCAGCGGGAGGACCCCGCCGGGGCCGCCGCCCGGGGCCGGGAGCGGGGCTCCGGGCGGCGGGGCTCCGGGCAGGCGGGCCGTCGCGGCCGTCGCAGGCGCCGCGGCCCGGCCGGACGGGCCAGGGGTGCCGGGGGTGCCGGGGGTGCCGGCGCGGGAGGTCCGGGCGGTCCGGGCGGCCTCCGCCGGCGGGACGCCCTGCGCGGTGAGCCGGCACATCAGCTCCAGGCGGGCGATGTCCTGCGGGGTCCAGCGGCGGTGGCGGCCGTCCTCGCGGTGGGCCGGGCCGATGGCGTACCGGCGCTCCCACGAGCGGACCGTGGTCGGGGACACGCCGAGGCGGCGGGCCACGGCGCCGGTGCTCAGCGCGGCGGCGGACGGATCCTGCGGCGGCACGGCGGGCGGTGTCGCGGGCGGTGGCGGTGTGGCCGCCTTCGGTGGCGGGAGCGCGCTGTCCACGCCGCTCACGATACGGCGGCGGGGCGGCGGCCGTGGGCAGGAGCGCGGCGGGGGCCGGGGTGCGGGGCGGTCACTCGGCCCCCCGTCCCCGGCGGAACCGGTCCAGGCCGTCGGCGAGTTCCACCACCGGGTCGGGATAGTCGTACCGGGCCCGCTCCAGGCCGGGGAGCCGCCACGGCTCGTGCAGCTGCGGGGCGTCGAGTCCGGCGAGCTCCGGCACCCAGCGGTGCACGTAGCGGCCCTCGGGGTCGAAGCGGAGGCCTTGGCGGACCGGGTTGAGGACCCGGTTGGGCCGGGTGTCCGTGCCCGTGCCGGCCACCCACTGCCAGTTGAGCTGGTTGTTGGCGAGGTCCCCGTCCACGAGCAGGTCGAGGAAGTGCCGGGCGCCGACCCGCCAGTCCACGTACAGGGTCTTGGTGAGGAAGCTCGCGGCGAGCAGCCGGCCGCGGTTGTGCATCCAGCCCTCGTGGCGGAGCTGGCGCATGGCGGCGTCGACCACCGGGTAGCCGGTGCGGCCCTCCTTCCAGGCCTCGGTCTCCTCCTCGGCGGCGGCTCCGGTGCGCCAGCGGTCCCCGCGGCCGCGGTAGTCCCGGGCGGCGCTGTCGGGGCGGGCGGCGAGCACCTGGTGGTGGAAGTCGCGCCAGCACAGCTGCCGGACGAAGGCCTCGCCGCCGGGGCCGCCCGCGGCGCGGGCGCGCTGGACGGCCTCGGTCGCCGAGAGCGTGCCGAAGTGCAGGTGCGGGGAGAGGCGGGAGGTGCCGTCGCCGGCCAGGTCGTCGTGGAGGTCCTCGTAGCGGGCGAGTCCTCCGTGCAGCCAGCGGGTGAGGAGCGTACGGGCCTCCCGTTCGCCGCCGCGTGCGAGGCCCGGGGAGACTCCGGCGACGGCCTGCCGCCGGGGCAGCGGATCGGAGCCGATCCCGTCGGGCACGGGCACCGACCGCGGGGCGGCCAGGACCCGGCGCAGCGGGACGCCGGCCCAGCGGCGGAAGTACGGGGTGAACACGGCGAAGTGGTCGGAGCCGGCGGGCACCACGGAGCCGGGGGCGGCGGCCGTGACCACCCCGTCGTGGGCGTAGAGCCGGCGGCCCTCGGCCTCCAGGGCGGCGCGGAGCCGCTCCTCGCGGGCGCGGGCGTAGCCGCTGACCCCGGCCGCCATGTGGACCTCGTCGGCATCCTGGTCCCGGACGAGGGCGCAGACCTCGTCGACGGTGTCGCCGGAGCGCAGCACGAGGCGGCCGCCGCGCTCGCGCAGGGCGGTGTCGAGGCCGGCGAGGCAGTCGGCGAGGAAGGCGAGCCGGTTGGGGGCGGCGAAGCCGGCGGCGTCGACGGCGGGGTCCCGGACGAAGAGCGGCACGACCCGGTCGCAGGAGGAGAGGGCCGCGCGCAGCGGCGGATGGTCGTGCAGGCGCAGGTCGGAGGTGTACAGGACCACCGCGACGTTCATGTGTGCTCGCTCCCCGTCAGGGCCGCCCCTGCTCCGGGGGGCGGCTGTCGTCCGGTACTTCGGCCGGAACGGGCGCGGCGGATGCGGTGAGTGGGCCCGATGCGCCGGAGGCGGTTGATGCTGTGGATGCGGCGGACGCGGTGTTCGCGTCGCCGTCCAGGCGCTGTGCGGCGCGGGCGATGTTGCGGGCCATGCCGCCGAAGACCACGGCGTGGAACGGGGACACGCTCCACCAGTAGAGGTGTCCGAGCAGTCCGTGCGGGTGGAACAGGGCCCGCTGCCGGTAGCGTGCGCCGCCGTCGGCCCCGGCGCCGGGCTCCGCGTACATCTCCAGCCACGCCAGCCCCGGCAGCCGCATCTCGGCGCGCAGCCGCAGCAGCCGGCCCGGCTCGATCTCCTCCACCCGCCAGAAGTCCAGGCAGTCCCCCACCCGCAGCCGTGCAGCGTCCCGGCGTCCGCGGCGGATGCCGACACCGCCGACGAGCCGGTCCAGCCAGCCGCGTACCGCCCAGGCCAGGGGGAAGGAGTACCAGCCGTTCTCGCCGCCGATGCCCTCGACCACCCGCCACAGGGCGCCGGGCGAGGCCTCGACGGCGAGCTCCCGCCGGTCGGTGTAGAGGCTGCCGCCCGCCCAGTCGGGGTCGGTGGGCAGCGGGTCGCTCGGTGCGCCGGGCACCGCGGCGGAGGACCAGCGGGTGGTGACCCGGGCCTCCCGTACGCGCTGCAGGGCCAGTTCCAGCGCCCGGTCCAGGGCGATCGGCGTGCCCGGCGGATCGGGGACCCAGCGGGCGATGTCGTGCTCGGCGCAGACCACCTCGTGGCGCAGCGACTCGGCGAGGGGCCGGGCGAGGGCCCGCGGCACCGGCGTGATCAGGCCGATCCAGTGGCTGGACAGGCCCGGGGTCAGCATCGGCACGCGCAGGATGAACCGCGGGGGGAGCTGGGCCACGGCGGCGTACCGGTGCATCATCGCCTCGTACGTGACGATGTCGGGGCCGCCGATGTCGAAGGCCCGGCTGACCCCGGGCGGCATGGCGGCGCTGCCGACGAGGTAGCGCAGGACGTCGCGGACGGCGATGGGCTGGACGCGGGTGCCGACCCAGCTCGGGGTCACCATGACGGGCAGCCGCTCGGTGAGGTAGCGCAGCATCTCGAAGGACGCCGACCCGGAGCCGATGATCACGGCGGCGCGCAGGACGGTGGTCGGCACTCCGGAGGCGAGCAGGATCCGGCCGACCTCGGCGCGGGAGCGCAGGTGCGGGGAGAGCGCGTGCACGGGGATGCCGGCCGGGGTGAGGCCGCCCAGGTAGACGATACGGCGGACGCCGGCGGCGCGGGCCCGTTCGGCGAAGATCCGGGCGGCGGCGCGGTCGCGCTCCTCGAAGCCGGATCCGGCGCCGAGGGCGTGGACGAGGTAGTAGGCGACGTCGATGCCGTCCAGGGCCTCCGCGACGGAGGCTTCGTCGCCGGCGTCGCCGCGGACGATCTCGGTGCGCCCCGCCCACGGGTGGTCGCGCAGCTTCTCGGGGGACCGCGCCAGGCAGCGGACCCGGTGGCCGGCGGTGAGGAGCTCGGGCACCAGGCGGCCGCCGATGTAGCCGGTGGCCCCGGTGACGAGGCAGTGCAGACCGCTCATGGGTTCCTTCTCCTCCTCGGCTCCCGCCCCGTAGGGGATTCGGGCGGGCAGGCGTGCCCGGATGCACCGCGTCCGCGCCCGCAGCCGGAGTGGGCTCCGGCGCCGGCGCCGCGGACGGCTCGGCATGGCACGTCACGGCACTGTGCCATTGGTACAGTCGCGGCATGGCGGTGGACGAACTCGACACCCGGATTCTGCGCCTGCTGATCGAGCAGCCGCGCACGAGCGTCCGCGAGTACGCCCGCATCCTCGGGGTCGCCCGCGGCACCCTCCAGGCCCGGCTCGACCGGCTGGAGCGCACCGGTGTGATCACCGGTACGGGTCCCGTGCTCTCCCCCGCGGCGCTGGGCCATCCGGTGCTGGCCTTCGTGCACATCAAGGTGACCCAGGGACACCTGGACGAGGTCGGCGAGGCGCTCGCGGAGGTCCCCGAGATCATCGAGGCGTTCTCGATAACGGGCGGCGGGGACCTGCTGACCCGGGTGGCGGCGCGGGACAACGCGCACCTGGAGGACGTGATCCAGCGGCTGATCCGGCTTCCGGGCGTGGTCCGGACCCGTACCGAGGTGGCGCTGCGGGAGCGGGTGGCGCACCGGCTGCTGCCGCTGGTCGAGTCCGTGGGGCGGGCGGCCCGCAGGCCCTGACGGCCCGAACCGCCCGTTCCGAACCACCGGTCCCGCACTGCCTGTTCGGCACTTCCCGTGCGGCACGGCCCGTTCGGCGCGGCCTGTTCGGCACAGGGCCTGGCGGGGCGGGCAGGGCGCTGCGATCATGCGTGGCGTGACCGCCACCCTGCTGCCCCCGGGCACCGAGCGCGGACCGCGCCGGTGGCCCCTCGTCGGGAACCTGCCGGCCTTCGCCCGCGATCCCCTGGCTTTCTTCGAGTCCCTGCGCGACGGGTACGGGGACTGGGTGCCGTGGGCCCTCGGCCCGCAGCGCAACGTCCTGGTCTCCCGGCCCGAGCACGCCGGTGAGCTGCTGGGCGCCGTGGAAAAAACGTTTCGGCCGATGGAGCTGGGCTGGGCCTTCCACCAGTTGCTCGGGGACGGCGTGGTCGTCGCCACCGGCGCCGACTGGCGGCGCAAGCGGGCGCTGGTCCAGCCGGCCGTCCGCCCGCGGCAGGTGCGCGCGTACGCCGCCACGATGGTGGAGTGCGCCGACGCGCTGGCCCGTGGCTGGGCCGAGGACGGGCGGATCGACGTGCACCGGGAGATGGCCGGCCTCACCCAGCGGATAGCGGTGCGCACCCTGTTCGGGAGCGACGCGGCCGGCCGGGAGGCCCCGATCAGCGCGGCCATGGCCACGGCCCAGCGTGAACTGGGCGCCGAGTTCCGCGGCCTGACGCTGTTCCTGCCGCCCTGGGTCCAGACTCCGGGGCGGCGCCGCATGCGCCGGGCCGTGGCCGTCCTGGACCGGGAGGTCGCGCACGTCATACGGGAGCACGAGGCGGCCTCGGCCGGCGGGGCGGAGCGGGACGACCTGCTGAGCCGGCTGCTGGCCGCCCGCGACGAGCACGGCGCACCGCTGACGCGGAAGGAGCTGCGGGACGAGTCGATCACCCTCTACATCGGCGGGCACGAGACCACCTCGACCACCCTGACCTGGGCCTGGCAGCTGCTGTCGGCGGCGCCCGAGGCGCGGGCGCGGCTGACGGAGGAGCTGGACCGGGTGCTCGGCGGGCGGCTGCCCGCGTACGAGGACTACGAGCGGCTGCCCTGGACCCGGCAGGTGGTCAAGGAGGCGCTGCGGATGTACCCGCCGGTGTGGCTGATCTCGGCGGTCGCCGGGGAAGGTGCGGTGATCGGCGGGCGGGGCGTGCCCGCGGGGACGACGGTGTGGACCAGCCCCTGGTCGATGCACCGCGACGGCCGCTGGTTCCCGGACCCGGAGGTGTTCCGTCCGGAGCGGTGGGACGCGGATGCCGGGCACCTGGCGGCGGAGCAGGCCTGGATCCCCTTCGGCGGCGGGCCGCGGGCCTGCCTGGGCGCCCGGTTCGCCCTGGTGGAGGCCGTGCTCGTGCTGGCGGTGCTGGCCCGGCGCTTCCACCTCGACACCGGCCCCGAGCCGGTCGCGGTGTTCCCCGGGCTGACGCTGCAGCCGGCCGGGCCGGTGCCCGCGGTGCTGCGGCGGCCCTGACCGGGTCGGGCGGGACTCCGGCAGGGCCTCGGCGGGCTCCGGCGGGGCTCCAGCGGGGCTCCGGCGTGGCTCCGGCGGGCGGGGGAAGATCCCGGCAGCGTCCCGAGTTGGTAGAACCGTGAACGAACTGACGCGGGAGACGATGGCAGGGGCCCCCGCCGGCGGGGACGGCGCCGGCACCGAGGTCGACGTGGTGGTCGTGGGCGCCGGGCAGGCGGGCCTGTCCAGCGCGTACCACCTGGCGCGGGCGGGCATCGGACACGTGGTCCTGGACCACGCGCCCCGCCCGGGCGGGGCGTGGCAGTTCCGCTGGCCCTCGCTGACATACGGCAAGGTGCACGGCATGCACGCGCTGCCCGGCATGGAGCTCGTGGGCGCCGACCCGCTGCGGCCGTCGTCGGCGGTGATCGGCGAGTACTTCACCGCGTACGAGCGGCGGTTCGGCCTGGACGTGCACCGCCCCGTGCACGTGACGGCCGTCCGGGAAGGGCCCGGCGGGCGGCTGAGGGTGGAGTCCTCGGCGGGCGTCTGGTCGGCGCGGGCGCTGATCAACGCGACCGGCACCTGGGACCGGCCGTTCTGGCCGCGCCACCCGGGCCAGGAGTCCTTCCGGGGGCGCCGGCTGCACACGGCGGACTACCCGGGGCCGCAGGCGTTCGCCGGGGCCCGGGTGGTCGTGGTGGGCGGCGGGACCTCGGCGGTGCAGCACCTGCTGGAGATCGCCCCGGTGGCGGCCGCGACGACCTGGGTGACGCGCCGGCCCCCGGTGTTCCGTGACGGGACCTTCGGGGAGGCGGAGGGCCGGGCCGCCGTGGCCCTGGTCGACGCGCGGGTACGGCAGGGGCTGCCGCCGCAGAGCGTGGTCAGTGTGACCGGGCTGCCGCTGAACGAGGCCGTGCGGGACGGGATCGCCTCGGGCGTCCTGGACCGCAGGCCCATGTTCGAGCGGATCACGCCGACGGGTGTGGCCTGGGCGGACGGGCAGCAGGTGGAGGCCGACGTGATCCTGTGGGCCACGGGGTTCCGGGCGGCCGTCGACCACCTGGCCCCGCTGCGGCTGCGGGAACCGGGCGGCGGGATCCGCCTCGACGGCACCCGCGCGGTCCGCGACGAGCGGGTCCACCTGGTCGGGTACGGCCCGTCGGCGTCGACGATCGGCGCCAACCGGGCGGGTGGTGCGGCGGTCCGGGAGATCCGCCGCCTGCTGGCCCGCGGCACGCAGGACGGCGCCCCGGACTCCCCGGACGCCACCCCGCCGGAGCTGCTCGAACCGGCCGGGGCGGCCTGACGAGCCGACGAGCCGACGGACGGGCGGACGCGCGGACGCGCGGACGACGGGCCGAGACGAGCGGACGGGCCGGGACGAGGCCTACCCGGGCGGGGCCTACCCGGGCGGGGCCTACCCGGGCGGGGCCTACCCGGGCGGGGCCTACCCGGGCGGGGCCTACCCGGGCGGGGCCTGCCGGGGCGGCGCGGCCGCGGCGGCTGCCGCTGCGGCCGCGGTGCGGGCGCGGTTGAAGTCCGCGACGTGCCGCTTGTGCTGCTCGTACGTCGCCGAGAAGCGGGTGTCCCCCGGCTTGACGGTGACGAAGTACAGCCAGTCGCCGGGCGTCGGCGCCACGGCCGCCGCCATGGCCTGCAGCCCGGGGCTGTCGATCGGCGTCGGAGGCAGCCCTTGGCGGCGGTAGGTGTTGAAGGGGTGGTCGATGCGCGTGTCGCTGAGCTTGGTGTCCACCGTGCGGCGGTTCAGCGCGTAGTTGATGGTGGAGTCCATCTGCAACGGCATCGACCGCGCCAGCCGGTTGTGCACGACGCGGGCGACCTTGCCCATGTCGCCGCGGGTGTCGGCCTCGGCCTCGATGATGCTGGCGAGGGTGGCCGTCTGGTACGGGGTCATCCCGTGCGCCTTGGCGCCGTCGGCGACGGCGCGCGTGCCGAGCTTCTGGTTGGCCGTCCGCACCATGTGCGCGAGCAGCTCGGCGGCCGTGGTCCTGAAGGTCACCGGGTACGAGGCGGGGAACAGGAAGCCCTCCGGGTTGCCCTTCGCCTCCGCGGGCAGGGCCAGTTCTGCTGTGGCGGCCGCCGCTTTCGCGGAGCCGGGCGGGAGTTCCAGTTCGCGGTCGATGGCCGCGTAGACCTGGGGGGCGCGCCAGCCTTCGGGGATGACCAGCATGCGCGGCTTCTCGGGGGCCTCCGCTTCCTCGCCCCGCAGCAGCGGTCCGAGGGTGACGGCCGTCCCGATCACGAGCAGCATGCCGAGGAAGAGCGCCAGACGGCCCCGGCGGGTGAGCCGGTAACGACGCCGTGGCGGCCGGTACTCATGACGCATGCGGGCACGCTAACCCGCGAACCGCCACAATCGCGGCATCACACCCCCGCACCCGTCATACGATCACACGTTCCGCCGTGGGTGGGTGGGCAGGCGGGTGGGCGTGGGCGGCCTCCCGGTCCCGCTGGACCAGGGCGGCGTACCGGCCCTCGGCCGCGAGCAGTTCCTCGTGCGTGCCGCGTTCGGCGATGCGGCCCTTGTCGAGGACGACGATCTGGTCGGCGTCGCGGATGGTCGAGAGCCGGTGCGCGATGGTGATCGTGGTGCGCCCCGCGGTGAGCGTGTCGATGGCCTGCTGCACGGCGTGCTCGGTCCGGGTGTCGAGGGCGCTGGTGGCCTCGTCGAGGATCAGCACCGGCGGGTCGCGCAGGATGGTGCGGGCGATGGCGAGGCGCTGTTTCTCGCCGCCGGAGAAGCGGTAGCCGCGCTCGCCGACGAGGGTGTCGTACCCCTCAGGCAGGGATGCGATGTGGTCGTGGATCTGGGCGGCGCGGGCGGCTTCGGCGATCTCCTCGTCGGTGGCGTCGGGTTTGGCGAAGCGCAGGTTGTCCGCGACCGAGGCGTGGAAGAGGTAGGTCTCCTGGGAGACCACGCCGATGGACCGGGCCAGCGAGTCGAAGTCGAGGTCGCGCACGTCCACCCCGTCGAGGGCGACCCGGCCGCCGGTGACGTCGTACAGCCGGGGCACCAGGTAGCTGAGGGTGCTCTTGCCGGAGCCGGTCGGGCCGACCACGGCGAGGGAGCCGCCGGCCGGGACGGTGAGGTCGATCCCCGCCAGGGTGGGTCCGCTCTCGGTGTCGTACGCGAAGTGCACGTCCTCCAGGCGGATCTCGCCCTTGGCCCGCTCCAGGCGTACGGGGTCCTCGCGCTCGGTGATGTCCACGGGCAGGTCGAGGTACTCGAAGATGCGCGCGAAGAGGGCGAGGGAGGTCTGGATCTGCACGCCGGTCGACAGCAGGCTCACGGCGGGCCGGAACAGGCCCTGCTGGAGCGTGACGAAGGCGACGAGCGTGCCCACGGAGAGGGAGGGGGCGCCCGACTGCAGAGCCATGCCGGCGGCCCAGTAGACGATCGCCGGCATCGCGGCCATGACGATGCCGATGGTGGACATCCGCCAGCGGCCGGCCATGCTGGAGCGCACTTCGAGGGCGACGAGCTGCTCGGACTCCGCCGAGAAGGAGCGGGTGAGCGAGTCCGCGCGGCCCATCGTGCGGCCGAGCAGGATGCCGCTCACCGACAGCGACTCGGTGACCGTCGCGGCCATGGCGGCCATCTGCTTCTGCCGCTGGAAGGTGATCTTCTTGCGTTCGCGGCCGACCCTCTGGCTGATCCACACGAAGAGGGGCAGCAGGAGCAGCGAGACCAGGGTGAGCCGCCAGTCGAGCGCGAGCATGGCCACGACGGAGGCGACGACGGCCGTGAGGTTGGAGACGAGCGAGGTCGCGGTCGAGGTCACGGTGGCCTGCATGCCGCCGATGTCGTTGGCGATGCGGGACTGCACCTCGCCGGTGCGGGTGCGGGTGAAGAACGCCAGGGGCATCCGCTGGAGCTGGGTGTAGACGGCGGTGCGCAGGTCGTGCATGACGCGCTGGCCGACCGTGGTGGATATCAGGGTCTGCAGGACGCCGAAGACGCTGGTGACGACCGCGGTGAGGATCATGCCGAGCGCGAGCAGGCTGAGCAGCCCGGTGCGGCCCTCGGGGATGGCGACGTCCAGGATCTCCTTGAGCAGGAACGGCGAGGCGACGCCGACCAGCGAGGACGCGCAGACGAGGAGCCCCACGACGGCCAGCCGGCCTCGGTAGGGGCGGAACAGGCCCATGATCCGGCGCAGTTCGCGCGGCCGCTCTCCGGGGCCGGGGCGGCGGGGGTCGAGGGATTCCTTCGATGGCGTCCAATTCGGCTCTTCGGAGCGCATGGGCCTCCTTATGACGGGACTCGGACTCCCGGCGACTCAGGCGAGCATAGCTCATTGTTACCTATACTCACAATGAGTCGGGTCCTGCTACTGTTCCCAGTATGAGCACCGCTCCCGAGACCGACAGCACAGACGGCGTGCTCGCCGAGCAGCTGCTGCGGCTGACCCGACGGCTCCACCGGATCCAGAAGCGCCATCTGGAGCCGCTGGGCATCACTCCCGCCCAGAGCAGGCTGCTGCGCCTGGTCTCGTACTCCGATGGTGAACAGCCACCCCGGATGGCGGATCTCGCCGCCCGCCTGGAGGTCGTGCCCCGGGCCGTGACGACCCTGGTGGACGGTCTGGAGGCGGCCGGCTGCGTACGCCGCGCCCCCGACCCGGCGAACCGGCGCGTCATACGGATCGAGCTGACCGACACGGGGCGCGCCACGCTGCGGAGGCTGCGCAGCGCGCGAACCGACGCCGCAGAGGAGATCCTGGCTCCGTTGACCGCCGGGCAGCGGGACCTGCTCGGCGGCCTGCTGGCCGCCCTCACGGACGCCCCCGAGGGGCGCCGCTGCTGACGGGCCGAGGAGCGAGGGGTCGCGCATGCCGCTGCTGGAACCGAAGCCCGGGGCCCTGCGCCCGCACGGCATCGGCGGCCCCTCCCCCGACCGCATGCCCGAGTGGCGTGCCGGCGGCACCCCCGAGCCGCTGCGCGGCGAGCTGACGGAGCTGCTCGGCGACGGGAAGGTGCTGTGGAAGGCGTCCGACCTGGTCCGCTACGCCTCCGACGCCTCCCCCTACCGGTTCGTCCCGCAGGTCGTGGTGGTCGCGGAGGACATCGACGACGTCTCCGCGGTCCTGTCCTACGCCCACGGGCGCGGCCGCGAGGTGGTCTTCCGGGCCGCCGGGACCTCGCTCAACGGCCAGGCCCAGGGCGAGGACATCCTCGTCGACGTACGCCGCCACTGGGCCGGCGTCGAGGTCCTCGACGGCGGGCGCCGGGCCAGGATCCGGCCCGGCACCACCGTGGCGCGGGCCAATGCCGCCCTGGCCCGGCACGGCCGCGTCCTCGGCCCCGACCCGGCCAGCGCGATCGCCTGCACCCTCGGCGGGGTCGTCGCCAACAACTCCTCCGGCATGACCGCGGGGACCACGAGGAACGCGTACCGGACCCTGTCCTCCCTGACCTTCGTTCTGCCCGGCGGGACCGTCGTCGACACCGCCGACCCGCTGGCCGACGAGGAGCTGTCCCGCGCCGAGCCCGCCCTCTGCCGCGGCCTCATGGAGATCAAGCGGGAGATCGAGGCCGATCCGGGGCTCGTCGCCCGGATCCGGGCCAAGTACGAGATCAAGAACACCACCGGCTACCGCCTCGACGCCTACCTGGACGGCACCACCCCCGTCGAGGTCCTGCGCGGGCTGATGGTCGGCTCCGAGGGCACCCTCGGCTTCCTCGCCGAGCTGGTCTTCGACACCCTTCCCCTGGACCGCAACGCCTCCGGCGCGCTGCTCTTCTTCCCCTCGCTGCCCGCCGCGGCCGCGGCCGTGCCGCTGTTCAACGAGGCGGGCGCCCTCGCCGTCGAGGTGATGGACGGCAACACCCTGCGCGCCTCCGTCAGCGTCCCGGGCGTCCCCGGCGACTGGGCCCGCCTGCCGAAGGACACCACCGCCCTGCTCGTGGAGTTCCGCGCCCCCGACGAGTCCGGCCTGGCCGAGTACGAGCGGCGCGCCGCCGGAGTGCTGGCCGGGCTGGACCTGGTCGCGCCGGTGCCCTCCGTCACCAACGCCTTCACCCGGGACCCGGGGACCCTCCACGGCCACTGGACGGCGCGCAAGGCCTTCGTCACCGCCGTCGGCGGGGCCCGCGCCCCCGGCACCACGCTGATCACCGAGGACTTCGCCGTCCCGCCGGCACGGCTGGCCGAGGCCTGCGAGGCGCTGCTGGCGCTGCAGGCCGAGCACGGCTTCGACGCCGCCGTCGCCGGCCACGCCGCCCACGGCAACCTGCACTTCCTGCTCGCCTTCGACGCCGCCCGGCCCGCCGACGTGGCGCGCTACGCGGCCTTCATGGACGCGTTCTGCCGGCTCACGGTGGAGCGGTTCGACGGCTCGCTGAAGGCCGAGCACTCCACGGGCCGCAACATGGCCCCCTTCCTGGAGCTGGAGTGGGGGCCCAAGGCCACCGAGCTCATGTGGCGCACCAAGCGGGTCGTCGACCCGGAGGGGCTGCTCGCCCCGCGGATCCTCCTCGACCGCGACCCGCAGGCCCATCTGCGCGGGCTGAAGACGATCCCCCGGGTCGAGGCGGTGGCCGACCCGTGCATCGAGTGCGGGTTCTGCGAACCGACCTGCCCCAGCAAGGACCTGACGACCACGCCCCGTCAGCGCATCGTGCTGCGCCGGGAGATGGTGCGGCAGCCGCCGGGCTCCCGGGTCCTGGACGAGCTGCTCGACTCCTACGGGTACGACGCCGTGGACACCTGCGCCGGCGACTCCACCTGCATGCTCGCCTGCCCGGTCGGCATCGACACGGGCGCGCTGATGAAGGACTTCCGCCACCGCCGGCACGGTCCGCGAGAGGAGCGGGCGGCCGCACTCGCCGCCCGGCGGTTCGCGGCCGTCGAAGGCGCCGCGCGGCTGGCCGTGGCCGCCGCCGGCACCGTCGCGGGCGTCGTCGGGCACCGGCTCCCGGCGGCGGTCACGGAGGCCGCCCGCAAGGCCGTACGACCCGACCTGGTGCCGCAGTGGCTGCCGCAGATCCCCGGCGCCGCCCCGCGCAGGCTCCCCGCCACCCGGCGGGTCGGTGCGGCGGCCGTCTACTACCCGGCCTGCATCAACCGGATCTTCAACGGGCCGCGGGGCGAGCCCGGGCCGAGTCTGCCCGAGGCCGTGGTGGCCGTGTCCGAGCGGGCCGGCAGGCCGCTGTGGATCCCGCCGGACGCCACCGGCACCTGCTGCGCGACCATCTGGCATTCCAAGGGCTACGACGCCGGGAACCGGGTGATGGCCAACCGGATCGTGGAGGCTGCCTGGGGCTGGACGGCCGGCGGGCGGCTGCCGCTCGTGGTCGACGCCTCATCCTGCGCACTGGGCATCGCGCGCGAGGTGGTCCCGTACCTGACCGACGGGAACCGCACGCTGCACGCGGAGCTGACGGTCGTCGACTCCGTCGTCTGGGCGGCACGTGAGCTGCTGCCGCGCCTGGCGGTCCGGCACACGGCCGGCTCGGCGGTCGTCCACCCCACCTGCTCGATGCGGCACTTGGGAACGGAGGGTGCGCTGCGGGCGGTGGCCGAGGCCTGTGCCCGGGAGGTGGTGGTGCCGGACGACGCGGGCTGCTGCGCCTTCGCGGGCGACCGGGGCATGCTGCACCCGGAGCTGGCGGCCTCGGCGACGGCGCGGGAGGCGGCGGAGGTGACCGCGCGCGCGTTCGACGCGTACCTGTCGGCGAACCGGATGTGCGAGGTGGGGATGGAACGGGCCACCGGCCGCCCCTACCGGTCGGCCCTGATCGAGCTGGAGCACGCCACGCGCCCCTGACCTGGAGCGCGGCGGCGCCGGCGGCAGCGGCACGGCGGCAGACCCCGCAGCGTGATGCCGTGGCCGACGCAAAATCGATTGCCCGGGGCCCGTCCGCAGCGCGAACCTTGCACGGTCCGGACATCACGACCAGCCATGGGGCGTCATGCAGATCAGCGACCTTCCGCATCCGGACCCCGGGGTACCCGACGCCCGCTCCGGCCCCCGCTTCCTGCTGTGGCTCGGCCGCAGACAACTCGGCGGGCAGGCCAGGAGCCTGTGCTGGGGCCTGGTGCACTTCTGCGGGATCGCCGGGCTGCCGTACGCGGTCGGCGCGGGCGTCGAAGCGGTCGTCGACCGCGACGGCAGCCGGCTGCTGCTGGTCGGCGGGCTGCTGGTGCTGATCGGGATCGCCACCTCGGTCGGCGACACGATGCTCCACCGCACCGCCGTCACCAACTGGATCACCGCCGCGGCGCGCGTGCAGCAGCTCCTCGCCCGCAAGACCGCCGAACTCGGCTCCGCCCTGACCCGCCGGGTCGCGGCGGGCGAGGTCGTGGCGGTCTCCACGGGCGACGTGGAGAAGATCGGCTGGTTCGTGGAGGCGGTCTCCCGCTTCCTCGCCGCCGCCTTCTCCGTCGTCGCCATCTGCGTCGGCCTGCTGTTCTACGCGCCGTCGATCGGGATCGTCGTCGCCGTCGGCGTGCCCGTGCTGGCCCTGTCCGTGCTGCCGCTGCTGCCGCGCGCCACCCGGCGGGCCGACGTCCAGCGGGAGAAGGCAGGCCGGGCCACCGAGCTGGCCTCCGACACCGTGGCGGGCCTGCGGGTGCTGCGCGGCATCGGCGGCGAGGAGCTGTTCCTGGGCCGCTACCGGGAAGCCTCGCAGCAGGTCCGCGAGGCAGCCGTGCGCAGCGCCCGGATGTGGGCGCTGATCTCGGCGATCCAGGTGCTGCTGCCGGGCGTGCTGCTGATCACGGTCGTCTGGTACGGCTCGGGGCTCGTCCTGGACGGCCGGCTGACCGTCGGCGAACTCGTCGCGGCCTTCAGCGCGGTGGCCACGATGCTCTACCCGCTGCGGCACTTCGAGGAGATCGCGATGGCGTACTCCTTCTCGCGCCCCTCCGCCCAGCGGGCCGCCCGGGTGCTGTCGCTGACGCGTACGGAAGCGGATGCGCGGCCGGGGTCCGAGGGCCCGCTCGCGGCGCCGGAGCCGGGCGGGGACCTGTACGACCCGGTGACCGGGCTGCTGGCCCCGGCGGGCCGGCTCACCGCGGTGGTGTGCGGGGACCCGGACCTGGCGGGCCGGCTCGCCGAACGCCTCGGCGGCCACCCCGCGGACGGCGGGGACGGCGGGGAAAGCGGCGACGGCGCCGCAGGCGGCGAGAGCGGCCCCGGGTCCGGGCCCGCCGGACGGGCCTCGGTGCGGCTGGGCGGGGTCCCGCTGGACGGGCTGCCGCTGGACACCGCGCGCGCCCTGGTCCTCGTCCAGGACAAGGATCCGGTGCTGCTGTCCGGGACGCTGCGCGAGCTGTTCGCCGTACCGTCGTCCGGTGCGGTGGAGCCGGCGGCCGCGCTGGCCGCAGCCCAGTGCGCGGACGTCCTGGACGCGCTGCTCCAGTCGGCCCCGGACGGGGTCGCGGACCCGATGGACGCCCGGATCACCGAGCGCGGCAGGTCGCTGTCCGGCGGCCAGCGCCAGCGCCTGGCGCTGGCGCGGTCCCTGGCCGCCGACCCGGAGGTGCTGGTGCTGGACGAGCCGACCTCGGCGGTCGACTCGCACACCGAGGCGCGGATCGCGGACGGCATCAGGGCGCTGCGGGCCGGCCGGACCACGGTGGTCCTGGCCTCGTCGCCGCTGCTGCTGGACCGCGCCGACCAGGTGGTGCTGGTCCACGAGGGGGCGGTCGCCGCCTCCGGTACGCACCGCGAACTGCTCCACGGCGAGCCGCGCTACCGGGCGGTCGTCACCCGGGAGACCGACGAGGAGCAGCGGCTCGCCCGACTGGAACTGGAACGGCTGGCCGAGGAACTCACAGAGATCGAGGAAACCGCATGATCGGCGTGGCGCCGCCGGAGTACGACCCGGCGGCCCCCGAAACGGCCGCCACCCTGCCCGTGGGCAGCTCGGCGACCGTGCGGGGTTACGTACGCGGCCTGCTGCGGCGGCACCGGCGGGCGTTCGCGGTCCTGGTCGCGGTCAACGCGGTCGCGGTGACGGCGTCCATGGTCGGCCCGTACCTGCTGGGCCGGGTGGTGGACCAGCTGGCGGCGGGGGCGCGCGAGCTCCATCTGGAGCGCGTGGCCGTGGTGTTCGCGGTGGCGCTCGCCGTGCAGACGGTGTTCGTCCGGCTGGTCCGGCTGCGCGGGGCGACGCTCGGCGAGCGGATGCTGGCCGACCTGCGCGAGGACTTCCTGGTGCGGTCGGTGGGCCTGCCGCCGGGCGTACTGGAACGGGCCGGCACGGGCGACCTGCTGTCGCGCATCACCACCGACATCGACCGGCTGGCCAACGCGATGCGTGAGGCCGTGCCGCAGCTGGCCATCGGCGTCGTGTGGGTGGGACTGCTCTTCGGGGCGCTCGCGGTGACCGCGCCGCCGCTGGCGCTCTCCGCGCTGGTGGCCCTGCCGGTGCTGGTGATCGGCTGCCGCTGGTACTTCCGGCGGGCCCCCTCGGCGTACCGCTCGGAGGCGGCCGGCTACGCGGCGGTCGCGGCCGCGCTCACCGAGACGGTGGACGCGGGCCGGACGGTCGAGGCGCACCGCCTCGGCCCGTCCCGGATCGGGCTGTCGGAGCGGCGGATCAAGGAATGGACGGCATGGGAGCGGTACACCCTGTTCCTGCGCACGGTCCTGTTCCCCGTCATCAACGTCACCTTCCTGACGATCCTCGGCTCCGTGCTGCTGATCGGCGGCTTCTGCGTGCTCCGGGGGTGGCTGTCGGTGGGGCAGCTGACCACGGGCGCGCTGCTGGCGCAGATGATGGTCGACCCGATCGGGCTGATCCTGCGCTGGTACGACGAGCTGCAGATCGCGCAGGTGTCGCTGGCCCGCCTGGTGGGCGTGCGGGAGATCGAGCCGGACGCCGGTGATGCGGGCGTCGCCCCGGAGGGCCGCGACGTGCGCGCCGACGAGGTCCGCTTCGGCTACCGGGAGGGCGTGGACGTCCTGCACGAGGTGTCGATGTCGGTGCCGCCGGGTACCCGGATGGCGCTCGTCGGCCCCTCGGGCGCGGGCAAGTCCACGCTGGGCCGGCTGCTGGCGGGCATCTATGCGCCGCGTGCGGGCGAGGTGACCCTCGGCGGGGCGCAGCTGTCGCGGATGCCGGCGGAGCGGGTGCGCGCGCAGGTGGCCTTGGTCAACCAGGAGCACCACGTGTTCGTCGGCTCGCTGCGGGACAACCTGCGGCTCGCGCGGACGGGGGCACAGGACGCCGAGCTGTGGGCCGCCCTGGGCGCGGTGGACGCCGACGGGTGGGCCCGGGCCCTGGACTCCGGCCTGGACACCGAGGTGGGATCGGGCGGTACGGCGCTGACCCCGGCGCAGGCGCAGCAGATCGCGCTGGCCCGGCTGGTGCTGGCGGATCCGCACACGCTGGTGCTGGACGAGGCCACCTCGCTGCTGGACCCGCGCGCCGCACGGCACTTGGAGCGGTCGCTGGCCCGGGTGCTGGACGGGCGTACGGTCATCGCGATCGCGCACCGGCTGCACACGGCACACGACGCCGACGTGATCGCGGTGGTCGAGGACGGCCGGATCAGCGAACTGGGGTCGCACGACGAGCTGGTCGCCGCCGACGGGGCGTACGCGGCCCTGTGGCGGTCCTGGCACGGCTGAGCCGGGGCCGAAGCCGGGGCGGGGGTCCGAGCCGGGGGCGGGGGCGGGGGGGGCCGGGGGCCGGGCGGAAATCGTTTCGGCCCCGGTCGTGGCCGCCCCTACTGTGGCGCGGTGACTACTCAGGTAATCGTGTTGAACGGCGGATCCAGCTCGGGCAAGTCCGGGATCGTGCGGTGTCTCCAGGCGGTGCTGCCGGATCCGTGGCTCGCCGCCGCGATCGACTCGCTGATCGAGGCCATGCCCGCCTCCCTGCAGGAGTCGGCGTCGGGGTTCGGCGTGGCCGCGGACGGCTCGGTGAGCATCGGGGCGGAGTTCCGGGTACTGGAGTCGGCGTGGCGGGAAGGGGTCGCCGCGATGGCGCGGGCGGGCGCCCGGGTCATCGTCGACGACGTCTTCCTCGGCGGGACGGAGTCCCAGCAGCGGTGGCAGCGGGCGCTCGGCGGGCTGGACGTGCTGTGGGTCGGCGTCCGGTGCACGAGCGAGGTCGCCGCGGGCCGCGAGATCGCCCGCGGGGACCGTGCCCCGGGGATGGCCGCGTCCCAGGCGGACGCGGTCCACCGGGGCGTGGCGTACGACCTGGAGGTGGACACCACGCACTCCGAGTCCCTGGAGTGCGCGCGGGCCATCGCCGCCCGGGTCGGGTGACCGGTCCGGAGGAACCGGCCGGAGCGCTAGAGGAAGCCGAGGGCCGAGGCTCCGCCGACGCCGCCGAGCAGCATGAACGCGGGCATGAGGACCTTGAGCTCCACCCAGCTGCCCGCCCGGAAGCGCATCCCCTTCGGCGGGCCGACGGGGTACCAGCGCTTCCCGGCGATGGGGAGCGGCCACAGGATCGGGCAGCCGGAGACCGTGAGGGCGTCGCCGAGGTCGTGGACGAGGGCGCCGAGCAGGATCGGCAGGCCCAGCCAGAGGTACTCCTGGCCGGGGCCGAAGAGCCAGTCGGCGCCGTTGCCGGGCTGGTCGAGGACGCCCGCCATGATCCAGGCGCTGGTGGCGCCGAGCAGCCAGACGAGGACGTCGCTGGACATCCGGGCCGCCCGCCACAGCAGGCCCTCCACGGCCAGGACGAGGTGGACGAAGAGCAGCACGAGCACGCCCCAGCGGTCGGTGGTGACCGCCAGCGCGGAGGAGCCGGCGCCGATCAGGACGGCCCACAGCCAGGTGTGCGTCAGGGTGCGGTGGCCGCCGGAGCGGCGGGCGTCCTTCGGGGCGCGGGTGGCCTTGTAGACGGCGTAGGAGAGCTTGTCGACCACCTCGCACAGGCCCCGGGACAGCGGGCCGAAGGCGCGGGAGATCGTCGCCGACTTGTGGTCGAGGTCGGGGGCGAGGGCGGCGCCCGCGCAGATCAGGGCGCCGACGACGAGGACCGGCCAGGGCATCGGGTGCCCGGCGGCGGCTGCCGCCGCGCCCACCCCCAGCCAGGCCGCCGCCCCGGACAGTGAGTGCGCCGGACCCATCATGCTCGTCTTCCCGCCCCGGTGTGTGTGCTGGTCGGGCCCTGCCGACGATGTCGTCCGGCCCCGGTCAACGGCACAGCGTACCCGGGGTGATCTTCATTCGGTCGGCCGGTTCCCTCATCCGGGCGGAAGCCAGGCAAGATGGGGGGTGTGACCCTCATTGATCAGCTCCCGCCGAACGCCGACCCCGACACGCTCTTCGAGGCCTTCTCCTCGTGGGCGGAGGACCAGGGCATCACCCTGTACCCGGCCCAGGAGGAGGCGCTGATCGAGGTCGTCTCCGGGGCGAACGTGATCCTGTCCACTCCGACGGGCTCCGGTAAGAGCCTCGTCGCGGCCGGCGCGCACTTCACCGCCCTGGCCCAGGACAAGGTCACCTTCTACACCGCCCCCATCAAGGCGCTGGTGTCGGAGAAGTTCTTCGACCTGTGCAAGCTGTTCGGCACGGAGAACGTCGGCATGCTGACCGGCGACGCCTCGGTGAACGCCGACGCCCCCGTGATCTGCTGCACCGCCGAGGTGCTGGCCTCCATCGCCCTGCGCGACGGCAAGTACGCCGACATCGGCCAGGTCGTGATGGACGAGTTCCACTTCTATGCCGAGCAGGACCGCGGCTGGGCCTGGCAGATCCCGCTGCTGGAGCTCCCGCAGGCCCAGTTCATCCTCATGTCGGCGACCCTCGGCGACGTGTCGAAGTTCGAGAAGGACCTGACCCGGCGGACCGGCCGCCCGACGTCGGTGGTGCGGTCCGCGACCCGGCCCGTCCCGCTGTCGTACGAGTACGTGACGACGCCGATCACCGACACGATCACCGAGCTGCTGGAGACCCGGCAGTCGCCGGTGTACATCGTGCACTTCACGCAGGCCCAGGCGGTCGAGCGGGCGCAGTCGCTGATGAGCATCAACATGTGCTCCCGCGAGGAGAAGGACAAGATCGCCGAGCTGATCGGCAACTTCCGCTTCACCACGAAGTTCGGGCAGAACCTCTCCCGGTACGTGCGGCACGGCATCGGCGTGCACCACGCCGGCATGCTGCCCAAGTACCGGCGCCTGGTGGAGAAGCTGGCCCAGGCCGGCCTGCTGAAGGTGATCTGCGGTACCGACACCCTCGGTGTGGGCGTCAACGTCCCCATCCGCACGGTGCTGTTCACGGCGCTCACCAAGTACGACGGCAACCGGGTCCGCACGCTGCGGGCCCGCGAGTTCCACCAGATCGCCGGCCGGGCCGGCCGGGCCGGCTTCGACACAGCGGGCTTCGTCGTGGCCCAGGCGCCCGAGCACGTCATCGAGAACGAGCGGGCCCTCGCCAAGGCGGGCGACGACCCGAAGAAGCGCCGCAAGGTGGTCCGCAAGAAGGCCCCGGAGGGCTTCGTCGCCTGGTCGGACACGACCTTCGAGAAGCTGATCGCCGCCGAGCCGGAGCCGCTCACCTCCCGGTTCAAGGTCACCAACATCATGCTGCTGTCGGTCATCGCCCGGCCGGGCGATGCCTTCCAGGCGATGCGCAGCCTCCTGGAGGACAACCACGAGCCGCGCAAGGCCCAGCTGAGGCACATCCGGCGGGCCATCGCCATCTACCGCTCGCTGCTGGACGGCGGGGTGGTCGAGCAGCTCGACACCCCGGACGCGGAGGGCCGCACGATCCGGCTCACCGTCGACCTCCAGCAGGACTTCGCGCTCAACCAGCCGCTGTCGACCTTCGCGCTGGCCGCGTTCGACCTGCTGGACCCGGACTCCCCCTCCTACGCGCTGGACATGGTCTCCGTCGTCGAGTCCACGCTGGACGACCCGCGGCAGATCCTGGCCGCCCAGCAGAACAAGGAGCGGGGCACCGCGGTCGCCGCGATGAAGGCCGACGGGGTCGAGTACGAGGAGCGGATGGAGCGGCTCCAGGACGTCACGTATCCCAAGCCCCTCGAAGAGCTCCTGCACCACGCCTACAACGTGTACCGCAAGAGCCACCCGTGGGTCGGCGACCACCCGGTCTCCCCGAAGTCGATCATCCGCGACATGTACGAACGCGCGATGACCTTCACCGAGTTCACGGCCTTCTACGAGCTGGCCCGCACCGAGGGCATCGTGCTGCGCTATCTGGCGAGCGCGTACAAGGCGCTGGACCACACCATCCCCGACGACCTGAAGTCCGAGGACCTCGAAGACCTCATCGCCTGGCTGGGCGAGCTGGTCCGCCAGGTCGACTCCAGCCTCCTCGACGAGTGGGAGCAGCTGGCGAACCCGGAGGTGGAGACGGCGGAGGAGGCCCAGGACAAGGCCGACCAGGTCAAGCCGGTCACCTCGAACGCGCGCGCCTTCCGCGTCCTGGTCCGCAACGCCATGTTCCGCCGGGTGGAGCTGGCGGCGCTGGACCGCGTCGACGAGCTGGGCGAGCTGGACGGCGACGCGGGCTGGGACGCCGACGCCTGGGGCGAGGCCATGGACGCGTACTGGGACGAGTACGAAGATCTGGGCACCGGCCCCGACGCCCGCGGCCCGAAGCTGCTGCAGATCGAGGAGGACCCGGCGCACGGTCTGTGGCGCGTCCGCCAGACCTTCGCGGACCCGAACGGGGACCATGGCTGGGGCATCAGCGCCGAGGTCGACCTCGCCGCCTCCGACGAGGAGGGCCGGGCCGTGATCCGGCTGACCTCGGTCGGCGAGCTCGGCGCGCTCTGACTCCCCCGGACCCGGTCCGGGGGAACCGCCTCCCCCGGACCGGGTCCGGGGGGACACCGGCCCGTCCGCGGTCGGCCCCGCCGGAGACGACAGTGGAGAACCTCTGATGACGAACCCCGCCGAGAGACTGGTCGACCTGCTGGACCTGGAGCAGATCGAGGTCAACATCTTCCGCGGTGCCAGCCCCCAGGAGTCCCTCCAGCGGGTCTTCGGCGGGCAGGTCGCCGGCCAGGCCCTGGTGGCCGCGGGCCGGACCCTGGAGAGCGACCGGCCGGTCCACTCCCTGCACGCGTACTTCCTGCGCCCCGGCATCCCCGGGGTGCCGATCGTGTACCAGGTGGAGCGGGTGCGTGACGGGCGGTCCTTCACCACGCGCCGTGTCACCGCGGTCCAGCAAGGCAAGACGATCTTCAATCTGACCGCCTCCTTCCACCATCCGGAGGAGGGCAGCATCGAGCACCAGCTGCCTCCCCGCCTCGATTTCCCCCACCCGGACACCCTCCCGAAGGTCGCGGACGAGATCCGCGAGCACTTGGGCGCGCTGCCCGAGGCGCTGGAGCGGATGGCCCGCCGCCAGCCGTTCGACATCCGGTACGTGGACCGGCTCCGCTGGACCCCGCAGGAGCTGCGGGACGCCGATCCGCGCAGCGCGGTGTGGATGCGGGCGGTCGGCCCCCTGGGCGACGACCCGCTCGTGCACACCTGCGCCCTCACCTACGCCAGTGACATGACCCTCCTCGACGCCGTGCGCATCCCCGTGGAGCCCCTGTGGGGCATGCGCGGTTTCGACATGGCCTCGCTGGACCACGCCATGTGGTTCCACCGGCCGTTCCGTGCGGACGAGTGGTTCCTGTACGACCAGGAGTCGCCCATCGCGCACGGCGGCCGCGGCCTGGCCCGCGGCCGGATCTACGACCTGGAGGGCAGGCTGCTGGTCTCCGTGGTCCAGGAAGGCCTCTTCCGCCCGTACCCGTCCCCTCAGGCCCGGCCGTCCGCGCCGGCCGAACCGACCCCGAAGAGCTGAGCACCCCCATGTCCGACCAGGTCCTCCCCTGCCCCTGCGGGCTGCCCGCCGCCTACCCGGAGTGCTGCGGCCGCTTCCACTCCGGTGGCCGGCAGGCGCCCACCGCCGAGCTGCTGATGCGCTCCCGGTTCAGCGCCTTCGCCGTGGGCGACACGGCGTACCTGATGCGCTCCTGGCATCCGGGCACCCGCCCGGACCGGCTCGACCTGGACCCCGAGCAGCGCTGGGTGCGGCTGGAGATCCTCGGTACCGAGCGCGGCGGGATGTTCGAGACGGAGGGCTCGGTGGAGTTCCGGGCGCACTACCGCGAGGGCCGGCACGCCGGTTCCCTGCACGAGAACAGCGCCTTCACCCGGGAGGGTGGGGCCTGGGTCTACGTCGGCCCCCTCTCCCCCGTCGACTTCAGCTGACCGCGTGCCCCGGCCAGGACGAAGTCCAGGCCGGCGCGGTACCAGTGGACCTCGTCGGGCGGCTCCGCCCGCAGCAGCCGCTGCGCCACGGCCGCAGCGGCCGGGATCTGTGGGTGGCCGTACGGCGGGGGCGGGGCGAGGGCGGCGAGCACGATCCGCTCCGCCGGGTCGGGCACGGCCTGCCGCACCTCCTCCTCCGGGAGCACGGAGGCCAGTACGGCCGCCCGCTCCCAGGGGTCGGCGGTCCGCCCCAGCAGCAGCTCCACGTGCCGGTCGCGCCAGTTGCGCGGCCGCAGGTCCGTCCCGGCTGCCATCAGCTGCCGGTCCTCCTCGGGTGGGCCGCCGCTCAGCAGCTCCGGGTCCCGGTCGGCGAACTCCCGTAATTCCGCGGCCAGATACAGCCACACCACGGCCCGGTACCGGTTGATCCGGTAGCCGACGGGGGTGATGCGCCCGCAGCGGGCGAGCCGGATGAACCGGCTCGGCCCGATGCCCATCAGCCGCCCCGCGGCACCTGACCCGGCGACGGTCTCGACCCGGGCGCGCAGGGTGTCCGGGAACCCCTCGGCCGAGCTGACGCGGTCCAGCTCTGCCCGCGTGTACCGGGCGGCTCCGCCGGGAGCGGGCCTCCCCGCACGCACGATGCCCAGCTGGACCGCGCGGGCGAACTCGCTGCGGCTCAGTCCCAGTTCCCCGGCGGCCCGGGCACCGCCCATCGCGCCGCCCGGCTCCGCGCCGCCCCCGGCGACGCTCCGGTCCGGCGCCCCGGTCGGCACCCCGGCCACTGCCCCGGCCCCGACCCCGGCCCGTGTCACGAGCTTCATGACGATCCCCCTCACGCATCAGCACGATTACTCTGCGTGAAGACCGTAACGCGGCGCGACGACAATCGGCCAGGCCTGTGGATAACTCCCGGACGGACCGCGCCCCTCCCGCGGCCCTTCCTCGGCCCTTCCTCGGCCCCGGCCGCCGTCACCCCCCGGTGATCCGCCGCTCCGCCACTCCCAGGTGCTCTCCCACCCGGTTGACCAACAGCGTCATCTCGTACGCGACCTGGCCGATGTCCGCCTCGGCCCCGCTCAGCACGCACAGCGAACTGCCGGAGCCCGCCGCCATCACGAACAGCGCGCCGTCGTCGTACTCGACCATCGTCTGCCGCACCTCACCGGCCCGGAAGTGCCGGCCCGACCCCTTCGCCAGGCTCTGCAACCCCGCCGCCACCGCCGCCAGATGCTCCGCGTCCTCCCGTGCCAGCCCCGCGCTCGCGCCCGTGACCAGCCCGTCGTTGGACAGCACCACCGCGTGCCGGACCTGCTGGACCCTGCGCGACAGGTCGTCCAGCAGCCAGTCGAGCTGCTTGTCCAGTGCCATTCCGAGCCCCTCCCCGTTGCGCCGCCGCCGTGGCCGCGACGCACCCCGCTTGGTAAGTTCCGCAAGCCTTCCCCACCAGGGGCTTTCCGGCAAGGAGGAAGCGCCCATGGCGTGGAAGATGACTGAACAGCCCCGCAGGCCGGTTCACACCGGCCCGGCCTGCACCCCCACCGACTCCAGCAGCCGCGCGGTGTGCACCCTCCCGGCGTACTCGACGAGCCGGATCAGCACCTCCTTCCCCGAATCCCGGTCCCGCGCGTCGCACAGCACCACCGGCGTCCCCGATTCCAGGTCCAGCGCCCGCGCCACCTCGTGCGTCCCGTAACGCCGGGCGTCCGCGAAGCAGTTGACGGCGACAACGAACGGAATGCGCCGGTGCTCGAAGTAGTCCACCGCCGGGAAGCAGTCCTCCAGTCGCCGCGTGTCGGCGAGCACCACCGCACCCAGTGCACCCTGCGACAGCTCGTCCCACACGAACCAGAACCGGTCCTGCCCGGGCGTACCGAACAGGTAGAGGGACAGCCCGGAGCGGATGGTGATCCGCCCGAAGTCCATGGCGACGGTCGTGGTCGTCTTCTGCGCCACCCCGCCCGTGTCGTCGACGAGTTCGCCCGCCTCGCTGAGCCGTTCCTCCGTCCGCAGCGGACGGATCTCGCTGACCGCCCCGACGAGCGTGGTCTTGCCGGCCCCGAACCCGCCGGACACGAGTATCTTCAGCGAAAGCGCCGCCAGGTCGCCGTCGTCCTCCGGCCCCGGGACCGGGTCGTGTCCGCCGCCGGGCCCGCCCGGCAGGTCGTGGTGTCGTCCCATCACAGCGCTCGCAATCCCTCGATGACTTCCCGCAGAATCCGCTCGTCCGGCAGCGTGGCGGGCGGTACCGGCCGGCTGACGCGGACGTGCCCGGCCTCCAGCAGGTCCCCGAGCAGCACCCGGACCACGCCCACGGGCAGGTCCGCGTCCGCCGCGAGCTCCGCCACCGACTGGGTCTCGGACCGGCAGAGTCCCAGCAGGGCCCGGTGTTCGGGGCCGAGCAGGGACTCGCCGGCCGGCTCCGCCCCGTCGGCGTCCACCACGACCAGCGCGATCAGGTCGAAGCGGACGCCGTGCGGCCCCGGCTTCGTCCGTCCGCCCGTCACGGCGTACGGGCGGACGAGCGGGCCCGCGTCGGCGTCGTACCACTGGCCTTCCATGTGCCGGACCGCCGCCTTCAGCCCGCGGCCGGCGGCTGTGCCGCAAACCGGGGCGGCGTGTACAGGTGCTCCCCGACCCGCTTGACGAGCCGGGCCATTTCGTAGGCGATCAGCCCGATGTCGGCGCCGGCCGCGCTGAGCACGGTCAGACAGGACCCGTCCCCGGCCGCCGCCACGAAGAGGAACCCGTCGTCCAGCTCCACCATCGTCTGGCGCACGCCCCCGACCCGGAAGTGCCGGCCCGCGCCCTTGGCGAGGCTGTGGAATCCGGAGGCCACGGCCGCCAGGTGTTCCGCGTCCTCCCTGCTGAGCGCGCTGGAAGCACCCACCGCCAGCCCGTCGTTGGACAGGACCACGGCATGCCGGACCTCCCGGACGCGGACCACCAGCTCGTCCAGCAGCCAGTCCAGTTCGCCGGCCCTGCGGGTCCCGCCCGCGCCGAATCTCCGGTACTCGATCATCACGCTTCTCCTTCACTGCCTGGGTGGGCGGAGTTCTCCCGGGCGCCGCGGGCCCAGCCGGCCCGGTACGCCGCCATCCGGTCCCGGGCCTGCTCCGGGCTGCGCACCGGCTCCTCGGCCGGCGGCTGTGCTCCCGCACCGGACGCCGGGGTCTTGGGGTCGGGGGCCTTGCGCAGCTGCGGTACCAGGCTGGCCTGGCGTACGCGGCGCGGCAGTTCGGCCTCCGCGGCATCACCGGTGCCGGTCCCGGCACCGGCACCGGCACCGGGCGACTCGGGCACGGGGAGCGGGGCCGGTACGGGGACGGGGGCCGAGCGGGGACCTGCGGCCGCGGGAACGGGGGCGGGTACCGGCTCGGGCTCCGGTACGGGCTTCGGTACGGGCTTCGGTACGGGCTGGGGATCGGGCTCGGGCTCCGGTGTGGACGGGGGCGGCGTCCGTGGTGCGGGCTCCTCGGCCGCTGCCGCCGGTACCGGGGCCTGCGTACGTGCGCCCGCGCCGCCGCGCGGGCGCAGCGGGGACACCGGGGCCGGCTGCGGCTCCTTGCGTACGGGGCCCCGGTCGGCAGCCGGGACACCGCGCGCGTCCTCCCGTACGGCGGCCACGGCGGGCGGCTCCCGGTCCGGCTCCCGGGTCGGGGCCCCCGGCGGCTCGGTCCGGGGTTCCTGGGACGGGTCGGCGGCAGGGGCGGAATCCTGCTCGATCGCCCCCTGCAGCAGGAGCTTCGGCAGGAGTACCACGGCGGTGGTGCCCCCGTACGGCGACGGGCGCAGGTGCACCTTCACGCGGTGCCGGGCCGAGAGGCGGCTGACCACGAAGAGCCCGAGCCGGTCGCTGTCGAAGAGGTCGAGGGCCTCGGACTCCCTGATGCGCCGGTTGGCCTCGGCCAGGCTGTCGCTGCCCATGCCGAGTCCGCGGTCCTCGACTTCGAGGACGTATCCGGCGCCGACGGGCTCCCCGGTGACCCTGACCTTGGTGTGGGGAGGCGAGAACTGGGTGGCGTTCTCGATGAGTTCGGCGAGCAGGTGGGTGAGGTCGGCGACCGCGGCGCCGATGACGGCGGCTTCGGCGACCCGGCCCATCTCGACGCGCGGGTAGTCCTCGATCTCGGAGACGGCGGCGCGGACCACGTTCGTCAGCAGTACCGGTGTGCGCCAAGCCCGCCCCGGGGCGGCGCCCGACAGGATGATCAGGCTCTCCGCGTGCCGGCGCATCCGGGTCGTGAGGTGGTCGAGGCGGAAGAGGTCGCCGAGCTCGCCGGGGTCGTCCGCGCGCCGCTCCATCGAGTCGAGCAGGCTGAGCTGCCTGTGCACCAGGACCTGGCTGCGGCGGGCCAGGTTGACGAAGACCCCGCTGATCCCGCCGGCGAGTTCGGCGCGTTCGGCGGCTGCGCCCAGGGCGGCCCGGTGGACGGTGGCCAGCGCCTCGCCGACCTGGGTGATCTCGTCCTCGGCGGCCGGTCCCGGCGGGGCCTCGGCCTCGACGTCGATGGCTTCGCCGGCCCGGAGCCGGTGCATGGCGTGCGGGAGCTTGCGGTGGGCGATGTCCAGGGCGGTGTCGCGCAGCGTGACGAGTTCCACGACGAGGCCGCGGCCGATGCGGACGGAGATGACGAGGGAGGCGGCGATGGCGGCGAGGCCCAGCAGGACCGCGGCGCCGGCGGGGCCGCCGAGGCCCTCGGTGAGGGGGTCGCCGCGGTCGGCGGCGGCGTGGGCGGCGGTTTCGATCTCTCGCATGGAGGTGCTGATGCTCGCGTACGCGGCGTCCCAGCCGGCGGCCGCCGCGCGGGGGTCCTTGGCCGTTCCGGCGGTCAGCACCCGGTCTTCGGCGCCGGTGAGGTCGGCGTAGGCCGAACTCTTGGCGACGGCCTGCCAGGCGTCCCGCTGGGCGGCGGGCAGGTCGTCGGCGGAGCTCACGGTGAGCGCGCGGCGGGTTTCGACCGCGCCGGTGAGCCGCCGGAGCGATTCGGTGCTGCGCTGGCCCGGCAGGGAGATCAACGCGTCCTCGCGGGCCAGGAGTTCCCCGGCGCGGGCGAATTCGAGCAGGACGCGGGCCTCGGGGCCGAGTTCGGACTGTTCGCCGCCGGAGAGGTTGCCCGTCACGGCGAAGGCGCTGTCGACCACGCGCGTGTACGTCTCGTACGCCGCGTCGGGGGTCGCGCGGCGGTCGTTGATGTCCTTGCGGGCGGGGCCGAGGCCCTCGGCGGCGGCGACGAAGGCGCCGAGGCGGACGACGAGCTCGGTGCGGTGGTCGCCGGACTCGGCGACGGTGTGCCGGTCACCCAGCCGGAGCCGGCGGACCGCGTCGTCGGTGCGCCGCTGCTGTTTGTCCAGCTCGGCGGCGCGGTCGGGGACGGGGTCGGCCAGGAAGCGGACGGCGGCGCGGCGCTCGGCCTGGAGCTCGGTGACCGCGGCGGCGACGGGGGTGCGTATCCGGTCGTCGATCCGCTGGCTCCGGCCGATCCGGGCGATGTCCTGGGCGGTGCCGACGGTGGCGAAGCCCCAGAGGGCGAGCAGGGAGACGACCGGGACCATGAGGAGCGAGACGATCTTCGCGCGGACGGTCGCGGGACGCAGCCGCGGCCGCCGGCCGGGGTACGGGCGGGCGGCGCCGGCTGCGGCACCGGAACCGGAACCGGAACCGGAACCGGCACTGACACCGGCACCGGCACCGGCGGGGTCGGCCGGTGCCGGCCCGCGCCCCGGTTCCGGCTCCGGTTCGTCGGCGGGGGGTCCTGCATGGGCCCGGCGGCCGCGTGCCGGGAGCGCGGGCAGCTGCTGCGCCGCTGGTTCCGGTTGTCTGCGGGGTGTACGCATGGGCTCCTCGTCGGGGGTGCGGGCGTGCAGGCGTGCGGGGGGGGAGGGGAGGGAGGATCAGCGGGCGGTCGCGGCGGAGACGGTCCCGGCGGCGTCCCCGGCGGCCCCGGAAGCGGTCCGCTCACGGGTGGTGGGCGAGAGCGCGACGAACGCCGAGGTGAGGAAGAGGTACGAGCCGAGCCCGACGGCGAGCGGGAAGACGAACTGCATGGTGGTGGCGCCCGACAGCGCCTGCTCCGAGGGGGTGACGCGGACGGCGACGGCCATCATCCCGGTGTAGTGCATGCTGCTGACGGCGGCACCCATGACGAGCGAGGCGATGGCGACGGCCGCGGGCGACTCGATGGTGAGCGCGGCCCACAGGGCGGCCGTGGCGGCGACGACGGCGACCGCGACCGACAGTGCGACGGCGGCCGGGTCGTACGAGATGCTGCCGTGCAGCCGCAGGGCGGCCATGCCCAGGTAGTGCATGCCGGCGACGCCGAGCCCGGTGGTCAGGCCGCCGAGGAGCAGGGACCGCCTGCGCCGCTTGCCGTAGCCGACGGCGAAGAGCCCGCATCCGACGACGGCAATGGCGACGACGAGACTGAGAACGGTCAGCGGCACGTGGTAGTGGATCTCGGTTCCGGTGATGTGGAATCCGAGCATCGCGACGAAGTGCATGGTCCAGATGCCGGTGCCGATGGCCGAGGCCGCGGTGAGGAGCCAGTTGCGGCGCGAGGAGCCGGTGGTGGCGAGTGCGCGGACGGTGCACCGCAGCCCGAGGGCGGCACCGATGGATGCCGTCACATATGACAGTACGGGCGTCAGCCAGCCGTACGCCGCATGGTCGAGGTGTCCCATGGCCCCCGGACGCTAGTCCGGGTGAGGGGGCGAACAAGGGACGCATTTCGAAAGCCGCTGGAACTGCTGGAATATGACAGAGCTACGTTCATCTACGATCACGGTTCGTGCCACCTTGCCCACAGACCGCACGCGCGGGGCCATGGGGGACCATGTGCCCATGACGGATGACCGCTCGACACACACAGACGTCGCCCACGTGCAGGAGTTCTTCGGGACGCGCGCGGACGGCTGGGACGCGAAGTTCCCCGAGGACGCGCCCGCCTTCGCCCGGGCCGTGGCCGACTTCGGGCTGCGGCCCGGGGACCGCGTCCTCGACGCGGGCTGCGGGACCGGGCGGGCGCTGGCCGCGCTGCGGGCCGCCGTCGGACCGTCCGGCACCGTACTCGGCGCGGACGTCACCCCGCAGATGCTGGCCGCCGCGCAGCGGGCCGGGCGGGACGCCGAGGGCGCCCTCCTGCTCGCGGACGTGGCCCGGCTGCCGCTGCGCGACGCGGCGCTCGACGCGGTGTTCGCCTCCGGGCTCGTCGCGCACCTCCCGGACCCGGCGGCGAACCTGAGCGAGCTGGCCCGCGTCGTCCACCCCGGGGGCGGGCTCGCGCTGTTTCACCCGATCGGGCGAGCAGCCCTGGCGGCCCGCCACGGCCGCGCGCTGACCCCGGACGACCTGCGGGCCGAACACAACCTCGGCCCGCTGCTGGCCGGTTCGGGCTGGGAGCTGGTCTCGTACGCCGACGAGGACGCCCGCTTCCTGGCCCTCGCGGTGCGCCGCGGCTGATCAGGCCGGGGGCTGCGCCTCGGCCCCGGCCGGCCGGCGCGGGTGCGGGACGGGGCATCCGCCCAGGCCGGGGACCGGGAAGGTGCCGAGCTCGCCCACGTCGTAGCCGTTGCGGTAGCCCTTGATCTCCGGGTTCTGGCGGGCGTAGTGCGGGGCCTTGCGCGGCGGCAGCAGCCGGACGGCGCGGCCGCGCAGCTTCAGGACTCCGCGGACCAGCCGCTGGACCTGCGGGCGGGGGCGCTCGTACCGGAAGGCGTCGAGCAGCGGCTGGTCCAGCAGGGCGAGGCTGGCCCCGCGCAGGGCGGGGGCCAGCGGGGCCGGGTACCAGGACGCCAACAGGTCCAGGGTGGAGTCGGCGACCTTGCGGCCGCCCTCGTCCCATCCGAAATGCGCCTTCTCGTAGGCGTTCAGGGTCTCCTCGAACTCCTCGTAGGAGCCCGGGATGTCCTTGATGCCCATGTGGCGGCCGAGCGTGGCGTAGTAGTTCGCGGAGGCGCGGCGCTCGTGGTGGGTCATCGGGCGCCAGCCGTAGTCGTCCATCCAGCGCACCGGAATCACCACGAACGTGCACAGGACGTACCGCATGTCCTCGTTCGAGATGTCGTAGCTGTGGTGCATCTGGTTGATGCGGCGGATCGCCGTGCGCGCGGTCTCGCTCTCGAAGCCGTGCTCCACGACCGCGTCGAGGAGCAGCGCGGTGTCGTCGTAGCGCTTCTGCGGGCGGTCGGTGAATTCGGCGGTCTCGGCCAGGAGCCGGCCGATGCTCGGGACGGCGTACGTCCGGAAGAGCGCGAGCTCCAGGGCGCGGGTGAAGTCCCAGGGGAACTCGTACGTGGCGGTGAGCCGGTAGATGGTGAGGAAATCCCTGTCCGGGTCCAGACCGAGGATCTCCCTCAGCCGGTCGTAACGCTGCACCGGGGTGTCCCTTTCTGTGGCGGGTGGTCAACTCTACGTGCAGGTAACGGGCTTCGAAATCGCCGCCCGCGGGCTCTCGACGCGGGGGTTACCCGCTGGTTAGGGTGCGCCGACGAGCGAGGGACCGGGAGGCCATGTGTCCGATGAGGAAGGCGGCGGTTCGCTCTACGTGCTGACCGCCGTGCTGCTGACCCCCGCCCAGTTCCCGAGCGTGCTGGGCGACGATTTCCCCGAGGCGTGTGCGCTGCTGGGGGTGCCCCCGGCCGCGGAGGGGTACGGGCTGGTGCTCGGGCAGGACGAGGACGGCGCGCGCTGGACGGTCGTCGTGGACGACGTCTCGCTCGTGGCCGCCGCCATCGCTTCCTGGGACTGCGGGATGGAGTACGACCTGTCCCCCGACGAGCGGACGATCGTGGTCTCGCTGGCGGGCTGGCCGCTGGACCTGGCGGTGGCCGCGCCCGGAATCCCGGACCCGCACGACCCGGAGCAGGGCGCGGACGGTACCGGACGGGTACCGCTGGCCCCGCCGTCGGCCGACGCCTGGGGGCCGGTGCAGCGGAGGATGGGGGCCGACCAGATCGCCCGGGAGTGGGCCGACTGGCGGGAGCAGGTCGCGGAGGACGGCGGTGCGGCGGCCGCCGCCCACCCCGGGCTCGCGCGGGCCCTGCGGGAGGCGCTGGAGTACACGCGGCAGGCGCCGCCGCCCGGGCGGGTGCGGTCCTCCTTCGCCGGCGAGGGCACGCGGACGCTCAGGGTGGACGGGCCCGGCTGGTCGCTGGTGGCCCGCACCGACGGCGCGGCCTTCGTCCTGCTGGACGACGAGCCGAGCCAGGTCCTTCCGGTGCCCCGCGACGGGGAACGGGGCCTGCCGGAGCTGCCGCAGCTGCTGGCCGCGCTGGACGGTATCGCCGTACGCCCGTCCTGACCACCCGACCCGGACACCCGGCCGGCAGACCAACCGGCCGATTGACCGGCCGATTGACCGACCGAGAACGAGCAAGAACGACCGAGAACGAGGGGGACGGCGTGGTGGTGTCCGAGCCGGTGGGCGTGGTGGTGGGCGGCCGCGCGGAGGTGGCCGACGACGACTGGGGCCGGGAGAGGGCGGTGATCCGCCTGGACTCCGGCCGGTTCGGCCCGGAGGCGCTGTACGGGCTGGAGTCCTTCTCGCACGTCGAGGTCGTGTACCACTTCGACCGGGTGCCGGAGGAGAAAATCGAGACCGGCGCCCGTCGGCCCCGGGGCAACCCGGACTGGCCGCTGGTCGGCATTTTCGCGCAGCGCGGCAAGAACCGGCCGAACCGGCTGGGCGTCTCCCGGTGCCGGGTGGTGCGGGTGGACGGCCTGGACGTGCACGTGGAGGGCCTCGACGCGGTGGACGGCACGCCCGTCCTGGACCTCAAGCCGTACATGGCCGAGTTCGGTCCCCGCGGTGAAGTCGGCCAGCCGGACTGGGCCACCGAGCTGATGCGGGACTACTACTGACCGCCCGGGCCCGCCCGGCAGGCGGGCCCGGCCGACACGCCTCCCGGCGGGCTCAGCGGCCGAGCTGCTTCCTGGATATGCCCCGCACGCGGCGGCGCTGGGAGGGGTCCAGCAGCAGATAGACCGCCGCCGGAACACCGATCAGGACCAGCAGCCCGGCCCAGAACCCGACCAGGCTCCACACCACGATGGCTGCCACGACTCCGGCAACTGCGACACCTGCGCGCTTGGACATCTGCGGACACCTCCACCCGTCATGGGTCACTATCCCGTCACCTCGCTCAACGCGCCATGGCACCGGTGCGTTCCCGACGAGACCACCCCGGCCCACCCCACCCCACCCCGGCCCGACCCGACCCGGGCCACCCCGCCCGGCCCGGCGGTTCCGTCCCGCCTCCGCGACCTGCGCGCACCGAGTGGCGGCGTTTCGGCGCGGAGTGGCCGGGGGCGCCCTTGCCGGGGCCCCGCACCGCGGCGACGATGGGGCGCTTCCGGCGCTGCGGGAGCTCCGGAACCTGCGGGAGGGTGACATGGACGAGCCGCCGCCGGCACTGCCGGCCGGAGCCGACCCCGCCGAGCACAGGCGGGTACTGCGCAGGACGCACTCCGCGTTCACCCGGCACGGCCGTGTCGAGGGCCCGGTCCGGGCGGTGATCGCGAGGTCCTGGCTGCGGTGCGCCCGGGCGCGCGTCAGCCCGGACTGCCAGCCCGAGGTGGAGCTGGCGGAGGCAGAGCTGCGGCCGTACCGGGCACAGCACCCGCTGGCCCGGGTCATGCCGCTCTTCCGGGACCTGGTCGGGGCGTTCGCGGCACACGGGTCGCACCTGCTGGCGGTCTGCGACGCGCGCGGCAGCCTGCTGTGGGTGGAGGGCGAACCGGCCACGATGCGCCGCGCCGAGCGCCTCGGCTTCGTCCCGGGCGCGCGGTGGGCCGAGACGGCGATGGGCACCAACGCACCGGGCACGGCGGTCGCGGTCGGCAGGCCGGTCCAGGTCCTCGGGGCCGAGCACTTCAGCCGGCGGGTCCATGCCTGGACGTGCGCCGCGGCCCCTGTGCGCGATCCCCGTACCGGCCGGGTCCTGGGCGCGGTGGACATCACCGGCGGCGACGGCCTGGCCCACCCCCGCTCGCTCGCGTTCGTGCAGGCGGTGGCCCGGGCGGCCGAGGCCCAGCTGGCCCTGCTGGACCCCTTGCCCGCGGCCGCCGGGGACGCCCTCGGGGCCCTCGGCCGGGACGAGGCCCTGCTGACCGGTGCCGACGGGGTGCGGACCCGCCTGGGACGGCGGCACAGCGAGATCATGGCCCTGCTCGCGCACCACCCCGACGGGCTGACCGGCGAGGAGCTGGCGATCGAGCTCTACGAGGACGAATCCGTATCACCCGTGACCTTACGCGCCGAAATGTCACGGCTGCGCGGTCTGCTGGGCTGCCGCGCCCCGCTCTCCCGCCCCTACCGCACGGCCGCGCCGCTGCAGGCCGACTTCACCACCGTCACCCGCCGCCTCGCCGCCGGCGCCGTCTCGGCGGCCCTCCGGCACTACGCCGGCCCCCTCCTCCCCGCCTCCACCGCGCCCGGCATCGTGCGACTGCGCCGCCGCATCGAGGACCAGGCCCGGGCCGCCGTGATCGCCCGGGCGGACACGGGGCTGCTGACCGCCTGGGTCTGCACGCCGTGGGGCGCGGACGACCCGGACGTGTGGCGGGCCCTGGCCGCAGCCCTGCCTCCCCGGGACCGCCCGGCGGCGCTGGCCCGCGTACGTTCTCTGGACAGCGAGCTCGGCGCCGTACCGCCACCGGCCGCGGGACGGGTGCAGCCGCTCCGCCGCCGTGCAACGTATCCGCAACCTGCGCGCTCCTAGCCTCCTGCCGAGCGCCGGCCGACGGCGGCCCGCGCCCGGCAAGGGGAGGACACCATGGCCCGTTACGCTGCACCCGGCACCGAGGGCGCGCTGATGTCGTACGCGTCCCGGTACGGCCACTTCATCGGCGGCGAGTACGTCGAACCCGTCCGCGGGCAGTACTTCGCCAACCCCTCCCCCGTCACCGGCGAGACCTTCACCGAGGTGGCGCGCGGCACGGCTGAGGACGTGGAGCGCGCCCTCGACGCGGCGCACGCGGCCGCGCCCGCCTGGGGACGCACCCCGGCGGCCGAACGGGCCGCCGTCCTGCTGCGCATGGCCGACCGGACGGAAGAACACCTGGAGGCCCTCGCCGTCGCGGAGACCTGGGAGAACGGCAAGCCGATCCGCGAGACCCTTGCGGCCGACCTGCCGCTCGCCATCGACCAGTTCCGCTATTTCGCGGGCGCCCTGCGCGCCCAGGAGGGCGCGCTCAGCCAGCTCGACGACGACACCGTCGCCTACCACTTCCACGAGCCCCTCGGCGTCGTCGGGCAGATCATTCCGTGGAACTTCCCCCTCCTGATGGCGGTGTGGAAGCTGGCCCCGGCCCTGGCGGCCGGCAACACGGTGGTGCTGAAGCCGGCCGAGCAGACACCGGCCTCGGTGCACTACTGGCTGAGCCTGGTGGCCGACCTGCTGCCGCCGGGCGTGGTGAACGTTGTCAACGGCTTCGGCGAGGAGGCGGGCAAGCCGCTGGCGTCCAGCCCGCGGGTCGCGAAGATCGCGTTCACCGGGGAGACCTCCACCGGCCGGCTGATCATGCAGTACGCGGCGGAACACCTCAAGCCGGTCACCCTCGAACTCGGCGGCAAGAGCCCGAACATCTTCTTCGACGACATCTGGACGGCCGACGACGACCTGCGCGACAAGGCCCTGGAAGGGTTCGCGATGTTCGCCCTCAACCAGGGCGAGGTGTGCACGAGCCCCTCCCGGGCACTGATCGAGCGCGGCCGGTACGGGGACTTCCTCGACGCGGCCGTCGCCCGCACCGAGCTGATCGTCCCGGGGCACCCGCTGGACACGGACACGATGATCGGCGCACAGGCCTCGAAGGAGCAGCTGCAGAAAATCCTTTCGTACGTGGAGATAGGCCAGCGGGAGGGCGCGAAGATCCTGACCGGCGGCGAGCGCATCGACCACGGCGGCGACCTGGCCGGCGGCTACTACGTCCAGCCGACGATCTTCGAGGGCGACAACCGGATGCGGATCTTCCAGGAGGAGATCTTCGGCCCGGTGGTGTCCGTGACCTCCTTCCAGGACTTCGAGGACGCCATCCGCATCGCGAACGACACCGCGTACGGCCTGGGCGCGGGCGTGTGGACCCGCGACATCAACACGGCGTACCGGGCGGGCCGAGCGATCCAGGCGGGCCGCGTCTGGACGAACTGCTACCACGCCTACCCGGCCCACGCCGCCTTCGGCGGCTACAAGCAGTCGGGCATCGGCCGCGAAACCCACAAAATGATGCTGGAGCACTACCAGCAGACGAAGAACCTCCTCGTCTCGTACTCGCCGAAGAAGCTCGGCTTCTTCTAGGAGCACAAAAAACGGCGCCTGACCTGGGCTTTTGCCCGTCAGGCACCGTTGACTCGACCCGCTCGATGCGGACATAGATTTTTCCTGTTCCCCCCAGTTCCTCCCGCCCGTCTCCCACTCCAGACCGGCTGTTCCGGACCAGCCACGGACCAAACCGAGCTCACCGGGTGGGTGGGACGCCCTGACTGACGCGGTCCCACTCCTCCATGGACTGCTCGATGAGACGGTTGGCCTGCTCCTGCACGCCGTCCAGGAACTTGGCGTAGTACTTGAACAGGACATGGATGCTGTGACCGGCCCGCCGCGCACACTCAGCAGGGTCGACACCCGAGTGGAGCCAGAACGAGATCCCGGCATGCCGGAGGTCGTAGGGCCGCTTCGCCAGACCGGCCGCGAGCTCCGTGCGGATCAGGACGCACTCCCGCGCCCTCGACCACGTGGTCCCGTACGCCGCCTCCACATAGTTGCCTGCCTGGTTCTGGAACAGCCGCCCATCCGGGGCGACGCCGAAGCGCTCGATGTGAGCACGCAGGACGCGAACGAACTGCGGCGGAATGGGTACAGGTCGGGTCGCCGTCGCGGCACGGCGCTTAGAGGTCCTGACAAAGGCGTTGGACGTGGCGGTGAGTGATGAGGCAGGTGGCGAGGCCGAGGAAGGCCTCGTGGATGTCGTCGCGCCGTTCCCATCTGATGCGGAGCCGACGGAAGCCGTGGAGCCAGGCGATGGTCCGTTCCACGACCCAACGATGGACGCCGAGGCCGGAGCCGTGCGGGACTCCGCGGTGGGCGATCACAGGCTTGACCCCGGTCGCCCAGAAGCGTGTCGGGCTGTCTGCGGGGCCGGCCGACCAGGCCGCTGACCGGCGGGATCTTCCGCAGCAGAGGCATCAGCTGGGTGACGTCGTTACGGTTCCCGCTGGTCAGCGTCACCGCCAGCGGAGTGCCCTGGCCGTCGACGATCAGGTGGCGCTTGCTGCCCGGGCGTGCGCGGTCGACCGGGCTGGGGCCGCTTTGGGGCCGCGCCGAGCGGCCCTGACGTGGGAGGAGTCGATCACCGCCCGCGGCCAGTCCAGCTTCTTGGCGATCCGCAGCTTCTTCAGCAGCACCAGGTGCAGCTGGTCCCACACGCCAGCCTCGTTCCACGCGGCCAGACGCCGCCAGCAGGTCATCCCGGAACCGAAGCCCAGCTCCTGCGGCAGGTACTCCCATTGGATCCCCCGCATGCGCGGGGAGCAGCCGTTACGGTCCAGGAGCGTGACGTGCGTGCAGGGTTCATCCCCGCATGTGCGGGGGTGTTCCCTGCCAGCAGGCACCATCCGATTCCCGGCCCCTCCCACAAACTCCCATCACACCCGGATCCCACCGCCCAGGGGGCGACGCGCACCAAGATCCGGACCATTTCCGGACCAGACCTCTCCAAAGAGCCGTTCCGACCATCGTTTCCGCTGCTCAGCGCAGGTGTGGGCGCTGTACCAGCAGCAGACGAAGGACCTCCTGGTCAGCTACTCCCCCAAGAAGCTCGGCTTCTTCTAGAGAACTGAAGTCCGTTGTCCCGGATGAGAATTGACCTCTCCAAGCCAAGACCCCTTCAGAAACTCGGCGCAATCAGGGCGATACCCTGGGCCACGCGCGTTCCACCTCAGGCCTCACTGCCGGACCGGTCACGGGCCGACAGTCAGTCCTCAGAGGCCGCCGGGTTCACCAACGTCGAGATCGCCCCGACGCACGCCGTCGCCGACGGCATGCGCTCCGCCATCGTCCGCGCCATCAAGCCCACCGGTGAGGCTGAGGCGGCCCCCGCTGCCGACACCTGTGCGGGGTCAACGCCTGCTGCACCTCGGCTGAGGAAGCCGCGGGCCCGGACAGCACCGTCAGCGAGACCAAGGCCGCGGCCGGCTGCTCCTGCGCGCCTGAATGCGTCACCACCGGATGGGCCCGGTCCTGGTCCTGATCGCGCCGCGTGTCCGGATCTGACAGAACATGGTCATTGCAGCCCTCGCAGCGGGGCGACATGATCGGGTCATGCTCCCACCGCACCGGGTCGTCATCGCCGCCTTCCCCGGCGTCGAGCTGCTCAACGTCACGGGTCCGGCCGAAGTGTTCTCGATCGCCACCCGGGTCGCAGGCACCGGCCGGCCCGGGTATACCGTCCGCATCGCGACCGCCGGGGGTGAGCCGGTGGCCACCGCCAGCGGGATCCGGCTGATGGCCGACCTGATGCTGGACGAGGTGCACGCCAGCGTGGACACCCTGCTCGTATCGGGTGCCGTCCATGTGGACGACCACGGGGTGGAGCCGGTGCTCGACGGCGGAATCATCGACTGGCTGCGCACAGCAGCACCCGGTCATCACCGGCTGGGCTCCGTCTGCTCGGGCGCGCACCTGCTGGCCGCGGCCGGCCTGCTGGACGGCCTGTCCGCCACCACGCACTGGCGGACGGCCGCGCGGCTGGCCGCCGACCACCCGCGTGTCACCGTCGATCCGGACCCGATCTTCATCCGGGAAGGCCGTCTGTGGACCTGTGCCGGCATCGCCTCGGGGATGGACATGGCGCTGGCCATGGTCGCCGAGGACCACGGACCCGAACTCGCGCGGGCCACCGCCCGCACGATGGTGATGTACGTCAAACGCGCCGGCGGTCAGAGCCAGTTCAGCGTCCCGCTCGCGCTTCCGGCCGACCCCGGCGACCGGATCGACGACCTGCGCGTGTGGATCGGTGAACACCTCGCCGAGGACCTGTCCGCCGAAGCCCTGGCCGCGCGGCTGCACCTGAGCGTGCGCCACTTCGCCCGGCTGTTCCGACGGCGCACCGGCATCACCCCGGCCGCCTACGTCGAGTCCGTCCGGCTGGAGGCGGCCCGCCGGCTACTCCAGGACAGCAGCCACGGCCTGCCCGAGATCGCCGCCCTCAGCGGCCTCGGTTCCGTGGAGAGCCTGCACCGCGCCTTCCGACGCCGCCTGGGCACCACCCCCGCCGAATACCGGCGCCGCTTCCGGTAGGCCCGACCCCGCCCGCCCGCCCGCGTACCGCCGCGCGGCGGAAGACAGCCATGCCCCGAGGAGAGAACATGTCCCGAACCAAGGTCGTCCCGATCCCCGTCATGGGCCGGCACAACATCAACGCGTACCTGCTGCTGGGCCGCCGGCCCGTCATCGTCGACGCGGGCACACCCGGCAGCGGCCGACGGATCCACGAGCAGGTCGCCGCCCACGGTGTCGACCCCGCCGACGTGTCGCTGATCGTCGTCACGCACGGCCACATCGACCACTTCGGCTCGGCCGCGGAACTGCACCGCCTCACCGGGGCACCGGTAGCGGGGCACATCGCGGACCTCGGTCCGTTCCGTACCGGCCGGGTCCGGGAACCGTACCTGCCCACCGGTCCGATGGGCCGCATCCTGGCCAGGAACAAAGCCCTGCACATGCAGGTCGAGCCGTTCGAACCCGACGTGCTCGTGACCGGCGAGACCTACCTGGAGGACTTCGGGATCGCGGCACGCATCGTGCCCACCCCGGGGCACACCGCCGGATCGATCTCCGTCCTCACCGACCAGGGCGACCTCGTCGCCGGCGACCTGATCGCCAACTCCTTCTTCGGCCTCGTCCGCGGCCGACCGGCCAACCCTCCCTTCCACGACGACCCGCTCCTCAACCTCGCCAGCCTGCGGAAGATGCTCGCCCTGAACCCCACCAGACTCCACGTCGGCCACGGCACCCCCCTCGAGCCCGACCGCGTGCGGCGCTGGGCCTCGCGGGAACAGCGGCGACTATCCCGGCTCGAAGCAGCCGGACGACTCCGCGCCCGCACGGCAGACGAAACAGCCCGACCGCCAGGGACAGCCCGCCCTTGGGGCTCGGCGAAGCCCTGACCGCCCCCGACCGGGCTGCACCGCCTCGCCCCCGCGAGCCTCCCCGGTAATGACTTTCAGGGCGACCGAGGCCGGTGAGGCGGAGACCGCCTGCGGCGGGTCGACCTCGTCCGGGCGGGTTTGCTGCGCCATAAGAAGGCGGCCAGCGGGCCGTCCTGGTGGGCCAGGTCGACGGCTCGGCAGGCGTTGTTGACGACTGCCTCGATCGTGCCCCTGTGACGGATGATCCCCGGGCCTTGGAGAAGCTGGTTCACATCGGCCTCGGTGAACTCCGCGACCAGGTGGAAGTCGAAGCCGGCGAACGCCCTACGGAAGTTCTCCAGTCATGGTTCAGGCCGCCAGGACGTGCATCGCGAGATCGCCGGCCTCGACGGCGAAGCCGAGCTCCTCGAACTGGGCCCGGAGCCATGCCCGGAGCAGGCTCGCGCGCTCGCGTCCACTGCCGCCCAGACCCCGGCCGCAGCGTCCGCGGCCCACGCCGCAGAGGCCGTGGCGGTCTCCGGACATGCGCCCGGCCCCGTGCCCGGGCGGGAGCCGGGGCCGGGGCCGGGGCCGGGGCCGGGGCCGGGGCCGGGGCCGGGGCCGGGGCCGGGGCCGGGGCCGGGGCCGGGGCCGGGGCCGGGGCCGGGGCCGG
>NZ_JBIVXV010000003.1:178073-210746 GCF_044769385.1 Streptomyces sp. NPDC090445 | reverse complement strand
GGGCTGGGGCCGGGGCTCGCCGGGTGATTGTCAGTGGCCGGCCGCGAGTTCGCCGCTGAGCTTGCCGTGGAGGTCGGCGCTGGGGCCGTTCAGACCGGTGATCTCGACGGTCTTGCCGCGCTGGGCGTACGTGTACTCGATGGCGTCGAGGGCAGCGACGGAGGAGGCGTCCCAGATGTGGGCCGCGGACAGGTCGATGACGACCCGGTCCGGATCGGCGGCGTAGTCGAACCGGCCGACGAGGTCGTTGGAGGAGGCGAAGAACAACTCACCGGTGACCCGGTAGACGACCGTGGTCCCGTCGGGGTCGACCACTGCGGTGACCTCGGCGAGGCGGGCGACGCGCTTGGCGAAGACGACCATGGCGGCGACCGACCCGACGACGACGCCGATGGCGAGGTTGTGGGTCGTCACGACACAGGCGACGGTGATCACCATGACGGTGATCTCGCCCGCCGGCATCCGCCGGAGGGTCTTGGGGGCGACGGAGTGCCAGTCGAAGGTCGCGCACGACACCATGACCATCACCGCGACCAGGGCCGCCATCGGGATGTCGGAGACCACCGGGCCGAAGACGATGCACAGCACCATCAGGAACGCGCCCGCGAGGAAGGTCGACAGGCGGGTGCGGGCGCCGGAGACCTTCACGTTGATCATCGTCTGGCCGATCATGGCGCAGCCGCCCATGCCGCCGAAGAAGCCGGTGACGATGTTGGCGATGCCCTGCCCGATGGACTCGCGGGTCTTGTTGGAGTGGGTGTCGGTGATCTCGTCGACGAGCTTCGCAGTCATCAGCGACTCCATCAGGCCGACCAGTGCCACGGCGAAGGCGTACGGGGCGACGGTCGTCAGGGTGTCCAGGGTGAAGGGCACATCCGGCAGACCCGGCACCGGCAAGGACGACGGCAGCTCGCCCTTGTCGCCCACCGTCGGGACGGCGATCCCGGCCGCGGCCGTGATGACGGTCAGGATCACGATGGACACGAGCGGGGCGGGGATCATGGTGGTGATCTTCGGGAAGAACACCATCAGCGCCAGTCCACCGACGATCAGCGGGTAGACCGGCCAGGGGGCATTCCGCATCTCCGGGACCTGGGTCATGAAGATCAGGATGGCGAGGGAGTTGACGAACCCGACCATGACCGAGCGGGGGATGAACCGCATCAGCCTCGCCACCCCCAGTGCGCCCAGGGCTACCTGGAAGACGCCGGCGAGGATGACGGCGGCGACGAGGTGGCCGAATCCGTGCTCCCGGTTCAGCGGAGCGATCACCAGGGCCACGGCGCCGGTCGCGGCGGAGATCATCGCCCGCCGGCCGCCCACGATCGCGATCGTCACTGCCATGGTGAACGAGGCGAACAGGCCGATGGCCGGGTCGACACCGGCGATGATCGAGAACGAGATCGCCTCCGGGATCAACGCGAGCGCGACGACCAGGCCCGCGAGGACCTCGGTGCGCCAGACCTTCGGATCGGTGATCCAGTCGGGCTTCAGAGCGCGCAGGCGCGCGGCTCGGGACACGGCTGTGGCAGCAGAAGGCAAGGGGGACGGAACCTGTCGTGCTCGGGTACACCCCTGTGGCAGGACGGGGCGTACGGGAGGAGGCGGAGGTGCCGGGCCGGCACCCCGCGGTCGGCTTCGCGAGATACGGAGCCAAAAGTCGAGAGGGAGGCGGAGTGCGGAGTGCGGAGTGGAGCCCGCGCGAGAGTGCGGCCGGGTTCACGTCCTGCGGCGAAGCGTCACGGCGGGCAGGCGGCGGGCGACATGGGCTCACGCACGCGCGTCTCCTGCAAGAATCGGATCTTTGCCGGAGGCGCCATCGGCCCCGACACGGCAATGGTGAGCACGGAACGCCGCGCTCACCATCAGCAACTCTACCCTAACGTTAGGGTAGAGATCGGTGGCGGCCTGCCGGGCACCGAGACCGACGACGAGAAGACCAGAGGATCACGGGCGTGGAGGACAAGCACATGCAGATCGGTGAGGTCGCCTCGCGAACCGAGCTGTCCCTGCGAACGATCCGCCACTACGAGGAGACCGGACTCGTCGTCCCCTCCGCCCGCTCCCAGGGCGGCTTCCGCCTCTACACCGAAGCCGACGTCGCCCGGCTCATGGTCATCCGCCGGATGAAGCCCCTCGGCTTCACCCTCGACCAGATGCGCGATCTGCTCGACGCCACCGACCGCCTCGACGCCGGCACCGACCTCGACGCCGACGAGCGGGAAGCCCTGCTGGAGCGCGTACGGACCTACCAGCAGGCCGCCGCCGAGCAGGTCGACAAGCTCCGCGTCCAGCTCGCCCGCGCCGAGGACTTCGAAGGCACCCTGCGCACCCGGCTCACCCGGACCGAGGATGTGACGCCTCGACACGTGTAAGGCTCGTTCCGGGATGTGCCTCATCGATCGTCGGTGTGGCGGCCGTCCGGCACCGGCCGTCGGCGCCGACCGGGCAGGCCCTCTCGCCCCATGCGTCCCGTGGATAGGGTCGCGCATGATGCAGACGCTTCCGCCCTTGATCGCCGATGCCGCGGCGCTGTCCGTCGCCGGAGCCGGGCTCGTCCGGTATGAGGTGGGCCCGGCCCTGGTCGGGGCGGGGGCCGACGCGACCGTTGTCATCGTGGCACCCGGGGACCACCCCAGGGTCAGCGGCGTTCAGGATTCCACCAAGGTGCTCCTGCGCGGGGAAATGGGTCCGGCGCTGGCTCCCCGCTTCGCATTCGAAGGCGCCCCTCCCCTTCACGTCTTCGCCGGCCTGGACCAGGGGTGCCTCCCCCTCGGTACAGCACGTTGCAGGGGCAGCAGCGCGTCGGCACCGGACCATCTCCAGCACGCCGAACTGGAGCTCGACCAACCGTTGAGCCGCCCGGTGCTGGACGCCGTCCGGCCGGTACCGGCACCCGGGCCGGTACCCGGGGTGGAATGGGTCGACCTCGTGCCCGTCGATCCGATACGGGCCCTGGAGTCTTTCGTCCTCGGCTGGTTCCCCGCCGAGGAGACGGCGACGGCGACGGCCGACTCCAAAGGCACGGCGGGCGAACCGGACGGCCGCCTGCCGGAGGCACTGACCGCCTTCCACCACCTGGCCCGCCTCCGCCCGGCGATCCACCGGTTCCACGACCCGGTGCTCAGGCGGCCCGAACACGCCACCGGGCCACTCGGCGACCGACTGGTCTTCGCCGAGTGGGCCGGGGCCTCCATGGACTGGTCCATCCCGTGGCCACCACAGGGCCCGGACGCGGAAGATCCCCCCGTCTGGCACACCGAGGACCCCCGCAACGAGGACGCGGAAACCATCCCCGAGAAGGAGCCCCTGAGTCGCTTCCTCCTGCAGTTCACCCTCCACGGAGCCCTTCTTGCCGCCCCCTACCACGCGGCGACCTACGTCATGCCGACCGCACGCCTCGGCGTGCTGTGGGACGCGCTGCGCCCCGTCCCGTTGAGCCCGTTCCTGCCGACCTACCAAGCCGTGGAGTTCTACGTGGCACCGGGACTGCTCGTGGCGGTCAGCAGAGACGAGCACGAGGCAACCGTCAGCTTCGGCGCACTGCACCGCGGGATCCTGACACCACTGCTTGAACACGGCTTCCGCTGGATCCGCTTCGACGGATAGGGCACTGGGCGGGCGGGCGGGGCGCGGGGCGGGGGCGGGCCCCGGGTGCGGATCGGCGGGTCCGTAGGGTGGGCCCATGTCCGCCACGTTGAGTTCTGCCAAAGCCGCCGCCGCACTGCGCACAGCGGCTCGTGTGTCCGCCGAGTCGGTGTTGGTCCTGCTGATGGCCGGGGTGACCCTGTGGATCGTGGGTCGCATGTGGTCGGTCGCCTGGCCGCTCATCGTGGGCCTGTTCCTCACGACCCTGACCTGGCCGCTGACGCGTTTCCTGCGACGGCACGGCTGGCCCCCCGCCTTGGCGGCAGCGGCCGTCACGGTCTCGTTCATGCTGGTCGTCGCCGGCATCGTCGCTCTCATCGCGGTGCCGGTCGCCTCCCAATCCGGGGAGCTTTCCAAGGGCGTGGTCGAGGGAATCCAGCAACTGCGCGAGTGGGCGGCCGGGCCGCCGCTGAACATCGGCGACGACGAGATCTCCGGCGCCTTCGACACGGCGATGGCCCGCGTCCAGGGCAGCATCGGCAGCATGGTCACCGCGGTCGCGACCGGCGTGGGAACCGTGTTCAACGGCGTGGTCACGGCCTTCCTGGCCCTCTTCCTGATGTTCTTCTTCCTGAAGGACGGCCCCCGGTTCCTGCCGTGGCTCACCCGCCAGCTCCCCGGCCGACTCGCCGTCGACGTCCCGATCGTGGCGGAGCGGAGCTGGGACACCCTGGGGGCGTTCGTGCGCAGCCAGGCCTTCGTCGGCCTCCTCGACGCCGTGTTCATCGGCCTGGGTCTGTGGATTCTCGGCGTCCCCCTGGTGCTTCCCCTCGCGGTGCTGACCTTCGTCTCCGCGTTCGTGCCGATCGTGGGCGCCCTGTTCGCCGGCTTGGTCGCGGTCCTCATCGCGCTCGTGTCGAACGGCGTCACCGACGCGCTGATCGTTTTGGCGATCATCGTCGTGGTGCAGCAGTTGGAGGGAAACGTGTTCCAGCCCATGATCCAGAGCCGCGGACTCGGCCTGCACGCGGCCGTCGTCCTGCTGGCGGTGACGCTCGGCGGCAGTCTGGCCGGCATCGTGGGCAGTCTGCTCGCCGTCCCGTTGGCCGCGCTCATCGCGGTGTTCTGGAACTACCTGCGCGAGCAGCTCAGCGACGACAGGCCGGCACCGGACCCCGACGAGGCACCCACCGCCGTCCCCGTCGCGTCGTGACGTGACGCGACGGCGGGCCGCCCGCGCGGGCCTGTATCGGAAGCGGATCTCCTCAGGTGTCGAGTGGAAGTTCCAACAGTTCCTCTGGAGGGCGGAAACCGGAGCGCCGATAGATCGGGGTGCTGCGCTCCGACGGCCAGACGATCAAGCCCTCGAGGCCGGCGCTCCGTGCATGCTGCTTGAGTGCCTCGAGGAGCGCCCAGCCGGCTCCTTTGTTCCGTTGTGACGGCACGACGAAGAAGTTCGTGACATAGCCGACTGGGTTGTTGTCCTCGTAGGGCTCCGGAATCCTCTCCACGAGACAGAGGAAAACGTGACCGCAGATTTCGCCTTCGGTCTCCGCGAGCCAGGCCAACCAGCGGCCACCGCCGAGCCGGTCGCAGATCCAGTGCTCGGCCTCTTCCAGGGGCCGGGCAGGAGCCGACGGTTGCCCTTCGTGGTCCTCCTGCTTGAAGATCCAACGCAGTTCGGCCAAGGCCCGGGCATCGGTGGGCCGGGCCCGACGCACAATGAGGTCTGTGGTCATGGGGGCGAGCCTCGCTCCTGCCGCGGGGTGAGGCAAACCGATTTCCGTACCGGCCACAGCCCTTCATCGATGGCCGCAACGAGGCCCGGCCGTGATCACGCCTGTGGCGTGCTCGTGGGCCCGGCACACCGCGGAGTCGACGCCGGTGTCCCAGGTGATCAGGCCCTTTGCGTCCGCCCGGACGTGGAGCCGGGTGCACCTCGGCGTTCGGCCGGGCCCCAGACCGAGCCTTCTGCGACGCCCTTCAGTCCCGTCGTGCGGGTCCGAAGGCGGGTGGCCTTTGGTTGTCGCCGGCAGGGCCGACGTCGCCGTTCTTCCACTCCGGGTCGTAGGCGCAGGGCACGGTGGCGCCGCCCCTGAAGTACTCGCGGTCCGCGTACCAGGTGAAGGACATCCGCTCTTTGCCGTTGTCCCGCTGGACGAACAAGTCCCAGTCCCTGCCCTGCTCGCCTTCCCGGTAGGACGTGACCTTCCAGCCCTTGTCCTGGAAGAACCGGTGCAGTCGGCGGAGGCCGGGGACCGCCTGGTTCGCCGGCACGTGGTCCAGAGCCCAGCTGTGGTGCATGGAGTAGGCGCCGTCGATGGTCTTGTCGTCCAGCCCGAGCAGGCCCCCGTCGTAACAGAAGCCGGTGCCCAGTGTGTTCTCCGTGCTGACGCCGAGCTTCTCGACTCCGGGTTCCATGGTGCGCTTGAACCCCATGACCTCGTAGGCCTCCTGGGAGCGCTGGAGGGCGCGGTCGGCCATCTCCTCGGGCGCGACTCGGGGGAAGTCCGTCGACCCCCATGAACCCCATGCGAGCGCGCCGACCAGGACGAGTACGCCGACGAGCGCGGCGCCGCCGCATCCCAGGGCGCCGCGGAGGCAGGAGGAGGAGCCCCTGGGCTCGGTCGGGGTGGCGGCGCTTGGCACGGTCTCGTCAGGCATACGAGGACACTATGGGGGCGGGAGGCGCGGCGGATGGGTGCCCTCACCCGGCTCGGAGTGAGTACGCGTACTCATATGACGTGTGGGCGGCTCGGGCGAGGGGGGGCGCCCCGTCTGACGCGGTCCCGCTGCTGTCGTCGCGGAGGCCGGTCGGTCGGCTCGTCGCCCGTACCGCGTCCCTGATCAGGTCGGCGACCCGGGTGGGCTCGGAGTGATCGGCAGTGCGCCCGCCGTATCGGCGGCTCGGCACCCCTCGAATCTAGGAGCGACCCGACCGACCCCTTTGACCTCCTGCGCCCGGGAGTTGGCACGTCAGCGCACTCTCCGCCGGAGGTGACGCTCAGGTATTGGCGCCCCGTGCCGTGACCTGCCAGCGGTCGATCACTTCGCGGTCGCGCACCACCAGCAGTTCATCGGCGAGATTCACCGGCGTGCAGATGTGGTTGGGGACGACGGCGACCGACGACCCGAGGCGTGGACCCCGCACGCCGGACGGAAGCCGGACCACGGCATGGTGCTCCCACAAGCCGGTGATGGTTCCCTGCGGGAACCGGGGCAGGTAGCCGTGGCCCGTCACCCAGGGCGACCGGTCCGAGCCGAGGACCTTGCTGCCGACATCGAGCACGAAGCGGTCCGCTGCGGGAACGCTGATCACCGTTGCCGCGGCGGCCAGCGCGAGATCCTCCACCCCGCAGGTACCGATGGCCAGCTGGGTGGCGTCGTTGAAGACGTAGACACCGGGGCGCAGTTCGCTCACTGCACCCGGCTGCCACTGCCCCACCGTCGGCGTCGACCCGCCGCTGACCACGCGGACGTCGAGCCCCAGGTCCCGCAGCTCCTGTGCGGCCTCGCCCAGCGTGCGCTCCTCGTCCCGGGCGGCACGCTCGCGTGCCCGCGCGTCATGACCGTAGCCGTGGCCCGGAAAGGTGAACACGCCGACCACGTCCAGTCCCGCACCGGCGGCCGCCTTGCCGACCTCACCGGCAGCGTGCGGCTGCACCCCCGTGCGCCGGCTCCCGCTGTCGACCTCGACGAGCACCTCGACCGGCCGGGCGCTGCCGCGCACGGCATCCGCCAGCCGCTGTGCGCCCTCGACCGACTCGACCCCGACTCTCAGAGCAGCCTCGTCCGCCAGCCGACGCAGCCGCTGCGCCTTGTCGGCATCGAGCCACAGGGGATAGGCGATGAACAGGTCGTCCACACCGGCACGGGCGAGTGCCTCGGCCTCGCCGATCGTGGCCACCGACAGCCCGCGCGCGCCGGCCCGGAGCTGGCGGTCGGCGATCTGCGCGCACTTGTGGCTCTTGGCGTGCGGGCGCAGGGCGAACCCATGGGCCCGCGAGGCCTCAGCCATCCGCGAGATGTTTCTGTCCAGTACGTCCGGATCGACCACCAGCGCCGGCGTGGCCAAGCCATCGGGCAGCGGTATCGCCATCTGTTGCCTCCCTGCCGTGGAACACATCGAGATGATCATGACAGGTCGGCGGGGATCTGCCTGCTCTGTGCGGCGCGGGGGCCGCTCCGGGCCCGGGCGGGCCGCTGTGCACCCTTCCACGCTAGACTTGCAGAGTTATGCAATTCACTAGTTCTGAGATCGGTGGACGGGGGTTGGGGTGTGGCCGGGTTCGTGGAGGCGGCGCTGGAGCGGGTCCGTGTGGCGCGGGCTCGTCTGGCGGCTGCGCAGGAGGATGACGATGCCTTCGAGGAAGCCCAGGCCGCCGAGGAGCTGGAGGACGCGCTGCGGGTGGCCCGTGACCACGGAGTCCGCGTTGACGGCGCAGGCGGCCGGTGAGGGCGGCGATGCGGTCCTCGCGGCCGGCGGCCGGGTAGTGGGACGTCATCCGGACGACCGCCGGCAGGCGGTGCAGGCACGCCGCCACGCGTGGACCGTCGCGTCGGCGCCGGGCTCGGTGCGGGCCGTCAGGGAGCGTACGGAGCGGTCGCTGGTGCTGTTCGGCGTGCCGGTCGACTCGTCGCTGGGCGGGGCCGTGCTGCTGGTGGTCAGCGAGCTGGTCGCCAACGCCGTCCGGCACGCCCGCGACTCCCCGGACGCCGAGATCACCTTGACCATGAACGATCACCTGCTCATGGTGGGTGTCCGGGACCGGGATCCGCGGCCGCCGGCACTGGCACTGGCGCCGGCGTCGGCGTCGGCGGGCCCGGCCTGCGGGCGGGGGCTGCGCACGGTGGCCGACCTCGCGCGCGAGTACGGCGGCGACATCCGCATCGAGCGGGCCGCCGACGGGCGCGGGAAGACGGTCGTGGTCCGCTTCATCCTGCCGACCGGCACCCCGTGACCGGCACCCCATGACCGGCACCCCCGTGACCGGCACCGACGAGACGGAGGACCCCGTGTACGAGATCACCTATCTGGGGACGCCCGGGGGCCCTGTGACCTGCCGGGTGGCGGCCGGGGAGGTGGCGGGGGTCATCGCGCAGGCCGGCCGCGACGGCGCGCGGGTCCTCGTCCGGCCCTGCGCGTCCTCCCGCGGCGGGCAGCAGACCACGGCCGAGGCGAGCGGAGGCCGGGACGCATGACGGAGGGCCGGCGCGAGGAGGCCGTCGTGCCGGGCCGGGAGCGGCGGGAGAGCGACCCCGCCCAGGCCGCCCGGCATCAGAGGCTGTGGGGCGGCCGTCTCCCGGTGCCGGAAGCCTCGGGTGAACCCGTGCTGCGGGAGACGGCCGCCGTTCAGGGGCGCGTCGGCTGGTGGGGCCGGGCGGCGCGCAGGTCGGCCAGGATTTCGGCCTGGCCTTCGAGGACGCCGGAGAGGATCCCGCGGGCGACGCGCAGGAGCTCGGCGACGTCGGGGCTGGTGAGCCGGTAGTACACGTTGGATCCCTCGCGGCGGGTGGCGACGAGGTTGGCCTTGCGCAGCACGGCGAGCTGCTGGGACAGGGAGGCCGCCTCGATGCCGACCTCGGGCAGCAGTTCCGCCACCGCGTGCTCGCGCTCGCTGAGGAGCTCCAGTACGCGGATACGGGCCGGGTGGCCGAGCGTTTTGAAGAACTCGGCCTTGAGCTGGTAGAGCGGGGTCCTCACCTGCGCGTTCCCGCTGCCGTCCTGGGCCGTGCTCTTGTGTGTGCGTGGCACCTCATCCACCCAAACTCCTCGTGTGGGACCCCGAGCGTAGAGGGGTCCCGCCAACATGCTGTGACCTCCACAATTGCAGATTCCTGCAACTTGTGGACACCCGTTCGCCCCGAACGGGACGAACGGCCCGCTGCTGCGGGCCGTCCGGCAGAAGGTCAGGTCAGGTCAGGTCAGGGTGGCCGCGGCGGCCGGGAGCGCGGTGGGCCAGTTCCCGGTGCTCCAGTGCTTGCCGACCCGCTTGACCGGCCGGTGGGCGGCCAGGGCCGCGGGCAGGTCGGCGTGGACGGGGACGTCGGGGCAGGTGGCGTCGGGGACGAGGGAGCCGTCGGCGGGAATCGCGGCGAGTTCCAGGCTGCGGCCGTGCTCGGCGAGCAGGCGGGCGGCCTGGGCGACGGCCAGCTGCCCGCCCGCCGACCAGCCCATCAGCCTGGTCAGGTCCAGGATCACCGGGCCGGTGCCGCGGGCCAGGGCCCAGCCGACGGCCCCGGTGAACCGGCCGGTCGACTCCGCGCCCAGGTATCCGGCCAGGGACAGAACCCCCAGGTGCTCGTGGGCGGCGTACTGCCACTCGATCGTCATGCTCGCTTCCTCGGCTTTCACAGGGGCAGGGTGATCCAGATGCTCTTGCCGCACCCGTCCGCATCGGGCCGCAGGACGGCCGTGCCGCCCAGTTCCATGGTCATCTCGACCACGGTGGCCAGCCCGCCGCCGGGTGCGGCGGCCGCCGCGCCGTAGAGGGCGGGCCGGTAGGGGTGGCGGTCGTGGACGGCGAACGCGAACGCGCCCGGGCCGTGGGCGTAGGTGACGGTGACCGTCGGCGAGAGGACCGCAGCGTGGCGGACGGCGTTGGTGACCAGCTCCGCCACGATCAGCAGCGCCGGCCCCACGCTCGGATGCCGGAGGTCCACGCCGCAGTCGATCAGTACGTCTTCCGTGGTCTGCCGTGCCAGGCGCACCGCCGCGCCGGCCGCGGGCAGGGTCAGCACGTGCCGGTAGGGCAGCGCCCCCGCCCGGACGCTCATCGGCCCGCCCCGTCAAGCGTGCGGGCCAGACGGAACCCGGCCACGGTCTGCGGGTGCAGTCGCAGGAGCGTGTCGTGCGGCCCGTGGGCCCAGCCGGCGAGGGTGCGCCGGTAGTGGGCGGCCTCGTCGGGGTGGGTGATGACGTCGGCGGGACCGTGGGCGGTCACCGTCCAGCCGGTGCGCGCCGCGCTGTGGATCTCGTCCACCTGGTACGTCAGCACCGCCCGGCCGGTGATCACCGCCGCCTGCACGGGTGCGCGGACCACCAGGCGGCCGTACTCCATCACATGGGTGGCGGGCCGTACGACGGCCTGGTCGCGTCGGCTGTAGACGAGGCGGCCCTGGCCGGAGCCCTCCAGCAGCCACAGGGCCTCGGTGCCGGAGACTTCGAGCATCGAGCGGTCGGCCGGGACGGTCATCGCGGTGCCTTTCGGATCCGGTGCGGGTGGTGCCGGTGCGGCAGCAGCCCGGCCTGTTCCAGATGTTTGCGGGCCCCGGCGATGGCCTCGGGGGTGGTGGCGAACTCGCGGCCCTCGCTCTGGAGCAGGGCCAGCGCGCCGACGGACTCCAGCACCTGGCGCTGCTCGGGGCGGATGCCGGAGGTCATCACGGCGATCCCCCGCCGGTTCAGCTTCTCCATCGCGTCCTTCAGCACCAGGGCGCCGGTCGCGTCCATCGTGGTGACGCGCGACATCCGCAGGATCACCACCCGTACGTCGGCGACCTCGGACAGCTCCAGCAGGAAGCGGTGGGCACCGGCGAAGAACAGGGGGCCGTCGATCCGGTAGGCGACGATGTGCTCGGCGAGCAGGGCGTGCTCCTCGTCGCTGTGCTCTCCGGGCAGATCGGGGCGGAAGTCGACCTGGTCCATGCGGGCCTGGGCGGCCACCGCCCGCAGGGCCAGCGCGCCGGCGACGGCAAGGCCGATGATCACCGCGTAGACGAGGTCGAGCGCGAGCGTGGCGACGGCGGTCAGGACGAGCACGACCGCGTCGGCGCGGGTGGCCCTGGCCATGGCCCGCAAGGAGCCGACCTCGACCATCCGTATGGCGGTCGCCAGCAGTACGCCGGCGAGCGCGGCGAGCGGGATCTTCGCGACCAGCGGGGCCGCGGCGAACACGATCACCGCGAGCACGGCGGCGTGGGTCAGCGCGGCCAGCCGCGAGGACGCTCCCGTGCGGACGTTGACCGCCGTCCGGGCTATCGCCGCCGTCGCCGGGACGCCGCCGAAGAGCGGGGCGGCCAGATTGGCGATGCCCTGCCCGAACAGCTCCTTGTCCGGATCGTGCTTCTGCCCGACCGTCATCCCGTCCGCGACCGTCGCCGACAGCAGCGACTCCAGCGCCGCCAGCGCCGCGACCGCCACGGCCGGAGCCAGCAGCGACCCGGCCGCGGAGACGTCGAGGAACGACAGGGACGGCGCGGGCAGACCGGACGGCAGGTCGCCGATCGGCGCCGCCCCGTCCAGGTCGAAGACCTGCACCAGCACGGTCGCGGCGATCACCGCGACGATCGAGAACGGAACCGTCGGGCGCAGGCGGGCACCCAGCAGCATGACCGCCGCCACACCGGCGGAAAGCCCGACCGCGGTCCAGTTCGGGGACGCCGCGAACTCCGCCAGCGCCCGCCAGGCCACCAGCAGGACCTTCTCCCCCTCGGGCTTCTCCACCCCCAACGCGTTCGGGATCTGCTGGAGGCCGATGACGCAGGCGATACCGAGGGTGAAGCCCTCCACGACCGGCGCCGGCACGTAGCTCATGTACCGGCCGGCCCGCAGCAGGGCCAAGCCGACCAGCAGCACACCGGCCATCAGCCCGACCGTGAGCACCCCGCCCGGCCCGTACTGCGCCACGATCGGCACCAGCACCACCGTCATCGCCCCGGTCGGCCCGGACACCTGCAGATTGGACCCGCCCAACAGCGCCGCCAGAGCGCCGGCGACCACCGCAGTGGCAAGCCCCGCCTCCGCGCCCAGCCCCGAGGAGACCCCGAAGCCGAGCGCCAGCGGCAGGGCGACGATCGCGACCGTCAGCCCCGCCAGCAGATCCCGGCGCGGTTCACGGCCCATCACCGCGAAATCGGCACGCGTCGGCAGCACGGCCCGCACCCGGCGCGCCGCCTGGACCGGAAACGGGTTCACGGGGCCTGGACCCCCGCCTCGCGCAGCTCCGCCAGCAGCTCGGTCCGCCCGACCAGCACCTCCGTCAGGATCTTGCGCGCCGCGAGCATCAGCGCCGCCACGTCCCCTCCGGCGAGCTCGTACACGACCGTCGAGCCGTCCCGGGTCGAGACGACGATCCCGGACCGGCGCAGGGCTGCCAGCTGCTGCGACAACGCCGACGGCTCGACCTCGATCGACGCCAGCAGCTCGCGCACCGGCAGCGGACCACCCTGCAACAGCTCCCGCACCCGTATCCGCACGGGGTGCCCCAGCATGCGAAAGAAGTCGGCCTTCGCCTGATACAGCGGAACAGTCACCGACTCTCACCCTTCTGCTCCGGGAAACGTCAGGTGTTGTGCCCGCGGCTACCTGCGGGCACAACACGTACAGCATCTATTGAATTGCAGATATTTGCAATTCATGGAAGCTGCGGACCGGTCGGGGTTCCGCCGCCGCGTGCCGGAGCGGTCCCCCGCGATCGAACATACGATGGGCGGGAGCCGGCGCGGGCAGCCCGAATGGCCGCCCGCCGGGCCGGCCGTCCGAGCACGCAGGGCGGAAGAGCATGGCACAGGCCACGGACGCAGCGCGGACCGTCATCCTGACCGTGGACGACGACCCGGGGGTCTCCCGCGCCATCGCCCGCGACCTGCGCCGCCGCTACGGCGGCGGGTACCGGATCGTGCGCGCCGAGTCCGGCGAGTCCGCGCTGGAGGCGCTGCGCGAGCTGAAGCTGCGGGGCGACCTGGTCGCCGTGATCCTCGCCGACTACCGCATGCCGCAGATGAACGGCATCGAGTTCCTCGAACAGGCCCTCGGCGTGTACCCGGGGGCGCGGCGGGTGCTGCTGACCGCGTACGCCGACACCAACGCGGCCATCGACGCGATCAACGTCGTCGACCTCGACCACTACCTGCTCAAGCCGTGGGACCCGCCGGAGGAGAAGCTCTACCCCGTGCTGGACGATCTCCTCGCCGCCTGGCGCGCCGGCGACCACCGGCCGGTTCCCGCCACCAAGGTGGTCGGGCACCGCTGGTCGGCGCCCTCCTCGCGGGTGCGCGAGTTCCTGGCCCGCAACCAGGTGCCGTACCGCTGGTACTCGTCCGACGAGCCGGAGGGACGGCGGCTGCTGGAGGCGGCCGGGGCCGACGGCCGCCGGCTGCCCCTGGTGATCACGCCGGACGGCAGCACGCTGATCGAGCCGGAGGCACCCGAGCTGGCGGCCCGAGTCGGACTCGCGACCACCCCGGCGGCCGAGTTCTACGACCTCGTCGTCATCGGCGGCGGCCCGGCCGGGCTCGGCGCGGCGGTGTACGGGGCCTCCGAGGGGCTGCGGACCGTACTGGTCGAGCGGTCGGCGACCGGCGGACAGGCCGGCCAGAGTTCCCGCATCGAGAACTACCTCGGGTTCCCGGACGGCGTGTCCGGTGCGCAGCTCACCGATCGCGCCCGCCGCCAGGCCGGCCGTTTCGGTGCCGAGATCCTCACCGCCCGCGAGGTCACGGGGCTGGAGGTCAACGGCCCGGCACGTGTCGTGCGCTTCTCCGACGGCTCGGCGGTCGCCGCGCACAGCGTCATCCTGGCGACCGGGGTGTCGTACCGGCAGCTGGGGGCGCCGGGCTGCGAGGACCTGACCGGCCGCGGGGTGTACTACGGCTCCTCCCTCACGGAGGCGTCGTCCTGCGAGGGCCAGGACGTGTACGTCGTCGGCGGCGCGAACTCCGCCGGGCAGGCGGCGGTGCACCTGGCGCGGGGCGCGAAGTCGGTGACGCTGCTGGTGCGCGGGGAGTCCCTGACGGCGTCGATGTCGTACTACCTGGTCCAGCAGATCGAGGAGGCGCCGAACATCACCGTCCGGCCCCGGACCGTCGTGGAGGCGGCGCACGGCGCGGAGCACCTGGAACGGCTGACCCTGCGGAACACCGCGACCGGCGCCACCGAGGACGTCGACGCCCAGTGGGTGTTCGTCTTCATCGGTGCGGCCCCGCTCACCGACTGGCTGGAGGGGACGGTGCTGCGCGACGAGGACGGCTTCATCCTGTCCGGCCCCGACCTCACGCCGGACGGGCGCCCGCCGGCCGCATGGGAGCTGGACCGGCCGCCCTACCACCTGGAGACGAGCGTTCCCGGCGTGTTCGTGGCGGGCGACGCGCGTGCCCGGTCCGCGAAGCGCGTCGCGTCCGCCGTGGGCGAGGGAGCCATGGCCGTGATGCTCGTCCACCGCTACCTGGAGCAGTCATGAGCGGGCAGGTCGTGCCCTGCGACCCGCACGAGATCGCCTCGCTGTTCCTGTTCGAGAAGCTCTACCCGGAGCAGCTCGGACGGCTGTGCGCCGAGGGACGGGTGGAGCGGTTCGGCCCCGGTCCGGTGTACACCGAGGGCGACCCGGCCACCTGCTTCTACGTGATGATCGAGGGCACGGTCGTGATGTACCGCCGGGTCGGCGGCGACGACGTGGAGGTCGGCCGCACCTCGCAGCGGGGCGTGTACGCGGGGGCCACGCTGGCGTACCTGGGCGACCGGCTGCCGCAGACGTACACCAACTCCGTGCGGGTGACCGAGCCCACGCGGTTCTTCGTGCTGCCCGCGCAGTCGTTCGCGGACGTCATGCGGGAGTGGTTCCCGATGGCCGCGCACCTGCTGGAAGGGCTCTTCTTCGGCTCCAGGAACATCCAGCGGGCCATCGGACAGCGCGAACGCCTGCTGGCGCTCGGATCGTTGTCCGCCGGACTCACCCACGAACTCAACAACCCGGCCGCGGCGGCCGTCCGGGCCACCGCGGCACTGCGCGAACGGGTCGGCAAGATGCGGCACAAGCTGGCCGTCATCGCCCGGGGCCCCTACTCCCGGGAGACCCTGGCCGAACTCATCGAGATCCAGGAACGCACCGCCGAACGCGTCGCCAAGGCACCGGCGCTGAGCCCCTTGGAGGCGTCCGACCGGGAGGACGAACTCACCGACTGGCTCGACGACCACGGCATCCCGGAGGGCTGGCGGATCGCGCCCGTCTTCGTCCAGGCCGGGCTGGACACCGACTGGCTGGAACAGGTCGCGGCGACCGTGGCCGAGGACATCCTGCCGGGGGCGATCGGCTGGCTCAACTACACGGTCGAGACCGAACTGCTGATGGACGAGATCGGCGACGCCACCACCCGCATCTCCCACCTGGTGGACGCGGCCAGGCAGTACGCGCAGCTCGACCGCGCCCCGCACCGCGTCGTCGACGTCCACGAACTCCTCGACAGCACACTGCTCATGCTGTCCGGCAAGATCGGCCCCCGGGTGCGGGTGGTCAAGGACTACGACCGCTCCGTCCCCGAGGTCCCCGCCTACCCGGCGGAGCTCAACCAGGTGTGGACCAACCTCATCGACAACGCGGTGGCCGCCATCGGGAGCACGGGCGGCGACGGCATCCTGACGGTCCGCACGGCCCGCGAGGGCGACCGGCTGCTCGTGGAGTTCCGCGACACCGGCCCCGGAGTCCCGGAGGACATCCGCAGCCGCATCTTCGACCCCTTCTTCACCACCAAGCCCGTCGGGGAGGGCACCGGACTCGGCCTCGACATCTCCTGGCGGATCGTCGTCAACAAGCACCACGGCAGCCTCCGGGTCGAATCCGTCCCGGGCGACACCCGGTTCCAGGTGCTGCTGCCGCTAACCGCTCCGGAATCCGAACCCGAGAACGAGAACGAGACCGAGACCGCGAACGAAACCGAGAACGCGAACGAGACCGAGAACGCCGAGGAGTCCGCATGACCGAGATCGACGGAATCGACCCGAACGTCACGCCCAGCGGCACCGGCTGCGCGGACTGCGACGCGGTGGGCGGCTGGTGGTTCCACCTGCGGCGCTGCGCCCAGTGCGGCCACATCGGCTGCTGCGACTCCTCGCCCGCCCGGCACGCCACCGCCCACTGGAAGTCCACCGGGCACCCCCTCGTGCAGAGCTTCGAGCCGGGCGAGGAGTGGTACTGGAACTACACCACCGGCACCCTGTACGAGTCCGGACCCGCACTGGCCCCACCGGCCGGCCACCCGGCCGACCAGCCGGCCCCGGGGCCCGCCGACCGTGTCCCGCAGGACTGGCCGAACCTGCTCCACCGCTGAGGGCCGTCCGGCTCCGGCCCTCGCCCGGCTGGGGTCTGTTGCGAAAGTGCCGGCCAGTCCGGCCGCAACTTGCCGACCGAGCGGAGCTCCGGGCAGGATCTCGTGCATGGTTTCGGTGGTGCAGAACGTGGCGGTTGACTGTGTGGATGCCTATGCGCTGGCCCGGTTCTGGAGCGAGGCGCTCGGCTGCCCGCTGCATCCGGAGGGCAAGCCGGGTGACGTGGAGACTGCGGTGATCCTGCCGGAGGGACCGCAGCTGTACTTCAACCAGGTGCCAGAGCCGAAGACGATCAAAAACCGGATTCACCTGTGCCTGCGCCCCGAGACCTCGCGCGAAGAGGAAGTCCGGCGACTGCTGAGCCTCGGTGCCACCCTCGTCGCCGATCGCAGGGAACCCGATGGCGCCGGCTGGGCCGTCCTTGCCGACCCTGAAGGCAATGAATTCTGCGTTCTGCGCAGCGCGGCCGAGCGCGCAGCGATGTCTTCCTGAGGCTCGCCCGCTCACCGTCCGAGCAGCTGATCACAGCCACTCGTTGATGGCCGCGACCAGCACGGTCGCTTCATGGCGGACGGCCCGGCCCGATGCCCGTCGGCAGCAACGGCTCAAGCCGGGCCCACTGGCCGTTCGTCAGATCCCCGCGTCCCACGACAAGTGATCACCAACGAACAAGATCCACCCTCGCAACAGGCCCTACCGGTGCAGCTGCTGGGACATGACGAGCCGGACGTTCCGGAGGCGCGCCTCGGCGTTCGTGTGGGCGGCCTTGGCCACCAGACGGCCGCCGCCCTCCGGCTGCCCGGGGTACTGCTGCGGCGGGTACTGCCCGGGAACGGGCGGTGCGCCGAGGGGTGCCGGAGCCGCCGGTACCGGTGCCGGTGCCGGCGCCGGGCCCTGCGGGGGAGCGCCCGGCACTGCCGCCGCCCGCGCCTCCGACATGAGGACGTCCTCCAGCGCCTCACCGAACCCGAGCCCCACCGCGTACGCGTCGGCACGGAACTCGGCCCGCCGGTGCAGCCAGGCGACGAGCAGCGGTCCGGCCGCCACCGGAATGACGAGCCACCACATTCCCTCCATGAACGTCATCACGAAGAGGAACTGAACGATCGTCAAGGACAGGCAGCCGCCACAGGCGATGCCGGCCCAGTGCTTCGTGCGGAAGAGGAGGAGCAGGAAGGCGAGGATGGCCCGCCCCGCCACCCGGGCGGGCAGGGCGTACCAGTCGGCCAGCATCGCCGCCCAGGCGTGGCCGCCCACGTGGTGGCCGAGCTCGTGCGCGAGCACCGACCCGAGCCGGGAGTTGGGGAGCCGCTCCATCGCGTGCCGGGTGACGGCGACGATGTGCCCGGCGGCAGCGGTCGCGTTCAGCTCGGTGCGCTCCTGGATCCACAGCTCGTAGGTCTCCCGGTTCACCCCCGCACGCCGGGTCACCTGCTCCCAGACCAGGTCCAGTCGTCGGGCCTCCTCCGGGGTGGGCCTCCGCATGCCGAACAGGCGCTGGGCGATGGCCGATTCCACCTTGCGGTTGAAGACCAGCGGTCCGGACAGCAGCCAGGCCACCGGGACGATCAGCCCGACCACGGGGATGAGGGTGGACAGGAAGGCGACCACGGCCAGGCTGATCAGCCCGATCGGCACGGTCAGGAGGAGGTGGGACAGCGCGGCGCCGTCGATGCGCCGTTGTACGGCCTTCACCATCCGGCGGCCCTGGTCCAGGGCCAGGTCGTCGTGGTCGACGACGGGCCCGAAGCCGCCCGCTGCGGGCGGCTCGGCCGGGGGTGCGGGTGCCGCGGCCGCGGGGTGCGGATCGGCCGGCGGCTCGTACGCGTCGGCGAGCGCTTCCGCCGAGGCCTGCTCGGCCCTCGGCGCGGGCACCGACGCACCGGGGCGGGGCGGCGCGAAGGCCTCGCCGGGGTACGCCGGCGCCGTCTCCTCGGGCGGTTCGGGCAGGGCGGGCGCGGGGTACGCGGGCGGGCTCTCCCCCGGGTATGCGGGCGCCGCCGTCACTTCCGGGTACGGCGCGGGCGGGATGTCCTCCGGGTATGCGGGCACCTCCGACACTCCGGGGTACGACGGAGGCGCCGCATCGTCCGGGTACGCGGGCGGGGCGTCGCCCGGGTATGCGGGCGACGCCGTTTCCCACGGGTACGGCGGGGGCTCCGCTTCCCCGGGGTGTGCGGGAGGAAGGGTCTCCCCCGGATACGCCGGTGCCGACTCCGGCGCCGGCGGGGGCGGGGACCGGAACGGCTCGCCCGGGTACGGCGGTGGTGTGGCCTCCGCTCCCGGGTAGGGAGGGGGGACGTCCTCGTGGTCGGGCATGACGGTGTGTCTCCTGATGGTGTTCTTCCGATAGGAATCGCCGACGGTGTCGTTCGCGTCAGCGGCGGGCTCAGCCGGCGAGCAGTGCGCCGGGCAGCAGCACCAGCGCCACCGTGAACCCGGCGATGCCCGTCCTCAGCCAGCCGTACTTGATCGAGACGATCCGGCTGTTCTCCGCGAGCGAGGCGAGCACGGCGGCCCGGGGAGCGCGGTCGGTTTCCCGCAGCGCCTCCTCCAGGACCGCCTCTCCCTGGCGGGCCGCGCCGCGGATGTCCGCGAAGTGGGTGAGCGGGGCACCGGGCTGCCAGCCGACCTTCCGGAAGCGGGGCAGGACGGCCATGAGTAGGGAGATCAGCGAGACGAGGAAGCAGGCGGTTCCCGCCCACCACATCACCTGGCCGAGCGCCGCGAGCTGGGAGGGGCGCCAGCCGCGCGCGGCGAGCACGCCGACGAGTGCGGCGGCCGTCATGCCCTGGGCACCCACGAGGACCGAGCCCTTGGTGTCGGCACGGGCGGCCTCCTGGCGCAGTTCACCCAACAGCCGCTCCGCAGTGCGCTGCGGCTGCGGCTCCGTCCGTAACGGCGCCGGCGCCGCCGGCGCCTGTGCGGGGCCGGGTTCGGGAGCGGTGGCGCTCATCGCGGCGGCTGCGGAGGCACGGGGTAGCCGAAGACGGGTCCGTTCTCCGGCGGCGGGGGCGGCGGAGTGTCCTGCGGGGCTCCGCCCGGGGTGGGCGCGGCCTGCGGCGGCGCGCCGCCGCCCTCCACCGGGTCCGGGGCCGGGGTCGCGTCCGCCGCGGGCAGCTGCGGTGCCGCGCCCTGGGACAGCTTCGCGCTCAGGACCTCCTTGATGACGTTGGCCGCGAGCCGGCGCGGCTCGTCCATCTGGTGCTCCTCCAGCCCGCCGGGGCCGCCGCCGAGCGCCTGGAGGGCGACCGTGAGCTGGTTCTTCATGGTCAGCAGCTGGTCCTGGCGCAGGTTCTCCATGACGAGGCGGGCGTCCTCGGGGTGCCGGGCGAGCTGGAAGGCCATGGCGGCCGGGCCGCCGCGCTCCAGGTAGTAGGCGTAGTACTCGATCTTCTTGGCCTCGATCTCCTGGAGCTCCAGCTCCTGGTGGCCGCGGGCCATCCGGCGCTGGTGGTCGAGCGTCTGCTGCTGGAACTCGACGCGGTGCTGCTGCTCTCCCTGGGCCAGGGCGCGCTCCGCCGCGAGTTCGTCCTCCCGCATGAGCAGCGTGTGCTGGGGGTCGAGTTTCTGGCGCGCGAACTCGATCTCGCGCAGCTGGCGTTCCTGATCCAGCGCCGCCTCGTCGCGCCGGATCTGCAGGCCGCAGCGGACTTCGAGCCCGGCATGGGTGCCCAGCGGCCCGGCGGCTTCGATGGCCTTGCGGGCGTGGAGTTCGGCCGCTGCGCTGTCCTGCATGGCGTAGCCGCGCAGGACCGGCCGTACGGCCTGTTCGACGAGGCGCTGCACCATGGCCGGTACGTTCCGCTCGCCGCTCGCGACGACGGCGGCCGGATCGAGGACCTGCCAGGTGCAGCTCAGCGACACCTCGAAGAGGAAGGCGTCGTTCTGGCTGGCGAGGGCGAGGACGGTGACGGACTCGTGCAGCCCCATGTCCACCTCGTACACGCTGGTCCAGCGCCGGGTGGCGAGCTCGGTGCGGCTCGGCCGGCTCGGCGGCAGGTAGGTGTCGCGGCCGCCCTGGGCGGTGGTGAAGACGAGGGCGTGGTCGATGCGCGTGGCGCGCAGCGGCTTGAAGCGGGACAGCTCCTGGATCGTGACCACCGGGTCGACGAGCACGGAGTGCCGGTTGGCGTCCTGCTGCCACTGGGGCGGCTGGCTCAACATGGTGACGCTGCTCCTTGGGACGGTTCGAACGGCGTGGCCCCGGAGGGCTCACGCCGAGGGGTGCAGGGGTTCGGCGGAACCGCCGGGCTCACCGGGACGGGGAGGCGGCGGGGGTACGGGCGTCCGCGTACGGTGCGGACAAGAGGGCGCGGAGCCGGAGGGCCACGGCGGGCGGGGCGGAGTCGCCCTCGCCGCGCAGCTTCTCCAGGAGGTGGGCGAGCCGCCGGTGGTCCTCGACGGAGACGGCGAGGAGGGGCAGCAGCTCGGCGAGCGCGGTCTCGGCTCCTCGGTCGTTCTCGGCGCCGCGGACCCACTGGCGCAGGGTGTTCTTCCCGGACTCGGTGCAGACGAGGTCGTTGAGGACGCTCCGCCACAGGGCGGCGAGGGCGTGCCGCAGCACCGCCCCGTCCGTGCCGGGTTTCGGATCGGCGCGCCCGAACAGGTCGAGCAGGAGGGGGCGTCCCGTGCCCGCGGGCCCGTCCGTGGGCCCGCAGGCGTGGACCATGGCACGCAGCACGAAGTCCCTGGTGGCGCCTCGGGTGAGGGTCGGCAGGGCGCCCCACAGGTCGGCTGCCGTGTCCCAGTCGTCGTCTGCGGCCGCTTCCTGTCCCGCGGCGAGCAGCAGCACGGCGGCGGACTGGGCGAGGTCGTCGAGCTCTTCCGCCCAGCCACGGGCGGGCCCGCCCCGGGTTGCCATGCCGCGTACGGCCTCGGTGAGCGCGGCGAGCGCCTCCCGGGGGAAGGCGTCCCCGACCAGCGCGTAGCTGCGTACGGCGGTCCAGCGCAGGCGGTGGTCCGGGGCGGTGCACCACTCCGCGAGGATGCGGGAGACGTGCGGGGCGCCCAGGTGGTGGGCGAGGGCCAGGGCGTTGGCCGCCGCGAGCCGGGAGCGCAGCCGCCGGTCCGCCGCCCAGGAGCGGATGAGGAGCGCCATGGCGGACGGCAGGTCGGCCGCGGCCATGACGGCGGCGGTGGCGGCGGCGCGGGTACGGACGACGGGCCGGGGGTCGTCGGCGAGGCGGCGCAGCCAGGCCACGAGCGCGGGCCGGGCGGAGGGGTGGCCCGTCCAGACCTCGCGGAGCAGGGTGATGGCGGTGAGCCGGTCTCTGAACTGCACCTTCGTCTGGAGCACGGGGCCCCACTCGGTCTCTTCGGGCTCCTGGTAGCGGTCGGCGAGCGCCTGCTCGACCCGTTGGGCGCTGGAGGTGCCGAAGACGGGGATCCGGGCCGGTTCGCCGGGGTTCTCGATGCGCTGGAGGAGGCCGAAGAGGACGTCGCTCAGCTCGGCGGTGAGGGGGTAGGGGGCCTCGTCGAAGGTGGCGAGGGCGATGAGGAACGCCTTGTCGTGGAGGGTGTGGTCCCCGCTGTCGAACCATTCCCGGACCTGGCGTTCGGCGGCGTAGTGGCCGAACGCGCCGAGCTCGGCGAGGGACACCGTGCCCCGGGCGTGGCCGGCGACGCGTTCGGCGAAGCGGGCGGTGTCGGCGACCGGCCGGTGGTGGGCGAGGACGGCCCGTACCACGGTGAGGTCGAGGAGCTCGTCCACGCTCCTGCCTGCCAGGTCCTTGTTCCTGAGGTGTCCGGCGAGCAGCGCGGCGGGCTCCGGCGGCTTCCAGGGGACGTGGCCCGGTCCGCCGTGGACGACGGGGTGTGGTCCTACGACGAGGACGAGGTGGCTGCCGGTGGCGTGGAGGCGCTCGCTGAGGGCGCGGATGTGGTGTTCGCGCAGGGGGCGTTCGGGGCTGGTGGCGAAGTCGGCGACGAGGTGGCCGCAGCCTTCCCGGAGTTCTGCGGCCAGCCGGCCGGGCGGGAGCGCCGGGTCGAGGGACCGGTAGGTGCGGGAGCCGGCTGCGCGGAGCAGCATGAGGGCGGCTGCCCTGCGGCCGGTGGTGGCGGGCCCGGAGAGGATGGCCACGCGGTGTTCTCTGAGTCCGGCGAGGGCGAGGGCGAAGGGGCTCCCGGGCTGCCAGGGTTCGGCCGCGTCATCCGGGCTGCCCGGGTCGTACGGTGCGTCCGGGTGGTCCGTGGCGTCCGGGTGTCCCGGGTGGTCCGTGGCGTCCGGGTCGCGGCCTTCGGCCGGGGGCGTGCCGTCGGGCCGGGTGCCGTCGTCCCGTTCCGCGGGCGGGTAGGTGAAGTTCCGTGCGAGGGCTTCGATTTCGGCGGCTGGGATCTCGCCGGACCGCTCCTCGGTGTCGCCGCCGAGGTGGTACTCGACCTTGCTGCCGCCGAGGATGACGTCGCCGGTGACCTGGCCTCCGCTGACGCCGTGCTGGTCGCCGCCGACGAGCGAGCCGCCGATCCGGGCCGCATGCCCGAGCATGATGCCGGGGCTGTGCCGGTAGAGGTCGCGGCGGGAGTCCCAGGCGTGTTCGGTCTCGGGCTCGGTGTTCGATAACTCCTCGGGCACGGTGGGGGTTTCGCCGGCGCCGTCCGGGGTGTGCGGGGTGGCTGCCGGCCGTTCCGGGTGCGGGCCCTGCCCGTCCGGGCCGGCCAGGTGGTCCTGGGGCGCGTTCACGACCGGCCCCCGTCCCGGGCGCCGTCCGCGGTGCGGGTGCCGCCCTCGGTGCGGGTGCCGCCCTCGGTGCGGGTGCCGCCGAGGACGACGTCGCCGGTGACCTGGCCGCCGGTGACGCCGTGCTGGTCGCCGCCGACGAGGGAGCCGTGGATCACCGGCGCGGCGTGGAAGTGGAAGACGGCTCCGGCGGGCCGCTCCTGCGGGGCGGGCGGAGGAGCCGCAGCCGGGGCCCGGCTCTCGGCGGGCGCGGGCGTCGGGGCCCGGCCCGGCTCGGGCGCCCGTACGGGCTCGGCGGCGGGTTCCGGAGCCGGCGCGGCCGCGGGGGCCGGCGTCCGGTCGGGCGACGCGCCCCGGTGGATCCAGGCGGGCAGCACGCCGTCCTTCACGGTGACGTCCGCTTCCTCGAAGAGCTCCGGCCGGACTCCCCGGTGGCCGTGGCGGACGATGCCCTGGTACACCGGGGCGCTCACCGCGAGGACGCAGTGCTCGTCCTGCCGCGCGGCGAGCGCGGAGCGCAGCACGTCGGCGTCGAGCAGCCGGCAGGCCTGGTTGAGGTCGTGCCCGACGAGTCCACCGGTGGTCCCGGCGTGCGGGTCGTGGGCGACCTCGCCGACGGCGAGGACGATCCTGAGCCGCATCTGGGCGCTGTCCGAGGCGAGCAGGTTGTGCTCATGGAGGAGGTCGGGGACGGCCGTGAGCAGCGACCGCAGCAGGACGGTCTTCGCCACGTCTGCGCTGATCAGGGCGATCAGCCCGTCACCGCGGTCCTCGCGGTACTGCTGGGTGGCCTCCACTCCGGCGGCTTCGAGTGTCTGGTCCACGATCTTGTTCAAGGTACGCCGCAGGACGACCTGCACCACATCGTCGCGGCGGCTGAACCGCTCGATGTCGAGGAGCAGGATGGTCCGGTTGACAGGCTCGCGCATGGCCGCCTTCCGCTGGTGGCACGGCCCCCTCGGGGCCTTCTGACACCGATGAAGATGCCAGGCGCGGGGAGTCCGAGGCGACGGAACTTAGCACACTCGGAATGTGACCACGTGCACACAACGGGCCTGGCGCAGGCCGGCCGGGAGCCGCGGTCAGCCGTTTCCGGAACGGGCCATCTGCCGGAGTACGTCCGGTCGTACGACGACGAGGCCGCGCCGCCCGGTCCGTAGGACGCCCCGCTCCCGCAGCGGTTTGAGGAGCCGGGCGACGGCCTCGCGTGAGGCGCCGACCGAGCCCGCGAGGTCGCTCTGGGTGAGTCCGGCGCGGAGTTGGACGCCGTCCTCCGACTCCGTGCCGTGGGTGCGGATCAGTTCGAGCAGGAGCAGGGCGAGCCGTTCCTGCACGGTGAGGGAGGCGAACTGCACGCGCCGCCGGTCGCTGTCGCGGGTGCGGTCGGCGGTGAGGGCGAGTAACTTCCGTGCGATGACGGGCCGTTCGTCGAGCAGGGCGCCGAACCGGTCGGCGGGGACGGCGAGTGCCTCGACCCGTTCGAGCGCGGTGACGGTGGCCCCGCGCGGCCGTCCGCTGAGCAGGGCCTGCTCGCCGACGATGTCGCCGGGCCCGCGGAGTGCGAGGAGGGCCTCGTACCCGTTGGGCGCGGCGGAGGTCACCTTGGCCCAGCCGGAGAGGATGACCAGGACGTGGGTCGAGGGTTCGTGCTCCCGCAGCAGGACCTGTCGTGCGGGGAAGGCGAGGGGGCTGCCGCTGTGGATGAGCGCTTTCCGGTCGTCGGAGTCCAGTCGGGCCACGAACGGGACTTGGTCCTCGAACTGCATCAACGGTCTCTCCCCGCCCGCCCCTTCGGGCCGCGCACGATGGTCTCGATGAGCCGCGAGGTTAGCGCATGCACGGCTCCGGCTTCAGGGGCCGATCTCGAACTCGGGGGGATCGAGGCTCTCGAGGCATGCGGTGTCCGGAGCGGCCGGATTGTCGAAGAACGAGGAGGTGATCTTCTGTGCGCACTTCGACGTGGCGAACACGACGTGGGGCTCGTACGGGACCGTGACGACCTTCGCGCGGTTCAGTGTGCGGGCGACGTACGGCCCGTTGGCCGCGCCGGTCTGGGCGTCGAAGCCGCCCGACAGGGCCAGGGTGGGGATGTCGCTGCGCGTGGCGTCCCGGATCGAGCGCGGCGCCGCGGGGACGTTCCAGACGTCGCAGTCCGGGCGGAGGGAGGTGAGCTGCGGGGCCTGGGCCAGTACCGACCGGGGGAACGACGGGTACACGTCCTGCCCTCCCCGGAGTGCTTGGGTCTGGGTCTCGTACGGCGTCCACTCGCTGCAGAAGACGCCGTAGACGAGCCCGTGGGCCACGCGGCCGACGGCCTGGGGGCTGTATTTGCCGGCCGCCCACTGCTGGGCGATCCGCTGGGGTTTGCCATGGGCCAGCTCGTCGAGGGAGCGGGGCACGCCTTCCGCGACGTGGGTGGCGGAGGTCAGCCAGTTCACCAGGGCTCCGCCGTCCAGGACGACCTTCACCTGCTTCCGGCTGCCGGGGAGCGTGACGGTGGTGGTGACCGGTTTGGCTTCGAGTGCGCGGACGAGGCGCTCGAAGGTGGCGGACAGGTCGGGGTAGCGGCGGTTGCACGCCGGGTCCTCCGCACAGGCCTTGAACAGGCCGTCGAAGCCCTGCTTGGCGCTGCTCCAGGTCAGGGCCGACCCCGCTGTGGACGGCGGGAGGATGCCGTCGATGCCGACCGACCGGATTCCTTCCGGGTGTTGGCTCATGGCGATGAGCGCCAGGTGGGTGCCGTAGGAGATGCCGAACAGGTTCCACCGGTCGACGCCGAGGGCGGCGCGCAGGTCGGCGTAGTCGGCGGCGCTCTCGGTGTCGTTGTAGGCGCTGAGGTCGGCGCCGCGGGACGCGAGTTGCTCGCGGCAGGCCCGCGTCGCGTCGACGTGCAGGCGCTCGGTGGACGGTGCGTTGTAGACGAGGCCGGTCGCGCGGGCGTTGAACTCGTCGATGTTGGGGCAGGTGAGCCGCGGGGTGGCTGAGTACGTCCCCCGCTGGGACATGAAGATCACGTCGCGGTTCCGGTTGAGGCCGCCGTCGATCGCCATCTTCGCCTCCCCGACGGCGTCGTCTCCGGGGCCGCCGGCGAGCCACACGATCGGGTCGGGTTTCGGGTTCCCGGACTTCGCGGGGACGATCGCGACACCGAGGGTGATCTTTCGGCTGTCCGGCCTGGAGCGGTTCTCGGGCACGGTGAGCGTTCCGCAGCGGGCCCCTTCGAGCGCGGCGATCGGCTCGGGGGTCTTCGGGCAGGGGCCGGGCTCGAAGCGGGCGTCGCCCACCGTCCGGGCCACCGTGCCGATCGGGGCTCCCGGGCTCGCACTGGCCCCTGCGCCGGTGCCGTTCCGGGCATGGGCGGGTGCCGTGAACAGGCCGGTGATGAGGACGCCGGTGGCGACCGCGGCCGACCTGGTCCGGGGCCGTCGCGCGGGGCGGCGGCCGCGTCGGGGCGCAGGGTTGGCTGTCATCTGCCCTCCCGCTCATTTCGGGGTGATCGTGAACGGTTTCGGTGCGAGACCGGCCACGCAGCCGGTGTCGGGCGCGGTCGGGTCCGCGAGGAACGAGGCCAGCACTTTCTGCGCGCAGGGCGACTGGGGTACGACCCAGTGGGTGATCCCGGGGATCTGCACGGAGGTGGAGCGGGACAGCGTACGGGCCGCCTCGCGCGCCCACCTCGCCCCGGTCTTCCCGTCGAACGTGCCGGAGACGAGGAGCGTGGGCACCGCGCTGACGGTGGCCACGCGCTGGGCGGCGGTACGGTCGGGAACGTTCCAGATGCGGCACGCGTCGTACTGGAAGGGAAGTTGCGGTGCCTGCGCCAGGACGCTGTCCGGCCATCCGGGGAAGGCCTGGCGTCCCGCGTTCAGCACGTCGGATTCCGAGTACCCGGGCGCCCATTCGCTGCACGCCACGGACTCGGTCAGGCCGTGCGCGGTCGTGCCGACGGCCTGGACGGAGTCGGCCGCGCGGGCCTGCGCGAACCGCTCCGGGCGGCCGCGGCCGAGCTCGTCGATGGCCGCCGGGACGTCGGGGGCCTTGACGGCGTTGGCGACGAGCAGGTTCAGTACCGCTCCCCCGTCGAGGAGCACCTTGACCGGGTCTCCGCCGCGCGGCGGACGGGCGTTCAGCGTCAGCGGGTTCGCCTCCAGCCTGCGCACCTGCTCCGTCAGCGTGCGGGACAGGTCCGGGTAGCGGCTCTTGCAGCGCGGTTCGGCCGCGCACGCCCGGAGGATGGCGCCGATGCCTTCCCGTGCGCTGCTCCAGGTCCAGGGCAGGGTCGCGACCTGCGGGGGCGTGACCGAGTCGATCGCCACCGCGCGGATGCCCTCGGGGTGGTTGCGCAGGTAGGTGAGGGCCAGGTCGGATCCGTAGGAGTAGCCGTAGACGTTCCACTCGGCGATGCCGAGCGCCGTGCGCAGGTCGGCGAAGTCGGCGGCGTTCTCGGTGGTGTTGTAGGCGCTCAGGTCGATCCCGTCGGCCGCCAGCCGGTCCCGGCACGTCTTCACCGCCTCCAGCAGGAGCCGCTTCGCCGGCGCCGAAGCGTAGCCGAGGCCCACGTACCGGGCGTAGAAGCGGTCCAGTTCGGGGCAGGCGAGGTTCGGCTGGTCGTGGAGGTTTCCGCGCTGGGCCATGACGACCAGTTCGCGGTCCCGGTTCACGCCGGCGTCGACGAGGAGGGTGATGTCGTCGAACGTGTCGCCGCCGGGCCCGCCCGCCATGAACACCACCGGGTCCGCGGCGGGCTTCGCCGAGGCGGCCGGAATGACCGCCACGGCCAGCTTGACGGTCCGGCCGCCGGGGCGGGCAGCACGGTTCTCGGGGACTTCCAGGAAGCCGCACCGGGCTTCGGTGAGCGCGGCGACCGGCTCGGGCGTCTTCGGGCAGGGTCCGGGCACGAACCGCGCCGCCGGAGCGGCAGGGCCGGGACCGGCGCCGCGGGCGGACGGTGACGCGGCACTGCTCCCTGCCGGGCCGAAGGCTGCCAGGCAGGCCAGAGCCGCCGCGGCGGCTGCCGCGTTGATGCTGCGCTTTGCCATACGATCCCGTTCCTCTGCCGACATCCACCGCTGCCCGGCGGGACTGGGCCGCGGCGGTGTGGGCGGAACGCACGCACGTACACCGACCGTACCGCGCGCCGCGTACACCCGCACACGGTCAGCGGCCGGCCGGCAGCCAGGGCACGGCGGGCAGGCCCTCCCACACCTGGCACCCCGGGGCGGCAGGGTGTTCGAGGGCGGTCTCGATCGTCCGGGCCGGGCCGGGTCGGGCCGAGGTGGGGCGGGGTGGGGCGGGGTGGGGCGGGGCGGCGCGGCCGTGCAACGTACGGGTCGGTGTACTCATGCCCCTGACCGGGTGTCCTCTCGGGCACCCGGACGCCCCGTCACCACCGGTCAGGGCAGCGGCGTGCGGTGGAGGCCGATCAGCAGGCGCCAGACCCGCCCGGCGATCCCGTCGGGGGTCGCCTCGATGAGGCCGTGCAGCCAGTCGGCGAGCACTCCGGCGAAGGCCCCGGCCACGGCCGAGGCGACCAGCTCGGGCTCCGGCGCCCCGGCCAGCGCGCGCTCGGCCTGGCTGCGGGCGCGCAGGTCGCGGTGCAGGACCCGGCCGAGCGGACCGCCGCCGCCGGGGCGGAGCAACTCCCGGTAGAGCCCGGCGTGCCCGGGAAGCCGCTCGAAGAAGTCGACCAGGGCGGGTGGCGGGCTCGCCGGGTCAGGGACGCCGCGCCAGGCGTGCAGGGCGTCGACGGCCTCCCGGACGATCTCGGCGCAGGCGTCGACCGCGAGCGCCTCCAGATCGGCGTAGTGGACGTAGAACGTGGCCCGGCCGACGCCGGCCCGGCGCACCAGGGCGGCGACGCCCACCTTGTCCAGCGGGCCGCTCGCGCACTCCTCCAGCAGGGCCCGGCGCAGCTTGGCGCGGGTCCGCTCGGTACGGGGATCCCCGGGCACGGCGGTCACCCGGCCGACAGGACCGCGGCGAGCGCCAGGGCGCCGGGCAGCGCCTGGGCGATCAGGATGCGCCGGTTGGCGGTGAAGCCGCCGTAGAGCCCGGCGACCACCACGCAGACGAGGAAGAAGACCCGGACCTGGAACCCGACCGGGTCTCCGGCGAGCAGGCCCCAGACCAGGCCGGCGGCCAGGAAGCCGTTGTAGAGGCCCTGGTTGGCGGCGAGCGGGGCGGTGGCGCGGGCCAGGTCCGCGTCGAATCCGGAGAGCTTGCGCCCGGGCGCGCGCTCCCACAGGAACATCTCCAGCACCAGGAAATACGCGTGCAGGACGGCCACCAGGCCCACCAGCACGATCGCAGTCGTCTCCATCGGCCCAGCCACTCCCCGTATCGCGCAGAGCGCAAAGAACTCGAAACTTCCTGGACAGGTGTCCCGAATATATGGACACCCGTCCAGGAAGTCAAAGCCGGGGGCAGCAGTCCGTCCGCCGGGAAGGTCGGCGGTCGGTCCCCTGCGCGTCGCCGCCAACAGGGCGGGTACGGTCCGGCACTTGGCCGCGGCCGCGCCGAACTCGGCTCGCGGGGGCTTCGAGTTGCGCGGGGCCCCCGGCTGTGCAGGGCGCGTCGGGGGTTGCGTACCAGGCGGGTTCGGCTTGCGGATCCGCCCGTACCGGCGCTCACAATGAGGGCTGACAGTGTGAAACCAGGGCCAAACGGCCTCAAACCGTCACGCACTTCCGTCACGCACTTCTGTCACACACTTTCGCGTTACGCGCATCCCAATCCCGGCGGGAAGGGGAGAACGTGAGTTCCGAACCGCGGTCAGAGCGTCCCACGGGCCCGCCCTCCGGGCCCCTTTCCGGCCGGCCGTCGGGACCTCCGCCCCCGCCTCCGCCCTCCGGCGGCCGCCCGGGCGGCCCCAGTGGCCCGGGTGGCCCCGGTGGCCCCGAAGGGCAGCCCGGCGGGGGAGGCCGTCCCTGGTGGCGGTCCGTGCCGCGGGTCGCGGCGGTCACCAGCGGCATTGCCGTCGCCGTGGTCCTGACCGTCGTCCTCACCCGCCCGAGCGGCGGCCCCGCCCAGGCCGGCGAGGTCATCCTGCAGCCCACGAGCGCGACCGGGCCGGATCCCTTCACCCCGTCGACGGCGAACACGACCAAGGCGCTGCCGGCGGCCGCTCCGGTCGACGCGCCCACCCAGGCAGGTGTCATCCGCAGCGTGTCGGGAGGGGAGGTCGGCTTCTACGGCGGCACCCGCAACAGCCCGGCCTGCGACGTCGAGAAGCAGATCCGCTACGTGACCGCCGACACGGGCAGGAACAAGGCCTTCGCGTCCTCGCTGAACGTCCAGCCGTCCGCGGTTCCCGGATATCTGCGGTCGCTGACGCCCATGCAGCTGCGCTCGGACACCCGCGTCACCAACCACGGCTACAAGAACGGCACCGCCACCGGCTACCAGTCGGTGCTCCAGTCCGGCACGGCCGTCCTCGTCGACGGCCACGGCGAGCCGAAGGTGCGCTGCGCCTGCGGCAATCCGCTGGCCCGGGCGGTCGCCCAGAGGGGCACGCCCAAGCAGACGGGGACCACCTGGTCCGGCTACCGGCCGCAGAACGTCGTGGTCGTGAACCGCGCGCCCACGGTGATCAAGACCTTCGTCATCCTCGACGTGAAGAACGGCAACTGGGTCCGCCGGCACTCGGGCGACCACGGCCACCGCGACACGAAGACCACGCCGCCGCGGAGGCACTGGCCGCTGCCGCTGCCGCCGACGAGGTCGCCTCACACCAGGTCGCCCGCGACCCTGTCGCCGGGCACCAGGTCGCCGGGCACGCTGTCCCCGGGTGTCAAGCCCCCGACCACGCTGAGCCCGGGCACCAAGCCTCCGGACACGCTGTCGCCGGGCACCAAGCCCCCGGACACGCTGTCGCCGGGCACCAAGCCCCCGGACACGCTGTCCCCGGCCAGCAAGCCCCCCGAGTCCAAGCCCCCGGCCAGCAAGCCCCCCGAGTCCAAGCCCCCGGCCAGCAAGCCCCCCGAGTCCAAGCCCCCGGCATCCCTGCCGGTGACGAAGGAACCCGGCAGCCAGAGCCCGGAGCCCGCTTCGCCCGCGTCCGAGCCTCCGGTGTCGAAGGAGCCCGGCAGCCCGCCTCCGGCATCCAGTGAGCCGGGCAGCGCACCCCCGCCGCCGTCCCCGGCCGAGCCCGAGTCACCGGCCGCACCGGTCTCACCGGCCGCGCCCGTGTCGCCCGAGGCTCCGGCGCCCGGGAGCGTGGAGCCCGAGCCGCAGGCGTCGGAGCCCGCCGCCCCCGAGCCCGTCGCCCCCGAGCCCGTCGCCCCCGAGCCCGAGGCCCCTGAGCCCGAGGCCCCCGAGCCTCCGCCCGCAAACGAGCCGCCCGGCAACGGGAACCAGGAATAGCCGCGCGCAACACCGGACGCCGGAGAGGCGGTGACCTCTCCGGCGTCTGCGGTGTTCCGCGCTCTGCGTTCCGCGTTCCGCGTTCCGTGCGACTCGGCTCAGTTGCCGATCTTCGCCTTCAGCAGGTCCTTCAGGTTCTGCTTGAGCTCCTGCTTGATCAGCTCCTGCTTGGTCACCGTGCCGCCCGTACCCGTGGCGTCACCGGTCACCGCGGTCGCATCGCCGGTGTTGACGGCATCGGCGCTGGCGTCACCGCTCCTGGCGTTGCCGGTGCGGATGTCGCAGCCGCCGTCGCAATCGGCCACGCCGGAATGGGCGGTGCCGCTCCTGGCCTCGCCACCGACCGTCGTGTTCCCGGCGGTCGCGTCGCCGCTGGTGCCGATGCCGTCGGCGCTGTCGGCCGGGAGGACGGACACCGCCTGCTGCGGGGCGGCGGCCGGAGCGGCCATCGCCGTCGCCGGGAGGGCGATACCGCCGCCCACCAGAGCCGCGGAAGCGCCGGCCAGAACAATACGACGGGTCCAAAAACGCTCGAACATCAGAATTCTCCACTCGGTATAGGAAGGGGTTCACGGGATCCGCCCCACGGAACCGGCCGGGAATGTCCCACCGCTTTCCGATTCCTCCGGGACTTCCCGGTGAGGGCGCACTTCCAATAAACCCCGCGAGCGGAGGCACGTCACGCCACTCGAATACGTGGCTTGACCGTCCCATCCGATCTTGATAGCGCAGATCCGGGAGTGACGTGATCGAATCCATGCCTCCCGCATCAGCGCCTGCTTCAGCGCCCGTGCCGTCCCGCCCGCGCCGGGGTGTCGGGTGTGGTCGCGGTGACCCGGGCCGTTCATCAGCGCTCACGGCGGCGCGTACCGCCGTGCTGCGCGGCACAGCCGTGGGGGGGGGGGGGGGGGGGGGGGGGGGCGGGCCGGGGGGGGGGGGGGGGGGGGGGGGGGCCAGGCTTGCGGCGATGCCGCGGGCGGTGGGGGTCTGGATCAGGGCGGGG
>NZ_JBIVXV010000003.1:121216-178063 GCF_044769385.1 Streptomyces sp. NPDC090445 | reverse complement strand
GGGGGGGGCGCGGCCCCCGCCCCCGCCCAGCCACCCCGCCCCCCCGGCGCCCCCCCCGCCGCGCGCCCGCCCCCCGCCCGGCCCCCGCGCCCCCCCCCCCCCCCCCCCCCCACGGTGGGTGGGGGCGGCTCCCGGGACGGGTCCCGGGGCCGCCCGGCTTGTCGGCCCTCACTTGCCGAGCTTCGCCTTCAGATCCTCCTTCAGCTGCTTCTTCAGCTCCTGCTTCGTCACCGTGCCGCCCTTGCCGGTGGCGTCGCCGCTCACCGCGGTGGCATCGCCGGTGTTGACGGCGTCGGCGCTCGCGTCACCGCTCCTGGCGTTGCCGGTGGTGATCGTGCACTTGCCCTTGCAGCTGCCGACGCCGGAGTTGGCGGTGCCGGTGGTGGCGGTGCCGCCGACGGTGGTGTTGTCCGCAGTCGCGTCGCCGCTGGTGCCGATACCGTCGGCGCTGTCGGCCGGGAGGACGGACACCGCCTGCTGCGGGGCGGCGACCGGGGCGGCCATCGCCGTCGCCGGGAGGGCGATACCGCCGCCCACCAGAGCCGCGGAAGCGCCGGCCAGAACAATACGACGGGTCCAAAAACGCTCGAACATCAGAATTCTCCACTCGGTATAGGAAGGGGTTTTCGTGAACCGCCCCGCAGGAGGAGCCGGAATTTTCCGCCGGCCCCTTTTCCTCCGGGAGTTCCCGGTGAGGGCGTACTCCAAATAAACCCCACGAGCGAAGAGGCGTCACGCCACTTGAATGCGTGGCTTGACGGCTGCCGTCGAGCCTGCTAATTGGCCGATGCCGTGCGGCGCCCGGATCCCCGCGGTGATCCGGGCGCCCGGAGAACACGCCGCATGCCGCGGGGTCCTGCTCGCGGCATGATCCACACGCTAACGTCACCCTCGCACAAGCCCCCGGGGGATCTCCCCGACGTCTGCAACGCCACCGGACGCATCCGGCCGCAGCCCCCCAGCGCCCCCAGCGCCCCCGCCTTGGCCGCAGGCGAAGACTTCGCACACGAATCCCGGAGAGTTTCCGATGAACGCGCGTTCCTGGACCCGTCGTATCGTGCTGGCCGCGGCTTCCGTGGCACTGACCGGCGGCGTGGTGCTGCCGTCGACCGCGATGGCCGCACCCGCAGCCCCGTACCACAGCAGCGCCCTCGCCCCCGGCGGGTGCAGCGGCCTCTGCCACGGCAGCACCAACACCGCCACGGGCACCGGTGCCTCCGGCTCGTGCGAGGGCCTCTGCCACGACAGCACCAACACGGCCGTGGGCGACGGCGCCTCCGGCGTGTGCAAGGGGCTGTGCACGAACAGCGCCAGCACCTCCGTGGGCGTCGGCGCGTACAACGAGTGCACGGGCCTGTGCGGCGGCAGCACCAACACCTCGGTCGGCGCCGGCGCCTCCACCCTGTGCACCGGCCTCTGCCTCGACAGCGTCAACACCGCCGTGAGCGACGACGTACTGAGCACCGGCACGTTCCGTGCCCTGACCGGTGTCCAGAAGGGCGCGCGGGCGGCGGGCGACACCAACGGCGGCACCAACGCCAACGCCACCGCCACCACCGGTGCCGCGACGGCCGAGAACAACACGCTCGGCGGTACCGCCACCTCCGGCAGCGCCAACACCGGCGTCGGCACCTGCATCGGCCGCTGCACCATCACCACGGGCAACGCCACGACCGGCAGCGCCAGCGCCGACGCCCTCAACTCCGGTTCGGCGACGGCCATCAGCGGTGACGCCACCGCCACGGGCGGCGGCAGCTGACCACCCGGCGATCGGAATCAGGCCCCCCCGTCACGCGCGCGTGACGGGGGGCCGCCTTGCAGCGTGCGGCGGCCGGGCGGGGCGCCCGGCTCAGCGGTGCCGGGCCACGCCGGCGACGAGCAGCGGCTTCAGGGCGGGCATCGACCTCAGCCGGATCACGGCCGCGGTTCCCGGCCCGGCCAGCAGCATCAGCACGGCGGGCGCGAGCAGCGCGCCCCAGGCGAAGCCGGCGATCACGTCGTGCAGGTAGTGCACACCGAGGAAGCTGCGGGACAGGGCCGTGAGCACCGCCACCGGAAGGGCGAACCTCATCGCCGTGCGCCACACCGCGAAGAGGGTGAACGCCGCGCCTCCCGCGATGGCGGAGTGGTTGCTCGGGAAGGACCAGTCGCCCGGCTCCGGGCACTCGGCGATCGGCCGCGCACCGCTGACCGCGCGGCAGGGCCGCTCCTCGCGGATCACGGACTTCACGATCTCGCTGAGGACGTACGCCACGCCGGTGGCCACCGGCGCCAGCAGGGCGAGCGCCATCCCCGCGTCGGATCCCTTCCGGGCACGCCACCACGCTCCGACGAACAGCGCGAGCAGGATCAGGATGCCGCCCTCGGTGCCCAGCTCCGCCGTGTGCCGGAACCAGGAGGGGGTGTCGTCCGCCCGTTCGGTGATGTGCCTGTAGAGGTCACCCCCGAACGGATCGGCGGCATGGATCAGGAGTGGTTGAGCGGTCACGGTGAAGCCTCCCCGGCCTTCGCGGCGTTGTTCCCGACCAGCACGCTACGAATCCGCAGGTCACCGGGCATTGCACGAAAGGAGGGGGCCAACTCAACCTTCGACCTATGTCCGAGGGCCCCTCGGATCCACGGGGTGGCCCGGTCAGGCGAAGGAATCGGCTCCGGCTTCGTGGGCGACGACCGCGGCGGCGGCCCGGTTCTCCACCCCCAGCCTGGCCAGGATGGAGCTGACGTGCGCCTTCACCGTGCCTTCCGCGACCCGGAGGCTCCTGCCGATGGCGGCGTTGGACTGCCCCTCCTTCAGCAGGCCGAGAACCTGCCGCTCGCGCGCGGTGAGTGCCGCGACCTTCGCCTTGGCGTCGGCGCGCCGGGCGCCCAGCACCCCGGCCCCGGTGGAGGCGAGGTGGGCGACCACCCTGGCCGCCACGACCGGCGACAGGTAGGCGGCGCCGGCGGCCACGGCCCGGACGCCCGCGATGAGTTCCTCGGGCTCGCCCGATTTGATCAGGAAGCCGGCGACGCCACCGCCCAGGGCCTGCAGGATGTAGTCGTCCTCGCCGAAGGTCGTCAGCATGACCACTCCCGTCTGCGGCGCCAGCCGGCGGATCTCGGCGGCGGCCTGCAGCCCGTCCGTGCCGGGCATGCGGATGTCGAGAACGGCCACGTCGGGGAGGTGCCGCCGGGCCAGTTCCACGGCGTCGCGCCCGTTGCCCGCCTCGGCGATCACGTCGAGTCCGGGGTCGACCGCGAGAACGGCGCGGACTCCCGCGCGGATCATCGGCTCGTCGTCGGCGATCAGTACGCGGATCATGCCGCGCTCACGGGGTGCGGGCGCCCGGCGACGCGATCCTGCCGACCTCGGAACGGCTCCGGTACGCGGCCCCCGAGCGGCCGTCGAACCGGTCGGCCGTCATCGCGCCGTACTCCCATGTCACACCCTGCCCTTTCGGTTCGGGCGCTTCCGGCAGGTCCGGCGTCCGGCGGTCCGGCGGTCCGGCAGCACCCGCTCGGTCTTGGAACGATCTTGCCGCACGCGCAGCCTCGTGCCGTCACGCGGGTGGAGGACGGACCAGTACGCCGCCGTCCGGTCCGGGCCGCTCACGGCTGCGACGCGGCAGCTGCGATGGGTGCGGCCCGGAAGTGGTGGCCGTTGAGCAGGGTGCGGCCCAGCGGGGTGAGCGCGTGCATGACCGCGCTGCCGTGGCGGGTGGTGGTGATGAGGCCGGCCTGGCGCAGGACGGTGGCCTGCTCGCTGGCGGTGGGCAGGGATGCCGAGATCCGCTCGGCCAGCTGCCCGGTGGTGCAGGGCCCCCGGCCGATCGCGTCGAGGGCGTGGGCGCGGGTCCGGCCCAGGAGGGCGGTGAGGGCCTTGTCCAGCCCGTACTCGGGTGTGGTGAGCAGCGCGGCGGCGTCGGCGACGCTGTGGATGACGGGCACGAACAGCACGGTGGGAGCCTGCCCGTCGACCTCGCTGGTGTAGGTGGCGGGTCCGGTCCGGCTGAACGCCGGGGCTGCGGCCGCCCGTCCTCGGCGGCCGGCGCCGTGCGACGGCGGGGCGGGCGGCGGGGCGCGGTGCGGGCCCCGGTCCTCGCGCAGCCTCGGCCGCGGCCCGCCGGAACCGTGCGGCCCGGACTGCGTTGGTGCTCCCTGCCCCGCTGGATCATGCTTGTCAGTGGGGCCTCTGGCCGTGCGGTTTCCCGTGGGACCTCCCACGGGACAGCGGTAGCGGAACGAGCGAGGGCGAGTGAGCGGCGATGGAGCAACTTCCCACCTCTCCTGGTGAGCGGCCGGAGGAGACGCACGCCTCCCCCCAGCGGGCGTACACGGCCACGGCCACCATCAACGAGCAGGGCATCGTGACGGAGTGGAGCGAGGGTGCCACCCGGCTGCTCGGCTACGTGTCTTCCGAGGTCGTGGGGCTGCCCGCCGAACGGCTGCTCGCCGATGCCGCCGACGGCACGGCGCAGCGGATCGCGCCCGGCCAGGAGCGGTGGAGCGGCACGGTCGCGCTGCGGCACCGGGACGGGCACCGGCTGGAGCCGGGGCTGCTCGCGCACCGCTGGACGTCCAGCGGCGGGACCGCCAAGTGGTTCGTGGTCTCCGCCGTGCCGGGCGGGCCGGCCGCGCCCGCCGGCGAGCCGCTGATGGAGCTGAAGGAGTGGGCGTTCACCCAGTCCCCCTGCTTCCTGGCGATCTTCGATGCGGAGCTGCGGCTGGTGCGGGCGAACGACGGCATGGAGCGCACGCTGTCCCTCACCGAAGCCGAGATGCGCGGCCTGCGGCTGCCGGAGATCGCCCCGGACCCGGTGAGCGACGAGACCGAGCGGAGGATGCGCCTGGTCCTGGAGACGGGGGAGCCGCAGTACGTGGACGCCTTCGTCCGTCCCACGGCCGCGGGATCGGAGCACGGCTGGGCGGCCTCGCTGGCCCCGCTGCGCGACCCGGACGGCCGGGTGCGCGCCGTCTGCCTGGCCGCGCACGACCGGGCCGCTGCCGGGGAGGGCGTCCGGGAGCACCTGCACCTGCCGAACGACGTCGCCGCCCACATCGGCACGGCCCTGGACAGCGCCCGCACCGCGCAGGAGCTGGTCGACGTCGCCGTCCCGCGGCTCGCCGACTTCGCCGTCGTCGACCTGCTCGAACCGCTCCCGCGGGGCGACGAACCCGCGCCCCGCCCCGGGGCGGGGCCGGTCACCGTCACCCGTACCGCGGTGCGGTCGGTCCTCGAAGGGGGCCCGGAGTCCCGGATCGCGATCGGCGGGACGACCGTCTACCCGCCGCTGTCGCCGCCCGCCGAGTGCCTGGCCGCGGGCCGGGGCGCGGTGTACGGGGCGGGTGACCCGGCGGTCGCCCGGTGGGCGGAGCAGGACGCCGGGGCCGCCTGGATCGGCGAGTACGGGACCCATTCGATGATGGTGGTGCCGATGCGGGCCGGCGACACCACGCTCGGGGTGGCCCTCTTCGGCCGCCAGCTGCACCGGGAGCCCTTCCAGTCGGAGGACCTGTGGCTGGCCGAGGAGCTCGGGCACCGGGCTGCCGCCGGCATCCACGGCGCGGTCCGGCAGCCCCGCGAGCACACCACCACCATGACCCTGCAGCGCAGCCTGCTCCCGCACACGCTGCCCGAGCAGGCGGCGCTGGAGATCGCCACCCGCTACCTGCCCGCCGGCACCGAGGCCGGGGTCGGCGGCGACTGGTTCGACGTGATCCCGCTCTCCGGCGCGCGCGTGGCCCTGGTCGTGGGCGACGTCGTCGGCCACGGCATGCGGGCGGCCGCCACCATGGGCCGGCTGCGCACCGCCGTCCGCACCCTGGCCGACGTCGACCTGCCGCCCGACGAGCTGCTCACCCACCTCGACGACCTGATCATCCACCTGTCCGCGGACGAGGGCGACCAGGATCCCGGCGGCGAGGCCGCGGGGGGCATCGGCACCACCTGCCTGTACGTGGTCTACGACCCGGTGACCCGCCGCTGCACCCTCGCCCGGGCCGGCCACCCCCCGCCGGCCGTGGTCTCGCCGGAGGGCTCCGTGTACCTCATCGACGTACCGGCCGGCCCGCCGCTGGGGCTGGGGGGACTGCCCTTCGAGACCACCGAGGCGGAACTGCCCGAGGGCAGCATCATCGCCCTGTACACCGACGGCCTGCTCCAGACCCGCGACCGGGACATCGACGACGCCCTGGACAGCATGCTCGCCGCCCTCTACCGGCCGGCGAACACGCTGGAAACGGTCTGCGACCGCGTCCTGACCGCCCTGCTGACCCACCCTCCCGACGACGACGTCGCCCTGCTCGTCGCCCGGACCCGGGCCCTGCACGCCGACCAGGTCGTCGTCTGGGACCTGTCCTCGGACCCGTCCGTCGTCGGCCAGGCCCGCCGGTACACCACGGACCAGCTGACGGCCTGGGGGCTGGAGGAGGCCTCGTTCGTCACCGAGCTGCTGGTCAGCGAGCTGGTCACCAACGCCATCCGGTACGGCCAGCCGCCGATCCAGCTGCGGCTGATCCACCAGAACAGCACGCTGATCTGCGAGGTCTCCGATTCGAGCAGCACGGCCCCGCACATGCGGCGGGCCCGGACCTTCGACGAGGGAGGGCGGGGCCTGCTGCTGGTCGCCCAGCTCGCCCAGCGCTGGGGCACCCGGCCGGCCCCCATCGGCAAGACCATCTGGGCCGAGCAGTCCCTCGTCGGGTTCTGAAACGGGACGGGCGGGCCCTGTGACACGCCTGTGACAGTCGACGGACAGCGCCATGACGTCGCGCAGCCAGTCTTTTGAGCAGGGACAAATACCGACATTCGGTATAGATCCCCTGCTTCCGAGGGTGTGAGCAGAGATGACCCAACCGATTCGTCGGAGGAAATCCCATGAGCCTCACGCTGACCGCCCCGACCGCCCCGACCGCCCCGGCCACCTCGGCCGCCCCGGCCGCCCCGGCCGCCGAAGCCACCGCCTCCACGCTGGCCCCGCGTGAGCAGGAGGCCCTGCGCCACATCGCCTCCGGCTGCACCTACCTGCAGACGGCCCGCAACATGGGGCTCTCGAAGCACACGGTCGACGCCTACCTGCGCCGCATCCGCGCCAAGCTGGGCATCAACACCACGGCGGAGATGACCCGCCTGGCCGTCTCGATGGGGCTGTGACCCCCGCCGTCGTTCACAGCGGCCCGCCGGACGGGCCGCGGAAGACCGGGGCGGCCCAGGCCGGAGGCTCCGGCGGCGGCTCGCCGCCCGCCGCGCCCCCCGGAGGCCGGCGGTCCGCCCGGGACTCGGGATCCGAGCGCCGGCCGGCGATCCCGGTGGCGGCGCGCAGGGCGGCCACGAACTCCAGGCAGGAGTCGTAGCGGTCCTCCGGGACCTTCGCCAGGGCCTTGCCCAGGACCTCGTCGGCGGCGGGCGGGATGTCCGGCCGCTTCTCGGTCACGGGGGGCGGCGGATCGTACTGGTGGGCCCACAGCAGCGCCGCGTCCTCCTCGCGCTCGAAGGGCGGCCCGCCCGCGAGGGATTCGTACACCACGCAGGCCAGGCTGTAGAGGTCGCACCTGCCGTCGACCGGCCGGCCGGAAATCTGCTCGGGCGCCATGTAGTCGAGGGTTCCGACGAACTCGCCGGCGGTGGTGAACCCGGTGAGCGACAGGGACTTCTTCGTCAGCCCGAAGTCCGTGAGGTAGACGTGCTCGGGGTGGTCGCTGTCGGTGCCCGCGGCGACCAGGATGTTGCCGGGTTTGACGTCCCGGTGGACGAGGTCGTGCTCGTGGGCGGCGTCGAGCGCGGACGCCACCTGGCCGGCGATGCGCAGGGCGGTCGCGACGGGGAGCGGGCCCTCCCGGTCCAGCAGGGCCCGCATGTCCAGGCCGGAGACGTACCGCATGGCGATGTAGAGGACGCCCTCGGTCTCGCCGGCTTCGTAGATGGGCACGATGTGCGGGTGGTCGATGGACGCGGCCACCCGCGACTCATGGGTGAAGCGGCGCCGGAAGGTGTCGTCGCGGGCACGCTCCGGGGCGATCAGCTTGAGCGCGACCGTACGGTCCAGGCGCAGGTCCTTCGCGGAGTAGACGACGGCCATCCCGCCGCGGCCCAGCATGCGCTCGACCCGGTATCCCGCGATCTGCTTGCCGATCAGGCCGGAGCCGCGGCCGCCCGCGTACACGCTCAGGTTCGACGCCGTGCCCATCAGGCACCCCTCACCCGGCCCCGCAGGCGGCGCCGCCGCGGACGCGGTGGTGCCGGCTCGGACGCGCGATCGACGCGACAGGCCGCTCCTCCATACCCGAAAGTCTATCCAGTGATCCACACGCGTGCCCGTTCTCGCGGCCGTACGGCGGACCGGGCGCGGACGGCGCCTGCGGGCGCGCCGCGGCCCGTGCGGGCTCGGGGGTTCCGGATCGCTCCGGCTCGGACAGCGTGCGGTGCGCATCGCACGGGCAGGACGGGGGTCAGCAAGGTGACGAACGGTCAGCATCCGGACGCCGGGGACGGCGTGGGCCGCGCGGACGCGCCGGCCGCGCACTTCGAGCCGCTCGGTCCCGACGACCCGGCGACGGTGGCCGGGTACCGCATCGGTGCCCGGCTCGGCGCGGGCGGCATGGGCAAGGTCTACCTCTCCCACACCCCCGGCGGCCGCCCCGTCGCGATCAAGGTGATCCGCCCCGAGTTCGCGGAGGACCCCGAGTTCCGGCGCCGGTTCACCCAGGAGATCCGCTCCGCGCACCGCGTCCAGGGCCTGTTCACCGCGCCCGTCATCGACGCCGACACCGACGGGGCGCACCCCTGGCTGGCGACCGCCTACGTGCCGGGGCCCTCGCTGGCCGCGGCCGTGTCGGCGCACGGCGCCCTGCCGGACGAGACCGTGCTGCTGCTCGTCGCGGGCATCGCGGAGGCGCTCCAGGTGATCCACGGCGCGGGCATCGTGCACCGCGACCTCAAGCCGTCGAACGTCCTGCTGGCCGCCGACGGCCCGCGGCTCATCGACTTCGGCATCGCGCACGCCGCCGACGCGACCTCCCTCACCGGCAGCGGCGTGGCCGTCGGCACCCCCTCCTTCATGGCCCCGGAGCAGGCCGCGGGCCGGGGCGTCGGGCCCGCCACCGACGTCTTCGCGCTGGGCCAGGTCGCCGCGTACGCCGCCACCGGCGCGCCCGCCTTCGGCGAGGGCTCCTCGCACGGCGTGCTGTACCGGATCGTGCACGAGGAGCCCGACCTGTCCGGCCTGCCGCCGCGGCTGTCCGAGCTCGTCACCCGCTGCCTCGCCAAGGACCCGGCGGCCCGGCCGCCGGTCGCCGAGGTCATCGCCCTGTGCCGGTCCGCGAACGACGCCACCTCGCTGCGCCGGGCCGAGGACTGGCTTCCGGCGGCGGTCACCGCCGAGATCGCCGCCCGGTCCGCGGCCCCCGCCCCCGCCCCGGCCCCGGCCCCGGCCCATCCGCCGACGGCACCCGCCACCCAGCCCGCGGCACCGGCCGCTCCGGCACCGCCCGCGGCCACGGCGGCTCCGGCGGCCCCGGCCCATCCGCCGACGGCGCCGTCCGGCCCCGGGTACGCGCCGACGGCACCGTCCGGACCCGTGTACGCGCCAACGGCCGCCGCGACCCCGCCCACGGCAGTGCCGTCTGCGGCCCCGCCGCAGGCACCGCAGCAGCCGCACCCCGCCGTGAACCCGTACGCTCCCACGCAGTTCTCCCCCGCCCAGCCGGCGCAGCCACAGCCGCAGGCGGGGTACCTCCCTCCGCAGCTCCCGTTCCCGGCCCAGGCCGGGGCCGCGGGCGGGCAGCCGCCGAAGGCGGGCCGGAGCAGCCGGGCCGTCGCGGCCGCCATCATCGCGGCGGCCGTCTTCGGCGGGGCCGCGGTGTACGGCCTGGTCAACGGCAAGGACGCCGAAGGCGGCTCGTCGGCCTCCTCCGGAGCCGGCGGCAGCGGCAACGGCGCCACCGGGACGGGGACCGGCGCGAAGCCCTCCGCGAGCGGGGCCCGACCCGACCCGGCGCCGGCCGACTACAAGAACATCAACCTGACCGCGGGCTACCACCTCACCCTCGGCGAGGACCCGCTGCACCCCCAGAAGGGCGAGGACGGGAACTACGAGCTCTCGTACGACACCGGCGGCTACCTCGACGCCGAGAGCCGCGGAAGCACGTTCGCACTCCTCGACCCCGGCCAGGAGGGATCACTCGCCGCCTGCCGCGCCGAGACCCGCTTCACGGAGAACGTGTACGTCAACAAGCTGGGGGTGGGCCGCCAGATGTGCCTCACGACGGGGACCGGCCACATCGGCCTGGTCACGGTCCGCGGCATGTCCCCGGAGAGTTCGTCGAGCACCTACCTCACGCTCGACGTGACCGTCTGGCGCAATGCCGCACCGGGCACCGCCTCCCGCTGACCCGCGCACCCGGCACCCGGCACCCGGCACCCGGCACCCGGCACCCGGCACCCGGCACCCGGCACCGGGTCAACGGCCCAGGGCCTGCTTGAGTTCGGCCTTGTCCATCCGGGAGCGGCCCTTGATGTTCCGCTCCTTGGCCTCGTTGTACAGCTGCTCCTTCGTCGGTCCTCCGGAGCCGCTGTGCGACCGCTGTCCGCCGCGCTTGGACGAGGACATGTCGTGGGTGGAGGAGCGGCTGGCGGTGTCCGACTCGCCGGAGCGGGCACGCTCCTTGTTCACCGTCCGGGCGGCGATCTCCTCGGCCCGCCTCTCGGACTCGCCGCGGTCCAGCGCGGACTCCTTGATGTGTTCGTACTGTCGTTCCCGCTTCGGGGAAGAGCCGCGGGGCATGACCCTCTCCTTCCGTGTCTTCCGTGCCTCCGTGGGCGGAGCCGCGGCGGCTCAGGCCGCCTTGCCGCGGCCGGTGACGAGGTCCCGTGCCCGGTCGACGAGGCCGAGGCCCGGGGCGAGCAGCTTGTTGGCGGGCGGGGTGGACGGGCTGCCCGGGTGCGGGCGGGTCGGCGCGAGCTTCTTCGCGCGCCGGATGCTGTCGCCGAGGTCGTCCAGGTCCTGCTGCGGGCAGTTGTGCCGCAGGGCCGGGAAGAGGTTCTCCTCCTCGTCCTTGATGTGGGCGAGGACCTCGGTGCGCAGTTCGATCAGGCACCGCTCGAACTCCGGTCCGGACGGGTCCAGTTCCTCCAGCTCCTTGAGCATCTGCTCCGCCCGGGAGTGGTCGGCGATCTCCTTGTCGGCGATCCGGTCGCCGCCGTCGAGGTGTTCGCGGACGGCCGGGTAGAGGTACTGCTCCTCCGCGACCGAGTGGCGGACGAGTTCGATGGTCAGCAGGTCGGCGACCTCCCGCCGCCGCTGGCCCTCGGTGGTGGTGCGCAGTTGCGTGAAGTAGTCCTTCACCTCGTCGTGATCGGCAGTGAGTTCCTTGACGACGTCTCCACCGTGTCCCATGGGGTGCCTCCGATCCAGCGGTCCGGGCCGGCCGCCCGGACACCATTGGTCGGCGCCTGCCCCGTCGCCCGCGCGTCATGCCGGGTGGCCGGGCTTCAGGTCGCGTACGTCGGCGTACCTCAGCGGCGGGACGGGCGGGCCGGGCGGGCCGGGGGCCGGCGGGGACCCGTCGACCGGGGACAGGAGGAAGCCCTCGTGGTCGCCGCCCGCGAGCACGCCCTCGATCCGGCCGGTGAACCAGTCGGCCGCGTCCGACAGCACCGGGCTGCCGTCGCGGCCAGGCCGCCAGCCGGTGCGGGCGAACTTGTCCACGCGGTCCCCGGTCCGGCCGCCGAAGAGCTCCGCGAGTGCCCGCTGGTCGCGGCGCAGCAGGTGCACGGTGAGGTACCGGGCACTGCGCGCGACCGTGTGGGTGTGGTTGGCGGTCGACAGCCAGACGACGAAGCGGGGCGGCTCGATCGAGCACTGCGAGGCGAACCCGACCAGGCATCCGGCCCGCTCGCCGCCGGACGCGGCCGTGACCACGTACATGGGTCCGTCCAGCGCGGCGTTGAAGGCGTCGAGGCCGGGTCCGGGTTCCGGCACGGATGGCTCCTCGGGGTCGGCTGACGGGCCTGTGAGGTGCCCCCTCCTGCATCGGCAGGGCCGCGGCCCGGCTTGAGGCGTCGGCCGCGCCGCCGAGCGTATTGCTGCTCCAGCAGCTTTCGGCCGGTGCAGTGGCTTGCGACCGGCCCCCGAGCCCGTGCGCCGATGACCCGGCCGCGATCTGCCGGGCGGAGGTTTGGCGGGCGGAGGTTTGGCGGGCGGCCGAGCGGTTAGGCGCCGGTCGGCGCGGCGACAGCCGCCGCCGAGCAGTGCGCTCACGCGCGGTGACGCAGCAGATGCGACCGGCTACGGGCGGACGATCTGGGAGTGTGAAAGGCCATGGGCGGCGACAGCGACAGGCAGGACAGGGACCGGATCCGCGGGCGGTCGCCGGACCCGGACCGGCTGAGGACGGGCGGCCGGCCGCGCAGCCCCGAAGAGGTCGCGCACGAGCGGGGCCGGGAGGACGCGACGATGCGCGACGTCATGCACGAGCTGAGTGAGGGCGACCTGGACGACATGCGCGACGACCGCTGAGGAACGGCCGACGGGGAGGACGCCCGGGCCCATCTGCCCCGGACCGGCGGACGGCGGTCCTCCGCGTCCGCGCCCAGTGACGTTTCCCCGGTGAATTCACTCCCCCTGGAGAGTGAGCAAAGCGCTCGCCTAAGGAGTTTCCCGGTTCTCCCACGAAAGTATCGGGCTTTGGTAAAGGACCGTCGTGTTGCGGCGGTCCTGCCATGTCTCTGTGCTGCTTCACCATGACGAGGAGTCAGGCGTTGACCTACGGGAACAAGTTGCGGGAACAGATCGCCGCGCCGGGAACCACGCCCCTGATCGGCGTGTACGACATGTACTCGGCGTCCATCGCGGCCCGGCACTACGACGGGATGTTCGTCTCCGGCTTCGGTTTCGCCGCGTCCTACTACGGGCTGCCCGACATCGGGTTCATCGCCTGGCCGGACATGGTCGCCTTCGTGCAGCGCCTGCGCGGCGCGTTCCCCCGGCACCACCTGCTCGTGGACATCGACGACGGCTATGCCGACCCGGAGGTGGCCTGCCACGTGGTGGAGGGGCTGGAGCGCATCGGGGCCTCCGGCGTGATCCTGGAGGACCAGCAGCGCCCGCGCCGGTGCGGGCACGCCGACGGAAAGCAGGTGCTGCCCCTCCAGGAGTACCTCGACAAGCTGGAGATGGTGCTGGCCGTCCGCCGGGACATGGTCGTGGTGGCCCGTACGGACGCCACCGAGGAGGCCGACATCCTGCACCGGGCCGAGCGCCTGGCGGCCACCGGTGCCGACGTCGTCCTGGTCGACGGGGTGCGCAGCGTGGAGTGGATCCGGCGGATCCGGGAGGTGGTCGGCGCCAAGCCGCTGCTGTTCAACCAGCTCGCGGGCGGGAAGTCGCCGCGGCTCTCGCTCGGCGAGCTGGCCGACCTCGGCGTGGACGTGGCCATCTACAGCACGCCGTGCCTCTTCGCCGCCCACGAGGCGATGGACTCGGCGCTGCGCGACCTGCGGCGCGACGACGGGCGCCTGCCCCTCGTGACCGCCGACGGCGGGATCGGCGTCGCCGCCGCGACCCGGCTCCTGGAGGACAACGTGGCCCGGCTGCGGCCGGTTCCCGAACGGGTGGGGGCGTGAGCCGGCGGCCGGGCGGGCGGGTGCGGGCGGCGGCCGTCCCGGCGCTCGCCGCGGCCCTGCTCGGTGCGGCGGCGGCGCCCGCGGCGGCCGGCGGGAGTCTGATCACGGTGGTCGACAACTCCGGTGCCGACTCGTTCCTGGAGGTCGACCGGGCCGCCAACGTCCAGTACCGCAGCAGCGGCACGGCCGGCAGCGACCACGACGGCAGCGCCGTCGCGGCCGTGCAGGCCCTGATCGGCGCCCTCGGCCCCGCGCAGCAGGGCTGACCGGCACGGCGGCCGCCGCGACCGGTCCGGGCCGCCCGGCACCCCGGCACCCCGGCGCCTCGGCGCGCCCGGCGCCGGGCGGTCGGCCGCGGCGGCCCGCCCCGCCCCGCCCCGGTACCGGGCCACCGCGTGACGCAGGTGATGCGGCCGGCCGCTCCGTCGACGGGGAGGAGGTTGCCGTGCAGGTCGTTGATCGCGAGCAGCTGTACGGGGACGCGGTGTCCCGGGCCGCGGCGGCTGCTTCGGCGGCCGCCGGCCCGGCCGGGGCCGGGCCGGCGGCGAGGGAGAGGGCGGTGAGGGCGGGCGCGGGGACACCGCGCCGCGCGAGTTTCCTGATCACGCCCAACGTTCTGCGGTTCGGGCCGCGGGCCGCGGACCGCGTCCGCCCCGGTGCCTCACTCCGACGGCGGGGGCGGTTCACCGCAGAAACGATCACGGGTGCGCCCCTCCGGCGCAATCCTCCCGCTTGCGGTTTCCGTCAGGCGAGGACGACGGGGGTGCCGGTGAGTTCGACCCCGGCCCGGCGCAGTTCGTCGACCGCCTGCTCGGTCGTGGCGGCGGCCACACCCGCCGTGTAGTCCAGCAGGACGCGCACGCCGAATCCCGCGCGCACCCCGTCGAGGGCCGTGGCCTTCACGCAGTGGTCGGTGGCGATGCCGACGACGTCCACCGTGTCCACGCCCTGGGCGCGCAGCCACTCGGCGAGTGCGGTGCCCTCGGCGGTCGCGCCCTCGAAGCCGCTCTTCGAGGCCGAGTGCGCGCCCTTGAAGAAGACCTCGTCGACCGATCCCGCGGCCACGGCGGGCAGGAAGTGCGGATGGAACTCGCTGCCCTCGCTGCCGACGAGGCAGTGCACGGGGAAGGAGTCGCGGAAGTCGGGGTCCGCGGAGAAGTGGCCCCCGGGATCGATGTGGTGGTCCCGGGTGGCCACCACGCGGTGGTACTCCCCGGGAGCCCGGTCACGGACCAGCTCCTCGATGGCGCTGGCCCGCTCCGCACCCCCTTTCACGGGGACGCTGCCGCCTTCGCAGAAGTCGTTCTGCACATCGACGACGATCAATGCTCGGCCCGTCATCGGACCTCCTCGGTACTCGGACGATGCGGCGCTCCCCGGTCCGGGGGCGCGGCCGGACGTTCCCGTCAACCGGTGCCGACGGGTTCCGGACGGGTCCCGTGCGCTCGCTTCACCCGCTTATTCGTTCCTGCGGCGGCCATCCGGCGCAGCTGCCGTCGCACGCCGCTCCGACACCGACGGTGACGGTGCCGACGGCGGCCGGGGCGACCGCGGCGGGGGCGGCACGGGTGCGGGATGTGCACTGCATCGGGCGGCCTGCTCTTCCAACTGCGGTCGAAGGCCGGAGCGTTCGCATGGTCCCACTGTTGCGGCCGGCCTGTCGGTCCTGCGCAGCGGACGGCGGAGATGCGACCGAGGCCCGACGTCGGGCGCGCGCGGCCACGCTCCGTGTTCACCTTCCGATAGGGGCGCGTTCCACATGGCACATATTGCCGTGGTGGCAATCGGCGTTCGCTCAGCGGAGGCTCAGATCCGGATAACGATCGAGTCACCGAGGAAGGGTCTTTCGGCCAGGTCACAGGCGAATGACCGTTATGCCGGTGATGTGCGCCACGGTCCGTCGTGGCCGGGCGTGGTACATCTTCACGACCGCCTGCCGGACACCACCCTCGTCCGAGCAGGGGCGCTGGAGCCGGCCACCGCCGGCAGCAACTCCATCAGCATCCGGGGGATCGGAACCCGATTCGCAGCCGTGCGCGGCGCGGATCGGCATGGAGCGGAAAGGCGCACCACAGCATGACCTCGACGCAGGTCGAACAGCACAACGGCGACAACACGGCCGCGGGCAGCACGCCCGAGGAGGGCTACGAGCGCGGGCTCGGCAGCCGCCAGGTCCAGATGATCGCCATCGGCGGCGCCATCGGCGTCGGCCTCTTCCTGGGCGCGGGCGCGAACATCGCGAAGGCCGGGCCCAGCCTCATCCTGATGTACGCCCTCGCCGGCGTGATCGTCTTCTTCATCATGCGGGCACTCGGCGAGCTGCTCCTGTACCGGCCCGTCTCGGGTTCCTTCGCGGAGTACGCCCGCGAGTTCCTCGGTCCGTTCTTCGGTTTCGTGACCGGCTGGACGTACTGGCTCATGTGGGTGGTCACCGGCATGGCCGAGCTGACCGCCGCGGCGATCTACATGCACTACTGGTTCCCGGCCATCCCCCAGTGGGTGACGGCCCTGGTGTTCCTGGTGATCCTGTTCGTCGCCAACCTCATCTCGGTGAAGATCTTCGGCGAGATCGAGTTCTGGTTCTCGATGGTCAAGGTCACCGCCCTCATCGGCATGATCGTGATCGGTATCGGCGTCGTGACCTTCGGCTTCAGCGCCGCCGGTGACACCGCCGCCGTGTCGAACCTCTGGGCCTTCGACGGCATCTTCCCGAAGGGCGTCGGCTCCAGCCTGATGACCCTGCAGGGCGTCATGTTCGCCTACCTGGCCGTCGAGCTCGTCGGCGTCACCGCGGGCGAGTCCGAGAACCCGGAGAAGACCCTCCCCAAGGCCATCAACACCCTGCCGTGGCGCATCATCGTCTTCTACGTCGGTGCCCTCAGCGTGATCCTGATGGTCGTCAAGTGGACCGAGTTCCAGCCGGGCGTCAGCCCCTTCGTGGCCGCCTTCGCCAAGATCGGCATCCCGGCCGGTGCGGCCATCGTCAACTTCGTGGTCCTCACCGCCGCCCTGTCGTCCTGCAACTCCGGCATGTACTCCACCGGCCGCATGCTGCGCGACCTGGCCGCCAACTCCGAGGCCCCCAAGCTGCTGGGCAAGCTGAGCTCCACCAAGACCCCGGCCGTGGCCATCACCCTCTCCGCCGCCCTCATGGGCATCGGCGTCGTCCTCAACTACGTCGTCCCGGAGAAGGCCTTCGGCTACGTCACCTCGGTCGCGACCGCCGCCGGTATCTGGACCTGGCTGATGATCCTCGTCAGCCACATCCGCTACCGCCGCGCGGTGGACGCCGGCAAGCTGCCCGCCTCCTCCTTCCCGGCCCCCGGCGGCACGATCTGCAGCTGGATCGCCGTCGCGTTCCTGCTGCTGGTCACCGCGATGATCGCCATCGACCCCGACAGCCGCATCTCCCTGTACGTGGGTGCCGGCTGGGCGGTCTGCCTGGCCATCGGCTGGGCCGTGCTGAAGTCCCGCAACCCGCAGATCGCGGCGCGGGCCGCGGCCGACAGCAGCCCGAAGACCGCGGGCCGGTCCTGATCAACCCCTGAGCGGGTCCTCCCCCGCCCGCTCCCCTCGGGGGCGTACCTGCCGGAACGGCGGGTACGCCCCCTTCGGCGTACGCACCCGCAGCCCGACGGGCCGACCGGATCGGCCGGGTCGGCCGGCCGGTGTGCAACCCGGCGGCCGGACCCTGCGTCCCTCTGCACAGGACGCGCCGGCCGACCGGCGCGTACAGTCCCACGGAAGCAGGACATGGTGATGAGCGAAAAGGCGCGCAGGCTCTTCGACGCGCTCGATCTCGACCAGGACGGCACCCTGACGCGTGCCGAGGTCATCGGGGCCCTCCGGGCCAAGGGCCCCACCCTCGCCGCGCAGGGAGTGATCCCCTTCTGGGGGGTCGGGGACGATGCCGAGTCCTCCGCCCTCTTCGACGCGGCCGACCAGAACGGCGACCGCGTCCTGACCTTCGAGGAGTTCTCCGCCGTGGTGGACCGCCGCTTCGGCTGGTGAGCCACCGCGCCGGGTAGCCCTCCCGGCAGCCCCGCCCGCCGCCGCCGGCGGATCCCGCCCGATCCCGCGGGAACCCGGCGCCCCCGCCGGCCGACTACTGGCAGGCAGGAGCCGTCCGCTCCGGTCCCGCTCCTGCACGCACCGCGGCAGGGAGGCAGGGAATGGGTGGACTGGACGTACGGATGCGCGGGGTCAGCTGCCGGCACGGCAGGGTCGACGCCGTCACCGGCGCCGAACTGGAGGTCGCGGCCGGCGAGCGGGTGGCGCTGACCGGAACGAACGGATCCGGGAAGACCACGCTGCTGCGGGCCGTCCTCGGACTGCACCGGCCCGCCGCCGGCAGCGTCCTGGTCGGCGGCCGCGACGCCCGCACACCCGCCGAGTGGGCCTGGCGGCGCCGGGCCTGCGCCTGGATCCCGCAGAAGCCGGCCGCCGGCCGCTTCCCCCTGCTCGGCCGGGAACTGCTCGCGGCGGGCACCTCCCCGCCCGAGGCCGCCGAGGCCGCGCAGCGCCTGGGCGTGGCCGCGCTGGCGGAGCGGCCGCTGCACACCCTCTCCGGGGGCCAGCTCCAGCGCATGTACCTGGCCCGGGCCGTCGGCTGTGTCGCCGCGGGGGCCGGGGTGCTGCTCGCGGACGAGCCCACCGCCGCCCTCGACTTCGCCGGCCAGGCGGAGGCCGCCGACGTACTCTCCGCGCTGCCCGTCACCCTGGTCGTGGTGACCCACGACCGGGCCCTGGCCGAACGCTGCGACCGGATCCTGGAAATGGCCGCCGGGCGGCTGCGGGAGGTCCGGTGACCACCCTCGCCACCGCCGATGTCGGCGCCCTGCTCCAGCTGGTCCCCGTACAGCGCGCCGGGGCGGCGCTGCTGCTCGCGGCGATCGGCCTGCCGGTGATCGGGGTCGTCATCGTCGGGCTCGACATCATGCCGGTCCGCTTCGCGATGATGCACGTGGCCCTGCTGGGCATCGCCGCCGGCCTGCTGACCGGGCTCGACCCGATGCTCTGCGCCCTGGTCGCCTGCGCCCTCTCCGGTGCCGGGGTGGCGCCGCTGGCCCGCACCCCGGCGGGGCTGTCCGGGGCGATGGGGCTGCTGATGAGCCTCGCCATCGCCGCCGCCCTGCTGCTGCTCGCCGTGTCCGGGGTCAACGCCTCCGGGGCGTTCGCGCTGCTGTGGGGCTCGATCCTGTCCGTGGGCACCGCCGACCTCGTGGTCCTCGGGGTGCTCGCGGCCGCCGTCCCCGGCCTGTTCCTGTGGCGCCGCCGCGACGTGGCCCTGCTGCTGTACGACCGGGAGCTGGCCCAGTGCTGCGGGGTGCCGGTACGGCTGCTGACGACCGCCCTGCTGGTGCTGGTCGCGGTCTCCGTCGCCGGAGCGCTCAAGCTGACCGGCGCCCTGCTGGTCGACGCGCTCACGCTGCTGCCCGCGCTCGCCGCGCGGCGCCTCGGCAGCTCACTGAAGTCGATCACCCTGTGGGCGGTCGGCATCGGCGTCGCCGTCAACCTGGCGGGGTTCCTCCTCGCCCTCTGGCTGGACTGGCCTCCCGGTCCGGTTCTCGTCCTGACGGCGGGGGCGGTCGTCCTCGCCGTCCACCTCGTACCCGAACGGAGAAACACCACATGGCGCGCACCCGCGTCCGTATCGCCCCCCTCGCCGCACTGAGCGCGGCCCTGCTCCTCACCGCCGGCTGCGCGGACGGCGGCGGGACCTCGTCCGAGCCGACCGCCGCGGCCTCGGCCGGGGCCGGGGAGCGGAAGGCGAAGCCGGTGGTGGTCGTGACCACCACCTGGGAGGGGGCCTTCGCCAAGGCCGCAGGCGCCGAGAACGTGAAGGTCATCGTGCCGCAGTCGGTGCACCACGCCCCGGACTACGACCCGAAGCCGTCCGACCTCGCCGCCGTGGCCCAGGCCGACTTCGTGCTGTACGCCCCCTTCGAGCCGTACGCGGCGAAGATCAAGGAGGCGGCCGGCTCCCGGGCGAAGCTGGTGGAGGTGAACCTCGACAACGATGCCGACAAGGTCGGCGCCGAAGTGGCCCGGCTCGGCGCGCTGTTCGGCACCGAGTCCGCCGCCGCGCAGTGGAAGTCCGGCTTCGACGGCGAATACGCCCGCCTCTCCGGGGAGGTGAAGGCGGCCTGGCCGGGCGGCACCAGCCCGAACGCCGTCTCCCAGGTCTTCACGGTCTGGGCGGCGAAGCTCGCGGGGGCGACAACGGTCGGCAGCTTCGGCCCGGAGCCGGTGACGCCCGCGCAGCTGGCCGAACTGTCCGCCAAGAAGCCCTCGTTGGTCCTGGACAACGCCCACATGTCGACCGGCACGGTGCTGCCGGACACCGGCGCCCGGCAGGTGAAGATCGTCAACTATCCCGGGCCGGACCTGGACCTGCTGCCGGTCTACCGCAACGCGGCCGCCGAACTGAAGAAGGCCATGGGCGGCTCCTGACCCGCGCCGGCCCCGGTCGGGGTGGGAGGACGCCGCGCGCCCTCCCACCCCGCGCGCTACCGGCGGGGCGGCGCGTCCGGCGTCCACACCGTGCCGCGGGCCTCGTATTCGAGCATGGCCTCCACCGACGCCGCCGTTTCGGCGCCGAGTTCACGGCGTACGAGCCGGAGCGCGAGGTCGAGGCCCGAGGTGATGCCGCCCGCGGTGACCAGGTCGCCGTCGTCCACGACCCGCGCCGTCTTCAGCACGCCGCCCTGCTCCGCCAGGTCGGGCCGGGCCCGGTGGTGGGTGGTGCAGGGCCGCCCGCGGGTCAGCCCGGCGGCGGACAGCAGCATGACGCCCGTGCACACCGCGGCAACGGTGAGCCCGGGCCGTACCGCCGCGGCCAGGGCCCGCGGCAGGGTGCCCCGGCGGATCTCGGCCCACACTCCGGGGTCCTCCCGCCGCGCGTATCCCCCGCCCGGTACGAGGAGCACGTCGGCCTCGTGCGGGGCCCAGCGGTGGGGGACCTGGACCGTCGTGCCGTAGGCGGCGTGCACCGGGCCCGGGGCGGAGACGGTGACGTAGCGGACGTCGATCGTGCGCTTCGTGAAGAACCGGGCTGCGGAGAAGACCTCGTACGGTGCGGCGAAGTCCAGTTCCTCGACTCCGTCGAACATGACGAGGTGCACGCGCAGCGGCTTCCCGTCCGCCGCGGCGGGCTGCCCGGAGGCGGCGGCCGGGGCGGCGGCCGTTCCGGCGAGGCCCGTGACCGCCGCGGTGGCGCCGAGGGCGGTGGAGGAGCGGAGCAGGTCCCGCCGCTTCACCGTGTGCTCCCTGTGGTGTCGTGGTGCGGCCGGCGCGGTCCGGGGACGGGCGCCGGGGCCGGGGCCGCGGTCAGGCGTGCGCGGAGGGCGGCGCGGTCGGGCTTGCCGGCCGGGGTCAGCGGCAGCTCGGGGACGAGGAGGAGCCGCTCGGGGTGTTTGCGCCGGTCGAGGCCGCGGCCGGCGAGGTGGGCGCCGAGGGCCTCCAGGGTGGGGGTGCGGTCGGCGCGCGGCACCACGCAGGCCGCCAGGCGCTCGCCCATCAGCGCGTCCGGGACGCCGACGCACACCACGTCGCGGACCTCGGGGTGCGAGGTGAGCTCCCGTTCGACCTCGGCCGGGCTGATGTTGGCGCCGCCGCGGATGACGACGTCCTTGAGGCGGCCGACCACGTGCAGCACTCCCCCGTCGTCCAGGAAGCCGAGGTCGCCGGTGCGGACCCAGCCGTCGGGGGTGCGGTAGCGGGCGTCGAGTTCGGGGGCGCCGACGTAGCAGAGGGGGGTCATGGGCCCGCGGGCGGTGATCTCCCCGACCCGGCCCGCCGGGAGCTGCTCGCCGGTGTCCGGGTCGGTGATGCGAATGTCGGCGACCTTGGGGTCGGGGCGGCCGGCGACGGCTCCGTGGGAGTCGGTCGGCGGGGTCCGGTGGTCCAGTCCCGTATGGCAGTTGACGCCGTCGGCGGATCCGTAGAGGTTCACGACCGGGCAGCCGAAGGCGTCGGCGGCGGCCGCCGCGGTCGTCTCGTCGAGCGGTGCCCCGCCGAGGACCAGGGCGGTGGGCGCGGGCAGTTCCCCGCCGGTCTCGGCGAGCCGGTCGAGCATCATCCGCACCATGGTCGGCACGCCGAGGACGTGGGTGGGCCGGTGCTCCCGGATGGCCGCGAGGGCGGCGTCGGCGGTGAAGTGGTCGAGGAGGACGAGGGTGCCGCCGTGCCGGGCGAGGGTGACGGCGGTGCCGTTGGATCCGAAGGCAGTGGACAGGGGCACCAGGAACAGGCATCGCGGCGGCCGGCCGTCGGGGATGAGCGAGGCGAGGAAGTTGCCGCGGCCGCCAGCCAGCGCGTTGTGCGAGTAGGCGACCATCTTGGGCTCGGCCTCGGAGCCGGAGGAGACGAGGATCCGGGCGGCGCTGTCGGGGTCGGGCCGGGCCGGGGTGAATCCGGCCGGGTCGGTCCGTGTCAGCGAGGCCAGCGGAATCGTTCCTTCGGGGGCGTTGCCCGGCCCTGCGGCGATGACGTGGGCCAGCGCGGGCAGCCGGGCCGACAGGGCGTGCAGGTCGGCGGCGTGGTGGCAGCCCCGGTGGTCGGCGGCCGCGATGACGGCGACTGCACCGGCCCGGCGCAGCAGGCACGCGGCCTCCCGGGCGCCGCGGCCGGCCGGGAAGGGCAGCGCGACCGCGCCCAGCGCGGCGATCGCGAGGTCGGCGATGACGGCATTGCGCTGGTCGGGCAGTTGGACGCCGACCACGTCGCCCGGCCGCACGCCGAGGTCCCGGAGGCCGGCGGCCAGCGAGCGCGCCTTGCGGTCGAGGGCGGTGTAGCAGAGGGCGCCCTTGGCGTCGAGGACGGCGGTGCGGTGCGGGTCCGCGATCTGGCGGGCCCGCTGGAGGCTGTAGAGGTCGAGGTCGGGGCAGGTCCCGTCGACCGCCCAGGAGCGGCGGAGGGCGGCGGGCAGCAGGTCGTGCAGTACGGGCCGGGCGGAGGCGGTCATGCGAAGCTCCACGGGTCGGGAACGGCGGGGGCACCGTGCGCGTCGCGGCCGATCGAGCCGGCGAAACGCGGATCGCGGTGCAGGGCGGCGAGGTCGGTGGTGACCGCGGTGGCGGTGAGGCCGCGGGTCCGCAGCCGGTGCAGGGCCTCGTCCGTGGGGAGTTCGCGGACGGCGTCGGCGACGGCGGCGACCACGGCCGCGGAGTCGTCGCCCGGGGCGATCCAGCCGTCGGCCGTCGGCAGCGGGCGCCGGAACCCGGCCGGCCGCCGGGGTTCCCCGCCGGAGGCGGCCCGGCGCAGTGCGGGGGCGGTGAGGAGGTCGGCGGCGCCCAGGAGGGAGGAGTCGACGCGGACGGCCCGGCCGGTGCGTTCGCGCAGCAGCAGTCCGGCGAGGACGGCCTCGGCGCCGGTCAGCCCGCCCAGGACGTCGAGGAGCGTCATGAGGGAGGGGGCGGGCGGTTCGCCGTCCGGGCGGACCGCCTCGCCGACGCCGGTGCGGGCCTGCACCATGAAGTCGGTGCCCATGGGGGCATCGCCGATCCGGCCGGCCCAGCCGCTGGTGTACGCGTACACGAGCGCGGGCTGTACGGCCGTCAGGTGCTCGGCGTCCAGGCCGAGTTCGCCTGCCTTGCCGGGGGCCCAGTTGTGCAGGAAGACGTCGGCGCCGGCCACCAGCTCGTACAGCCTGCGCCGGTCGCCCGGCGCCTTGATGTCGATCTCGACGGCCTGCTTGCCGCGGTTGAGGGCGAGCCAGCGCGCGGACGTTCCCGAGCAGGCGGGCGGCATGCCGCGCAGCGGGTCGCCGCCCGGGGGTTCGACGCGGATGACCTCGGCGCCGAGCAAGCCGAGCAGGTGCGCGGCGAGCGGGGCCTGGATGCGTCGGCCGGCCTCCACGACGGTGAGCCCGGCCAGCGGGCGGCCGGGGGACGGGGCCGGTCTGCGGCGCACGGCGGTTCCGGGGTCCGCCGGGGGCGTGCCGAGCGGGTCCAGGGTCCAGGGGGCCGCCCCGTCGTGCTCCGCGGCCCGCTCGGCCAGGGTCCGCAGGGCGCACACGTCGGCCCCGGCGTCGGCGGCGGCCTGCCGGATCCGCGCGAAGGCGTGGGACCGGGTGGTGCGGTGGAGGGCGTCCGGGAGGGGCGCGCTGGCCGTGGCGTAGCGGAACTGGAAGGGGCGCCAGCCGGCCCGCAGGGCGTCGGCGGGGGCGTCCAGGGCGCGCCAGAACGCGGCCCACACCCCGGCGTCAAGGGTCTCCAGCTCGAACCGGACCCCCTCGGCGGAGGTGAAGGGCGGCCCTCCGGGAGCGGGGGCGACGGCCTCGGCCTCGTCCGCCCCGGCGGCCGCGAGGTACTGGGAGACGGCGAGCAGCCCGGCGTGGTCGGCGCGCGTCTCGACCCGGGCGGGGGCGCCGCCTCGGGCCTGGGCGAGGAGCCCGGCGAGGAGGCCCTGCACGGTGAGGATGCCGGTGGCGGTGGCGGCGTAGTCGGCCGCCAGGCCGTGCGGTGCGCCGTCACGGCGGCCGTGGACGGCCATGATCCCGGTGGCCGCCTGGACGGTCGCCTCGTCGGCGATCCCCGATCCGGGCGCCGCCCACACGGTGGCCGCCTCGGCGGGGGCGAAGCCCGCACCGGTGAGCACGGCGTGCCCGGTGGGCGCGATGGGCCCGGCGGCCGCGATGGGCCCGGCGTGCGCGGCGGGTGCGGCGGCCGGGTCGGCCGAGGTCGCCCGCTCCGCGCCGAGGAGCCGGAGGTGGTCCGCGACGACGTCCGTGATCTGCGGGGGCCCCGAGATGTCGAAGCGCAGGGTGTCGAGTGGCCGGACCGTCCTCGTGGTGACTGGTGACGCCATGCCTCTCCTCTCCGGGCGCGGTGGTGTGGTGCGCCCGAGGTCGTGTGGAACGCGGGAACCCGTCGGGGCTCGCGCCCGACCAGTTCCACGGAAAAGTCAGTCGGACAGCCGTTCCCACGGGTTCCCGGCGAACTGGAGGAAAACCGTGCCGAGTCGAGACCGTTCAGCGCCCGTACGGGGCCAGGAGGCCCCGGATGCCGGGCCGTTGCGCGAGCGCGTCGAGGAGTTCACGCGGAGCCGCGTGCTGCCGGAGGAGCCCGTACTGGACGCGGGCGGCCCCGCGGCGGCGGCCGTCCGGGCACGGCTGCGGCGCGCCGCCCGGGAGGCCGGGCTGTGGGCGCTGCCGCTGCCGGCCGAACTGGGCGGCGGGGGCCTGACGCTGGCGCAGTACGCCGGGGCGGCGGAGGCCGAGGGCGCGAGCGACCACGGGCCGGCGGTCCTGGGCTCCGCCCCGCTGCTGGACGTACGGATGCTCGCCCGGTACGGCGACCCCGTCGTCCGGGAGCGGTACCTGGAGCAGATCGTCGCCGGGGAGCTGCGCGCCTGCTACGCGATGACCGAGCCCGATGTGCCGGGCACCGACCCGTTCCTGACCGGGACCCGGGCCCGGCAGCAGGCGGACGGCAGCTGGTGCATCACCGGCCGCAAGTGGTTCACCTCCGGGGCCGCGGACGCGGACCTGGTCACCGTGCTCGCCCGCACCGACGGCGGCGACGGGGACCGCGAGGGCCTGTCGCTGCTGCTCGTGCCCACCGCCTCGCCCGGCTTCCGCTTCGTACGCGAACTGCCGGTGCTGGGCGCGGCCGGCCAAGGGGAGATCGAGCTCGACCGGGTCGTCGTGCCCGGCCACCACCTGCTGGGCGAGCGCGGCCAGGCCCTCGCCATCGCCGGCGAGCGGCTCCAGCTCGGCCGGACGCTGCGCTGCCTGCGGTGGCTCGGGCAGGCACGGCGCGCCTTCGACCTGATGTGCGGGCGGGCCGTCGCCCGGACCGGGTCGCGCGGACCCCTGGCCGGGCACCAGCTCGTCCAGCAGCACGTCTTCGACGCCCTGCTCGCGCTGCGCACCACCCGGCCGCTGGTGTACGAGGCGGTCGCCCTGCTCGACGCGGGGCAGGACGCGCACACCGAGGTCGGCCTCGCCAAGGTCGCGGCGGCCCGGATGCTCCAGCAGGTCGCCGATGCCGCGATCCAGGTCCACGGCGCCGCCGGACTCGGGCCGGACACCCCGCTGCCCGCCCTGTTCCGCACGGGGCGGGCGGCACGCATCCTCGACGGCCCGGACGAACTCCACATCACGTCGGTGGCCCGCCGCGTCCTGCGCGAGTACGAGCAACGCACCACGGCGTCCTGCTGAGGCCGGGGCCGCGGAGGCGTGTCCGACGCGGGCCCGCACCCGGCGGTGTCCGGCGTCGGCCTCCTCCCGGCCTGGCAGGAGGGGCCGTCCGCGAAATCCATCGTGCCGACGGACGGCCTTGGCGGGGAGGTCGCACTCGCACCGGCCGCGGGCGTCGGTGTCGTCGCCCGGGCCGGCCGGGCTGGTGCGGCCGCACGGCGAATGCCGGCGGCGACGACGCGCTGTACGTTCGCCGAGGACCGGTGGTTGCGGGACGCGGCCCCGCCTGCCGGCCGCGGACCGGGACGAGGGTGCCGTCCACGATCCGCAACCGGTCGGCCGGCAGACCCGTGGCCGGGGAGAACCCGAAGAGCGGGGCGGGCTGCCGTATGCCCGCAAGCCCGCGAGCGTCCGCCCGTGCCGGCGAAACGCCCCGGACCGGGTCTTCTGCGACACCCTCAGGCCTCGGCAGCCCCGGTCAGGCCGGTGAGGGTGGCCAGGCCCAGTGCGAGGAAGAAGTCTCCCCAGATCAGCTCGTGCCGGACGGCCGTGCCGTCCCGCGCGTCGTAGCAGCCGTCGAGCAGCATGCCGGCGGGGCGGGCGCCGCCTCTGCCTGAGAGGTGGGTATCGGCCAGGTGCCGCAGGATCCCGGCGGCCCGGCGCCGCAGTTGTTCGGCGCGCCGGGTGTCGGTGTGGGCCAGTTTCAGCAGGGCCACCGCGTTGACGGCCGCGGCGGAGGTGTCGTACGGCCCGCCGGGGTGCGCGGTGTCGGCGGGCGGCACGGGCGGGCCGTCGAGCACGCCGGACGTGGCGAGCAGCTCCTCGGCGGCCCCGCGGAGCCGGTCCGGCCGCCAGGCGGACGCGGCGGGGTGCAGCAGGGCGTCGGCGACGGCCAGCAGCAGCCAGGCCCGGCCGCGGCTCCACCCCGGCGGGGGCTCCGCGCACGGCTGCCACCCCGCCCCGGGCGTGAACCGCCAGGCCGGATACGCGCCCCCGGATCCCCCGGCCCCGGCGAGGCACAGGTCGAGGTGCCGGTGGAGGTGGTCTCCGGCCGCCCGCACCCCCTCCGGGCCTGCGGCGGCGAGCAGGTGCACCGTGCCGGGCACCCCGTCGGCGCGGGCCTGCAACCGGTCCCCGCCCAGGGCGGAGCCCCACGGCAGCAGGCCGAGGCCGGGGTCCGCGGCCGCAAGGCAGGCGCGGGCTCCGCGCCGGAGCAGCGCGGCCGCCTCCCGGTCCCCGGCCGCGAGCGCGGTCCCGTACCAGAGGATGAGGCCGCGGGTCGCCGTGTCGGCGTCGGCCCACGGCGCCAGGCGCCGGGTGCACTCCGCGGCCGCGCTCCGATCCTCGCCGCTGCCGGTCCAGCGGGCCCGCAGCCACAGCAGTCCGGCCCAGAAGCCGCCCGTCCAGGAGCCCCGGGCGGTGGTGGTCCAGCGGCCGGTGGCCGGGTCGGCGAACAGGGGAAAGCGCTCCCCGACCCCGTCCCGGGTGACAGCCACCCGATTCAGCACCACCGCCAGCACGTCCCCCGCCCATCCGAAACCCCCGCCCGTCGGACCCAAGCCCGGACGTTCACCGGCCAGGCCCTGCCCCTGACGGCCGCCGGTCACATCCGGACCCCGACCACCGGCCGTCAGTTCGGAGCCCCGGCCGCCCCGCGGCGCGACCGAGCCCCGGTCGCCGCCCGTGACGTCCGGGATCCGGTCACGGCCGGTCAGGCCCTGGCCCCGGTGGCCCGTCAGCCCCGAGGCTCGGCGGCCGGCGGCCGTCCGGCCCGGGCCGGGGTCGTCGGGTCGGGTCGGGGCCTGTGGGGTGCTCGGCGGGTTCGGGGTGGGGTCGGCGGCGGTCATGCGGGAGTCTCCGCGGTGCGGCGGTGGTCGCGGATGGCCCAGGCGGTGGCCACGGCGGCGGCCGCCGCGAACTCCGCCGCCACCAGCAGCCAGCCGGCACCGTACCGGCCGACCTCCGCGAGCAGGCCGAACAGCGGCGGCCCGACGGCGAATCCGGCGAAGAATCCGGCGGCGACGAGTGCCGAGTCCTGGCCGGCCCTCCCGGCGACGGCCCGCTGCATCACCAGCACCATGGACACCGCGTTGCCCGAGACGGCGAACACCCCGACGGCGACGGCCGCCGCCCAGGCCAGCGGGGCGGCGTACACCGCGGCCGCCAGCAGGAGCGCGGCACCGACCGCCCCGGCCGCGAGCCCGCCGGGCAGCCATTCGGCGCGCCCGGGCCGGGCCGTCCGCGACCAGCCCACGCGCCCCGCGATCCCGGCCACGCCCAGGACGGCGACGAGCGCCCCGGCCGGGGTCGGCCCCATGCCGAGTTCGCGTACGCCGAACAGCGCGAGGTAGGTGTTGACCGAGGCGATGCCGGCACCCAGCAGCAGGGAGAACGCCGCCAGCCAGGCGACGTGGCCGCGCGGCAGCAGCGGCGCCGCGGCGGCGCCGGCCGGCGGGGCCGGGTCCGCGGGCAGGGACCGGGCGGCCCACAGCGCGACCACCGCGGCTGCCGCGGCGGCCGCCCAGACCGCGCCGCGCCAGCCGATGCCGCCGGCCAGTGCCGTGAGGGGCAGTCCGGCGGCGAAGGCGCCGAGCTGGACGCCGGACTGCTTCATGCCGGTCACCGCACCGCGCCGGGCGGGTGCGACGGCGGCGAGGACGGCCTTGTTGGTGGCGGGGTTCGCCAGGGCCTGCGGCAGCCCGCCGAGGGCGACCGCCGCCAGCAGCACCCCGGCGCCGGGCGCCACCGCGATCAGGGCGAGCGCGGCGGCGGTGACCAGCAGCAGGGCGACGAGGGCGCGCCGCGGACCGATCCGGTCGACCAGGCGCCCGCTGACGGGGGACAGTACGGCGGCGGTGCCGAAGCCGACCGTCGTCGTGACGCCCAGCAGGGTCGCGGAGACCTCCAACTCGTCCATCAGCCGCGGCCCGAGCGCACCGAGCAGGAACAGCTGGAGCATCGAGAACCCCATGGCGCAGGTGAGCAGCGCGGTCGGCGCGCGGCGCTCCGGAGGGCCGCCGGCCGCCTCCGTCGCCGCGCCCGGGGCAGGGGCCTGCTCCACGCCGTTCTCCCTTCGTACCGTCTCCACACCGTTTCGGCGGCCCGTGGCCGTGGGACAGAAGTCGGAAGCGGCAACTCGCTGGTTCCCGAAGGGATTTGTGGCGTACGACACAGCTTCCGAAACGGAATGGCAGTAGCCGACTTGTCTCCACCGACCTGTGCCCGCCGGATCCGGGAGTGCAAGGATGAGCCCGTTATGACCTCTGACCGATGGTGTCGAGCCGTGCGGGCCGCGGTGTTCGCGGCCACGTGTGTGCTGCTCGCGGCCATCGGCCACACCCTCATGTCGGGCGCCGGTGTGCCCGGTTGGGCGCTGGCCGCGGCGTTCGCCACGACGGCCGGCGCGGCCTGGGCCCTGGCGGGCCGGGAGCGGCGCCTGTCGGCCGTGACCGCCGCCGCCGTCGGGGTCCAGGGGGTGCTGCACGAGCTGTTCTCGCTGGCACAGGCCCCCGTTCCGCATCCGCCGATGCACCACACGGCGGCGGGCACGGGCGGCCACGGCACGCCCTGCGGACACGGGGCAGCCGGGGCCGCCGGCACGGTCGACACGGCCGGGATGGACGGTACGGCCGCCGGGTTCGACGGCACGGCCGGGATCGGCGGCATGCACGGCATGCACGGCACGGCCGGTGTGTCGGGGAGCGGCATGATCGCGGCCCACCTGCTCGCCGCCCTCCTGTGCGGCCTGTGGCTCGCGTACGGCGAGCAGGCCGCGTTCCGCATCCTGCGGGCGCTCGCCGGCTGGTTCCTCGCACCGCTGGGGCCGCTGCCCCGCCTGGCCGCCCACCCCCACCGGCCCCGCGTCCGCTCGCGGCGGCCGCACCACGGTTCCGCGCTCCGCCGGCTGCTGCTCGCCTATGCGTTCGGCACGCGGGGGCCGCCGTCCGGGATCGCTGTCGTCTGACAGCCGGCTCACCCGAAGGCGCGGGTCATCCCCCGCGCTTCGGGTCTCGGCCCTGCCGTCCGGCAGCGGCCGTACGACGCACCGGGCCCGCCGATCGCGCCGGTCCGGATCCCGACACCTCGTGAAGGACCTGTGGCGATGACCCCTGCCCTCAGCCTGCCCCTTACGCCCGCCACCCCCGCCATGCCCACAACAACCGCCATGCCCGCCACGCCCACCCGCACCTCCCACCGCCCGCGCCCCTCGCGCCCCTCCCGCCCCGCGCACGCGGACCGCACCGCGCGTGCCGCCTGCTCCGAGGAGCAGGTGACGCGGCTGGCGCTCGCCGCGCGCGGCGGCGACCCCCGCGCCGTGGACGGGTTCGTCCGGGCCCTGCACCGGGACGTGTGGCGCTACGTGGCGTACCTGAGCGCCGACCGGCAGGCAGCCGACGACCTCACGCAGGAGACGTTCCTGCGGGCCCTCGGCAGCCTGCACCGGTTCGAGGGCCGCTCCTCCGCCCGCACCTGGCTGCTCTCCATCGCCCGGCGCACCGTTGCGGACAGCCTCCGGTACGCCGCCGCCCGGCCCAAGGTGTCCGACCGCGACGACTGGCAGGCCGCCGCGGAGCAGTGCCAGCCGCGCGGCGTGCCGGGCTTCGAGGACGGCATAGCGCTCGCCGAGCTCCTGGCGGCGATTCCGGGCGAGCGCCGGGAGGCGTTCGTCCTCACCCAGTTGCTGGGGCTGCCGTACGCCGATGCCGCGAAGGCCATCGGCTGCCCGGTCGGCACGGTCCGCTCCCGGGTGGCCCGGGCGCGGACCTCGCTGATCGAGGTGATGGAGCTTTCGGCGTAGCGGGTCGGGCCCGGGCTCGCGGCCCGGGCCCGACCTCGGCTTCAGCCGAGCCGGAGCACGACGGTGGCGGCTCCGCCGGCGCCGACCGCGGCCGACGCCTGGGCGCTCCTCCCGTCCGGTGCCCGGCACTGCACCGTGTAGACGCCCTCGGCCGACACCGCGAACGAGAACCGGCCGTCGGCGCCGGTGAGGGCGGCTACGTCGGGGAAGGAGCCGGGCCCGCCCGCGAGGTAGACGGACACGCCCGGCGCCGGACTGCCGTCCGTGTCGACGACGACACCGCCGATCAGATGCGTGCGGGCGCCGCCGGTCGGGGGCACCGCTCACACCGCCCGGCGGTCCGGCGGCCCGGCGGGACGCCGGCCCGTCACGCCTTCCACTGCACCAGGTTGTTGAAGACGGACTGGGTGATCCGGGTTCCGGAGTTGGTCGTCGTACCGCCGTACGCGTGCACGGCGATGCCGTACCGGCCGCCGTTGTGGATGCGGTAGACCGCGCTGCCGCTCTGGCCGCCGGCGGTGTCGATGTCGTAGAAGACCTTCAGGGGGTTCACCGAGCTGACGCCCCGGCCGTCGTACCACTGGGTTCCGGGAGGCTTGTCCCCCGGGTATCCGGAGATGTTGACGGAGGTCTTGAGCAGGTCGGCGTCCGGCCAGGCGCCGAAGCCGAACCAGCCGGTGGTGGCGCCGAGTTCGGTGGGGATGATGATGGCGCCGTAGTCGAAGTTCTCGTCGCCGCTCTCGGTCCAGCCGGTGACGGTGCGGAAGCTGGTGCTCGTGACCGCGCCGAAGGGCAGGGTCGAGCCGTTGCGGCCGGGCATCACCTGGATGCTCTTCACGAAGCCGTCTCGGCCCGGGACACCGCTGTTCTTGATGTACACGACGTGCCCGGCGGTCGCCAGGGTGTGCGGGCCGATGAACCAGCCCGTCCCGATCCACTGGGAGTTGTCGGCGGCGGTGATCAGCAGGGACGCGTGGGCCCGCCACGGATAGCTGGAGGTGTCCGTGATCGGGACGCGGTCGTCGGGGAGGTGCACCGTCTCCAGCATGTCCGGCGGGCCGAAGGAGGCCACTCCGATGTCGGGCAGTACGGCGGTCGGCGCCCGCCACGTCTCGGGCATGGATTCCGGCGCACTGCGCATGTGGCCGTTCACCTGTTCCAGGCCGTCGGACGTGAAGGGCGTGGGGCTGCCCTGCACCCCCTCCGACGGGCCTTCGAAGACCGGCTGTTCGGGAACGGCGTTGGCCAGTTCCTCGGGCTGGTTGGAGACGGGCGTGTGCGGGCCATTGGCCATGGGGACTCCTTGGGTGGGCACACCTGAGGTGTTCACGGACGTGGGTCGTGGGGCTGTTGGGCTGCGGGGCTGCGGGGCTGCCCGCGACGGATGCACCGCTGGGACTTCCCGGGTCGGAGCGCGTGCAGCATCCGGGCACGTCCCCCCACGACCATGTAAAGCCGACCCGGGGGTGATCGCCACGCGACGGCGGCGCCGACCCGGCCGCCGGACGGCGTACGCGCCCTCCGGGCGCCGGGCCGGATGCGGGGCCGGAAGCCGGGCCGGAGGCGGCCCGCGCGGTCAGCGCTCCGACAACTCGGAAGGGGCCTCCTGGACCACCCATCCGTTGCCGTCCGGGTCCGTGAAGGTCATGAACGAGTTCCAGGTCTCGCCCTTCCCGTCCTCCCAGCCCGTCTTGCCGACGTGGCGGACCGGCGAGACGTCCACGCCCCGGCCGACGAGTTCGGCGCGGGCCGCCTCGATGTCGGTGACGCACAGCTGGACGCCGTGCAGGGTGCCCGGGGCCATCTCCCGGGTGCCCGGGGTCGCGGGCAGCCCCTGCTGCAGGGCGATCGAGCAGCGGGAGCCGGGCGGGGTCAGCTGGATGACGCGCAGGCCGGGGGCGACCTCGTCGTCGATGTCGACCTTGAAACCCACCCGATCGGCGTAGAACGCCTTCGCCCGGTCCAAATCGGTCACGGGGACGAGGACGACTTCGAGGGTCCAGTTCATGGCAGCTCTCTCCTCCACGGGGGTCGGCGCATCCGGCCGGTCCACGCCACGGTGGCGTACGCGGGCGCCGCGGCGCACCCCGAAACGCCCGGCGCGCACGGCTTCGGCTGCCCGGGTGCCGACGCCCGCGGCCGGGCGGGCGCGGCCTGGCGGGCGCGGCCGGGCGGTGCCGTACCGAGGGGCAGAAGCAGCGCTTCGTTCGCGGAGGCCGGCAGGGGCCCGTCTCCTCCCCGCACCGTCAACTCCGCCGTCGCGCCCGTTCCTTGCCCGGGTGGATCCTTTCTCGCCATATCGCGGACAGTCTTTGCCTTCTGCCGCCCGACCGTGGTTAGGATTACGGCATGGTCACGGCCCGGTCGTCATGCGGTGCGCCGCGGATCCGGTGGTACCGGATTCCGTCGGCACCTCTTTGGCTGGCGCTGCTGTTTCTCGGATTCCTGTACGCACACGGCAGCGGCGACGCGATTTCCGTGCACCATTCCTCCGCCGCTCCCGCGGTGGACTCGGCCCCGTATCGGACCGTCCACGACACGAGCGGGCTTTCCGCAGCCCCCGCGGCCCGCACCCCGCAGCAGGAATGCGCACACGGTGCGGAAAGCTCCCCGCACCCGGGCGAGCACTGCATGCCCGGGCAGCCGGACCAGGCGGCCGTGTCGGCGCCCTGCCCGCGGGCCGGCGAGCCCGGCGCGACCGCATGCCCGGACGGCGGCCGGCCTCCCGCACCCGGTGGAGCGGCGCAGACAAGCGGCACGGCAGCGGGCCCTCCCTCCGGAGTGCTCCGCATCTAGACGGCCGGATCCCCTGACGGTCGACGTCGACGGGCCCGGTGATGTCCCGACCGGCCCATGAAGGCGCTGCCGGCGCCCCCTTTCCTGCGGGTTCATACCGGTTCGCGCCCCGCCCCGCCCGCAGGCATCCGCGCGGATGGCCGAAGCGCCCGCGCGCCCTCGGTGCGGCCCCTGCCGCCGGCCGGCTCCCCGGAGGAACCGTGTCGCTCCACCCCCGTACCCACTCCCTCCCCCGCCCCCGCACCGGCCCGGCGTCCCGGGTGCGGCGGCTGCTCGCCGTCCTGCTGCTGGCCGCCTTCGCCGCAGCGACGGCCGGCTGCCTGCACCACTCGGACGCCACACCCCGGGCGCACGCGTCCGCGTTCGCGGGGGCCCATTCCGCCGCCCCTCACACGCACACCCACACGCACACCCACACGCCCTCCCACCGTCCGTTCACCGCGGATTCCCCCGGTTTTCCCGACCCCGGCGAATCCTGTGTCCCGAATTACCCGTCCCTCCCCGTCCAGGAAATCTCGGCGCCCCGCGCGGCCGCTTTCCCCGTCCTCCTCGCGGTGCTTCTCGGCCTCCGCTCCCCGCACCTCCCCGTGCGCGGGCAACGCCACCCGTCGGCATTTCCCGCGCGGGCACGGGAAGGCCGGACAACCCGCACGAGCATCTGCTGCTGGCGCATTTAGGCCTCATTCGCGCGGCCCCACCGCTTTCGGCGCGGCCGCCTGCCCCGTCCCGTACGGAATCAGCCGTCCAACGAATGAGAGCCGAGGAAATGTCCTCTCCGTCCGCCCGCACCACCTCCCCCACGCCCACCCCCACACCCCTCCACCGCACGGCCCTCTCCGGGCTCGTCGGCAACACCCCGCTCCTGCACGTGTCCGAGCCGTTCACCCCCGAGGGCCGCGGCTTCTGGGCCAAGCTGGAGGGCTTCAACCCCGGCGGCATCAAGGACCGCCCGGGCCTGCACATGGTCGAGCGGGCCCGCGCCCGCGGCGAACTCCGGCCGGGCGCCCGGATCATCGAGTCCACCAGCGGCACCCTGGGCCTCGGCCTGGCCCTGGCCGGACTGGTGTACGGGCATCCGGTCACCCTGGTCACCGACCCGGGCCTGGAGTCGTCCATGACGAAGCTGCTCACCGCCTACGGCGCCCGGGTCAACGTCGTCTCCGAACCGCACCCGACCGGCGGCTGGCAGGAGGCCCGGCGCGAACGCGTCCGGCAGCTGATGGACCGGCACCCCGGATCGTGGTGCCCCGACCAGTACAACAATCCCGACAACACCACCGCCTACACGCCGCTCGCGCTGGAACTCGCCGCCGACCTCGGGCACCTCGACGTCCTCGTGTGCAGCGTCGGCACCGGCGGGCACTCCGCCGGCGTCTCCCGCGTCCTGCGGCAGCTGTACCCGCAGCTGGAACTCGTCGGTGTGGACACCATCGGGTCGACGATCTTCGGCCAGCCCGCCCGGCCGCGGCTCATGCGCGGCCTGGGATCGAGCATCTACCCCCGCAACGTCGCCTACGGGAACTTCGCCGAGGTCCACTGGGTGGCACCCGCCGAGGCGGTGTGGGCCTGCCGGCAGCTCGCCTCCTCCCACTACGCCACCGGCGGCTGGAGCGTCGGCGCCGTCGCCCTGGTCGCCGGCTGGCTGGCCCGCACCCGACCGGCCGACACCCGGATCGCCGCGATCTTCCCCGACGGGCCCCAGCGGTACCTGGGCACCGTGTACGACGACGACTACTGCGCCGCCCACGGCCTCCTCGGCGGCCCGCCCGCGGCCGAGCCGGAGGTCATCGGCCGGGTCGACGAGAAGGAGGTCACCCGCTGGACCCGCTGCGCGGCCGTGGTCGACCCCCTGGCGGAGGCGGCGGAGGCCGCGGCCGACGACCCGGCGGCACAGGGCGCGGACGGCGCGGAGGATGCTGCGGGTGCGGAGGGTCCGGGCCGGTGAAGGGCATGCTCGCGCAGGTGCGCTCGTACGAGAGGAGCGTCCAGCTGCTGATGGTGAACCAGTTCACCATCAACCTCGGCTTCTACATGCTGATGCCGTACCTCGCCACCCACCTCTCCGGCTCGCTCGGGCTCGCCGGCTGGGCCGTCGGACTCGTCCTGGGCGTGCGCAACTTCAGCCAGCAGGGCATGTTCCTGGTCGGCGGCACCCTGGCCGACCGGCTGGGCTACAAGCCGCTGATCATCGCCGGCTGCCTGCTGCGCACCGCCGGATTCGCCACGCTGGGCCTGGTCGACTCGCTGCCGGCGCTGCTCGCCGCGTCCGCGGCCACCGGGCTCGCGGGGGCGCTGTTCAACCCGGCGGTGCGCGCGTACGTCGCCGTGGACGCGGGAGAGCGGCGGGTCGAGGCGTTCGCCCTGTTCAACGTGTTCTACCAGGCGGGCATCCTGCTCGGCCCGCTGGTGGGCATGGTGCTCACCGGGGTGGACTTCCGCATCACCTGCCTGGTCGCGGCGGCCGTGTTCGCCGTGCTGAGCGCGGTCCAGATCCGCAGCCTGCCCGCGCGGCGCGCGGACGGGGCCGGGGCGGGGGCGCGTGCGCAGGGCGGCGCCCGGGAGAAGGTGCTGGCGCAGTGGCGGGGGATCCTCGCCAACCGGCCGTTCCTGCTGTTCTCCACGGTGATGACCGGCTCGTACGTGCTGTCGTACCAGGTGTACCTGGCGCTCCCGCTGGAAGTCCGGCGGCTGGGCGGCGACGGCACCTTCGCCGCCGCCGCGACGGCCGCACTGTTCGCCGTGTCCGGGCTGGGCACCATCCTGTTCCAGACCCGCGTCACCGCCTGGTGCAAGGCCCGGACGACACCCGGTCGGGCGCTGGCCTGGGGGCTGCTCACCATGGGCGCGGCCTTCGTGCCGCTGCTGCTCGCGGCGGTCGTACCGCTCCCGGACGGCGGCGGATGGCGGTGGCCGACCGCCGTCGTGCCGCCGATGCTGGCCGCGGTGCTGCTCGCCCTCGGCACGATGATCGCCTACCCCTTCGAGATGGACACCCTCGTCCGGCTCTCCGGTGACCGGCTCGTCGCCACGCACTACGGGCTGTACAACACCATCTGCGGGATCGGGATCACGCTGGGAAACCTGCTCACCGGGATGGCGCTCGACGCTGCGCGGGGCGCGGGCGCGGCGGCGCTGCCGTGGTTCTCGCTGGCCGCGCTCGGCCTGCTGTGCGCGGGCGCGCTGTTCGGGCTGGACCGCAGCGGGCGGCTGGCGCCGGGCGCACGCCCGGCGCGTACGGAACCCGTGAAGGCTGCCTGACCCAGGCGAGGGGGTGAGAGGAGGGGCGGGCGCCCGCGGGGTGCCCGCCCCTTCCCCTTCCCTTCCCCCTTTTCGCGTTTCCGGGCCCTGCCGCCGCGGCCGCGTCAGGCCGGCGCCTGCTTCGACTCCTGCTTCGAATCCGGCTCCGGCTCCGGGGCGATCGAGGCGAGCAGGTTCAGGACGGTGGCCTCCATCGCGTGCCGGGCCTGCTCGGGGCTCAGGCCCGTCGAGCGCCAGTGGTGCCAGGCGCCCCAGGTGGTGACCGCGTCCAGCCCGTCGACCAGGTCGGTGCGGCGCTGCCCCGTCAGGGTGTCGAGCTCCTCCGCCAGCACGGCCTCCAGCCGGGCGCGGGCGTCCGCGAAGGCCTCGTCGATCGTCTGCTGGATGCGCGGCGACGGGTGGTCCATGCGCATCACCGCCTTGCGGGCGGGCGTGATCCACTCCAGGATCCGGGCCCGCTGCTCGGCGAGCGCGGCCACGCGCACCGCCCGCGGGCCGGTGGTCGGCAGCGGTCTGATCTGCTCGGCCAGCTGTTCCAGCCGCCGGGTGATCGCGGTGTCCACGAGCTGCGCCATGTCGGCGAAGTGGTGGAACACCGACCGCCGGGAGACCCCGGCGCAGGCGGCCACCTTGTCCGCGGGGAACTCCGTCGCACCCTCGTCCAGCAGGGCCAGCATCGCGTCGGCGATCTTCTCGCGGGTCTGCCGGCCGCGCTCGGTCCTGCCGTCCGCCGCCGCTGCCGGTGCTGCGGCCCGCTCCGGATCCTTCTCCACCTCGGCCTCCTTCCTCGGATTGACATTGTTGCACCCCGAGTGCAAGCGTAAATATGCACTCGGAGTGCAACTTGCTTGCGGGCCCTCCGGGGCGGTCCTGCGCGTCCCGGTGCCCGCGGTCGAACGAGAGGAAGATCCGCACGATGTTCCACGCCCTGGGGCGCAGCTGCGCCGGACGCCCCGGCCGGGTCGTCGCCGTCTGGCTCGCGGTGCTGCTCGCGCTCGCCGCCGCCGTCCTGGTCCACGGCCGGGCCACCAGCGAGGCGGTGACCATCCCCGGCAGCGACAGCCAGGCGGCCCGCGACGCGGCCGGGGCGTTCCCCGGCCCGCCCTCGGGGAACCAGCCCGTGGTCCTGCACACCCCGGCCGGCGGCGCCCCGCTGACCTCCGGGGCGATGGAGGCGGCGGTCCGGGCCGCGGCCGCGGAGCTGGCCCGCGTCGACCACGTCGTCGCCGTCACCACTCCGTACGATCCCGCCGGCCGGGCCGCGATGAGCCGGGACGGCCATACGGCGTACCTCTCGGTCGGGCTGGACGTGACCGGCCGCGACATCACCCCGGAGGTCACCGACGCCGTGGTGGCCGCGGCCGCCCCGGCGCAGGAGGCGGGGATCGAGGTCACCCCGGGCGGCGATCTCGCCGCCGCGGCGGACAAGGGATCCACCGGGCACAGCGAACTGATCGGCCTGGCGGCGGCCGCCGTCGTCCTCTTCGCGGGGCTGCGCCGGGTCGCCGCGGCGGGTCTGCCGCTCGTCGTCGGCGTCGTGGGGCTCGTGGTGTCGCTGGCCCTGATCGGGCTGGTCGGGCACGTGATGGACATGCCGTCCTCCGGCGCGACCATCGCCGCCATGATCGGCCTGGGCGTGGGCATCGACTACACCCTCTTCTGCCTGACCCGCTTCCGGGACCTGCTCGCCGCGGGGGTCCCCGTGGTGGAGGCCGCCGCCCGGACCACGGCCACCGCGGGCAAGGCCGCGGCCTTCGCCGGCTGCGCGGTGGCGGCCGCCCTGGCCGGCCTCGCGCTCGGCGGACTGCCGCTGCTGTACGCCCTCGCCCTCGCCCCCGGGATCGCCGTGCTCGTGGCCGTCCTGGCCGCGCTCACCCTGCTGCCGGCCCTGCTCGCGCTCCTCGGCCACCGGGTCGCCCCGGCCGCGCGCCGCCCCGCCGATGCCCACGCCCCCGCTGCCGTGACCGCTGCCGCGCTCGACGACCCTGCGGGCGATCCCTCGGCCGGTCCGGCCGACGCCTCCGCGGGCGCCCCCGCCGACAGCGCGGCCGGTGCGCGCTGGCACCGGCTGGCCGCCTCCGTCGCCGCCCGGCCCTGGCGCCACCTGCTCGCCGGGCTGGCCCTGGTCGCCGTACTGGCCGCACCCGCGGCGCAGTTGACGTTCGGCCAGCTCGACGCCGGGGACAAGGCCGCCGGGACGGACAGCCGCATCGCCCACGAGCGGCTCGCGGACGCCTTCGGCCCCGGCGCCAACGGCCCCCTCCAGGTGACCGCCTCCCTGCCCGCGCCCGCCGCCGGCCCCTCCGACGGGCGCCTCACCGCCGTCACCGCCGCGCTGGGGCGGACCCCGGGCGTGGCCGCGGTCGGTGCGCCGCAGCTCGCCGCCGACGCCCGTACCGCCCGCTGGCAGGTCACCCCCGCCACCGGCCCCGGCGACCCGGACACCGTCGAACTCGTCGACCGGCTGCGGGAGTCCACCCTGCCCGCGGCCACCGCGGACAGCGGGGCGACCGCCCACGTCGGAGGGGCCACCGCCGCCCAGGCCGACCTCAACGACCGGCTCGCGCACCGGATGCCCGTGATCATCGCCACGGTCGTCGCCGTCGCCGCGCTGCTGCTCCTGCTCGCGTTCCGCTCCCCCGTCGTCGCCGCCAAGGCGGCCGTGATGAATCTGCTGTCGGTCGGCGCCGCGTACGGGGTGCTCACCGCCGTCTTCCAGTGGGGCTGGGGCGCCGGGATCGTCGGCCTCGAAGGGCCCGTTCCGATCCCCGGCTACGTGCCCCTGCTGATGTTCGCCGTCCTGTTCGGCCTCTCGATGGACTACGAGGTGTTCCTGCTCACCGCCGTACGGGAGAACTGGCTGCGGTACGGGGACAACCGGCGCGCGGTGATCGCCGGCCTGGCGGGTACCGGGCGCATCATCACCTCGGCAGCCCTGATCATGGTGAGTGTGTTTCTGAGCTACCTGCTGTCGGAGGACCCCGTGGTGAAGATGTTCGGGATCGGCCTGGCCACGGCCGTCGCCCTGGACGCCACCGTCGTCCGCGGACTGCTGGTGCCCACCAGCATGGTGCTGCTCGGTACACGCAACTGGTGGCTGCCCGCCCGGCTCGACCGCCTCCTGCCCCACATGGACATCGAGGGCGAGGGCCACGGCCGGGGCGGGTCCGGCGGTGCGGGCCCGCGTGCGGCCGCCCCGGCCGGCACCGCCGCCGGACCCGCCGCACCCGCCGGACCTGCCCGACCTGCCGGACCGGCCACCACCGCAACCACCGCAACCACCGCAACCACCGAGCCGAACCCCGCCCCGTGAGGAACCGCATGCCCGCCACCCCGTCCGAGCTCCCCCGCCCGCGCCGGCGCCGCCGCCTGTGGATCGCCGTCGCCGCCCTCGCGGCGGTCGCGGTCGCCCTGCCCGCCGCGGACGCCCTCGCCCGCGAGCGCGGCGAGAGCCGGCTCGCCGACCGGATCGCCGCCCGCCACCAGGACCTGCGGTCGGCCCCGCAGGTGGAGATAGGCGGCTACCCCTTCCTGCTCGACGCCGCCCGCGGCAGCCACCCCGAGGTGCGGGTCACGGCCGACGGCCGCACACCCGACGGGCGCCCGGTCAAGGCCGCCGTGGACCTGAAGGAGGTCACGCAGGGCCCGGGCGGCTACTCCGCGACGGCGGTCGACGCCCGGTTCACCGTGCCGTTCGAGGCGCTCGCCACCCAGGCGGGCAAGAGCGTGCGCCTGTCCGACGCCGGGGACGGCCAGCTGCGGGTGGAGCGCAGCGCCTTCGGCATCTCGGCGGTCGTCACGGCCCGGCTGCAGCTGAAGGACGACACCGTCACGCTGCAGGCGACCAAGGCCACCCTGGCCGGGCGCCCCATCGACCCGGCCAACCCGCTGATCACCGAGGCCCTCGCCGGGAAGCGGTGGGAGCTGCCCGCCCTGCCGCTGGGGCTGCGGGCCTCGGAGGTCTCCGTGGGTCCGGACGGGGTCACCGCCCGGGCCCACGGGGAAGGCCTGGCCCTCAGCTGACACCGCGTCGGCCGGCCACGGCCCGGCGGCCGCCGACCGGCCGGCGGGCCGTACCGGCTCGTGGCCGGCTCACTCGTAGCGGTACAGGAGCGACTCGCGCTCGGCCCGGCGGATCTGCTCCAGCGTCAGGTCCGGCAGGTCCAGGTGGGAGAGGGCGATCTCGGCGGAGCTGGGCGCGGCGTCCTCCGGGAGCCATTTCTCCGGCTTCCAGGCGCCGCTGCGCAGGAACGCCTTCGGGCAGTGGTGGTACGCCTCCTCCACCTCGACGACGATCGCGCTGCGCGGCGGCTTCCCGACCGGGGTCAGCTGCTCCAGCAGCCGCGGGTCCGCGGTGACGCAGGCCTTGCCGTTCACGCGCAGGGTGGTTTCCCGGCCGGGGATGAGGAAGATGAGGCCGGCGCGGCCGGTCTCCACGATGTTGTGGGCGCTGTCCAGCCGCTTGTTGCCGGTGGCGTCGGGTAGGGCGAGGGTGAACTCGTCGAGGACGGAGACGAATCCGGCCGGCCCGCCGCGGGGTGTCACGTCGCAGCGGCCCTCGGCGTCGGCCGTGGCGACGAAGACGAGCGAGGAGCGGCCGATGAACGCGCGGGCGATGTCGTGGATCCGGTCCACCTCCTTGTGCCGGACCATCTCGCTCGGCGGCTCGTAGAGCTCGCGCAGCCGGGCGGCGTCCTGCACGGCGGTGGACTTCAGGGCCTCGAAGACGCGGCCGGTCGGCCGCTGCACAGTGGTCACGTGGCGCCACTATAGGAAACGGGCGCCCGCCCCGGGTGGCAATAACCCGGGGCGGGCGCCCGCTCGTTGTCCTGCTGCCGGACCGTCAGGCGCGCGGCGCCGGGAAGGTCGGGTACTCGACGCCCGAGACGTGCTGGACGACGCGGATGACCTGGCAGGAGTAGCCGAACTCGTTGTCGTACCAGAGGTACAGGATCGCGTTGTCGCCGTCGACCTTGGTGGCGCCGGCGTCCACGATGGAGGCGTGGCGCGAGCCGACGAAGTCCATGGAGACGGCGTCGGGGGCGGTGGTGAAGTCGATCTGGCGCTTCAGCGGCGAGTGCAGCGAGACGTTGCGGAGGTAGTCGAGGACTTCCTCGCGGGTGGTCTCGCGGCCCAGGCGCAGGCTGAGGATGGCGATCGAGACGTCCGGGACGGGGACGCGGATCGAGCTGCCGGTGATCGGGGCCTTGAGGTCCGGCAGCGCCTTGGCGACGGCGGAGGCGGCACCGGTCTCGGTGATCACCATGTTGAGCGGCGCGGAGCGGCCGCGGCGGTCGGCCTTGTGGTAGTTGTCCAGCAGGTTCTGGTCGTTGGTGAACGAGTGGACGGTCTCCACGTGGCCGCGCAGCACACCGTACTCGTCGTCCATGGCCTTCAGCGGCGGGACGATCGCGTTGGTGGTGCAGGAGGCGCAGGACAGGATGCGCTCGTCCGGCTTGATCATGTCCTGGTTGACGCCGTGGACGATGTTCGGGACGTCGCCCTTGCCCGGGGCGGTCAGGACGACCTTGTCGATGCCGGGGCGCAGGTGCTTGGCGAGGCCCTCGCGGTCGCGCCACTTGCCGGTGTTGTCGATGAGGATGGCGTCCTTGATGCCGTACGCCGTGTAGTCGACCTCGGAGGGGTCGTTGGCGTAGATCACGCGGATCGCGTTGCCGTTGGCGACGATCGTGCTGTTCGCCTCGTCGACGGTGATCGTGCCCTGGAACTGGCCGTGGATGGAGTCGCGGCGCAGCAGCGAGGCGCGCTTGACCAGGTCGGCCTCGCCGCCCCCGCGGACGACGATGGCGCGCAGGCGCAGGCCGTTGCCGGAGCCGGCCTTCTCGATCAGCAGGCGGGCGACGAGGCGGCCGATGCGGCCGAAGCCGTAGAGGACGACGTCGCGGCCGGTGGAGCGCTCCAGCTTGTTCTCGCCGGTGGCGCCGGAGACGGCCTCGGCGGTGAACTCGGCCACCGACAGACCGCGGTCGTCGGTCTTGTGGTTGGCGGCGAGCATGCCGATGTCGATCTGCGACGGGCCGAGATCGAGGGTGGTGAGAGCCTGCAGGAACGGCATCGTCTCGGTGACCGAGAGCTCCTCGCCGTCGATCTGCCGGGCGAACCGGTGGGTCTTGAGGATGCTGACCACCGACTTGTTCACCAGGGAGCGGCTGTGCAGCAGGATCGTGACATCCCGCTCGCGGTGCAGCTTCCCGATGATCGGGATCATCGCCTCCGCGATCTCCTCGCGGTGGTTCCAGTTGGTGAACGAGTCGTCATTGACAGTCACAGGCTTATCTTTCGAGCTAGGCGGCGCTCATATGCTAACCCCCTCGTCGTTCGATCATTCAAGAGGCACCCCTGTGGGATTCGACCACCCGGCGTCACGAGTGCGCCGGAATGGCCGAATGCACCGCTTTGTCCGGCCGGTATGCGGCTTTCGTCCGGGGTGATCGTGACAGCCGATCCCGTGGTGCGCCGGGGCGCGGGCTCAGCCCGTGAAACGCCGCAGCGGACGAGGACGGCCGGTGGGCGGCGCGCAGGGGCAGCATGCGGGGGCGGCGTGCGGGGGCGGTGCCGCGGTCCGTCGGTCATTTGACGTACGGCTGCAACGAGGGGCGGCGTGAGGCTGGGCGTGTTCGACGGCAGTGCCCGTGCAAGGAGCGTGTGTGTGAAGGTCGTACTCGATGCGGCGTCCGTACCGGACGCCGACAGGATCGCCTCGTGGCAGGAGGCGCTGGCCCGCTGGCACCGGTGCGGGTGACCGCGCCGGACGGCCGGCCGGCCGACGGCACCCTGTCCACGGCGCACCTGGGCTACCTGCGCGTGCTGTCGGTGACCGCCGGGCCGCTCCGGATCAGCCGCGACTCCCGGCTGGTGGCGGGCTCGCCGCTGGACCGGCTCGCCGTCGCCGTCCAGGGCGGCGGCCGGGCCGCGCTCAGCCAGGACGGCCGCAGTGCCGAGCTGCGGCCCGGCGACCTGGCGGTGATCGACCTCCGGGCCCCCTTCCGGCTGGAGCAGCGGGAGCCGTTCGGCCTGCGCCTCTTCCGGCTCCCCCCGCAGGCGGTCGGCGCCTCCCGGGCGCGGCTGGAGAAGCTCACCGGCCGGTCGGTCACCCCGTCCGGCGGGGTGGCCGCGCTGGTCGTCCCGTACCTGGAGACGCTGGCCCGCACCGCGGGCCGGGTGACGCCGGACGTCGGGGACCTCCTCGCGGGGAGCACGGCCGAGCTGCTGGTCACGCTGGCGCAGGAGCTGGGGGGCCGGGGCGCTGGTCGCCACCGACTCGGCCCTGCCCTCGCTCCGGGTCGCGCCCGGCCCCGGCGGCGGTGCGCTCGCCGCCCTGCACGTGCCGCGCGCCCTGCTGCCGCAGCCCGACGCCGTGCTCCGCGCGGCGGCGGGCCGGGTCCGGGACGCCGGGACCGGGGTGGGGGCGCTGCTGGTCCCCTCGTCCTGGGCGCCGCCGGCGCACCGCCGCAGCCGGGCCGGGGCCGGGGCCCGCACCCGTACCCTCAGGGGTACGTGATCGCCGCGCGGGGCCTGCGCGGTGAACTGGAGGAGCTGCTGGGCCGGTTGCGGCCGTGGGCGGCGGAGCGCCGGCCGGCCTTCGTCCTGCACCGGCTCACCGCCATGGAGGCGCTGTGCGCCCTCACCCTCGGCGACTACGAGACGGCGTACTGCCGGGCGGTGGCGGTCACCCCGCCCGGCACCTTCCCCGCGGACGTGACGCAGTTCCACCTGTTCTTCCTGGACCTGGTGCAGGCGGCCGTGCACACCGGCCGGACCGAGGCGGCCCGCCGGCACGTGGCCGCGGGGCGGGCGGCGCGGATGCAGGACATCTCCCCGCACCACGCGTTCGTGCTAGCCGCGGCCGAGGCGATGGCGGCCGCCCCCGAGGACGTCGACGCGGCCTGCCGGGCGGCGTACGCGGTACCCGGGGCGGAACGCCGGCCCTTCCCCCTGGCCCGGGTGCGGCTGCACCACGGGGCGTGGCTGCGTCGGCGCAGCCGCACCGCCGAGGCGCGGGAGCACCTGGCCTGCGCACACCGGCAGTTCACCGCGCTGGGGACGGAGCCCTGGGCGGAGCGGGCGGCCCAGGAGCTGCGGGCCGCCGATCCGGCGGGGGGGCTCCGCCCGGCCCGGGGCGGTGGAGCCGCTGACCGCTCAGGAGGTGCGGATCGCCCGCCTGGTGGCGACGGGACTCGGCAACCGGGAGATCGGGGAGCGGCTGTCCATCTCCCCCCGGACCGTGTCCAGCCACCTGTACAAGATCTTCCCCAAGCTCGGGGTCACCAGCCGCACCGCCGTGGCCCACGCCCTGGAGGACCTCCCGGCCGCGGGGCCGGACCGGCTCGGATGAACCCGGCCGGCGGGCCGGAAGATACCCTGGGGCGTGTGTCCGGCGACAGGGAACTCGTAGGCAGGCAGCGGGAAACGGCGCTGCTCACAGACGTACTGGCGGCCGGACGCCGCGGCGCGCGGGGCGCTGCGGTCCTGCTGCGCGGGGAGCCGGGCATCGGCAAGACCGCCCTGCTGGAGTGGACCCGGGCGCGGGCCGGGCGGGACGGGTTCGCCGTGCTGCGGGCGGTGGGCAGCGAGGCCGAGTCCGGTCTGGCGTCCGGCGCCCTGCACCAGGTGCTGGCCCCGCTGCCGGAGCACTCCCGCACCCTGCCCGCGCACCAGCGGGAGGCCCTGGAATGCGCGCTCGGGCTGCGCGACGGGCTGCCGCCGGGCGGCTTCCTCGTCGGCGCGGCCGCGCTGGCCCTGCTCGCGGGCGCCGCCCGTCCCGACCGCCCGCTGCTGCTCCTGGTCGACGACCTGCACTGGGTCGACGCCTCCTCCGCCGCGGTGTTCGCCTTCCTCCACCGGCGGATCGCCGACCTGCCGATCGCCTTCGTCAGCGCGGGCCGCCGCGACGGCGCCGCCGCCGAGGCCTGGCCCGTGCACCCCGTCGACGTACCGGCCCTGGACCCGGCGGACGCGGACGCGCTGCTGCGCCGCCGCCACCCCGCACTCGCCGCCGGGGCCGCCCGGCGCGTCCTCGACGAGGCGGCCGGAAACCCGCTCGCCCTGGTGGAACTCCCCTCCCAGCTCGACGAGGACCAGCTGCGCGGCATCGTCCCGCTGCCCGAGCGGCTGCCGCTGGGCGCCCGGCTGGAGCGGCTGTTCGCCGACCGGCTGGGCACCAGCGGCTGCCGCTGGGCGCCCGGCTGGAGCGGCTGTTCGCCGACCGGCTGGGCACCCTGTCGGGCGCGGCGGCCCGGGTGCTGCTGCTCGCCGCGCTCGGCGGCCGGGCCTCGGCGCCCCGTGCGGCGACCTGGCTGGGCGCGGCCGCCGGACCCGAGGGCGCCGAGGCGGTCCTCGACCGGATCGAGGCCTCCGGGCTGGCCCGGCCGGACGCGGCGGGCCGGCTCGTCTTCCGCCACCCCCTCGTGTGCAGCGCGGTGATCTCCTCGGTGTCGGCGGCCGAGCGACGCCGCGCCCATCTGGCCCTCGCCCAGGGCCTGGAGGCGGACGACCCGCGGCGGCTCGTCCACGAGGCGGCCGCCGCCGAGGGCCCCGACGAGGAGCTGGCCGCCCGCCTGCAGGAGGCCGGACGGTGGCTCGCGGGCCGCGGCGACGCGGAAGGGGCGCTGCTGCTGGACCGGGCGGCCGCCCTCAGCGCCGACCCCGACGCCCGCTCCCGCAGGCTGACCTGGGCGGCGGTGACGGCGGCCCGCGGCGGCCGGCTCGCGTACACGGCACGCCTGGTGGAGGAGATCGGGCGGCGGCCCGTACCGCAGGACATCGCCCCGCTGTTCGCGTACGCCGTCGTGTACGTGGACCAGAGCCACCGCATCGACTTCGAGTCCTCCTTCACGCTGCTGCCCCAGGCCCTGGACGCCCTGGCCGAGGAGACCGACGGGCGCCTGGCCGGGCTCGCCGAGCAGGTGTACTTCAAGCTGCTGCTGGCCTGCGCCTACACCGACGACCCGCGCGGCCGGCGCGCCCTCGACGGACGCCGCGCGGGCATGTCCGACCTGGCCCGGCTGTGCCTGCGCGCCTGGTCGGACCCGGCGCGCACGGCACACGGCGTCGTCGGCGAACTGCGCAAGCTCGCCGCACACATGAGCCCGGAACAGGAGGTCGAGGAGGCCCGCGCCCACGTGGCCGCGGGCCGGGCGGCACGGATGCAGGACATCTCCCCGCACCACGCCTTCCTCCTCGCGGCGGCCGCGGCACTGGCGGCGCCCGACGAGGAGGCCGACGCGGCGTACGCGGCGGCGTACGCCGTCCCGGGCGCGGGCAGCTGGGTGTTCGAACTGGCCCGGCTCCGCCTGGCCCACGGGTCCTGGCTGCGCCGGCGGCGCCGGCCCGCCGCCCACGACGTACTGCGCGAAGCCCACCGGGCGTTCCGCGACCTGCGGGCCGAACCGTGGGTGCAGCGCTGCGCCCGGGAACTGCGCGCGGCCGGGCATCCGGTGGACGCCCCGGCGAGCGGACCGGGAGCGCTGACGGGGCAGGAGCTGCGGATCGCCCGGCTCGCCGCCCAGGGGCTGACGAACAAGGAGATAGGGCAGCGGCTGCACATCTCGCCGCGGACCGTCGCCGCCCACCTGTACAAGATCTTCCCGCGCCTGGGCATCACCTCCCGCGCGGCCCTCGCCCAGGCCCTCAAGTCCGGCTGAGAGGGGCGGCTCGCCTGGAGGCGACGGGCGGAGCCCCACGGGGGACAATGGGTGGCGGAGAGTCATGTTCCCTTTCACCCTGCGGGCCATCCGGTCATGGGCCGCGGTGCTGGCCTGCGCGGCCGTCGCGTGGGGCGGCACCGCCGCACCGGCGGCGCCCGCCACAACAGTGCTCCCGGCCCAGGGGACGGAACGGATCGAGCTGGATCCGATGACGGGCCCGCCCGGCAGCCCGGTAGGCGTGCACGGCTACGGGTTCGAGAACTGCCGGAAGCCTGTGCAGGGCGCCGTGGGTGACGTGACCAAGACGCCGTCGCCGGAGCCGACGTCGTACAGGCCGGGTGTGGTCGCGGTCAGCATCGCCCCGGGCGGAGGCGCTCCCGACATCGCCGTGGTCGACCTGGACACGGGCGAGTTCAAGGCCGATGTCACGGCACCGTCGGACGCCGCGCCCGGTCGTCCCCTCACCGTGCTGGCCAAGTGCGCGAGCGACCTCAAGATCAGGGCGACCGCTCAGTTCAACGTGGAACCAACTCCCGTGCCGGCCCTGTCCCTGGACCGGACCACGGGGCCCGTGCGAACCCCCGTCCAGGTCACCGGTTCGGGATTCGACTACTGCGCTGCCAAGGGCAGCGGCAAGGCCCGGCTGACGTGGGACGGCCGTCCTCTGGACGGCGTGGAGCCGGCCGCGGTGGATCCCGAGAGCGGCTCGTTCTCGGCCGGCATCGAGGTTCCGGCCGACGCCGTCCCGGGCGACAACCACAAGGTGACGGCCACCTGTGTCGGATACGAGTCGGTCTACGCCGAGACGCCGTTCACGGTCGAGAAGTCCCCCGAACCGTCAGTCGAACCCTCCGAGTCACACGAACCGACCGACGAGCCGACCGAGACACCCGAACCAACCGTCGAACCCTCCGAGACCCCCGAACCGACCGACGAACCGACCGACGAACCCACCGAGACACCCGAACCGACCGTCGTACCCCCCGGAACACCGGACGTGGTGCTCACCCCCACCGAGGGGCCGGCCGGTGCGGATCGCGTCGCCGTGACCGGTTCCGGGTTCAACTGTCCCTTCGTGAACGTGTTGTGGGACAGGGAGTCCGTGGGACCGGTCAAGGCCAGAGGCAACGGAACGTTCACCGTGGGCCTCGACATAGCGCCGAACGTGCGTGCGGGCGACCACGCGGTGCGGGCCGAGTGCCAGTCGGATCCGGCTGTGGCCGACGAGGCCACGTTCCGGGTGACGGACACCCCGCTTCCACCGCCGACATCGGAATCCGCCCCCACGCCCGACATCACGGCCGATGAGACGGACGGCCCCACGGACGGCCCCACAGGCGGCACTACTGACGGCCCAACGGACGGCCCGACGCCCGCCCGGACGTCGCCGGACGGCCCGACGCCCGCCCGGACGTCGCCGGACGGCCTGGGCCCCGCGGACGGGGGCGTGCCCGTCGGCCTGGTCGTCGGTACGAGCCTCGTCGGCGTGGCCCTGATCGCCGCCTTCGGCGCCTCGCGGCTGGTCCACCGCAGCCCGCGCTGGGTGCAGAAGCACGTCAGCGCCCGGCTGCGGCCCGCCCCGGCGGCGACCTCCGTGGCCGAACACGCCGCCGAGGAGGACGGGGCCGGGTCGCACACCATCCGGCTGGAGCCGCACGCGGATCCCGGCGAGCAGACCGTGCAGGAGAACACCGCGCAGGAGAAGGAGGACGACACATGACCGCCGCCGCCCCCGCCCCCGGCCTCGCGCCCCTCACCGTGGGCGCGTTCCTGCTCGGTCCGCAGTTCGAGGCGTCCGCCGAGAGCATCGCCGACACCCTGCACGACCACCAGGCCGCCACCGGCGTCCTCCCCGGCCGGCAGGGCCTCACGGGCGCGGCGGACCGGGCCGTGGAGTCCGAGCTCGCCCGCGTCGTCAACGGCTTCCTCGAACTCGACGTGTTCTCACTGCTGGGCCACGGCTGGGCCAAGCACTCCGAGCTGCGGGCCGCCGCCCACCGGACCCGCCTGTCCCCGGACGTCCCGGAGCTCGTCGCACTGGCCACGCACAGCATCACCTCCGCCCACCACCCGAGCGTCGAGCTGCTGGTGGACGGTGCCCCGGTCAGCACGGTGGAGGTGGAGCTGACCGTCGTCTTCCACGTGCGCGCCCTGGTCGCGGCCGTCGAGGGCGGGCGGTTGACCGAGGTGCACAGCGGGCAGTGCGACATCGAGGCGAAGCTCGCCGTCCGGCAGATCCCCGTCGCCGCCCGGCAGGGGCGGCTTGCGCTGCCGCTGGGCCGTCGTCTGCGCTCCCCGGTCGAGCTGCTGCCGCCGGAGGTGCCGCCGCCGCCCGCGCGGCCCCCTCACTTCGGGGCGGGGTAGACCCTGGACTGCTTGACGCTGCCGAAGGCGAAGCTCGACTCGATCGAGGAGATGCCGGGGATGGCGTGGATCCGGTTGCGGACCAGGGACTCGTACGCCTCCAGGCTCTCGATGACGACCCTGAGCAGGTAGTCGCTGCTGCCGGCCATCAGGTAGCAGTCCTGGATGTGCTCGATGACGGCGACGTGCTCCTCGAAGACGCGCACGGCCTCCGCGGTGTGGCGTTCCAGCCGTATCCGGACGAACACGGTGATCGGCAGGCCGTACTCGACCTGGTCGACCATGGCCGTGTAGCCGCGGATCAGACCGGCCTCCTCCAGCCTCCGCACCCGGCGCAGGCAGGGCGAAGGCGACAGCCGGACCCGGTCGGCGAGCTCCTGGTTGGACAGGCGGCCGTCGGCCTGCAATTCGCGGATGATCTGCAGATCGACTGCGTCCATGGCCACTCCTTGGCAGATTCTGCCCCCAAGCTATGCCTGAGCGGCAGAACTGGCAATCGCCTGCCCCGGCAAAAGCTCTAGCGTTGCCTTGTGGCCGGATCCGGCCCCTGGATCTGGAGGACATGACCGTGGTCGCCGTGAAGACCGTGCCCGCAGCGCCCGCGCCGGCGCCCCCGCGAGAGCGCACCGCGGGCGTCCGCGGGCTCTCCCCGCAGACGCAGGGCATGATCGCGCTGGTCCTGACCGTGCTGATCTGGGCCGCCTTCGCGCTCAGCGCGCGGGCCCTCAGCAGCTCCTCCCTCCAGCCCGCCGACGCCGCACTGCTGCGCTTCGGCGTCCCGCTCGTCGTCCTGGCCCCCGCCCTGTGGCGGCGGCGCCGGGCGCTCGCCGCGGTGCGTCCGGCCGCCGCACTGAAGGTCGCCTGCGGGGCGGGGGTGCCGTTCTTCCTGGCCGCGATGTACGGCGGCTCCCTGACCTCGGCCGCGTTCGTCGGCTCGATCGTGCCGGGCATGGTCCCGCTGTTCGTCGCCGCACTGATGGTCGCCGGCGGGCGCGGCGCGCCCCGCGGCACCCAGACGGCCGGGCTCGCACTGATCGCGGCCGGTGTGGTCGCCCTCGTCTGGCGCCACGTCTTCCCCGTGAACGGCTCGGTCCTGGCCGGCGCCGGCATCCTGCTCGCCGCCAGCGGGCTGTGGGCGCTGTACACCGTCGGGCTGAAGGAGGTGGAGCTCGACCCGGTCGGCTCGATCGGCCTGCTCTGCCTGCCCTCGTTCGCGGTGATGGCCCTGCTGGTCCTGACCGGGGTGCTGCCCAGCGGCCTGCCGTCCGCGGCGGGCTCCGACATCGTCCTGTTCCTCGTCGTGCAGGGGCTGGGCGTCGGGCTGTGCGCCGGCCTGCTGTACGCCTTCGCCATCCGCCGGCTGGGCGCGGAGCGCAGCTCCGCCGTCGGCAGCCTCAGCCCGGTCCTCGTGGTCCTGCTCGCCGTTCCGCTGCTCGGCGAATCGCCGACGCTCGCCGTGCTCGTCGGCGTGCCGCTCATCGCCGCGGGGGTCTTCCTCGCCAACCGGCGCCCCCGCACCCTGCCCCGCCCCGTCTCCGACCGCTGACCCGCCGATCCCCGTCCGAGGTTCCCGCCATGCTTGAGCTCCTCCTCCCGCCGCCCGTCGACCCGCTGTGGGACCTGACCGAGGCGTACGGTGCCGACGCCCGGCCCGAGCGCCTGAACCTCGTCCTCGGCGTCTACCGCGACGACACCGGCGGGACCCCGGTGATGGCGGCGGTCCGCGAGGCCGAGATACGCCTGGCGGAACGTTCCCTCTCCAAGGAGTACCGCGGGCTCTCCGGCAACCTGGCCTTCAACCGCGCGATGCTGTCGATGGTGCTGGGCGAGGGCGGCGCCGCCGAGCGCGCCGTCGCCGTCCAGACCGTCGCGGGCAGCGGTGCGCTGCGGCTGCTGGCCGACCTGGTCTGCCGGACCCGGCCCGGCACGACGGTGTGGATCAGCGACCCCGCCTACGTGAACCACCGGCCCATCCTGGAGGCCGCCGGGCTGACCGTGCGCACGTACGCCTGGCTCGACGCGGAGGGCCGGCCCGACGCCGAGGGCATGCTGCGGGACCTGGGGCAGGCCCGCCGCGACGACGTCGTGCTGCTCCAGGGCTGCTGCCACAACCCCACCGGCGTCGACCCGACCCCCGAGACCTGGCAGGCCCTTGCCGACCTGGCCGTGCGGACCGGGTGGGTGCCGTTCGTGGACCTGGCGTACCACGGGCTGGGCGACGGCCTGGAGGCGGACCTGGCACCCACGAGGATGTTCGCGGAGCGGGTGCCGGAGATGCTCGTCGCCGTCAGCTGCTCGAAGAACTTCGGGCTCTACGCCGACCGCACCGGCTGCGCGATCGTCATCGGCGCCTCCCGGCCGTCGCTGCGCCACGTGGAGACGGCCCTGCAGAACGCGGCCCGCACCCTGTACTCCATGCCTCCGGAGCACGGGGCCGCGGTGGTCGCGACCGTCCTGGAGGACGACGGGCTGCGGGCCCTGTGGCGAGCCGAGCTGGACGGGATGCGCGGCCGCATCGAAGCCAACCGCAGCGCTCTGACCCGGCAGCTGGCCTCGCTCGGCTGGGCCGACCGGGCCGAGGCGCTGGCGCGGCAGAAGGGCATGTTCTCGATGCTGCCGCTGAGCCCGGACCAGATGCTCCGCCTCCGCGACGGCTTCGCCATCTACGGCACCACCGCGGGCCGCATCAACATCGCCGGCATCCCGGCGGACCGCATCCCCTGCCTGGCCGACGGCATCGCCGCCGTCCTCGCCGAGGAAGCCGCCACCGCCGGCCGATAACACCGCCCGGTGCCGCGCCCCGTCGGCAGGCGAACCGCCTGCCGACGCCCCGGCCACCCCTGCTCCGGCATCCCCTCCGAGACCGGGACCACGGCCGGGACAACGGATTCCCCCGGGCCCGGCATCGGGAAGGCCCGCGCCCGGGCGCGCGTCCGCGTGTCCGCGTGTCGCGGCCCCCTGCCGGACATACAGAAGGATGATCCCTTTAGCCTGCGTGCAGGACACATGCACGAGAGCAAACGGGGGAACGGTGGCCGAGGATACCTTGCCCCAGCCGGAGCAACTGCCGCTCACGCCGGACGAACTGAAGAAGCGCAACCTTGAGGCCCTGGGCCCGTTCTACACGGCGCCGCCCGCCGACAGCTACGCGGATCCCACGGTGCCACGCCTGTCCCGGCAGGCACCTTCACCGCTGCAACCGCAATCGCCGTTCCTCAAGCCACCCTCGGGGGCCTCCGGGCCCCGCGGTCCCCACGGCGAGCTTCCCGGGCAGCGGCTCAAGATCGAGCCTGCCATCCTCAACAAGGCAGCCGGCAGCGCGGACGAGATACACACCGCCTTCACCAAGCCGGCCGCCGCCCTGGAAACACCGGCGAAGGCTGCGGCCACCGCCATGGCGGGCTGGGAGACGGAGTACGCGCTCCGGGCAGCCCACAAGCAGTGGGAGACCCAGGCCGGAACGGTGGCGGGCTGGCTCGCCCACATCGCCGAGAGCCTGCGGGCCGGAGCCCGCGACCACACCACGACGGATGCCGCGATCGAAGAGGCCTTCCGTGGGATCAAGCCGCGCCGGTCGCTGCTGGAGGGACTCTGATGGCCTCCTACGAGGAGATCCTGAGCACCGACCTCGGACCGCTGCAGAAGCTTGCCGACCAGTGGCGGACCACGCACAAGGGCATCAGCGGCCTGGGCAAGCGGGTCCAAGGAGAGATGCTCACCCCGCTGCGCGACAAGGGCTATTGGGAGGGAGTGGCGGCGCCGTTCGTCTGGCGGATGATCGATGACATACAGCGGCAGCTCAACCGTGCCATGCACGGCCAGCCCCTCTACTCGCCGGGCTCGAAGGACACCCCGTACGACCTCGGCCTCGCCTGGGTCACCGGCATCGGCCCCCGCGTTCGCACCTACGACGACGGCGACGAGATGACCGAGCCCATCAAGTCCAGCGTGAGCATGGAGCAGCTACGGGCCGACACTCTGGCGAAGTGGAATCAAGGCGGCAGCGGGGAAGGCCGCGCCAGCTATTCCATCTCCGAGAGCGGCAAGATCGGCGCCCTCAAAAGCACCTTCTCCACCGTGTCCCAGACGATCAAGTGGACCGAGCGCATACCTGCGGGAACGAAGTCGCAGCACGATGAACCATCGCATCCGGGCCACAACGGCCCTACTTGCCCTCACCTGGCCTCTCACCGCGTGCGGGGGACCCGGCGTCTTCGAGCACTGTGTCCCCGAGGAGAGCTCCACGGCAAGCTCGGCCGAGCTGGAAGGCAGCTACGAGGGCTCCCTGGACGCCAAGGGCACGCGCCTGGTGCTGAAGACCCGGCCGGGCGAGAGCGGGGGCACGCTCACGGTCGAGAACTGGCCGACCGGCGATTCCTTCCGCAACGAGCTGGGACCGTCCTTCAGCGGCACCGGCACATGGCAGATCGCCCGCCCCTCGGGTTCGGAGAAGTCCGCGCTGCTGCGCCTGCACTTCGACCCTCCGAAGCCGGACCTGCCCACACCGGACACCATCGACCTGCTGTCCATCGGCATCGACGCGAAGCGCACGTTCCTCTACGACAACGCGGACCCCGACACCTGCCCGGACTTCCGCCTCCAGCTGCAGAGGAAGTGACCCGGGCGTACGACGCGGCGGCCGGGCCCCGGAACTTCCGGGGCCCGGCCGCCACGCTCATGCGGGTCGGGTGGTCAGCCCGGCCGGGCCGTCCGGCCCCTCGGGCGGAGAGGCCGTCAGGACGGAGTGTCGCCGCAGGCCCGGTGGGTGGCGCGGCCGGGGGCGGGGGGAGCTGATTCATCATCAGGTCGGTTGTCCCGGACTCTTGACTCTCCCGGCGGCAGTGGCGATCCTCATCGCGAATTCGCGCGGGACATGACATTCAGCCGGCCTCGGACGGTCTGCGTCCTCGACCGCGCCCTCCGCCTCCCGATGACGTGAGTGGTGATGACCATGACCCGACTACCACCCGGCCGCAACAGGCCCTTCGCGGTTCTCGCAGCCCTCCTCGCAGGCCTGCTGGCCGTGGCCCTCGGCCCGGTGTCCGGCGCCTCGGCCGAACCCGCCGCCGGAACCGCCGGGGCCGCAGGTGCCCCGGCCGAGACCGGCTGGTGGGTTCCGACGGCCCGGCCCGGCCCCGACTCCCAGATCAATGTCACCGGCGAGCCCTTCAAGGGCACCGACGCCCAGGGCCGGGTCCGCGGCTTCGTCGACGCCCACGACCACATCATGTCCAACGAGGGCTTCGGCGGCCGCCTCATCTGCGGCAAGCCGTTCTCGGAGCAGGGCGTCGCCGACGCGCTCAAGGACTGCCCCGAGCACTACCCCGACGGCACCCTCGCGGTCTTCGACTTCATCACCAAGGGCGGCGACGGCAAGCACGACCCCAACGGCTGGCCGACGTTCAAGGACTGGCCCGCCCACGACTCGCTGACCCACCAGCAGAACTACTACGCGTGGATCGAGCGGGCCTGGCGCGGCGGCCAGCGGGTCCTCGTCAACGACCTCGTCACCAACGGGGTGATCTGCTCGGTCTACTTCTTCAAGGACCGCGGCTGCGACGAGATGACCGCCATCCGCCTGGAGGCGCAGAAGACGTACGACATGCAGGCCTACATCGACCGGATGTACGGCGGCCCCGGAAAGGGCTGGTTCCGGATCGTCACCGACTCCGCGCAGGCCCGCGACGTCATCCAGCAGGGCAAGCTGGCCGTCGTCCTCGGGGTGGAGACCTCCGAGCCGTTCGGCTGCAAGCAGATCCTGGACATCGCCCAGTGCAGCCGGGAGGACATCGACCGCGGTCTGGACGAGCTGTACCGGATCGGCGTGCGCAGCATGTTCCTGTGCCACAAGTTCGACAACGCGCTGTGCGGGGTGCGCTTCGACGAGGGCGCCCTCGGCACCGCGATCAACGTGGGCCAGTTCCTCTCCACGGGCACCTTCTGGAAGACGGAGCAGTGCACCGGCCCGCAGCACGACAACCCGATCGGCCTGGCCGCGGCCCCCGCCGCGCAGAAGGAGCTCCCGGCGGGCGTGGCAATGCCCTCGTACACAGCCGACGCACGCTGCAACACCCGCGGGCTCACCGAGCTCGGCGAGTACGCCCTGCGCGGGATGATGAAGCGCAAGATGATGCTCGAAATCGACCACATGAGCGTCAAGGCCGCCGGCCGCGCCCTGGACGTCCTGGAGTCCGAGTCGTACCCGGGCCTGATCTCCTCCCACAGCTGGATGGACCAGGGCTGGCTGGAGCGCCTCTACAAGCTCGGCGGCTTCGCCACCGCCTACATGGGCGGCGCCGAGGGCTTCAGCGCCGAGGCGAAGCGCAATGCCGCGCTGCGCGACAAGTACGGCGTGGGCTACGGCTTCGGCACCGACATGAACGGCGTCGGCGGCTGGCCCGGCCCGCGCGGGGCCGACGCCCCGAACCCGGTCCGCTACCCGTACCGCAGCACCGACGGCGGCTCGGTCATCGACCGCCAGACCACCGGGCAGCGCACCTGGGACTTCAACACCGACGGCGCCGCGCACTACGGCATGGTCCCCGACTGGATCGAGGACATCCGCAACGTCGGCGGCCAGGATGTGGTGGACGACCTCTTCCAGGGCGCCGAGTCCTACCTGCGCACCTGGGGGTCGTCCGAGAAGCACAAGGCCGGGGTGAACCTGGCCGCGGGCGCCGCCGCCTCCGCCAGCTCCACCGAGTGGAACCCGTTCGTCAGCTACGCGGCCGGCCGGGCCGTGGACGGCAGCCGCGGGTCCCGCTGGGCGAGCGACTGGAGCGACGGCCAGTGGCTGCGCATCGACCTCGGCTCCCCGCAGCTCGTCAAGCGGGTCACCCTCGACTGGGAGCGGGCGTACGGCCGGTCCTACCGCATCGAGGTGTCCTCCGACGACGCGAACTGGCAGACGGTCTGGTCCACGACCACCGGGGACGGCGGCCTGGACACCGCGCAGTTCGCCGGGGTGCCGGCCCGCTACGTGCGGATCCACGGCCTCGGCCGCGGTACCCAGTGGGGCTACTCCCTCTACGAGGCCGGCGTCTTCAGCAGCTGACGGCGCCGCCGAAGAAGAGGCACCCCGCTCCCCCGGGCCGGGGGGGGGCCCGGCCCCCCCCCCCCCCCCCCCGGCCCCCCCCCCCCCCCCCCCCCCCCCCCCCCCCCCCCCCCCCCGGGGGGGGCAAAACGGCCCACGGGCCGGGTGAGGGGGAGCCCCGGGCCGCCG
>NZ_JBIVXV010000003.1:0-121206 GCF_044769385.1 Streptomyces sp. NPDC090445 | reverse complement strand
ACCCCCGCTGGGGCGGGGGGTGGGCCGGGGGGGGGGGGGGGGGCCCGCCCCCCCCCCCCCCGCCCCCGGGGGGGGGGGCCGCCCCCCCCCCCCCCCCCCGCCGCCCGCCCCCGCCCGCCCGCGTACCCGCGCACACCCGCCTGCGTACCGGCGCGCCCGCGCACACCCTCCCGCGGAAGGAGACGGAACACGCATGCCACGGATGCCGTTGGCCGAGCGGCGCCGGCAGCTGACCGAGGCCGCGATCCGCGCGATGGCCCGCGACGGCGTCGCCCGGACGACGACCCGCTCCATCGCCGCCGAGGCGGGCGTGTCACTGAGCGTCTTCCACTACTGCTTCGACTCCAAGCAGGCGCTGCTGGAGTCGGTCATCGAGACGATCACCGACCACTACCTCGGGGTGGTGAAGGAGGCGATCCGGCCGCGCGCCACCCTCCACGAGACGGTACGGGCCGGCTTCCGGGCCTACTGGGACCACGTCCGCGCCCGTCCCGCCGAGCACATGCTCACGTACGAGCTCACCCAGTACGCCCTGCGCCAGCCGGGGTTCGAGCACCTCGCGCGGCGCCAGCACGAGCTGTACTGCGCCACGTACGCCGACCTGCTCGGGCAGGTCAGCGGCGAGCCGGGCTTCGAGCTGAGCGTCCCGGTCCCCGTGCTGGCCCGCTACCTGGCCGCCATGACGGACGGACTCACCCTCAACTTCCTGGTCCTCGGCGACGACCGCGCCGCGGCGGGGATCCTCGACATGGTCACCGAGCACGTCGCCGGGCTGGTCCGGGCCGGCGAGCCGGCCGACGCGGTGGACGCGGTGGACGCGGTACGGACCGCCACCGGCTGAACGCGGCCGGGCGTGCCTCAGCCGAGGTCCGGGTGGGCCTCCGGGTGGGCGTCCCACCACACCCGGTGGAAGGGGTTGTTGTCCACGTTGGCCAGGTAGGCGCCGGCCGCCGCCCGGTAGAGGAGGTCCGCCTGCGCGCCGGAGACCGCGGAGCGGTTCCAGGCCAGCCGGATCCGGCCGCTGATCGGAGTGCCGCGCAGCGGGCGCATCACGGTGCCCGCGACCGCGGGGGCGGTGGGCTGGGTGAGGGAGATGGCGCGGCCGGCCGCGACCAGGTGGTGGCGCATCTGCCGGTCGGTGATCCGGTAGCGCAGCGAGGGCACGAAGCCGGCCGCGGCGCAGGCGCCGATCAGCGCCTCCGGGCCGCCGTCGTCGTCCTCGACCAGGGTCATCCACTGCTCGCCCGCGAGGTCGGCGAGATCGAGGGTCTCCCGCCCCGCCAGGGGGTGGCGGGTGGACATGCGGATGCAGAACGGCTCCTTGGGGATGAGGGTCCTGGCCAGGGCTCCGCGGGGCAGGGCGACCTCGTGGTCGTTGACCTCGCCGTAGAGGATGACGTCGTACCGGCCGGCGCCGAGCATCCGCACCAGCGCGGTGACCGAGTGCTCGACGTCGACGGTGATCTCCCGGCCGGACAGGGTGAGGTCCGTGCGGGCCAGCAGGCCGTCGACGAGCACGAGCAGGATGCAGCCGAGCCGCAGCGGGCTGTCGGTGGCCATGGCGCGGGTCTCGGCGCCGAGGGCCTCCATCTCGTTCAGTACGCGGCGGGCCTTGGCCAGCACGTACTGGCCGAGCGGGGTGGGCTCCACCCCGGACCGGCCGCGGACGAAGAGCTCGCCGCCGGTGACCCGCTCGATCCTGCGCAGCTGGGCCGAGAGCGCGGGCTGGGAGACGCCCAGCCGGCGTGCCGCGCCGCCCAGGCTGCCCGCCTCGGCTATCTGGCAGACGGCTTGCAGATGCCTCAACTCCAGCTGCATTCCGGCAGCTTACGAAGCGTGATGCGGCGCGTACATAACGCGGACCTTATGCCCGCAGGGATGTCCCAATCTCGCCATGTCCACGCCCATACTCGGCGGCGAAAGAGCCAGCCCCCCACCCCCCACACGATCGGAGTGGACTCTTGCAGCCCACGAGATGGATGGCTTCCGTGGCGGCCATGGCGCTGACCGCCGGCCTCGCCGGCACGCTGGCCGGCGCGGCGCACGCCGCCGAACGCACCCAGTCCGCCAAGCCCCCGCAGGCCACGCAGGCCACGCAGGCCACGCCCGCGGAACGGGCCGTCGCCGCCGCCGACGCCGCGGTCCGCAGCGGCCTCGACACCCTGGTCAACGCGGCCCAGCAGCAGTACGACCGGCGCCTGGTCACCCCCTGGGTGCAGGACCTGTACTCGGTGGCCTACGAGCGCAGCTACCGCGGCCTGCCCGTCGTCGGCGGCGACGCCGTGGTCCTGGCCGACGGCCAGGGCCGGGTCCGGTCCGTGCAGTCCGCCTCCTCGACGGTGATCGACGTGGCGACCACCCCGTCCGTCAGCGCGAAGACGGCCGAGGCCACCTCCCGCAAGGAACTCGCCACCGTCGACAAGGCCGAGAGCAGCCGCCTCGTCGTCCGGCTCAAGGACGACCGGCCGTACCTGGCCTGGGAGACCGTGCTCTCCGGGAGCACCAAGGACGCGCCCAGCAGGCTGCACGTGTTCGTGGACGCCCGGACCGGCAAGGTCGTCGACCGCCACGACGAGGTCGTCGCCGGCACCGGCAACAGCAAGTGGAACGGCCCGGGCCCGGTCTCGATCGACACCACCGCCTCGGGCGGCTCGTACTCCCTGCGCGACCCGAACCGGACCGGGCTGAGCTGCGCGGACTACAGCACCGGCAGCGTCTTCACGAAGTCCTCGGACTCCTGGGGCACCGGCAACCCCACCTCCAAGGAGACCGGCTGCGCGGACCTGATGTTCGCCGCCCAGAAGCAGTGGGACATGCTCGGCCAGTGGCTCGGCCGCAACGGGGTCAACGGCTCCGGCCGCGGCTTCCCCGCCAAGGTCGGCCTGAACCAGCTCAACGCCTACTGGGACGGCAGCTCGGTCACCATCGGGCGCAACAGCGCGAACGAGTGGATCGCCGGGATCGACGTCGTGGCCCACGAGTACGGGCACGCCATCGACTCCACCACCCCCGGCGGCACCGCCGGCCAGGAGGCCGGCCTCGGCGAGGGCACCGGTGACATCTTCGGGGCGCTGACGGAGGCGTACGCCAACGAGCCCGCCCCGTACGACACCCCGGACTACACGGTCGGCGAGGTCATCAACCTCCAGGGCCGCGGGCCGATCCGCAACATGTACGACCCGTCGGCCATCGACAACGACCCGTCCTGCTACAGCTCCGCGATCCCCGGCACCGAGGTGCACGCGGCGGCAGGCCCGCTGAACCACTGGTTCTACCTGCTGGCCGAGGGCAGCAACCCGGGCGGCGGCAAGCCGAGCAGCGCCACCTGCAACGGCTCCGCGGTGACCGGCGTCGGCGTCCAGAACGCCGGCAAGATCTTCTACGGCGGGATGCTGCTCAAGACCAGCAGCATGTCGTACAAGAAGTACCGGACGGCGACCCTCAGCTCCGCCAAGTCCCTCGACCCGGCCACCTGCGGCCTCTTCGTCAAGACGAAGGCCGCCTGGGACGCCATCAGCGTCCCCGCCCAGGCCGGCGACCCGACCTGCACGCCCAGCGGCCAGAACGACGACTTCTCCCTGGCCCTGAACCCCGCGTCGGGCACCGTCCAGCAGGGCGGCTCGGTCACCGCGACCGTGGCCACCAGCACCACCGGCGGCCAGGCCCAGCAGGTGACCCTCACCGCGTCCGGCCTGCCGTCCGGGGTGACCGCCACCTTCAGCCCGGCCACCGTGCAGTCCGGCCAGTCCGCGACGCTGACCCTGTCCGCCTCGGCCAACACGGCCCCGGGGGCCTCCACCGTCACCGTCAAGGGCCAGGGCCCGAGCCTGGCGCACACCGTCGACTACGCGCTCAACGTGGGCGGCACCCCGCCCGGCACCGACCCGCCGGACATCAGCGCGGCCAACGTGCAGGCGCACCTGACCCAGCTGAACACGATCGCCTCGCAGAACGGCGGCCACCGCCGCGCCGGCAGCGCCGGGTACACCCAGTCCCTGGCGTACGTGAAGGGCAAGCTCCAGGCGGCCGGGTACACCGTCACCGAGCAGGCCTGCACCTCCTGCACGTACCCGTCGAACAACCTGATCGCCGACTGGCCCGGCGGCCCCGCCGACCAGGTCGTCATGTTCGGCGCGCACCTCGACGGAGTGTCGGCCGGACCGGGCATCAACGACAACGGCTCGGGCTCGGCGACCCTGCTGGAGAACGCGCTCGTCCTCGCCCAGAAGAACCCGGCCCTCACCCGGCACGTGCGGTTCGCCTGGTGGACCGACGAGGAGCAGGGCCTCAACGGCTCCGAGTTCTACGTGGGCCGGCTCGGCAGCGCCGACAAGGCCGCCATCAAGGCGTACTACAACTTCGACATGGTCGGCTCGCCCAACGGCGGCTACTTCATCAACAACCTGAACTCGGCCGCCGCCGCCCCGCTCAAGGCGTACTGGACCTCGCTGAACCTCGCGCCCGAGGAGAACACCGAGGGCCAGGGCCGCAGCGACGACTACTCCTTCCAGCAGGCCGGCATCCCCACCTCCGGCTACGCGGCCGGCGCCAGCGCCCGCAAGACGTCGGCGCAGGCCGCGAAGTGGGGCGGCACCGCGGGCGCCGCGTACGACGGCTGCTACCACAGCTCCTGCGACACCGCGAACAACATCAACGCCACCGTCCTGGACCGCAGCGCGGACGGTGTCGCGTACGCGATCTGGAAGCAGGCGGTCGGCGGCGGCACCCCGGCGCAGGACTTCTCGATCAGCACCTCGCCGGCTTCCGGCTCCGCCGAGCCCGGCGGCAGCACCACCTCCACCGTCAACACCGCCACCGTGAGCGGCAGTCCGCAGACCGTCGCCCTCACCGTCACCGGCGCCCCGGCGGGCGTGACCGCGACGCTGAACCCGGCGTCCGTCCAGTCCGGCAGCTCCTCGACCCTCTCGGTCCAGGTCGGCTCCGGCACGGCGGCGGGCACGTACACCCTCACCGTCACGGGCACCGGCACAGTCAGCCACACCACCACCTACACCCTGACCGTCGGGGGCGGCGGCGGCAGCTGCACCCCGCGCCAGGTCGTCGTCAACGGCGGCTTCGAGAACGGCAGCGGCCCCTGGACCGCCACCACCGGCGTCATCACCAACCAGTCCGGCCAGGTCCCGCACAGCGGCTCGTACATGGCCTGGCTGAACGGCTACGGCAGCACGCACACCGACAGCGCCGCGCAGACGCTGACCCTGCCCGCGGGCTGCGCCACGGCCCGGCTCTCCTTCCACCTGCACATCGACACCGACGAATACGAGGACGTGGTCTACGACCGGTTCACCGTCTCCGTGGGCGGCCAGACGCTGGAGACCCTCTCCAACACGGACGCGGCCCAGGGCTACGTCCTGAAGAGCTACGACGTGTCCCGGTTCGCCGGCCAGACCGTCACCCTCAGGTTCCAGGGAACGGAGGACCAGTCCCTGCAGACCTCCTTCGTCGTGGACGACGTCACCCTCCAGGCGAGCTGACGCCCGCCCGGCCCTGACCCCGGCCCGGCCCTGACGCCGGACCCGACCCCGAGCGGCACGCGCCCCGGCCCCGGCCCGCGCGTGCCGCTCAGTACGGCCGGGGCGACATCACCAGCGGCTGGGCGGCGTCGGGCGCCTCCAGGACGCAGCGGGGGACGCCGGGGCCCGGTGTGGCGCGTACGACCACCGGCGTCGGCGGCACGGTCGGCAGCTCCACGTGGACGAAGACGGGCCGGTCACCGTGGGTGGTGGCGTGGCCGGTCTCCTTGCCGTCGACGAGGACCTCCACCTCGACCCGGTGCCCCGTCTGGACGGTCGCGCTGACGGAATGCCCGGCATGGTCGATGTGGAAGTGATGGCGTCGTCTCATGGGGTCGCCTCCGGGCCGGGCACACTGGCACATCACCCCCTGCTCCAGGGTAGTCGCGGGCGGTGCGGCCCGCAGCGGACGGTTTGGCTTGCCGCTCGATCCTCAATACGATCCGGCGATGATCACAAGAAAATGGGTGGCGGCCGGGGCGTGCGGCCTGCTGGCCACGCTCGCGGTCGGGCTGTTCCCGGCGAGCGCGGCGGCCGGCGAACCGGTGGGGAAGGATTCGCCCAAGGTCGAGCTGGTGCTGGACGTCAGCGGCTCGATGCGGGCGACGGACATCGACGGCACGTCCCGCATGGCGGCGGCCAAGCAGGCCTTCAACGAGGTCCTGGACGCCACGCCGGACGAGGTGCAGCTCGGGATACGGACGCTCGGGGCGACGTACCCGGGCGACGACCGGCAGCTCGGCTGCAAGGACACCAAGCAGCTCTACCCGGTCGGCAAGCTGAACCGGGTGGAGGCCAAGACGGCCGTGGCGACCCTCGCCCCCACGGGCTGGACCCCGATCGGCCCGGCGCTGCTGGGCGCGGCCGAGGACCTCAAGGGCGGGAACGCCACCCGGCGGATCGTGCTGATCACAGACGGCGAGGACACCTGCGCCCCACTCGACCCGTGCGAGGTGGCGCGTGACATCGCCGCCCAGGGCATCCACCTGGTCATCGACACGCTCGGCCTCGTCCCCGACGCCAAGACCCGCGACCAGCTGGTCTGCATCGCCGAGGCCACCGGCGGCACCTACACCGCGGTGCAGCACACCGCCGAACTCTCCGGCCGCGTCAAGCAGCTCGTGGACCGGGCGGCGGCCCCCGTCGTCACGCCGGTGGCGACCGAGGGCGCCAAGCAGTGCCAGGGCGCCCCGAAGCTGGGCGCCGGCCTGTACACCGACCGCGAGGCCTTCGGCGAGCACCGCTGGTACCAGGTGGACGTCAAGCCCGGCCAGGAGCTGCGCGCCTCGGTGAGCATCGGCGTCGACCGCGCCGTCAACAACGACTACGGCGTGCTGCTGCGGGCCACGACCGTCCACGGCCGCGAGATCGTGCGCGGCGCGGAGGCGGGCGACGGCCGCACCGACGCGATCTCGACCGGTCTGCGCTACCCGAAGGCGGAGTCCGACGGGGACGAGGGCAAGGGCGAGGGCAAGGCCGGGGACGGCAAGCCGGTCGCGGAGACCGTCTGCCTCCAGGTCAGCAACTCCTTCTCGGCGCCCGCTTCCGTCAAGACGACCCCGGGCATGCCGGTGGAGCTGACCATCGACGTGGTGGACGGCCCCGACGACACCGCGGACGTGGCCGCGTTCGGCCTCGGCCGCGGCTGGTGGCTGCTCGGCGTCCTCATGCTCGCGGGCCTGCTCGCGGGCCTGGTGTGGGGCTGGATCTCCCGCTGGCGTGTCTCGGTCTGGAGGACCAACTGATGCGAACCGTACGGATGGTGACGACCGCCGCGGTGCTGGCCGCCGGCGGTGTCCTGGCCGCGGCCGGCACGGCCGCGGCCGACAACACCCCCTCGGCGAGTGCGAGTGCGAGCCCGAGCGGGGCCGCCTCCGGCCCGACGGAGGCCGGCACGGCCTTCCGCACGGCCACGCCGGTCAAGCCGGGCCAGGTCGCCACGGCCGAGGCCGCCACCGGTGACTACCTGTACTGGGTGCTGCCGCTGGACTCCGGGCAGCGGGCCACGGTCAAGGCGACCGTGAAGCTGCCCGAGGCGTCGTCCCGGCACGCGGCGTCGACGTGGCGCCTCGACGTGTACGACGGCCTGCGCCGCCGGCAGCCGTGCACGTACGCCGCGCAGGCCGCGGCGGCGGCCAAGGAGGCCGCGGCGGTCGAGCTGTCCTGCACGCTGCGCACGGTCCGCCCGGGCGCCGAGGCGTGGGCCAACGACCCGCTGCCGGGCAGCTACTACGTGCGCCTGACCGCGGTGAACCTGGCCCAGGAGGACCTCGGCCGCAAGGTGCGGGCCGAGCTGCGGGCCGACGTCGACGACACCGGGGGCGCGTTCGCCGCGGACGGCGCGGTGGCCGAGCCGCTCGTCCCCGGCATCACGGCCCGCGCCGCGGCGGTCGAGGCCGCGAAGAAGGAGGGGAAGCAGCCGCCGGCCGCCGTCGGCGAGCCGGAGGGCGGCTGGTCGAGCGGCCGCTGGTCCGACCGCTGGATCTGGACCGCGGCGGGCGGCGTACTCGCCGCCCTGGCGGGCGTCTTCGGCTACTCCCTCACCCGCGGCCGGGGCCGCCCGGCACAGGTCCCGCCCCGCGCCTGATCGGCCCTTCCCCCGGTTCCGCCCCGGGCGGCGGCTCCCCGGTACCACGCCGTGGACCGCCGCCCGGGGCGGACGGCTTCCGGGCCTACGCCGTGCCCGGCGGCGGGAGGGGGTGGCCGTCGTCGTCGGTGGCGCCGGACTGGGTGGAGAACCGGGACAGGAAGACGTCGTAGCGGCCGTCGCCGCGGCGGGTCATCGTGGCCCCGTCCTGCCAGATGCCGTTCTCCTCCCACCACTGGCTGCCGTACGGGTCGCCCTGGTTCTGGTGGACGTTGTGCATCCCGAGCCCCGTGTCGAAAGGCTCCCCGAAGACGAGGACGGGCCGGCCGGGCACCAGGATCGGCTCCAGCGCCGCCGAGGCCTCCAGGTGGCTGCCCGCGGTCCACGGGCGGGCCGGGCTGATCCGCTCCCGGATCCGCTGGATCCAGGCCGGCGGGCGGGGCAGGAACAGGCAGCCCGGGTGGTCGGCGAGGGCCGGGTGGCGCAGGTAGTCGATGGCCCCCGACCCGGAGCTGCGGTCCAGGTCGTGGTAGCCGGGGGCCGGCGCGTCCACGGGCTCCAGCACCGAGGGGTGCAGGGTGAGCACCTTCCACTCGACGCCCACCGCGGACTTCTTGCTGTCCACGTCGACGGCGACCTTGTAGCGGCCGGCGGGCGCGTCGACCTCCAGGTTCACGTGGAACCAGCGGCCCTGGTCGTCGGGCCGGTCGCGGAAGTGGCGGTGCAGGGTCCCCGACAGCACGCCGTAGTTCTCGAAGGGCATGCCCGCCAGTGAACCATCCGCCGGTGCCGGGCGCGGACGGTACGGGCGTGTCGGCCGCCCCGCCCGCGCCCTGCGGTCAGTCCCCGTCGCGGACGGCGACGATGCCGTTGAAGACCCCCACGTACGCGGTGCCGTCCGGGCCGGGGGCGATCGGGGCCCGGTTGTTGTCGTACAGCGGCCCCGTGCCCGTCAGCTGCCGAGGTGACGGGGGCGCAGGTGCCGCCGGGCCGGGGGTCGGCCCAGGAGGCGCAGTCGTGCGGGACGTGGCCGGTGAGGTCCCAGTCGTCGTCGACGGTGAACTGCCGGCTGCCGTCCGGGTTCCGGGAGTGCGACAGACGCAGGACGTGCCGGCGGGAGTCGGCCGGTACGGCGCGGTCCTGGTCGTCGAGGCGGGTCGGCCGCCCGCGTCGAAGGCGACGCGGCCGCCGCCGGGCTGTCCTCGTACCGCTCGACCAGCCGGTGGCCGGGGGCCTTGGGTATCTCCTCCGCCTGCGCCGGGGCGGCCCCGTACAGGACGGTCATGGCGATCAGTGCCGGGGAGGATTCACGAGGGCGCAACGGTCGCCCGCGGGGGCCGCGCCGCGCGCCGGTTCAGGGATCGATGCCGGAGACGGCCTGGGCGGTGGCCGCCAGTCCGTCGTGGATGGTCGCCGCCACGCTGCTGCTCGCGAGCTGGAAGCCGAGCAGGACGCAGATGAGGGCGTGGGAGAACTTGAGTCCGCCGCTGCGCATGAAGATCCATGCCAGGACGAGGAGCAGGACGGCCACGGAGAGCGAGATCACCACAGATTCCTCCTTGTGCGGCGCCATGGTGGCGCAGGAGGGGGTGCTGACGGGCGAAACCCGTGTCCGCCGTACGGGTGTTGACCGTCCGTGACGGCCGGTCAGTGCTTGACGATCTCGTCCCAGCGGGTCGTACGGTCGCACCAGCGGGCGAGCAGGACGGGGTCGTGGCCGACGGCGAGGAGCCCCGCGCCGGTCTCGGCCCGGTACTCCTCGACCACGCCGACCAGGGCGGCCGTGGTGGAAGCGTCGAGCATCGCGGTCATCTCGTCGCACACCAGCCAGCGCGGGCGCAGCACCAGCGCGCGGGCGAGGCAGGCGCGCTGCAGCTGGCCGTCGCTGACCTCGTGGGGGCGCCGGTCGAGCAGGTCCCCGCCGAGGCCGACCCGCTCGGCGAGTACGGCGACCGCGGCGGCGGCCTCGCGGCGGCGGCCGGTCGCCCGGAGGGGTTCGGCGACGAGGTCGCGCAGCCGCAGCCGGGGGTCGGCGGAGAGGCGGGGCTGCTGGAAGACGACGCCGACGGCGGTGCGCAGGCCGCGCGGGGCCCGGTGGCGGAATCCGGTCACGGTGTGGCCGTCGAGGGTGAGGGTGCCGCGGTCGGGGCGGTGCAGGAGGGCGGCGACCCGGGCGAGGGTGGACTTTCCGCAGCCGCTGGGCCCGAGGAGGCCGAGGGACTCCCCGGGGTGCAGGGCGAGGCGGGCGCCGCGGACCACGGGCCGGCGGCGGTCGTAGCCGGCGGTGATGTCGGTCAGCTCAAGCATGGTGGCAGGCGAGCCCTTCGGTGAACCGGGGGCGTTCGGTGCGGCAGAGGGCGTCGGCGCGGGTGCAGCGGGCGGCGAAGGCGCAGCCGGGCGGGAGTGCGCCGAGCTCGGGCGGGGCGCCGGGGACGGGGGTGAAGGCCCGCTCGGGGAGGGCGTCGAGGAGGCCGCGGGCGTACGGGTGGCGCGGGCCGGGGGTGCCGAAGAACGCGTCGGCGCCGGTGGTCTCCACGATCCGGCCGGCGTACATGACGGCGACGGTGTCCGCGATCCGGCGGGCGGCCGCGAGGTCGTGCGTGATCAGCAGCAGGGCGCGGCCGGCTTCCCGGGTGTGGGCGCGCAGTTCGTCCACGGTGCGGTGGACGAGGTCGCGGTCGAGGCCGGTGGTCGGCTCGTCGGCGAGGAGCAGCGGGGCGTCGCCGATCAGGGCGAGGGCGGTGGCGGCGCGCTGGGCGAGCCCGCCGGAGAGCTCGTGGGGGTGGCGGTCGAGGTGGCTCTCGGGGAACGCGGCCCGGCGGGCGGCCCGTTCCGCGGCGGCCCGCAGCCGGTCCCGTCGGCGGGCGCGGCCGGCGGGGCGGAGGCGGCGCGCGATGCCGGTGCGGGGCCCGGACGGGGGGCCGGCCGCCGGATGCGCCGCCGGGTCGGCTGCCGGGTCGGCGAGTTCGCGGACGGTCTCCTCCAGGTGGGCGCGGACGGTGCGGACCGGGGTGAGGTGGGCGGCGGGGCTCTGCGGGACCAGGCCGATGCGGCGGCCGCGGACGGTGCGGGCGAGGACGGCCTCGTCGGCGGCGAGCAGGTCGAGCCCGTCGGGGAGCAGGGCGGATCCGGTGGTCTCGGCGTTGCCGGGGAGCAGTCCGAGCAGGGCGGAGGCGAGGACGGACTTGCCGCAGCCGCTCTCCCCCACCAGGGCCAGGCAGCTGCCGGGCGCCAGCCGGAACGAGACGTCGCTGACGGCGGCCACGTACCGCCCGCCGGGCATCCGGAAGCGGACGCCGAGGCCGCGCACGTCGAGCACGGGCACACCGGCGCCGTCCACGGCGTCGGCACCGGGAACGGCGGCGGGAGCAGCGCCGGCGGCGGGCGCGACCCCGGAGTCGGCGGTGGGGGCGGCGGTCACAGCATCAGCTCCGAGCGGCGGCGGGGGTTGAGGCGGTCGCGCCAGGCTCCGGCCAGCCCGGCGATCGCGAGGGTGGGCACGATCAGGAACAGGCCGGGGAACAGGGTGGGCCACCAGTCCCCGGCGAGCAGGGAGCCGCGGCCGCCCTGCACCAGGCTGCCCAGGCTGGCCTGGTGCGCGGGCAGGCCGAGGCCGAGGAAGGACAGCGCGGACTCGTGCCAGATGGCGTGCGGCACCATCAGCACGGCGGCCAGCCCGGCCTGCGGGAGCACCCCGGGCAGCAGGTGGCGGACGGCGACCCGCCACCGGGAGGCGCCGCCGGAGACGGCGGCGTCCAGATACGGCCGGGACTTCAGCGAGAGCACCTCGGCGCGCACGATCCGGGCGGTGGACAGCCAGTGGGTGAGCGCGACGGACACCACCACCGGCCACACCCCGGGCCGGAACAGGGCCACGACGAAGATGCCGAGGAGCAGGTGCGGGACGGAGGCGAAGCCGTCCACGACCCGCATGACCAGTCGGTCGGTCCACCCGCCGAGCGTGCCCGCGGCGGCCCCGACGGCGGTGCCGATGACGGTGGCGGCGAGTGCGGCGACGAGCCCGACGAGCAGCGAGACGCGCAGCCCGTGGACGCAGCGCAGCAGCAGGTCGCGGCCGACGTCGTCGGTGCCGAACGGGTGGGCGGGGGTGGGCGGCAGGAGCTTCGCGGACAGGTCGACGGCCTGCTGGTCGAACGGCACCAGCAGCGGGACGAGCAGCACGGCGAGGACGGCGGCGGCGGCCAGGGCGGCGCAGACGGCCGCGCGCAGGCGGCGGGCGGGTCGCGGTCCGGTCCGGCCGAGGCGGCCGAGGCGGCCGAGGCGGCCGAGGCGGCCGCGCGGGCCTCCCCCGGCCGGCCGCCAGACCACGGCGACGGCCTCCGCGGCCCCGTCGGCGGGGCGCGGGTCAGCCATCGAAGCCCACCCTCGGGTCGGCGAGCCCGTACAGCAGGTCGGAGAGCAGGTTGCCGGCGAGGACGGCGGCGGTGGCGAGCACGGTGAGCGCCGCGAGCAGCGGGAAGTCCACGGAGGTCGCGGCCTGCACGGTGGCGGCGGCGATGCCCGGCCAGCTGAACACGGTCTCCACGAGCAGTGCTCCGGTGATGAGCTCCGGTACGCGCGAGCCGATCAGGGTCAGCATGGGCAGCATTCCGGCGCGCAGGCCATGGCCCAGCAGGACCCGCCGCTCGCTCAGCCCCCGCGCCCGGGCCCCGCGTACGGGGTCCTCGGCGAGCGCGTCGGCCACGCCCTGGCGGACGTACAGGATGAACCAGGGGAGCTGGGACAGGCCGAGGACGAGTGCGGGCAGGACGAGGTGGCGGGCGACCTGTCCGGCGGTGACGACGTCGCTGTCCGCGTCGGTCAGGCCGCCGGAGGGGAGGACGCCGAGGCGTACCGAGAACAGCCAGACGGCGAGGAGGCCGAGCCAGAACGCCGGGGCCGCCTCCAGGGTGTAGGCGAGCGCGGAGACCGCCCGGTCCAGGGGGCCGCCCGGGCGGCGGGCCGCGAGGGCGCCGAGGACGGTCCCGGCCAGGACGGCCGCCGCGAAGGCGGTGGCGGCGAGCAGGGCGGACCAGCCGACGCGTTCGGCGATCACGTCGGTGACGGGCTGGCGCAGGGCGGCGGAGGTGCCGAGGTCGCCGGTGAGCGCCGAGGCGAGCCAGTCCCACCAGCGGTCGGCGAGCGGCCGGTCGGCGCCCAGGTTGGCGCGGAGCCGGTCGAGTTCGGCCTGGGTGGCGGTGAGGCCGGCGGTGCCGGCGTAGGCCTTGACGGGGTCGAACGGGGACAGTGCGGCGACGGCGAAGACGGCGAAGGTGACGGCGAGCAGGACGGGGGCGGCGAGCAGGAGCCGCCGCCCGGCCATGCGTGCCATCGGCGCCCAGGGGAGGCGGCCGGAGCGGGGGGTCACTGCTTCTTGGGCTTCCAGTGCTCGATGTTCCACCAGGGGCCGGCGCCGAGGCCGTGGTCGTGCGGCTCGACCTGGGTGCTCGGGCCCTCCCAGCGGTCGGCCACGACGTACAGGTGGTCGATGTGGGTGAGGAAGACGTAGCCGGGGTTGGCCACGAGTTCGCGCTGGACGGTGTCGTACGCGGCCTTGCGTGCTGCCGGGTCGCCGCTCCTGCGGGCGTCGTCGAGGGCGCGGTCGACGGCCGGGTTCGCGTAGCGGGCCATGTTGTTGAAGCCGTCGCCGGCGAGGGAGGAGTGCAGGAGGGGGTACTGGTCGAAGTCGGGGTCGGCCGGGGAGCCGCCGCCGGCGAGGACGGCGTCCGTCTTCATCCTCGGTTCGATGACCTCCCAGGTCCCGGCCTCGGTCTTGACCTCGATGCCGGCCTTCTTGGCGTCGGAGGCGAAGGCGAGCGCGTGGTCCTGGCGGATCTTGTCGCCGGAGGTGTACCAGAGGGGGAAGGAGGCGCGGACGCCGTCCTTGCTGCGGATGCCGTCGCCGCCGGGCTTCCAGCCGGCGTCGTCGAGGATCTTCTTCGCCTTGTCGGGGTCGTACGGGCGCTCGGTGCCGGCGGTGAACCAGGGGCTGTCGGCGGGGACGGGGCCGTAGGCGGGCTTGCCGGCGCCCTCCAGCAGCTTGTCGACCATGGCCGTGCGGTTCACGGCGGCGTCCAGGGCCCGGCGGACCGCGGGGTCGCCGGTGACGGGGTGGGCGGTGGGCAGGGTGACGCTGCGGTGGTCGAAGGACGTGGCGGCGTGGGTCCTGCGGGCCTTGTCGCGGGCGAAGCCCTTGGCGAGGTCGGGCGGCAGGATCGCTGCGTCCAGTTCGCCGGAGCGGAGCCGGGTGGCGCGTACGTCGTCGTCCTTGACGACGGCCATGGTGAGCTTCTTCACCGCCGGCTCGCCGCCCCAGTACGAGGGGTTGGCCCTGAAGGTGAGCTTCTCGCCCTTGGACCAGCCGGTGAGCACGTACGGGCCGGTGCCCACGGGCCGGGTGGCGAACTCGCCGCTGTTGACGTCCTGGCGGCCCGCGATGTGCTCGGGGGCGATGGGCAGCACGGTGCGCTCGGCGAACGGGGCGTAGGGGTACTTCAGGGTGAAGAGGACCGTGTCGTCGCCCTGCTGCGCCACGTCCGCGATCGCGTCGAGCTCGGTCCGGGAGGCGTTGTTCGTCTTCGGGTCGAGAATCGTCCGGTAGGTGAAGACGACGTCCTTGGCGGTGAAGGGCGTGCCGTCGCTGAACTTCACGCCGGGGCGGAGCCGGTAGGTGTAGGTGAGCCCGTCCGCGGAGACCTCCGGGAGGGAGCGGGCCAGGGCGGGCTGCAGCTTCATGTCCGCGTCGTGGGTGAGCAGCCCGTCGAAGACCTTGGAGTTGCCGTCCTTGCCGTAGCCGAGGAGGGGGCTGAGGGTCTCGGGTTCGGTGGCGATGCCGAGGACGGCGGAGTCTCCGCCACCGGGTCCGGCCGCCGGGTCCGCGGAGGGGTTGGTGCAGGCCGCCGTCCCTGCGATGAGTGCGGCGGCCAGCGTTGCCGCGGCCGCTCCCCGTGCTGTCCGGGCCGTCATGCCGTACACATCCCTGGTGTTGCCGTTTTCGTTGTTGCCGTTTGCGGGCAGCTCTAGGTCAGCCGCTATTGCAAAGCGATCGCAATAATGCCAGAGGTGATCAGAGGACGACGAACCGGGCAAGGCGGCAGCCTCCCGCGGACCGCCTGCCGCACGGGTCTTGCCCGGCCGCCCGCCCGCATGCCATATATGTCTAGACCTTTACGAGGACCACGAGGAAGCGGAAGCCGAGGAAGGCCCCGTGCGACGCCCCGCCCCCCTGCCCGCCCTCGGCCTGGCCGTCTGCGCGGCCGCCTGTGCCGCCGCCGGGCTCACCGCCTGCACCTCCGCCGACACCACGCCCCCGGCCGCCCCCGCCGGGATCACCGCGCAGGCCGGCAGCGCCACCTCCGTGCACGTGATGTGGCAGGCGGCCCCCGCGGCCGACGGGGTCACGAACTACCAGGTCTTCGAGGCCGGGCGGCTCATACGCGAACTCCCGGCGGACAGGACCATGGTGGACGTCACCGGCCTCGCCCCCCGGACCGCGTACGCGTTCACGGTCCGGGCCCGCGACGCCGCCGGGAACACCTCCGCCCCCAGCGCCGAGGCCGCGGCCACCACCCCCGCCGCCCGCGCCGAGGACCGCACGCCCCCCACCGCCCCGGACCGCACCACGGCCCGCGCCGACGGCCCCCGCTCGGCCGTGGTCTCCTGGTCCGCCGCCTCCGACGACACGGGCGTGACCGCGTACGACGTCCACCAGGGCGGCGTCCGCATCCACACCGCCGGGCCCGCCGAGACCTCCACCACCCTCACCGGCCTCCAGCCGGACACCGCCTACACCTTCACCGTCCGGGCCCGCGACGGCGCGGACAACTCCTCCCCCGACGGCCCGGCGGCCGAGGTCACCACCGCGCCCGCGCCCGGCCGCGGCCCCGGCACCGCACCCGCGGACTTCACGGCCGACGCCTCCCCCGGCACCGTCACCCTCGCCTGGACCGCCCCCGACACGGGCCGGCCGACCACGGAGTACGAGCTCCACGTCAACGGCAGGCCCGTCACCGTCATCCAATTCGGTGCCGGTGCCGTGGCCGGCGGCCGCATGGAACACCGGCTCGGCGTGGCCGAACCGCCCGGCACGGCCTGGGAGCTGAAACTGAGGGCCCGCCTGCCGGACGGCAATTGGGGGGCGTTCTCGGTGCAGCGGCACGTCGTGCTGGCCGGGTGAGAGCGGAAGCACCCGTACCGGTGACGTGACAGCGATACGGACGGAACGGCACGTCGGGTAAGGAAGATCACGCACAATACTTCCGTGTTCGGAGAGTACTCGTTCAACAACAGACGGGCGGATTCCGCGGACGGCGACCCCGGTCCAGCGGGAAACCAGGCACCGGGCAGGCTGCCGCCGGAACCGGCCGGCTTCATCGGCCGGGAGGACGAACTCGGCGGACTCCACGCCCTGTTGCGCACCCACCGGCTGATCACGCTCACCGGCGTGGGCGGCGTCGGCAAGTCCCGCCTCGCCCTGCGCGCCGTCGCCGACAGCGAACAGGCCCGGCCCGACGGGGTGTGGTGGGTGGACCTCTCGCCGCTGCACGACCCCTCCCTGCTCACCATGACCGTCGCCCACGCCGTCGGGCTGGCGGACCACTCGGTGCGCCCGCTCGACGAGGAACTGTGCGCGTGGATGGCCGACCGGGAGCTCCTCCTCGTCCTCGACACCTGTGAGCACATGGTGGCCGAGTGCCGCCACCTCGTCGGCGAACTCCTGCAGTCCGCACCGGGCCTGACGGTCCTGGTCACCTCCCGGGAACCCCTCGCCAGCCCCTGCGAGCAGGTCGTGGAGATCTGCCCGCTGCCCTGCGAGGGCCCCGACAGCGACGCCCTCGCCCTGTTCCGGGCAGCCGCCCTCGCCGCGACCCCGGATGCCGCGGCCGCCTTCGACGACCCCGGCCGGGCCGCCCTGGCCGCGCAGGTGTGCCGGCGCCTCGACGGGATCCCGCTCGCCCTGGAACTGGCCGGGGCCCGGCTGCGGATGTGGACGCTGGAGCAGATGGCGCAGCGCCTCGGCGCACGGTTCGACGTGCTCTCCGACAACCGGACGTCCACGCTGATGCCCCGCCACCGCACGATGCGCACCGCGATCGGCTGGAGCCACGAGCTGTGCGAGCCGGTGGAGCGGCTGCTGTGGGCCCGGCTGTCCGTCTTCACCGGCGACTTCGACGTGGCCGCGGCCCGGACGGTCTGCTCGGGCGGCCCGCTGTCGGCGGCCCGCGTGGAGCGGGTGCTGGCCGGGCTGGTGGCCAAGTCGGTGGTCCGGCGGACGCAGGAGCGGGGCGCCGGCGCCCGCTACCGGATGCTGGACACGATCCGCGAGTACGGCCACGACTGGCTGGCCGAGCTCGGCGAGGTGCGCGCGGTCGCCGACCGGCACGCCCACTGGTACGCGGCGCTCAGCCGGGCCGCGGACCGCGGCTGGATGGGCCCGCGCCAGGTGGACTGGTACCGCAGGATGACCATCGAGCACCCGCAGCTGCGGACGGCGCTGGAACACCTGCTCGGCACCGACCCGGGGGCCGCGCTGGAGACGGCGGGGGCCCTGTGGTTCTTCTGGTTCTCCTGCGGACACGTCCACGAGGGCCGGGGCTTCCTGGAACGGGCCCTGCGGGCCGCCCCGCAGCAGGCGCCCGGGTACGTCCAGGGGGTGTGGGCGCTCGGGCTGACCGCCGTCCTCCGGGGGGACATGGCCACCGCCCGCGAGCTCGGCGAGGAGTGCACCCGGATCGCGGAGGCGACGGCGGACCAGGAGGCGCGGCTGCGGGCCGCCCACCTGCTCTCGGTGTCCCTGCTGCTGCCGGGGGACCCCGCGCGGGCGCTGGAGGTGGCGGGCCCCCGGGGGCGGGCCCGGATCGGGGGCCGGGAGGACAGCCCCGGCCTGCTGATGTGCCGGCTCGTGTCCTGCTACGCCCTGTGCGACCTCCAGCGGTACGAGGAGGCGGCCGAGGAGGCCCGGGGGCTGCGCGAGGCGTGCGCGGACCTGGACGAGCGGTGGCTGCGCGCGTACGCGGACTACGTGCTGGCCGTGGCGGCGCTCGGGCTGGGCCATCACGAGGAGGCGTCCCGGCACGTGCGGGCCATGCTGTCGGGGAAACGGCTGCTCGGCGACCGTATCGGCATCGCGCTCGGCCTGGACCTGCTCGCGGCGGCGGTCGCGGCGCTGGGCGACGGGGAGCTGGCGGCCCGGCTGCTGGGCACGGGGCACGCCTGGTGGCGCACGGTGGGGCGGCCCCAGATGGGCTCACCCTCGCTGACGGCCGTACGGGAACTGGGCGAGCGGCAGGCCCGCGCGGCGATCGGCGACGCGGCGTTCGAGAGCGCCTTCCGGGGTGGTGCGGCGGCTCCCACCGGCTGACCGGCAGCCGGCGGGCCGCGGACGTCCTGTGCTGCTGCTGTCGTGGGCTCCCGTCAGTACGGGAGGGTTCTGCCCGACGGTGTGCGCAGGTCCAGGTCTCGGGGTGCGGGCTTGGGGACGGGCTTGCGGATCAGCTGTTGGCGCATGCGGCCTCCTCGCTCAGACCAGGGCCGGGCGGCGGGGTTCCACCACGCGGCCGTCGGGGAGCAGCTCGCCGGTGTCGTCGAAGATCACCAGGCCGTTGCAGAGCAGGCTCCAGCCCTGTTCGGGATGGGAGGCCACAATGCGGGCGGCGTCGTGGTCCGGACTGTCGGCGGACGGGCAGGGGGGCTGGTGGGAGCACATGGCGCACCTCCTCGCTGTGTGGTGCGGGAGGGCCGGTGGTCACCCGGTCGATTCCGCGATCCACGGTGGCCGTGAGTATTACTGATCGCCGCCCCCGGACGGAACCCATATCGGCGGTCCAGTTCAGGGTGTGTATGCCCGGCTACCATGCGCTCATGCCCGGTATCCGGATCATTCACCGTACGTGTTTGCCGGCGTCGGAGGCGTGGCGGCGGCTGACGGACTGGGAACGGCACGGCGCGCAGGTCCCGCTCACCCGGACGATCATGGAAACGGTGCCGCCCACGCACGTCGGAACGCGCTTCACGGCCCGGACGGGAGTGGGCAGGATCACGTTCGACGACCCCATGGAGGTCGTGGTCTGGCAGCCCCCGGCCGGGACGGCCGCGGGACGGGCCCGGCTGGTCAAGCACGGGCGCGCGGTCCTGGGCTGGGCGGAGATCGAGGTGCGCCCGCTGGCCGCGGGCGGTACGGAGGTCCGCTGGCGGGAGGAACTGCGGGTGCGGGGGCTGGGCCGGGCGTTCGACCCGCTGGTCGCGGCGGCGGCCCGGCTGCTGTTCGCGCGGGTCGTGGCGCGTCTGCTGCGTACCTGACCTTCCGGGCTAGGGTTCCGTGATCACCGAACCCGTGTCACCGCCAGTCCGAGGAGAACCCCGTGGCCACTCCGCCCCCGCAGCACGGCGCGGGCCCGTACCCCCCGTACGACCCCCGGCAGGGCTCCCCCTTCGGCCCGGCCGGCCCCGCCGGCCCGGCCGGCCCCGCCGGCCCGGCCGGCCCCGCCGCCGGACCGTACGGGGTGCCGCAGCAGCCGGGCCCGTACGGCGTTCCGCAGCCGGGCCCCTACGGGCCGGGGCAGCCCGTGGTCCACGACTGCCGGATCTGCGGGTCGATGCCCGCCGCCCCCGGCACGGTGCGCGGGCACCAGGGGATGGTCGTCCTGATGCGGTTCCTGCGGACGGAGGGACCGCTCTGCCGCGACTGCGGGCTCGCCACCTACAGGCGGATGCAGTCGGACACCCTCTGGCAGGGCTGGTGGGGTCCGCTGTCCCTGTTCGTCACGCCCGTGACGCTGCTGATGAACCTCGGCCCGCGGGCGGCCTACTACCGGCTGGCTCCCCCGGCGGGGGCCATCCTGCGCCCGCTGGACCCGGGCCGGCCGCTGTGGCGGCGGCCGCCGGCGCTGACCGTGATCGCCGCGGCCGTGCTGGTCTCCTTCGCCTTCCCGACCCTGGTGCTGCTCGGCATCCTGGCCGGGGACGGGGACGACAAGCCGACACCGCTGATCGTCGGCAGCTGCGTCCGCAACGAGGGAGGCGACCTCCGCCACCAGAAGCTGCTGGTCACGGACTGCGGCTCGCCCAACGCCGAGTACCGCGTCAGCAAGCAGCCCACGGACCAGGACTGGTGCGGCCCGCGGGACTTCCTCGCCATGCCCGAGTACAGCGCCGACGGCACCAAGCTCCACTGCCTGACGCCGCTGCGCGAGAACGCGGGCACCGTGCCCCGAGCGCGCCCGTAGGGGCGCGGGGAACTGTGCGAGCGGCCCCCACCACCGGCCCGAGGCCGCAGGACCGGTGGGGGCGGAGCGCTAGCGAATCGGCATGCCGGAGAGGGTGCGGGCGATCACCAGCCGCTGGATCTCGCTCGTCCCTTCGAAGATCGTGTAGATCGCCGCGTCGCGGTGCATGCGCTCCACCGGGTACTCGCGGGTGAAGCCGTTGCCGCCGAGGATCTGGACGGCCTGCGCCGTGACCTTCTTGGCCACCTCGCTCGCGAACAGCTTCGACATCGAGCCCTCGGCCGAGGTGAACGGCTTGCCCGCGACGGCCATCCAGGAGGCGCGCCACACCAGCAGCCGGGCCGCGTCGATCTGGGTGCGCATGTCGGCGAGTTGGAAGGCCACGCCCTGGTTGTCGATGATCGGGCGGCCGAACTGGGTCCGGGTCCGCGCGTAGTCGAGGGCCACCTCGTAGGCGGCGCGGGCCGTGCCCACCGCCATCGCGCCGACCGCCGGCCGGGAGGCCTCGAAGGTGGCCATGGCCGCGTTCTTCACCCGGTCGCCGCCGGCCGCCTTCGCCTTCTCCCGGGCCCGGGCGAGGCGCTCGTCCAGCTTCTCCTTGCCGCCGAGCAGGCAGGCCCCGGGGATCCGTACGTCCTCCAGCACCACCTCGGCGGTGTGCGAGGCGCGGATGCCGTGCTTCTTGAACTTCTGGCCCTGGGAGAGGCCGGGGGTGTTCGGCGGGACGATGAAGGAGGCGTGGCCCTTGGTGCCGAGCTCCGGGTCGACGACGGCGACGACGATGTGGACGTTCGCGATGCCGCCGTTGGTAGCCCAGGTCTTGGTGCCGTTGAGAACCCACTCGTCCGCGGCCTGGTCGTAGACGGCCCGGGTGCGCATCGCGCCGACGTCGGAGCCGGCGTCCGGCTCGGAGGAGCAGAACGCGGCGACCTTCACGTCGTCCGGGGTGCCGTACATCTGGGGGATCCAAGTGCCGATCTGCTCCTCGGTGCCGTTGGCGAGGACGCCGATGGCGGCGAGCCCGGTGCCGACGATCGACAGGGCGATGCCCGCGTCACCCCAGAACAGCTCCTCCATCGCCATGGGAACGCCGAGGCCGGTCGGGTCGAAGAACTGCTGGGCGTAGAAGTCGAGGGAGTAGATCCCGACCTTGGCGGCCTCCTGGATGACGGGCCACGGGGTCTCCTCACGCTCGTCCCACTCCGCGGCCGCTGGCCGGATGACATCGGCGGCGAAGCCGTGGATCCAGTCCCGGACCTGCTTCTGGTCGTCGTTGAGCTCCATGGTGAACTCCGCCATGTCCCCTCCAACTGTGCATCCACCAGTGCGTTACTGGCGGTAACCCCAACGGTGGCGACAGTCTGTTACCGGCGAGTAGCGACTGTCAAGCGAGGCGGCCCGCGGCGCGGCCGATTCGGTGGCCGAGGTGCGTGGGGTGTTACGTTGCGTGGGCGTCACGCACCATCGCAAGGGCGGGGAGAGAACACGTCATGGAGACCACGCAACAGGCCGGCGAACCGGGAACGGCCGAGCGCCGCCGGCGGGAGCTGCTCGAAGCGGCCGACCGGGTCGTCCTCAGGGACGGCCCCAAGGCATCCATGAATGCCATCGCGGCGGAGGCCGGCATCACCAAGCCGATCCTCTACCGGCACTTCGGCGACAAGGCCGGCCTCTACCAGGCCCTGGCCGTCCGGCACACGGACGGCCTGCTCGACTCGCTGCGGGCCGCACTCGACGCGCCCGCCGAGCGCCGGCGCCGGGTCGAGTCCACCCTCGACACCTACCTCGCGGCCATCGAGGCCCGGCCCCAGGTCTACCGGTTCCTGATGCACCCCACCGAGGACTCGCACAGCGCCGAGCCCGGCTTCGACGTCGGCCGGCACTCGGCGCCGCTGCTGCGGCGGCTCGGCGAGGAGCTGGCCGAGGTGATCAGCGAGCGCGTGGACCTCGGGCCCGACGGGGAGCGGCTGGCCCGCATCTGGGGGCACGGGATCGTCGGCATGATGCACGCGGCCGGGGACTGGTGGCTCGGCGAACGCCCTTGCGGGCGCGCCGAGTTGGTGTCCGGCCTGACCGACCTGCTCTGGGGCCGGCTGGCCACGGCGGGCGACCGGGCCGACGGGCCCGGCTTCTAGCCGCCGCGGCCGACCGGCCGACGGGCGGCCGGAACGGAACGGGACGAAACGGAACGAGCGGGTCAGGCGTCCAGGGCGTGCGCGCCCCGCGCACCCCACGGCGTCCTGCGGATCGCGCGGCGCAGCCGCCGGGCCCGCAGCCCGGTGACCCGCTCCGCGTAGACCGTGCCGTCGAGGTGGTCGCACTCGTGCTGGAGGCAGCGGGCGAAGAACCCGGTGCCGGTGATCCGCACCGGTGCGCCGTCCGAGGTGACGCCCTCGACGACGGCGCGGTCGAACCGGGCCGTGCCCGCCTCCAGGCCGGGCAGCGACAGGCAGCCCTCCGGGCCGAGGAACTCGTCCCCGTCGGCCTCCACCAGGCGCGGGTTGACGATGTGGCCGACGTGCCGGACGTCCTCGTCGTCGGGGCAGTCGTAGACGAAGACCCGTTGCCCGACCCCGACCTGGTTCGCGGCGAGGCCGACGCCCTGGGCCGCGTACATCGTGGCGAACATGTCCTCGATCAGCCGGTCGAGGGCGGGGCCGAAGTCGGTGACCTCCGCGCAGGCCGAATGGAGCACCGGCTCGCCCAGGAGGCTCATGGTGCGGACGTTTCCGGTGGTCCCGGGGATGACGCGCTGTCGCATGGCCGTAAGGGTACGACGGGCGAATATATGAGGAGATCCGCGGCGACCTGGGGCGCCGCGGTCAGGGCCCCCGCCGGTACTGGATAGGCTGGGGCCGGTCGACGCAAGGAGGACAAGGGACGATGGCAGGCAACACAGAGCCGCTTTCGCCGCGGGCCAAACTGGCCGTGACGGCAGGCAGGGCCGCGGCGGCGGTGTCGCGGGCCGCGGGACGCGGAAGCGGATCGGTGATCGGCGGCAAGGTCGCACTCAAACTCGACCCCGATCTCCTCGGAGCGCTCGCGCAGCATCTCGACGTCGTCCTCGTCTCCGCCACCAACGGCAAGACCACGACGACCCGCCTGATCGCCGAGGCCCTGCGGGCCAGCGGCCCGGTGGTCTCCAACGCCCTCGGCGCGAACATGCCGGCGGGCATCACCTCCGCCCTCGCGGGCGGCTCGGACTCCAAGTACGGCGTCATCGAGGTCGACGAGAAGTACCTGGCCGGAGTGGCCCGGGACGTCACCCCCAAGGTGATCGCCCTGCTGAACCTCTCCCGCGACCAGCTGGACCGCGCCGCCGAGACCCGCATGCTCGCGGAGAAGTGGCGCGAGGGCCTCACGGGCTCCAAGGCGGTCATCGTCGCGAACTGCGACGACCCGCTGATCGTGTGGGCGGCCTCGTCCTCGCAGAACGTGGTCTGGGTCGCCGCCGGCCAGGAGTGGAAGGACGACGCCTGGTCGTGCCCCTCCTGCGGCGGTGTGATGCAGCGCCCCGGCGACGACTGGTTCTGCGGCGAGTGCGGCTTCCGCCGCCCCACCCCGACCTGGGTGCTCTCCGGCGACCACGTCCTGGACCCGCACGGCTCGGCGTGGCCGATCCACCTCCAGCTGCCGGGCCGCGCCAACAAGGCGAACGCGGCCACCTCGGCCGCCGTGGCCGCCGTCTTCGGCGTGCCGCCGCAGGTCGCGCTGGAGCGGATGTACCAGGTGCAGGCCGTCGCCGGCCGCTACGACGTGGTCTCCTTCCAGGGCCGTGAGCTGCGGCTGCTGCTCGCGAAGAACCCGGCGGGCTGGCTCGAAACGTTTTCGCTGATCGACGGGCCCCCGGCCCCGGTGATCCTGTCGGTGAACGCGCGCGGCGCCGACGGCACCGACACCTCCTGGCTGTGGGACGTGGACTACCCGCGCCTCGCCGGCCACCCGATCTTCGTGATCGGCGACCGCAGGCTGGACCTGGCGGTCCGCCTGGAGGTCGCGGGCCTGGACTTCCGGGTCTGCGACACCCTCGACGAGGCCGTGCAGCTGGCGCCGCCCGGGCAGATCGAGCTGATCGCCAACTACACCGCCTTCCAGGACGTCCGCCGCCGGGTCGGCAACTAGCACCGGGATCGGAACCCAGAGGACATGAGCATGAGCGACAACAGCCTGCGTCTGGTGTGGGTCTACCCCGACCTGCTCAGCACGTACGGAGACCAGGGCAACGTTCTCGTCGTGGAGCGCCGGGCGCGCCAGCGCGGCCTGGACGTGCAGCGCGTGGACGTGCGCAGCGACCAGCCCATCCCGACGTCCGGCGACATCTACCTGATCGGCGGCGGTGAGGACCGCCCGCAGCGCCTGGCCGCGGAGCGCCTGGTGCGCGACGGCGGTCTGGAGCGGGCCGTCTCGAACGGGGCGATCGTCTTCTCCGTCTGCGCCGGGTACCAGATCCTGGGCAACGAGTTCGTCAACGACATGGGCGAGCGCCAGCAGGGCCTCGGCCTGCTGGACGTCGTCACCGTCCGCGGCGAGGGCGAGCGGTGCGTCGGCGACGTGCTGGCCGACATCGACCCGCAGCTGGGCCTGCCGCAGCTGACCGGCTTCGAGAACCACCAGGGCGTCACCCACCTCGGCCCGTCGGCCAAGCCGTTCGCCCGCACCCGGCTGGGCCGCGGCAACGGCACCGGCGACGGCACCGAGGGCGCGTACAACGACACGGTGTTCGGCACGTACATGCACGGCCCCGTCATGGCCCGCAACCCGCTGATCGCGGACCTGCTGCTGAAGCTGGCCCTCGACGTCAACGCGCTGCCGCCCATCGACGACCGGTGGTACGACGCGCTCCGCGCGGAGCGCATCGCGTCGGCCACGCAGCCCGCGTAGCCGGCGCAGTCCGCACAGCCCCTCCGCGGCCCGCGCAACCCGCGCGCGAGCCTGCGTTCGGCCCGGATTCCCTTGGGGGGTCCGGGCCGAGGTGCGTTTGTACGACGATCATGACCAGCATGTGGAGCTTGGTTCAGCGGGGTGCCGATCCGCTAGTAGGGTGACGGGTAGTTCCAACCGGACGACGTGGTCCGGTCGTCGGCCCACGTTGCAAAGGTTCCCTGCCATGCGCATCGGCGTGCTCACCTCCGGCGGCGACTGCCCCGGCCTCAATGCCGTCATCCGTTCCGTCGTCCACCGCGCCGTCGTCGACCACGACGACGAGGTGATCGGCTTCCACGACGGCTGGAAGGGCCTGCTGGAGGGCGACTACCGCAAGCTCGACCTCGACTCGGTCGCGGGCATCCTGGCCCGTGGCGGCACCGTCCTCGGCTCCTCCCGTGTCCAGCCCGCCCACCTGCGGGACGGCGTGGAGCGGGCCCGCGGCCACGTGGCCGACCTCGGCCTCGACGCGATCATCCCGATCGGCGGCGAGGGCACCCTGAAGGCCGCGAACCTGCTGTCGCAGGCCGGGCTGCCGATCGTCGGCGTCCCGAAGACCATCGACAACGACATCGCCTCGACCGACGTCACCTTCGGCTTCGACACGGCCGTCGGCGTCGCCACCGAGGCCCTGGACCGGCTGAAGACCACCGCCGAGTCGCACCAGCGCGTGATGGTCGTGGAGGTCATGGGCCGCCACACCGGCTGGATCGCCCTGCACTCGGGCATGGCCGCCGGCGCCCACGCGATCGTCGTGCCGGAGCGCCCCTTCGACATCGAGGAGCTGACGCGGATCGTCGGCGAGCGGTTCTCCGCGGGCAAGCGCTTCGCGATCGTCGTGGTCGCCGAGGGCGCCAAGCCGCGCCCCGGCAGCATGGACTTCACCGAGGGCGGCACCGACCAGTACGGCCACGAGCGCTTCGCCGGCATCGGCAACCTGCTCGCCGTCGAGCTGGAGCGGCGCCTGGGCAAGGAGGCCCGCCCGGTCATCCTGGGCCACGTCCAGCGCGGCGGCACCCCGACCGCGTACGACCGGGTCCTCGCCACCCGCTTCGGCTGGCACGCGGTGGAGGCCGCGCACCGCGGCGAGTTCGGGATGCTGACCGCGCTGCGCGGCACCGACATCGTGATGGTGCCGCTCTCCGAGGCCACGTCCACCCTCAAGACCGTGCCCGCGCAGCGGTACGACGAGGCGCAGACCGTTCTGTGACCTTTTCCCCTCTTGTGGAACCGCCCCCGGACGCAGCCGCGTCCGGGGGCGGCACTACTGTGGTGGGGCACCACAGGTCAAGAGGAGTGGACAGATGGATCACAGCGGTCACGGCATGGACATGCACAACATGGACCTGCCGCCGTTCACCCTCGGGCGGGGCCTGGAGTTCTCCTTCGACGCGTTCTTCCTGATCGGCTCGCTGCTGGGCCTCGGCCTGTACGTGTGGGGCGTGGTGCGGCTGCGCAGGCGCGGGGACGCGTGGCCGGTGGGCCGGACCGTGGCCTTCACCGCCGGCGTGCTGAGCGTGGCCCTGGTGATGTGCACCAAGCTGAACGACTACGGCATGGTCATGTTCAGCGTGCACATGGTCCAGCACATGGTGATCAGCATGCTCTCCCCCATCCTGCTGCTGCTGGGCGCGCCGATGACGCTCGCCCTGCGCGCGCTGCCGCCGGCCGGGCGCGGCCGCAAGGGGCCCCGTGAGCTGCTGCTGATGCTGCTGCACAGCCGCTACATGCGGATCATCACCCACCCGGCGTTCACCATCCCCATGTTCATCGCCAGCCTCTACGCCCTCTACTTCACCCCGCTCTTCGACTTCCTGATGGAGAGCAAGCCCGGGCACATCGGGATGATGGTGCACTTCCTGGCCGTCGGCCTGGTCTTCTTCTGGCCGATCATGGGCGTGGACCCGGGCCCGCACCGCCCCGGCTACGTGATGCGGATGCTGGAGCTCTTCGCCGGCATGCCCTTCCACGCCTTCTTCGGCATCGCGCTGATGATGGCGAGCGAGCCGATGATCGGCACGTACCGGAACCCGCCGGCCTCCCTGGGCATCGACCCGCTGCTCGACCAGCAGTGGGGCGGCGGCATCGCGTGGGCCTTCAGCGAGATCCCCTCGGTGCTGGTGCTGATCGCCCTGATGTACCAGTGGTACCACTCCGAGCAGCGGGCGGCGAAGCGCGCCGACCGGGCCGCGGAGCGCGACGGCGACCGGGAGCTGGAGGCGTACAACGCCTATCTCGCCTCGCTGCGCACGCGTGGCCAGTAGCGCCCGACCCGCTTTCGGGGCCACCATGGGGCATGACCGGTTCCGTCAAGGCGATGGCCGTGATGACCTTCGCCGCCCTGGTGGCCGTCGCGACGTACTCCGTGGCGCTCGGCAGCAATGGCTGGCTGTGGTTCGGCTGGGTGGTGCTGGGCGTCCTCACCGCCGGAATGGCAGCCGCCGGCAACAACTGACCTGAACGCGGCGCGGCGCGGTCCGCGCGGCGTGCCCACCCGCGCGCGACCCCTCCGGTCCGGCGACTGCTGTCCGTACGATGGCGGTGACAACCGGACAGCGACGGGAGCGGCCTGGTGTTCTACCACTTGCTCAAGTACGTGTTCCTCGGCCCGCTGCTGCGGCTGCTGTTCCGGCCGCGGATCGAGGGGCTGGAGAACGTCCCGGCCGAGGGGGCCGCGATCGTCGCCGGCAACCACCTGTCCTTCTCCGACCACTTCCTGATGCCCGCGATCCTGAAGCGGCGGATCACCTTCCTCGCCAAGGCGGAGTACTTCACCGGGCCGGGGCTGAAGGGCCGGCTGACCGCGTTCTTCTTCCGCAGCGCCGGGCAGATCCCGGTGGACCGGTCGGGCCGGGACGCCGGGCAGGCCGCGCTCCGCGAGGGGCTGGGCGTGCTGGCCCGGGGCGAGCTGCTGGGCATCTACCCGGAGGGCACCCGCTCGCACGACGGTCGGCTGTACAAGGGCAAGGTGGGGGTGGCGGCGATGGCGCTGGGCGCCGGGGTGCCGGTCGTCCCGTGCGCGATGCTCGGCACCTTCGAGATCCAGCCGCCCGGGAAGAAGATCCCGAAGGTCCGGCGGGTCACCATCCGCTTCGGCCGGCCCATGGACTTCTCGCGGTACGCCGGGATGGAGGGCGAGCGGGCGGTGCTGCGGGCGGTCACCGACGAGATCATGTACGCCGTCCTCGACCTGTCCGGCCAGGAGTACGTCGACCGGTACGCCGGCGAGGTCAAGGCCGAGGAGGAGGAAGCACGGAAGAAGGCCCGGCGCAGAACGCGCTGAGCCTTCTCCCGTCACACCTGTTGCGCCCCGCGGCGGCGGGGGGACCGCCGCCGCGGGCCGCAGTGCCGTCCGCCGGGGTTACCGGACGGCCGGCAGCTCCTCGCGCGCCGGGAAGTCCGACGCCGGGGCCTTCGTCAGCGACTTCGCGGCGGCCGGGGCCGGCGCGACCGGGGCGGCGTGCGGATCGCACACCACGTCCTTGGCGTCGACCTTGCCCTGCAGCAGGTAGGCGTCCACCCGGGTGTTGATGCAGGGGTTCACCAGGCTGGTGACACCGTGCGAGCCGGCGGCCTTCTCGGTGATCAGGCGCGAGCCGGCGAGGCGGCGGTGCAGCTCGACACCGCCCTTGTACGGGGTGGCGGCGTCACGCTCGGCCTGGACGATCAGCACCGGCGGCAGGCCGCGCTTGGCGCCGACCTCGATCGGGGTGTGCTGCTTGGACTTCCAGGTCGCGCAGGGCAGGTTCATCCACGCGTTCGACCAGGTCAGGAACGGGTACTTCTTGTGCAGCTCGGTGTTGTCCCGGTTCCACTTCGACCAGCTGGTCGGCCACTTGGCATCGGCGCACTCGACCGCAGTGTAGACCGCGTTGCTGTTCTCCGAGGCGGCGTTGCCGGCGGTGTCGGACAGGTCCGGGGTGACGGCCTCGATCAGCGGCTTCTCGTCACCGGCGGCCCAGGCACTGAAGGCCTGCGCGACCGGGACCCACGAGGAGTCGTAGTACGGGGCGCTCTGGAAGAAGCCGATCAGCTCGGCCGGGCCGGCGACGCCGCCGAGCGGCTTGGCCTTGGCCTGGGCGCGCAGCTGCTGCCACTTCGCCTCGACCTTGGCGGGGGTGTCGCCGAGGTGGAAGGTCGCGTCGTTCTTGGCGACCCACGCCTGCCAGTCGTTCCAGCGCATCTGGAAGGCGACGTCCTGGCCGAGGTTGGCCTCGTACCAGATGTTGTCCGTCGACGGGTCGACGACGCTGTCGACGATCATGCGGCGCACGTGCGTCGGGAACAGGGTCGCGTAGACCCCGCCGAGGTACGTGCCGTACGAGACGCCGAGGTAGTTCAGCTTCTTCTCGCCGAGCGCGGCGCGGATGACGTCCAGGTCGCGCGCGGTGTTCGGCGTGGTCATGTGCGGCAGCATCTCGCCGCTGCGCTCCTTGCAGCCGTCCGCGTACTCCGCGGCGAGCTTGCGCTGGGCGGTCTTGTCGGCCTCGGTGTCCGGGACCGGGTCGGCCTTCGGAACCTTGACGAACTCCTGCGGGTCGACGCACGAGATGGGCGTCGAGTGGCCCACACCGCGGGGGTCGAAGCCCACGAAGTCGTACGCCTTGGCGGTGTTCACCCACAGCGCGGAGCCGGTGGTGGACCGGCGCGGGAAGCGCATGCCGGAACCGCCGGGGCCGCCGGGGTTGTAGAGGAGCGCGCCCTGGCGCTCTTCCTTGGTGCCGGTGCTGACGGCACGGTCCACCGCGATGTCGATGGTCTTGCCGAACGGCTTCGCGTAGTCGAGCGGAACCTTGACCCAGCCGCACTGGATGGGGGCGGCGAGGCCCCAGTCGGCAGGACAGTCCTTCCACTCGATGCCGGCCCGGGCGGCCCGCGCAGCGGCGATCTGGACGCCGAGCGCCTCCGGGACCGCGCTGTTGCCCGTGGTCGCCGCGGCGGCCGGCGGGGCCAGCAGCAGGCCGGCGGCGAGTGCTCCGGTGATCAGAGTGGCAGCGCTCCCCAGCGCTGCATTGCGTATCACGTGGTCGTTCCCCCTGGATCAGGTCCGGCCGGAAGCGGCCGGGTCACGTCGGGTTGGTCGTGCGTAGGTCGTGCGCATCTACAGGGGATCTTTTCGCCTGACCTACACCTGACAACAGGTCAAGGTCATGTTCTTTGCCAACCCGATAACCGGCACGGCATGTACCGCTCAGCGGTGTCTGGTTCGTCCCAGCTTCGCCCCGCGGTCACCAGCCGTACGTGCGACACGCCGCGTCGAGGAGACCGCGCAGCCGCAGCGCGTCCGGCGCAAGTGCCGTGACCAGCACGGCGGGTCCGGCCAACGGGGTGACCGCGGCGAACTCCCCCAGCACCGCGGCGGCCGGCGCCTCCCGGGCGAACCGCGGGTCCACGACCAGGAGCTGACCGACCGACCGGTGCCCCGCGAGCCCCGCCGGGCCGTCCCAGCCGCCGGGCGCGCCCGGGCCGCAGGCCAGCTCCTGGTCCAGCAGCGGGCGCCCGTCCCGGACCACGGTGAGCCGGCTCCGCAGCAGGCCCGACTCCTCCCCCGTACGGCCCAGCACCTGCTCCTCGCGCAGCAGCAGCCGGGCGCCGGGGGCGAGTTCGGCGCGGGTCCGCACCCGCAGGTCGCTGCCGCGCACCGAGACGAGCGGCTCGGGCAGCCAGCGCACCGCCGCGTCCTCGGCCGCGGTGATGCGCACGTCGTACCGCGCGGGCTCGCCACCGCGGCCGGGCAGCGCCAGGGTGGCGGCGGCCGAGGCCAGGGCGAGCTGTGCCCCGGGTCCGGCGTCGGCCTCCACCGCGAGGTGGTCGCCGCCCAGCGGGGCGCTCATGGCGCCGACCAGCATGACGCCCGCCTCGGCTCCGGTGCCCCGGGTGCGGCGCAGCGCGAGCGGCCCCTCGCCGGTGAGCACGGGCAGGGCGGTGCCGCCGCGGCCGTCGGCGGCGGCACGGATCCGGGCGGTGGCCCGCAGCCCGGTCGCCGCGGGCGGGGCGGGGGCTGTGGCGGGGGCTGTGGCAGGCGGGGCGGGGGATGCCGGAGGTGCGGCGGGCGGGGCGGCGGGGGGCGCGCTGGTCACCGTACGGCCCAGGCGGCGAGCCGCTCCCGCACCCAGGCGGCCACCGGGGCGATCCCGTCAGCGCCCCGCAGGGACTGGAAGGTGACGGGCAGTCCGCCGCGCTGCTCGGCGGCGTCGCGGGCCATCCGGTCCAGGTCGGAGCCGACGTGGGGGGCGAGGTCGGTCTTGTTGACGACGAGCAGGTCGGCCGTGGTGACGCCGGGCCCGCCCTTGCGCGGGATGTCGTCGCCGCCCGCCACGTCGATGACGAAGACCTGGGCGTCGACGAGTCCGCGGGAGAAGGTGGCGGTCAGGTTGTCCCCGCCGGACTCGACGAGGATCAGGCCGAGCGGGGCGGTCTGCCGGTGGGCTTCCTCCAGTTCCTCCACCGCCTCCAGGTTGGCGGAGATGTCGTCGCGGATGGCGGTGTGCGGGCAGGCGCCGGTCTCCACGGCGGTGATCCGCTCCGGCGGCAGCACGGCCTCGCGCAGCAGGAACTCGGCGTCCTCACGGGTGTAGATGTCGTTGGTGACGACGGCCATGGACACTTCGGCGCGCAGGGCCCGGCAGAGGGCGGCGACGGTGGCCGTCTTGCCGGAGCCGACGGGTCCGCCGAGCCCGATGCGCAGGGCGCGGCGCGAGCCGTCCGCCCGGCGGGGCGCGGCGCTGTGGGTGTGGCGCTCGGGGTAGGCCGTGCCGTGGTCGAGGTGCATGGGTGGGTCTCCCGGTGGTCGTGGAGGTGGTCAGGTGGCGTGGGGGACGCCCGGGGCGGCCGGTGCGGCCGGGGCGTAGGAGCCGGTGGAGCCGGTGAAACCGATGGAGCCGTCGCAGCCGTCGGGTCCCTCAGGACGCGAAGAGCCGTACCGGCCAGCCGGCGTGGATCTCGGCCGCGATGTCCAGCAGCGGCGAGGAGGCCGCGGGCAGGGCGTCCGGTCCTTCGGCCCGGGCCCGGTGCGCGGCCCGCGCGGCCCGGTCGGCCACGTCGTCGAGCTCGGGGGTGAGGCGGGCCAGGACGCCGCTCGCCTCGAAGGGGTCCAGGCCGAGCAGCCGCACGGTGGCGGTGGCCGGCCCGCCGATGCTCTCGTACGCCGCCACGTGCGCGGCGTCCAGCGGCCCGAGCCCGGCCGCCCGGGCGGTGAGCCCGAGCACCACGGGCTGGTGCGCCCCGCGCGGGAACGCCGCGGCGAGGGATTCGAGTTCGGCGGCGGGCCAGGTGGCGCGGGCGGCCCGCAGCAACTGCCGGCCGAGCCGCCGGGCGGCGGTGCGCAGCGCGGGCGAGGGGGTGCGGGCGTCGGCGGCGGCGTCGAGCACGGCCGGGTCGAGCCCGAGGGCGGCGGCCGCGGCGAGGGCGGCGGCGGTGAGCCCGGCCGTGTGGAGGCGGCCGCGGCAGAAGTCCTCCAGGGAGGCGGCGTCGTGGATCCGGCCCGCCTTGCAGGCGGCCTCCGCCCCGCCGGAGTGGGCGTGCCCTCCGGCGGGGAAGCGGCCGTCGGCGAGGACGAGCAGTGCGGCGCGTCCCATCAGAAGAGGAAGTACCGCTGGGCCATGGGGAGTTCCGCGGCGGGCGCGGGCTCCACGGCCTCGCCGTCGATGGTGACGGTGAAGGTGTCGGCGTCGACCTCGACCCTCGGCATGGCGTCGTTGTTGCGCATGTCTGCCTTGGTCACCTTTCTGGTCGTCTCGATGGGGACGAACTCCTTGCCGAGTGCGAGCCGTTCGGGCAGGGCGTCGTCGAGGGCGGCCTGCGCGGTGAAGTTGACGGAGTTGCGTCCGGGCGCCAGGCCGCGGCCGCCGAACATCGGGCGGGGCAGCACCGGCTGCGGGGTGGGGATGGAGGCGTTGCCGTCGCCCATCTGCGCGTACGCGATCTGGCCGCCCTTGATGACGGTCTCGGGCCGGACCCCGAAGAAGGCCGGGTTCCACAGCACGAGGTCGGCGAGCTTGCCGGTCTCCACCGAGCCGATCTCGCGGGCGAGCCCCTGTGCCACGGCCGGGTTGATTGTGTACTTGGCGACGTAGCGGCGGGCCCGGTGGTTGTCGGCGGGCCCGTCGCCGGGCAGGAAGCCGCGCCGGCGCTTCATCACGTGGGCCGTCTGCCAGGTGCGCAGCACGACCTCGCCGACGCGGCCCATGGCCTGGGAGTCGGAGGAGATGATGGAGATCGCGCCGAGGTCGTGCAGGACGTCCTCCGCGGCGATGGTGGAGGGCCGGATCCGGGACTCGGCGAAGGCGAGGTCCTCGGGAACGGCCGGGTTGAGGTGGTGGCAGACCATCAGCATGTCGAGGTGCTCCTCGACGGTGTTGACGGTGTGCGGCCGGGTCGGGTTGGTGGAGCTGGGCAGCACGTTCGGCTCGGAGACCACGGTGATGATGTCGGGGGCGTGGCCGCCGCCGGCGCCCTCGGTGTGGTACGCGTGGATGGTCCGTCCGGCGACGGCGGCGAGGGTGTCGCCGACGAATCCGGCCTCGTTGAGGGTGTCGGTGTGGATCGCGACCTGGGCCCCGGTCTCCTCGCAGACGCCGAGGCAGGCGTCGATCGCGGCCGGGGTGGCCCCCCAGTCCTCGTGGATCTTGAAGCCGAGTGCGCCGCCGCGCAGTTGGGCGTGCATCGCCTCGCGGGAGGTGGTGTTGCCCTTGCCGAGCAGGCCGATGTTGACCGGGTAGGCCTCCAGCGCCGCGAACATGCGGGCAAGGTGCCAGGAGCCCGGGGTGACGGTCGTGGCCTTGGTGCCCTCGGCAGGTCCGGTGCCGCCGCCGACCAGGGTGGTGATGCCGGAGGAGAGGGCCTCCTCGACGACGGTCGGGGAAATGAAGTGGACGTGGGCGTCGATGGCCCCGGCCGTGACGATCTTCCCGTTGCCCGCGATGACCTCGGTCTCGGGGCCGATGACGAGGGCGGGGTCGATGCCGTCCATGGTGTCCGGGTTGCCGGCCTTGCCGATGCCGCAGATCCGGCCGTCGCGGATGCCGATGTCGGCCTTGACGATGCCCCCGTGGTCGAGGACCACGGCTCCCGTGATCACCGTGTCGGGGGCGCCCTCGGCCCGGGTGGTGCGGGCCTGCCCCATGGATTCGCGGATGACCTTGCCGCCACCGAAGACGGCCTCGTCGCCCGAGCGCCCCGGGCCGCCGCAGAGGTCCTCCTCGATCTCGACGAAGAGGTCGGTGTCGGCCAGCCGGATCCGGTCCCCGGTCGTGGGCCCGAAGAGGTCGGCGTACGCCCCGCGTTCCAGCTCAGCCATCGAGCGGCCCCCCGGTCTCCCCGCGCAGCCCCCACACGGCGCGCAGTCCGCCGAGCGGCACGAGTTCCACCTCGACCGGGATGCCCGGCTCGAAGCGGACGGCGGTGCCGGCGGCGATGTTCAGCCGGAGCCCGCGGGCGGCCGGGCGGTCGAAGTCGAGGCCGGGGTTGGCCTCGGCGAAGTGGTAGTGCGAGCCGACCTGGACGGGCCGGTCGGCGGAGTTGAGGACGGTCATGCGGGTGACGGGGCGGCCCTCGTTCAGGCGCACCGGGCCGTCCCCGTGGACGATCTCGCCGGGGATCATGCGGCTGCTGCCCTTCAGACGATCGGGTCGTGGACGGTGACGAGTTTGGTGCCGTCCGGGAAGGTCGCCTCGACCTGGACGTCGTGGATCATCTCGGGGATCCCCTCCATCACGTCGGCGCGGCCGAGCACGGTGCGGCCGGAGGCCATGAGCTCGGCCACGGTCCGCCCGTCCCGGGCCCCTTCGAGGATGTGCGAGGTGATCAGGGCCACCGCTTCGGGGTGGTTGAGGAGGACTCCGCGCGCCTTGCGCCGCGCGGCCACGTCCGCGGCCACGTGGATGAGCAGTCTCTCCTGCTCGTGCGGGGTGAGGTGCACGCGTATCACCAGCTTCCGGGAAGGGTCGGGCGAGGGGCCCAGGCGACCCTAACGGCCGTCAACTCTCTGTTGACCTGCACATTTCCGAGCCAAGCGGGTCTTGCCCCATACAGAGGAAGGCTTTCCGTCCCGAGTACCGGCTCTTTGCCGGCGGATGGGTGATCATTGACGGAAGGCCGCGGCCGCCCACGCTAGGCGGCGCGCTTTTCCGTCGCGTTAACCCACGTTTCGTGCAGGCACCCGGTTCGCCCTGCGGGTCGGCTACGGCCGGTTCCGTATACGGGCACCCGGGAGCCGCCCCGGAGGAGTCGCATGTTCCGCAATCCGGTACGCCACATCACCTCCGACGCCCTGGACCCTTACGCAACCGCCTCGTTCTGGTCCGCCGTGACGGGCTGGGCGGTGCTCGCCGACCCGGAGGGCAACGAGCTGTGCATCGAGCGGAGCGCCTCCGAGCGCGGCTGAGCGGTCGCGGCGGAGTCGGCTGCGGTTCGGCAGCGCCCCGAAGGGGCGCGGGGAACTGCGCGACCGGCCGCAACGGGCCCGCAGGCGACCGCCGGCCCATCGCAGCCCCTCCCGCGGAGCGCTCAGGGCACCGGCCGGCGTCAGCACGTGCCGGCGGTGCGGGCCGGGGCCCCGGCCGGCCAGGGCAGGGCGATCCACACCGTCTTGCCGCCGTCCTCGGTGGGGCTGACCGAGAGCCGTCCGCCCGCCTCCGCGGTGAGCCAGCGGATGATGACCATGCCCCGGCCGTTGTCCTGCTGGACGGCGGCCGGGAGCCGCCGCGGCCAGCGCGGGTGGCTGTCGGTGACCCCGACCCGGAGCCACTCGCCCCGCTCCAGCCGGACTTCGACGGTGAAGGTGGGCGACTGCCCGAAGGTGTGCTGCACGGCGTTGGTGGCCAGCTCCGAGACGATCAGCCGGACGCTGTCGGCGGTGTCGGCACCGTCCGGCAGCCCCCATTCGAGGAGGACGTCCGCGACGTAGCGGCGGGCGGCGGCGACCGAGGCGGGATCGCTCGGCAGAGTGACGGATGCTTCCTGGTGGTCTGCCATGGCGACGGTCCCTTTCCCACCGGAGCGGAACCGCCCCGGGTCTGTGCTGGACGCCAGAGTGCCACCCATCGTCCCGTGGGAGCGGCCGTTCACCCAAGATATGCATATATCTGTCGCCCAATGCGGTGAACTCTGCTACGGAAGAGCGTATTTGGACGGCAGACTGGTGCGAGCTGTGCCGGTGGAAGGAGGCGGGTATGCAGCATGGCCCCGCGGTGCGTCGGCGCAAGCTCGGCGAGGAACTGCGCACCCTGCGCGACCGTACCGGACTCACCAGTGGCGAGGCGGCGCGCATCATGGGCTGGCACCAGTCGAAAATCAGCCGCATCGAAACCGGCCGGAGCGGCGTGAAACCGGAGGACATCGGCCGCCTGCTCGACGCCTACGGAGAGGTCGTCAGCCCCGAGCAGCGCGCCCTGCTGGAGGCCCTCTCGGTCTCGGCCGCCGGTCCCGGACCCGGCGGCGGCAACGGCCGCGGCCGCCAGTGGTGGCACGACTACCGCGGCCTGCTCCCGCAGGAGTACCGGGACTTCATCAGCCTGGAGGCGGGCGCCCGGGCGGCCCGCACCGTGGAGCTCTCCGTGGTGCCCGGCCTGCTGCAGACCGCCGAGTACGCCCGGGCCGTGACCCGCGCCGCGCTGGGCGGGCTGCCGGAGCCGAAGGTGGACGCGCTGGTCGACGTACGGCTGGCCCGGCAGGCGGTGCTGCGGGCCGATCCGCCGCTGGAGCTGAGCGCCGTCCTGGACGAGGCGGTGCTGCGGCGGCAGATCGGGGGGCCGGGGGTGATGGCGGCGCAGCTGCGACACCTGGTGGAGGTGACGCGGTTGCCCCAAGTGCGGCTGCAGGTGCTGCCGTTCAGCGTGGGGGGCCATCTCGGCCTGACCGGACCGTTCGTCATCTTCTCATTTCCGAACATTGCCGATCTGGATGTGGTGGTACTCGACCATTTGACGAGTAGCCTCTATCTGGAGCGGAAGGAAGACCTCGAGGCGTACAGCGCCGCGTTCCGCACCATCCAGGCGCACGCCCTCCCGCCCCAGGACTCGTCGGATCTCATCAGCTCCCTGGCTGACGACGCGTAAGGAGGCACCCCCGTGTCCGCAACCCCCCTCTCCCCCGGCGGACTTCTGACCAGAGCCCGGTGGCGGCGGAGCAGCCGCAGTACCGGAATGAACAACTGCGTGGAAACCGCCGTCCTCGGCGGCGGCCTGCTGGCCGTCCGCGACTCCAAGAGGACGGACGGCCCGGCTGTGCTCTTCACCGGGCCGGCCTGGGCGGGTTTCCTCGCCTCGGTACGGGCCGACGTGCCCGTATGACGCCCTAGGGCGCGTCCGTCGCCCCGGCCGGGGCGGTCCGCAGGATCGTCTCGACGGCCCGGTCGATCTCGTCCCCCGTGAGATCGGCCCGGGCGGTCAGCCGCAGCCGGGAGATGCCGTCCGGCACCGACGGCGGCCGGAAACACCCCACGGACAGACCCGCCTCGCGGCAGTCGGCGGCCCAGCGCAGTGCCGCCGGGGCCGACGGGGCCCGCACCGACACCACGGCCGCGTCCGGCCGGGCCGCGGTCAGGCCGGACGCGGTGAGCCGCCCGTACAGCAGGCGGGCCACCTCGCGGGCCTGCCCGGCGCGCTCCGGTTCGCGCCGCAGCAGCCGCAGGCTCGCCAGCGCCGCGCCCGCGGCGGCCGGGGCCAGACCGGTGTCGAAGATGAAGGTCCGGGCCGTGTTGACCAGGTGCCGGATCACCTTGGCGGGGCCGAGGACGGCACCGCCCTGGCTGCCCAGGGACTTCGAGAGCGTCAGCGTGGCGACCACGTCGGGCGCGCCCGCCAGTCCGGCGGCGTGCAGCGCGCCGCGGCCGCCCTCGCCCAGCACGCCCAGGCCGTGGGCGTCGTCCACGACCAGCGCCGCACCCTCCTCGCGGCAGGCCGCGGCGTAGCCGGCGAGCGGCGCCGCGTCCCCGTCGACGGAGAACACCGAGTCGCTGACCAGCAGCGCCCGTCCCTCGTGCGCGGCAAGCGTCTTGAGCGCGGCCTCCGGGTCCGCGTGCGGGGTCACCGCGGTCGCGGCGCGCGAGAGCCGGCAGCCGTCGACGATGGAGGCGTGGTTCCCGGCGTCGGAGACGACGAGGGTGCCGCGGTCGCTGAGCGCGGTGACGGCGGCGAGGTTGGCCGCGTAGCCGGAGGACAGCACGAGCGCGGCCTCGAAACCGCAGAAGTCCGCGAGTTCCCGCTCCAGCTCCCCGTGCAGCTCGGTCGTACCGGTGACCAGGCGCGATCCGGTGGCCCCGGCGCCCCACCGGGCGGCCGCCTCACAGGCCCCGCGCACGGTCTCCGGGTGCCGGGACAGGCCCAGGTAGTCGTTGCTCGCGAGGTCGAGCAGCGGCGAGTCGGCGGGACGCGGGCGCAGGGTCCGCACGAGCCCGGCCTGCTCCCTGGCCCGTTCGGCGGCATCGATCCACGCGAACACGTCCTCGGGCTCGCGGCTCTGCTGGGGCATCTGGTCCTCGCGATTTGTCGGCTGTCCACAGGCGTCGCCCGACCCTAACGGCCGATACCCGAGTGTCTGGTGTGGCAATACACACACTCCGTTCCGGCCATGTTGTGCGATCTCTCCTTGGCCGGGAGTGGTCGCGTGGTCCAGGATCGCCCTCATGGATCTGCTGAACACCCTGGTGGACAAGGGACTGCGGCGCGAGCTGCCGACCCGCGAAGAGGCCCTCGCCGTACTGGCGACCTCTGACGACGAACTGCTCGACGTGGTGGCCGCGGCCGGCAAGGTGCGCCGCCGGTGGTTCGGGCGTCGGGTCAAGCTGAACTACCTGGTCAACCTGAAGTCCGGGCTCTGTCCGGAGGACTGCTCGTACTGCTCCCAGCGCCTGGGCTCGAAGGCGGACATCCTCAAGTACACCTGGCTGAAGCCGGACGAGGCCTCGAAGGCCGCCGCGGCCGGTGTCGCGGGCGGCGCCAAGCGCGTGTGCCTGGTGGCGAGCGGGCGCGGCCCGACGGACCGGGACGTGGAGCGCGTCGGCAAGACCATCGAGGCCATCAAGGAGCAGAACGAGGGCGTCGAGGTCTGCGCCTGCCTGGGCCTGCTCACGGACGGTCAGGCGGAGCGCCTGAAGGACGCGGGCGCCGACGCCTACAACCACAACCTCAACACGTCCGAGGCGACGTACGGACAGATCACCCAGACCCACACCTATGCGGACCGGGTCGACACCGTGCAGAAGGCGCACGCCGCGGGCCTGTCCGCCTGCTCCGGCCTGATCGCCGGCATGGGCGAGACGGACGAGGACCTGGTCGACGTCGTCTACTCGCTGCGCGAGCTGGACCCGGACTCGGTGCCGGTCAACTTCCTGATCCCGTTCGAGGGCACGCCGCTCGCCAAGGAGTGGAACCTCACCCCGCAGCGCTGCCTGCGCATCCTCGCGATGGTGCGGTTCGTCTGCCCCGACATCGAGGTCCGGCTCGCGGGCGGCCGCGAAGTGCACCTGCGCAGCATGCAGCCGCTGGCCCTGCAGGTGGTGAACTCGATCTTCCTGGGCGACTACCTCACCAGCGAGGGCCAGGCCGGCCAGGCCGACCTCGACATGATCGCCGACGCGGGCTTCGAGGTGGAGGGCGCCGGCACGCAGACCCTCCCCGCGCACCGGGCGGACGCGGCGGCCCCGGCGCACGGACCGTGCGGTTCCGTGGCCGCGGAGGCCGGCTGCGGCTCGGCGTGCGGCGGCTGCTCCGGCCACGCACACGAGCCCGCGGCCGAGGCCGAGGCCGGTGCCGCTGCCGGTGCCGGCGGTGAGGCCGGTGGTGAGGCCGAGCCCGCCGCCCCGGTCGAGGCCGATCCCGTCCTCGCGCAGGCCCCGGCCGGCGAGCTGCGCTCGGACCTGGTGACGGTGCGCCGCCGCGGCGCGGGGACGGACCTCGCCCCCAATGCCTGACCCGCACGTCCCGCTGCCGGCCGCCGAACTCCTCGCGCTGGACCGGCAGCACGTCTGGCACCCGTACGGCCCGATGCCGGGGCGGCAGGAGCCGCTGGTCGTCTCCTCCGCCTCGGGCGTGCGGCTGCGGCTCGCCGAACCCTCGCAGGGGCAGGACGAGCTGGTCGACGGCATGTCCTCCTGGTGGTCGGCGATCCACGGCTACAACCATCCGGTGCTCAACGCGGCGGCGGCCGACCAGCTCGGACGCATGTCCCACGTGATGTTCGGCGGGCTCACCCACGAGCCCGCCGTCCGGCTGGCGGCGAAGCTCGTCGAGATCACCCCGGCCGGCCTGGAGCACGTCTTCCTCGCCGACTCGGGCTCCGTCTCCGTCGAGGTCGCGGCGAAGATGTGCCTGCAGTACTGGCGCTCCACCGGCCGGCGGTCCAAGACCCGGCTGATGACCTGGCGGGGCGGCTACCACGGGGACACCTGGACGCCGATGGCCGTCTGCGACCCCGACGGCGGCATGCACGAGCTGTGGTCGGGGGTCCTGCCGCGGCAGGTGTTCGCGGACGTCCCGCCGGGCGGCTTCGACGCGCCGGTGGACCCCGCCTACGTCGCCCACCTGCGCTCCCTGATCGCCGCGCACGCCGACGAGCTGGCCGCGGTGATCGTGGAGCCGGTGGTCCAGGGCGCCGGCGGCATGCGCTTCCACAACCCGGGCTACCTGCGGGTCCTGCGCGAGCTGTGCGACGAGTACGACGTCCTGCTCGTCCTGGACGAGATCGCGACGGGCTTCGGCCGCACCGGCGCCCTGTTCGCGGCCGGCCACGCCGGGATCACCCCGGACGTGATGTGCCTGGGCAAGTCCCTGTCCGGCGGCTACCTCACCCTGGCGGCCACGCTGTGCACGGAGCGGGTGGCGGCCGGCATCTCGCGGGGCGAGGTGCCGGTCCTCGCCCACGGGCCGACGTTCATGGGCAACCCGCTCGCCACCGCCGTGGCGCTGGCCTCGGTCGAGCTGCTCCTCGGCCAGGACTGGCAGCGCGAGGTCAAGCGGATCGAGGCGGGGCTGCTGGAGGGCCTCGCCCCGGCCCGGGAGCTGCCGGGCGTCCGGGACGTACGCGTGCTGGGCGCGATCGGCGTGGTCCAGCTGGACCACGAGGTGGACATGGCGGCGGCGACGGCGGCCGCGGTCCGCGAGGGCGTGTGGCTGCGCCCCTTCCGGGACCTCGTGTACACGATGCCGCCGTTCGTGACGGGTGACGCCGACGTCGCCCGGATCTGCCGTGCGGTGTGCGCGGCCGCGGAGGTGGGCTGAGGTGTCCGTGATCGTGGTGTCCGGAACGGGCACGGAGATCGGCAAGACCGTCGTCACCTCGGCGATCGCGGCCTGCGCCGCGGCCGCCGGGCGGTCGGTGGCGGTGCTCAAGCCCGCGCAGACCGGGCTGGAGCCGGGCGTGCCGGGGGACGCCGCCGATGCGGTCCGCCTGGCCGGGCCGTCCGTCACCGCCGTGGAGCTGGCCCGCTATCCGGAGCCGCTGGCCCCGGACACGGCGGCGCGCCGGGCGGGGCTGCCGATGCTCTCCCCGGGCGGGATCGCGGAGGCCGCGGAGAAGCTCGCCGCCTCCCACGACCTCGTCCTGGTGGAGGGGGCAGGCGGCCTCCTGGTCCGCTTCGACGAGGCGGGGCACACCCTCGCCGACGCGGCACGGCTGATGGACGCCCCCGTCCTGGTGGTCGCCCCCGCGGCCCTCGGAACGCTGAACTCCACGACCCTGACGGCCGAGGCACTGCGGGCCCGGCAGCTGACCGCCCTCGGCGTGGTCATCGGCAGCTGGCCCGCCGACCCCGACCTGGCCTGCCGCTGCAACCTGGCGGACCTGCCCTCCTCGTCCGGGCTGCCGCTGCTGGGCGCGGTGCCGGAGGGCTCCGGAGCACTGGCCCCGGAGGAGTTCCGGGCCGCGGCCCCGGCCTGGCTGGACCCCTCGCTGTGGGGCGCGTGGTCGGCGCCGTCCTTCCTGGCCGCCTGGCCGGCCCTGTAGCCCCGGCAGGCCCGTCCGCCCCGGCAGGCCATGCCATGCCGCGACACCGAGCGCCCCGTCCCCGGACGGGGCGCTCCGCGTTGCGCCATCGCGGCGGCGCGCCGTCCCCGGCGCCGTCGGATCCGGCGATCACTCCGCCGAAAGGATGACGCTGTCACTTTGCCTTTCCTTTACCATGGTGGGCATCCGGCTGCACTCCGACGAGATCCCGTGAAAGGTGTGAGCGTCCGCCCATGGACGAGCCTCCCAGTAACCCACACCGCCGTATCCGGCACCGCGCCGTGCGACATCGCGCGCTGCCCCTCCTCCTGACTGACCATGGGACGGAGGTGAGGGATCGATGACCGAAGTGCTCCTGCTCGTCGTGGCGCTGCTGCTCTGCCTTGCCTGCGGGGTGTTCGTCGCGGCCGAGTTCTCCCTGACCACCGTCGAGCGCAGCGAGCTCGAACAGGCTGCCGAGCGCGGTGAGCGCGGTGCCGAGAGCGCCCTGGCCGCCGTGCGCAGCCTGACCTTCCAGCTGTCCGGCGCCCAGCTCGGCATCACCGTGACCGGCCTGATCATCGGCATGATCGCCAAGCCGTCGATCGCCGCCCTGCTCCAGGGCCCCTTCGAGGCCATCGGCCTGTCGGCCTCTGCCGCCTCCTCGACCGCGCTGGTCCTCGGCACCGTGCTGTCGACCGTCGTCCTGATGGTCGTCGGCGAGCTGGTGCCCAAGAACTGGGCGATCTCCTCCCCGCTGGCCATCGCCAAGCGGGTGGCGACCATGCAGCGGGTCTTCACCCGGGCGTTCCGCCCGTTCATCAGCCATCTGAACCGCACCGCGAACCACCTGGTCCGCCGGCTCGGCCTGGAGCCGGCCGAGGAGCTCGCCTCCGCGCGCTCCCCGCAGGAACTGGTGGCCCTGGCCCGGCACTCGGCCAAGGCCGGCGCCCTGGAGCGGGAAGCCGCCGAGCGCTTCGTCCGGACCCTCAACCTCGCGGACCTGACCGCGGAGAACGTCATGACCCCGCGCGTCCAGGTCACCGCGCTCGACGTGCGGACCACCGCGGGGGACGTGGCCAACGCGACCCTGGCGACCGGCCTGTCGCGGTTCCCGGTGTACCGGGGGAGCCTCGACACCGTCGTCGGCACCGTCCACATCAAGGACGTCCTCGCCCTGCCGGCCGAGGCCCGGCACCGCCACCCCGTCGCGCAGCTGCTGCGCCCGCCGCTGTTCGTACCGGAGTCGCTCACCGTGGACCGGCTGCTGGACCGGCTCTCCGGCAAGCAGACCATGGCCGTCGTGATCGACGAGTACGGCGGCACCGCCGGCGTCGCCACGCTGGAGGACATCATGGAGGAGGTCGTCGGCGAGGTGCACGACGAGCACGACCCGCTCGAAACCCCGGACCTGGCCCCGGCCGGCACGGACACCTCCGGGCGGCAGCTCTACGCCGCCGACGGCGCCGCGCGGACCGACCAGCTCCGGCAGATCGGGCTGCGCGTCCCCGACGGCCCCTACGAGACCCTCGCCGGGCTGATAGCGACCGAGCTGGGCAGGATCCCGGCCGCCGGCGACAGCCTGGAGCTGGAGGGCTGGCAGCTCGACGTGGTCGATGCCGGCGGGCGGCGCGCCGCGCGCGTACTGCTGCGCGCTCCGGCCGCTCCCGGGCACGAGCCCGGTGGGGAGGCCGACCGATGACCGTGCTGCAACTGCTGATCGGCCTGGCGACCCTCGTCGTCAACGCCTTCTTCGTCGGCGCGGAGTTCGCGCTGATCTCGGTCCGGCGCAGCCAGATCGAGCCGTACGCCGAACAGGGCGACCGGCGGGCCCGCTCCGTGCTGTGGGGCCTGGAGCACGTCTCCGCCCTGATGGCGGCGGCGCAGCTGGGCATCACCCTGTGCACCCTGGTGCTGGGCGTGGTGGCCGAGCCGGCCATCGCCCACCTGCTGACCCCGCTGTTCGACCTCGTCGGCGTGCCGTCAGGGCTGACGCACATCATCTCGTTCGTGGTGGCGCTGACGCTCGCGACGTACCTGCACATGCTCTTCGGCGAGATGGTGCCGAAGAACGTGGCCCTGTCCGAGCCGGTGCGCACCGCGCTGCTCCTCGGCCCGCCGCTGGTCGCGGCCACCCGGGCGCTGCGCCCGGTGATCTTCGCGGTGAACGCCTTCGCCAACCTGCTGCTGCGGCTGCTGCGGGTCGAGGTGAAGGGCGAGGTCTCCGCGACGTTCTCCGACGACGAGCTCGCGCGGATCGTGAAGGACTCCAGCGCGGCGGGGCTCATCGACGACCGGGCGAGCGAGCGCCTGTACGACGCCCTGGAGCTGGGCCGGCGGCCGGTCACCGACGTGGTGCTGCCCGCGGACCGGGTCGTCGCGGCCCGGGTGGGCATCACGCCGTCGGAACTGGAGCAGCTGTCGGCCTCGTCCGGGTACTCCCGCTTCCCGGTGGTCGACCCGCAGTCCAGGATCCTGGGGTACCTGCACGTCAAGGACGCCCTGGACGCGGACGGGCCGGAGCGGGAGGAGCCGTTCCCGGTGCCGGCGCTGCGGCCGATCGCGCAGGTGCGGGCGGAGACCCCGCTGGACGACGTGCTGACCGCGATGCGGCGCAGCCGGACGCACCTGGCGGCGGTCCTCGGCCCGGACGGGACGATGGCGGGGCTGGTAACGATGGAGGACGTGCTGCGCGAGCTGTTCGGGCGCCCGGCCTCCACATGATCCGTACCGCGCGGTAGCATCGCTGCGCCATGAAGATGAATGCGTCTTACACCAGTTTCGTCGCGGTCGGCGACTCCTTCACCGAGGGCATGTCCGACCTGCTGCCGGACGGCTCCTACCGGGGCTGGGCCGACCTGCTGGCGGCCCGGCTCGCCGCGCGCGAGCCGGACTTCCGCTACGCGAACCTCGCGGTCCGCGGAAAGCTGATCGGGCAGATCGCCACGGACCAGGCACCGGTGGCGGCGGCGATGCGCGCCGACGTGGTGACACTGGTGGGCGGGCTGAACGACGCCCTGCGGCCCAAGGTCGACATGGGCCGGGTCCGCGGCCACCTGGAGGAGGCCGTCGGCCTGCTGGCCCCCTCCTGCAAGACGCTGGTGCTGATGCGCTCGCCGGGGCGCCACGGCCCGGTGATGGAGCGCTTCCGACCCCGGATGGAAGAGCTCTTCGGCATCGTCGAGGAGCTCGCCGCCCGGCACGGCGCCCTGGTGGTCGACCTGTACGGGGCCGCCGTGCTCGGCGACCCCCGCCTGTGGGACGTGGACCGGCTGCACCTGACACGCGAGGGCCACCGGCGGGTGGCCGAGGCCGTCTGGCAGACTCTCGGACTGCCGGCGGAAGAGGACTGGCGCGCCGCGCTGCCGCCCGCCGAACAGCCGGGCTGGGGCGTGCGCCGCTCCCGGGACCTGAGCTTCGCCCGGGAGCACCTGCTGCCGTGGATCGGCCGCCGGCTGACCGGCCGCTCCTCCGGTGACGGCCGCCCGGCCAAGCGGCCGGAGCTGCTGCCGTACGAGGCCTCCGCGGGCGAGCGGCTCTCGTAGCAAGGCACAATCCGGGGCGGGCGCCCGACCTGCGCAATCGCACAGCATCGGCCCCAGTAGAATCCCTACACGTGACAGCCAAGCCCCGCATCCCCAATGTCCTGGCCGGCCGCTACGCTTCCCCGGAGCTCGCCGTCCTGTGGTCCCCCGAGTACAAGGTGACGCTGGAGCGGCGGCTGTGGCTCGCCGTGCTGCGCGCCCAGAAGGACCTCGGCATCGAGGTCCCGGACGCCGCCCTCGCCGACTACGAGCGCGTCCTGGAAACCGTCGACCTCGCCTCCATCGCCGAGCGCGAGAAGGTCACCCGGCACGACGTGAAGGCCCGCATCGAGGAGTTCAACGCCCTCGCCGGCCACGAGCACGTCCACAAGGGCATGACCTCCCGCGACCTCACCGAGAACGTCGAGCAGCTGCAGATCCGGCTCTCCCTGGAGCTGGCCCGCAACCGCACGGTCGCCGTCCTCGCCCGCCTCGGCAAGCTCGCCGGCGAGCACGCCGAGCTGGTCATGGCCGGCCGCTCCCACAACGTCGCCGCGCAGGCGACCACCCTCGGCAAGCGCTTCGCCACCGCCGCCGACGAGCTGCTGGTCGCCTTCGACCGCCTGGAGGACCTGCTCGGCCGCTACCCGCTGCGCGGGATCAAGGGCCCGGTCGGCACCGCCCAGGACATGCTCGACCTGCTCGGCGGCGACGCCGCCAAGCTCGCCGACCTGGAGCAGCGCATCGCCGACCACCTCGGCTTCGGCCAGGCCTTCACCTCCGTCGGCCAGGTCTACCCGCGCTCGCTCGACTACGACGTGGTCACCGCCCTGGTGCAGCTGGCCGCCTCCCCGTCGTCCATCGCGAAGACGATCCGCCTGATGGCCGGCCACGAGCTCGTCACCGAGGGCTTCAAGCCGGGCCAGGTCGGCTCCTCCGCGATGCCGCACAAGATGAACACCCGCTCCTGCGAGCGTGTGAACGGCCTCATGGTCATCCTCCGCGGCTACGCCTCGATGACCGGCGAGCTGGCCGGCGACCAGTGGAACGAGGGCGACGTCTCCTGCTCCGTGGTCCGCCGCGTGGCGCTGCCGGACGCGTTCTTCGCCTTCGACGGCCTGCTGGAGACCTTCCTGACGGTCCTCGACGAGTTCGGCGCCTTCCCGGCCGTCGTGGCCCGCGAACTCGACCGCTACCTGCCGTTCCTCGCGACCACCAAGGTCCTGATGGGCGCGGTGCGGTCCGGCGTCGGCCGCGAGGTCGCCCACGAGATCATCAAGGAGCACGCGGTGGCCTCCGCGCTCGCGATGCGCGAGCAGGGTGCCGAGCGCAACGAGCTGCTGGACAAGCTGGCCGCGGACGAGCGGATGCCGCTGGACCGGGCGCAGCTCGACGCCCTGATGGCCGACAAGCTGTCCTTCACGGGCGCCGCCGGCAGCCAGGTCTCGGCGGTGGTCTCCCGCATCGAGGCGATCGCCAAGCAGTACCCGGAGGCCGCCGGGTACGCGCCGGGGTCGATCCTCTGACCCGCGCGGATCTCGAAGCCGCCCGCGACCGCGTCGTCCCCGACGTGGTCGCGGGCGGTCTGCGCGTGCTGTTCTGCGGAATCAACCCGAGTCTCCTCTCCGCCGCGACGGGGCACCACTTCGCCCGTCCCGGCAACCGCTTCTGGCCCGTCCTGCACCTGGCCGGCTTCACGCCCCGCCGCCTGGCCCCGGCGGAGCAGGAGGAGCTGCTGACCTACCGGCTCGGCATCACCAACGTCGCCGCCCGCGCCACGGCCCGCGCCGACGAGCTGAGCACGGAGGAGCTGATCGAGGGCGGCCGCATCCTGAGGGCCAAGGTGGAGCGCCTGCGCCCCCACTGGCTGGCCGTCGCCGGCGTCACGGCCTACCGCACGGCCTTCGGCGAGAGGCGTGCCGCCATAGGCCCGCAGGAGCGGACCATCGGCTCCACCCGCATCTGGGCCCTCCCCAACCCCAGCGGTCTCAACGCCCACTGGACCGCGGAAACCATGGCCCGGGAGTACGCCCGCCTCCGCGCGGCCGCCGAATCCGCAGCCGAGGCCGCACCCGGGGAACGGCCGGACGCCTAGGGCGGGTCGATCACGGTGACCGCGGCCATCAGCTGCGGCGAGTGGTCGGCCCCCCAGGCCGCGGCGTAGACGGCCACCCAGCGGTCCCCGGCCCGCCACAGGTGCAGGTGGTCGGTGGTGGCGGCGATCTCCGACCACGGCTGCGCAGGCTCATCCCCGCCTTCCCGCAACCGCAGGCTGTCGAGGCTGAACATGGCGGGCGGCCCCCAGCGCTCCTCCAGCCGGTGCACCAGCGCACCGTACTCGGCCGACACCTGCTCCTCGCACTCGGCGCGGTCGGCGGCGTCCTCGTCGCCGTACCACCGGCTGCCACCCAGCTCGGCGAGGTGGTAGCCAGGCCCGCTCGTGCCCACCTCGGTCCTCCCCCGGGCCTCGGGGAAGTCACGCGTCAGGAGCCGGTCGATGGTCTCGAGATGCTGTGCCGTGGTCATGGCGTCAGTATCCCGGGGGCCACTGACAATTGGCCCGGCGTCACGCGTCCCTGCGACGCAGCGACAGCCAGCCGAGGCCCAGCGCGGCCGCCGCCCACAGCGCCGTCACAGCGAGGCCGCTCCAGGGGCCGAGGCTGCCGGTCGCCTGCTGGTGCAGGACCACCTGCCCGGCCTGGTCGGGCAGGTACCGGCCGACGCTCGAAGCAGCGGCGCCGATGACGAACGAGGCGATCAGCACGAAGGGTATGAGCAGGCTCAGCACGACCGCCGCGCTGCGCAGGACCGCCGTGAGGCCGGCGGCGAACAACGCCATCAGCATGAGGTAGAGGCCGGAGCCGACGACCGCCCGGTAGGTGCCGGGGGCGCCCAGGTCCAGGGCGTACGACCCCATGAGCGCCTGGCCCCCGAGGAACGTGGCGAGCCCGGTGAGCTGCCCGACCACGAACATGAGCCCGGCCACCACGGCGATCTTCGACAGGTACAGGCGGGTCCGGTTCGGCACCGCGGTGAGCGAGGTGCGCAGCCCGCCCTGGTGGAACTCCGCGGACACGGCGGTCGCGCCGAACGCGATGGCCGCCACTTGGCCGAAGTTGATGCCGTAGAACGCCCAGAACAGCGGGTCGCCGCCCAGGTTGTCCGCTTCGGCCTGGCCGACCGTCGCGGAGACGAGTGCCTGGATGCCGGCAGTGGCGGCGAGGACGGCGGCGAGTGAGCCCACGGTGCCGCGCAGGGATCGTATCTTCAGCCATTCCGAGTGCAGGACGGGGACGGTGGGCAGCACGGAACTCATGGTGGACGCCTCCTTGACGGGGTCGGTGGGGTGGAAGGTCAGCGGGTCGCCGAGTGGCGGGCGTGGCCGGCGGTGAGGTCGAGGTAGGCCTGCTCCAGCGAGGCCCGCTCGTCGGTGAGTCCGAGCACGGGGATGCCCTCGCGGGCGGCCATGATGCCGAGCCGCTCGGCCTGGATGCCCTCGACGGTCCAGTGCCCCTGGTCGGCGGTCGCCATCTCGAAGCCTTCGCGGGCCAGCATCGCCCGCATCCGCGACGGGTCCGAGGTGCGCAGCCGTACCCTCGGGGTGCTGCGGGCGTCGATGAAGTCCTCCACCGGGCTGTCGGCCAGCAGCTTGCCCTTGCCCATGACGATCAGGTGGTCGGCCAGTGCGGCCGTCTCGGACATCAGGTGGCTGGAGACCAGGACCGTCCGCCCCTGGGCGGCGAGTTCCCGCATCAGGCCGCGGATCCAGATGATGCCCTCGGGGTCGAGCCCGTTCGTGGGCTCGTCCAGGAGGAGCACCCCGGGATCGCCGAGGAGCGCGGCTGCGATGCCGAGCCGCTGGCGCATGCCCAGGGAGAAGGTCTTGATCCGGCGCCCGGCCGCCGAGGCCATCCCGGTCCGCTCCAGGACCTCCTCCACCCTGGAGGCCGGGATCCGGTTGGTCGCGGCGAGGATGCGCAGGTGGTCCCGGGCGGTCCGGCCGCCGTGGGCGGCCTGGGCGTCCAGGAGGGCGCCGACCTGCCGCAGCGGTGCGGGAGAGTCGACGAACCGCCGGCCGCCGATGGTGGCGGTGCCCGAGGTGGCCCGGTCCAGTCCCAGCAGCAGGCGCATCGTGGTGGACTTCCCGGCGCCGTTGGGGCCGAGGAACCCGGTGACCAGGCCCGGCCGCACGGTGAAGGTGAGGTGGTCCACGGCACGGGTGGCGCCGTAGTCCTTCGTCAGTTCTCGGATCTCGATGCTGTTCATGGCTCAAGGTTCGCCGTCGGCCCCACCCCGTTCCCTCCCCCGTGCGGGGGTCCCGTCTCCCCCGTGCGGGGGAGACGGGACCGGCGCGGGCGCTGCGACCATGAGGGCATGTACCGACTTCTCCGTGCCGTGCGCCAACCGGTCACGTATTCACGCTGGTTGCACCTGTGCATGCCCATCCTGGCCGAGGCGCTGTGGCTCTTCATCGCGCCCAAGGCCCCGTGGGTCCCGCTGCTGCTCGCCGTGCCCGTGGCTCTGATGCCGTGGATGCGGCAGGCGGAGGGAATACAGGCGCGGTTCCTGCTCACGCCGGGGGAGGACCCGGCCGGGAGCGGTATCAGCACCGCCAGGTCGACGCTGTGGGTGGACCGGTGGCGGACGCTGCTGTGGGTGGAGATCCGGCTCGTCCTCTCCGCGATCGCGACACTGCTGTCGTCGTGGCTCCTGATCTTCACCACGGAGCTGGTCATCGCCGCGTCCGGCGCGGCGCCGGGATCCGACGCGATGCTGCCCGTGGTTCCTCCGGCCTGGGCGGCCGCGCTGCTCGCTCCGCTTCCGCTGGTCGTACTGCTCGCGCTGGTGGTCGGCCTGGGCGAGCTGATCACCGCCATCGCGCGCCGGCTGCTGGGGCCTTCGGCCGCCGAACGGGTCAGCGAGCTGGAGGCGCGGACCGAGCAGTTGCTGGAACGGGCGCGGATCGCACGCGAGTTGCACGACTCGATCGGGCATGCGCTGACGGTGGCCGTGGTGCAGGCGGGGGCGGCGAGGGCCGCGGGTGATCCGGAGTTCACCGAGCGGGCGCTGGCCGCGATCGAGGACATCGGCCGGGCGGCACTGGAGGATCTGGAGCGTGTCCTGATCGTGCTGCGGGAGTCGTCGCAGCAGCCTTCGCAGCGGCCGACGCTCGCGGAGGCGGACCGGCTGCTGGAGTCCGCCCGCGCGTCCGGGGCCGAGGTCGACGCCCAACTGTCCGGGGCACTGGAGAAGTTGCCGGGCCCGGTCACCCGGGAGGGTTACCGGATCCTGCAGGAGGCGCTGACCAATGTGCTGCGGCACTGCGGTCCGGTACCGGTCCGGGTCCGGGTCGAGATGTCCGCCGACAGCCTGGACCTGGAGGTCACGAACCCGCTGCCGACACGGTTGGCGTTCATGTCCGGGAGCGGGACCGGGCTGCGCGGGATGCGGGAGCGGGCCGCACTGCTGGGCGGGGAGGCGGAGACCGGACCGTTCGAGGGCAACTGGAGGGTGCGCGCGCGGCTTCCGCTGGACCGAATACGCTGACGGGGTGCCGGTTACCGTACTTCTCGTCGACGACGAACCCCTGGTGCGCGCGGGTCTGCGCGCGGTCCTTGACTCCCAGCCCGACATCGAGGTGGTGGGCGAAGCGGCCGACGGAGCCTCCGTCGTCCCGCTCGTGCGGCAGCTCCGGCCGGACGTGGTGGCGATGGACGTGCGCATGCCGCTGCTGGACGGGATAGAGGCGACCCGGGCGGTGCTGCGCAGCGTGGAGGCGCCGCCGAAGATCCTGGTGGTGACCACCTTCGAGAACGACGAGTACGTGTACCAGGCGCTGCGGGCCGGGGCGGACGGGTTCCTGCTGAAGCGGGCCCGCCCGTCGGAGATCGTGCACGCGGTCCGGCTGGTGGCCGAGGGCGACACCCTGCTCTTCCCCGCGGCCGTCCGGTCCCTGGCCGCGGAGTACGGGAACCGGGCGGCGCGCGCGGTCCTGGAGCGGGCCGCGCTGACCGAGCGCGAGGAGGCGGTGCTGCGGCTGATGACGCGCGGGCTGACCAATATGGAGATCGCCCGCGAGCTGATCGTCGGGGCCGAGACCGTGAAGTCGCACGTGAGCGCCATCCTGAGCAAGCTGGGGGCCCGGGACCGGACCCAGGCGGTGATCACCGCGTACGAGTCGGGGTTCGTCTCCCCGGCGTGACGGGAAGGCCTGCATCCGGATACGGCTCCCCTGCGTGACGGGGAGGCCGACGTCCGACGGCGGGGCCGGTTCTCGCCGTCTGACCTGGGGCGCAGTACCATCCGGCAGACAGGCTCGCCAGCTGGGAGGACAGACGTTGGGGCAGCTGACCGGCGGAGATCCTTCTCTGCTCCGGCGGATCAACTCGGCCGTGGTGCTGCGCGCGCTGCGCGCCGCCCAGTCGCCGACGCTCACCGACCTCACCCGGGCGACGGGGCTGTCCCGGCCGACCGTCGAGGGCGTCGTGGAGGGGCTGATCGGCACCGGGCTCGTCGTCGAGGCGGATGCCGCGGAGGGCGCCCGCCGCCAGGGCCGGCCCGCCCGCCGCTTCCGCTTCCGCGCCGAGGCCGGACACCTGCTCGGCATAGAGATCGGCTCCCACCGGATCGCGGTGCTGCTGTCCGGGCTGGACGGGCGGGTGATCGGCGCCGGCACCAAGGACGTCGCCGAGACCGCGACCGCCGACGAGCGGCTGGAGCGCGTACGGGCCGCGGTGGCCGATCTGCTGCGCCGGGCGGGCGTACCGCGGGACTCGCTGCGGGCCGTCGGCGTCGGCAGCCCCGGGATCGTGGAGGCGGACGGCACGGTGCGCCTGGGCACGGCGCTGCCGGGCTGGACCGGGCTGCCACTCGGGGACCGGCTGCGGCGGTCCTTCCGCTGCCCGGTCCAGGTGGAGAACGACGCCAACGCGGCGGCCCTCGCCGAGCACTGGAAGGGCGCCGCGCAGGACGCCGACGACATGGTGTTCGTGATGGCCGGGCTCAGCCCGGGGGCCGGCTCGCTGATCGGCGGCCGGCTGCACCGCGGGTTCGGCGGGGCCGCCGGCGAGATCGGCGCGCTCCATCTGCTGGGCCGCGAGGCGACGCCCGAGCGGCTGCTGTCGACCACCGGCGAGCCGCTGCACCCGCTGGACGAGCAGGCGGTGGCGGACGTCTTCGCGATGGCCGAGCGGGGGGACGAGCGGGCCGTGGCCGCGGTGCAACGATTCATCCAGCGCCTGGTCCACGACGTGGCGGCCCTGGTCCTGGCGATGGACCCGGAGCTGGTGGTGGTCGGCGGCTGGGCGGCCGGCCTGGACGGTGTACTGGACCCGCTGCGCCGGGAGCTGGAGCGCTACTGCCTGCGTCCCCCGCGGGTGGCCCAGTCCCTGCTCGGCGAGGCGGCGGTGGCCACCGGAGCGCTCCGGCTGGCGCTGGACCAGGTGGAGGAGGAGCTCTTCGCCGTGGAGAAGACGGTCACCTCGCGCCGCCGCCGCTGAACAGCACTTCCTACACGGCCGTAGACGGCGGTACACGGCGGGCCCGTACCCGCGAGGCCCCGTGCACACGTGTCCGGCCGTACGCGTACGGCCCCCGTCCCGGCGGGTGCCGGGACGGGGGCCGTCGGGTGCGGGGCGGCGCGCGGGAGGTGCGCGCCTCGGGTCAGGAGGCGGCGCGGGCCTCGTGCGCTATCTCCACGTCGCCCGAGTCGCCGAACGTGAGGCGGCAGGTGTCCGCGCGGTACGTGGCGACCGATACGGCCGCCGTGCCCGCGGCGGTGAAGTAGCGGGTGGTGACCACCAGCACCGGGGCTCCGGGCAGGCGGTCCAGCTCCTTGGCGTCGTCGGCGCGGGCCGAGCCCAGCTCGACCGAGCGGTCCTGGCCGTCGAGGGCGAGCCGCTGGAGCTCGCGCAGCACTGCGCGGGCGCGGGCGGCCCCGGCCGGCGCGTCGATGGCGGACAGGCCGGGCACGGAGGCGGCGGGCACGTACAGCAGCTCGGCCGCGACGGCCTGGCCCTGGGTGACCCGGGTGCGGCGCACGGTGTGGACGGGCTGGTCGGCGGAGCCGCCCAGCAGCTTCAGGGCGGCGGCGGGCACCGGCGCGTCGACGGCGTCGACGACCTCCCAGCCGTCGGCGGCTTCGCCGGGCCAGCTGTGGCGGGGGGTTCCGACGGCGACGCCGACCCGGGGCGGGGCGACGGTGGTGCCGACTCCGCGGCGGCGCTGCAGGCGGCCTTCCAGTTCGAGCTGCTCCAGCGCCTGGCGCAGGGTCGCGCGCGCCACGCCGAAGCGGGCGGCGAGCTCCCGCTCGTTCGGGAGGACCTCACCCACGGCGAAGTCCTGGTCGAGCGCCTCGCTCAGGACGGTCTTCAGGTGCCAGTACTTCGGCTCCGGCACCGTTTCCAGCTGCGTGGTCCCCACCCTGACTCCTCCTGCCATCGCTGCAATCGCCGTGTTCCAGCGGCAGTTACGCGCCTTTGTTTATTAAAGGTTCCTGCACTATCCCTGCGACCATAGGGTCGGTGCGGGACCTTGGTCAAGACCAATCCTCACCTCTTTACCGGGCACATCGGGCATACGGATCAAGCCGTTCATACGATGTTCGTGCCACCCACAAGGGCATGCAATGCGAGGTGAGGCGATCCGGACTCCGCTGCTCCGACACGCGCCACAGGCTTGTAGTCAAGGCCTACCGGACGGTAATCATGACCATAGCGATTACTGACAGCCTGTCTCACACGCGTCCACCCGACGAGGAGCAGCATGACCGCCACGGTCTCCTTCCCGATCGACTCGCCGCTGGGCCCGCGCACGGCCACGGTCGCCTACGAGCGCAGGGGCTCCGGCGAACCGCTCCTCCTGCTGCACGGCATAGGCCACCACCTCCAGGCCTGGCACCCGGTGACCGACATCCTGGCCGCCGAACACGACGTCATCGCCGTCGACCTGCCCGGCTTCGGCATCTCGGAGCCCCTGCCCCACGGGGTCCCGTACGACCTCGGCACCGTCGCCTCCGCCCTCGGCTCGCTCTGCGCGGCCCTCGGCGCCGAACGCCCGCACGTCGTCGGCAACTCGCTCGGCGGCCTCCTCGCGCTGGAGATGGGCCGCAGCAGCCTGGCCCGTACGGTCACCGCGCTCTCCCCCGCCGGCTTCTGGACCGAGGCCGAGCGCAGGTACGCCTTCGCGACCCTGCGCGCGATGCGCGTCGGCGCGCTGGCCCTGCCGCTGTCCACCCTGGAGCGGCTCTCGCACAGCGCCGCCGGGCGGACCGCCCTCACCGGCACCATCTACGCGCGCCCGGCCCGCCGTTCGCCCGAGGCAGTGGTCGCCGAGACCGTCGCCCTGCGCGAGGCGACGGGCTTCGAGGAGACCCTGGCGGCGGGCCGCTCCGTACGGTTCACCGAGGACGTCCCCGGCCTGCCGGTCACCATCGCCTGGGGATCCCGCGACCGGCTGCTGCTGCCCCGCCAGGGGGTGCGGGCCAAGCACGTCGTGCCCGATGCCCGGCTGGTACGGCTGCCCGGCTGCGGCCACGTCCCGATGAACGACGACCCGGCGCTGGTGGCGCGGGTGGTCCTGGACACGGTGCGGAAGGCGGCGGACACCGGGGCGGGATGACCGTCCGGCGGCTGTTCATCCGGGGTTCGCGTGTGCGACGCGGGCGGGCCGGGGTGCCTCGGCACACTGGTCCGACCCTTCCCCGGCCGGCCCTGGAGACGCTCCGATGGCACCCATGCCGTACACCCGACGGTCCCTGCTCGGCGGTTCGCTCGCCGTTCCGGTGGGCCTTGCCCTGTCCGGCGCGGCCGGCACGCGGGCGTTCGCCGTGTCCACCGCCACCGCCGGTTCACCCCTGGGCTCCGCCGGACCGGCCGCCGCCCCGGCCTTCACCCGCTCGGGCCGCCCGAGCGCGCCGTGGGGCGTCCAGTCCGGTGAGATCACCGCCCATTCGGCCACCGTCTGGACGCGCTCCGACCGCCCGGCGCGGATGCACGTCCACACCTCCCCGAGCGAGTCCTTCCGCTACGGGGTCCGCCATCACGGCGGCCCCTACCTCGCCCCCGGCACCGACTGCACCGGGACCGTGACCCTGCGCGACCTGCCCCCGGGGCAGCAGATCCACTACCGCGTCGTCCTGGCCGACCCGGACGACCCGCGCCGCTGCAGCCGGCCCGTGCAGGGCTCGTTCCGGACCACTCCCGTCTCGCGCCGCCGGAACGTGCGCTTCGTCTGGTCCGGGGACCTGGCGGGCCAGGGCTGGGGCATCAACCCCGACCTCGGCGGCTACCGCGTCTTCGACGAAATGCGGCTGCGCGACCCCGACTTCTTCCTCTTCAGCGGGGACACCGTGTACGCCGACGGGCCGATCCAGGCCTCCGTCCCGCTGCGCGACGGCGGGATCTGGCGCAACGTCACCACCGTGGAGAAGTCGAAGGTCGCCGAGACCCTGGACGAGTTCCGCGGCAACTTCCGCTACAACCTGCTCGACCGCAACCTGCGCGACTTCAACGCCCAGGTGCCGGTCCTCGCCCAGTGGGACGACCACGAGGTGCGCAACAACTGGTACCCCGGCCAGCTGCTGGAGGACCCCCGCTACACCGTCCGGGACGTCGATGCCCTCGCCTCCCGCGCCCGCCGGGCCTTCGGCGAGTACTTCCCCGTCACCGACCTCCGCGGCGGCCGCGCCGAGGGCCGGATGTACCGGGTGATGCGGTACGGCCCGCTCCTCGACGTCTTCGTGCTCGACATGCGCACCCACCGCAACGCCAACTCCCCCGGCCGCCAGACGGACGACCCGATCGGCATCCTGGGCACGGAGCAGCTCGCCTGGCTCAAGCGCGAGCTGTCGCGCTCCCGCGCCGCCTGGAAGGTCATCGCGGCCGACATGCCGCTCGGGATCGTCGTCGCCGACGGTGCCGTGAACTTCGAGGCCGTGGCCCAGGGCGACCCGGGCGCGCCGCTGGGCCGTGAGCTCCAGATCGCCGAACTCCTGCGCCACATCAAGCACCAGCGCATCACGGGCACCCTGTGGCTGACCGCGGACGTCCACTACACGGCTGCGAACCACTACGCCCCCGAGCGGGCCGCGTTCGGCGACTTCGCACCGTTCTGGGAGTTCGTCTCCGGCCCGATCGGTGCGGGCGGATTCCCGGCCGGGAAGCTGGACCCGACGTTCGGTCCCCGGACGGAGTTCGTGCAGTCGGCCCCGTTCGCGAACATGTCGCCGTCCGAGAACCCCCCGTACTACGGGGAGGTCGAGATCGACGGCGGCTCCGGGGAGCTCACGGTGCGGTTGCGGCGCCAGGGAGGCGGCGTGCTCTTCACCAGGACGCTCCAGCCCGGCCGCGTGGGCCAGTAGGGCGAGGGGGGCAGGAGAGCGAGGGGGCGGGCCAGGAGGGCAGGCACGGGGCGCGGAAATCAGGGCGAAATCGACCAGACGGACGCTTAACCAGTCGGTCACAGATCGTTCGTGACCACGCAACACCCCTGCGTCACAGTGGCATGCATGACTGAACGCCTGCACGCCCCCGCCCACCGCCCCCACCGCCACCACCACTGGCGCCGCGATGTCGTCGAGCTGGCCGCGCTCTTCTGCGCCGTCGCGGTCGCCGACGGCATCGCCAACCTCGTCGTGCACGGCCCGAAGGGCCCCGTCCTGCTGGTCGCCTCGGCCGTCGCCCTCCTGGTGACGGCGGCGTTCCACACCTGGTGGGCGCGCCGCCACAGCCACGCGCCGCCGCCCGCGAGCACGGCCCCCTCCGATACGGGTGCCGCCGGCCCTGCGGCGACCCCGGCGGCGGGCACCCCCGGCGACGGCCCGTCCGCCACGGCCTCGCTGTGGCGGATGCGGACGACCGTGCGCGACGAGCCCGGCAGCCTGGCCGCCCTGTGCAGCGCGCTCGCCGCCCGCGCGGTGGACATCCTGACCCTGCAGACGCATCCGCTGCCCGAGGGCGGCACCGTGGACGAGTTCCTGCTGCGCGCCCCGCAGCTGCTGCCCTCCGCCGAGCTCGCCCGCGCCGTCTCCGGCGCCGGCGGCAGGGACACGTGGATCGAGCGGGCCGACGCGCACGACCTCGTCGACACCCCGACCCGGCTGCTGGGCCTGGCGACCCGTACCGCCCTGGACGCCGCCGAACTGCCGCTCGCGCTGCGCCAGCTGCTCGGCCGCTGCACCATCCACTCCATCCCGGCGACCAGCCTCTCCGGCCGTCCCAACGCCGGCGCCGACGCCCCGGTCGAGGGGGTGCTCGAAGCGACCGTGATGCGGCTGCGCGACCCCTCGGGCGGTGCCCTCACCGTGGAGCGGCCCCATCTGCCGTTCACCCCGACCGAGTTCGCCCGCGCCCGGGCCCTCGTCGAGCTCGACGCCCGGCTCGGCCCGCGCATCCCGCGCAGCCAGGACGTGCTGACCCTGCCCGAGGGCAACGACCTCACCGTGCGCCGCGCCGACCAGGCCGACCTGCCGGCCGCCCGGGCGATGCACGACCGCTGCTCCGAGCGCACCCTGGGCCTGCGCTACCACGGCCCCGTCGCCGACGCCGACCGCTACCTCGACCACCTGCTGAGCCCCCGCTTCGGCCGTACGCTGGCCGTGACCACCGCCTCCGGCAAGCTCGTCGCCCTCGGCCACCTGCTGTGGGACGGGGACGAGACCGAGGTCGCGCTGCTGATCGAGGACGACTGGCAGCGCCGCGGGATCGGCTCCGAACTGCTGCGCCGGCTCGTCGCGATGGCCGTCGAGGCGGGCTGCGCCAGCGTGTACGCCGTGACCCAGTCCTCCAACACCGGCATGGTCGCGGCCATGCGCGGCCTCGGCCTCCCCCTCGACTACCTGGTCGAGGAGGGCACGCTGGTGATCACCGCCCGTCTCGCCAGGGCAGCCGTCGGCAGCCGGCTCCCGTACGGGCGGCCGGGCGCCGGCCGGTCCACACAGCGTCAGCAGGCCGACAGCGAACGGTGATGACGCGGACCCTCCGCGCGTACGAAGATGTCCGCATGTCAGACACCCTCCGCAGCGACATCGCGTCCCGGCTGCCGCGCCAGGTCGCCGATGCCTACGTCGACGACCTCATCGCTCTCGACCCCATCACGGGCACCTACCTCGGTGTCGTGGCGAGCTCGGGCAGCCTCCCGGACTTCTCGCCGGCCGGCCGTGCGGCCGTGGCCGACCTGGCCCGCTCCACCCTCGCCCGGCTCGACGCCGCCGAGCGGCTGCCCGGCGCGGACAGCGACGCCGAGCGCCGCTGCGCCCGCCTGCTGCGCGAGCGCCTCACCGCCGAACTCGCCGTGTACGAGGCCGACGAGGACCTGCGCACCGTCAGCAACATCCACTCCCCCGCGCACGCGATCCGGGAGGTCTTCCCGCTGACCCCGGCGGACACGGACGAGGACTGGGCCGCGATCGCCGAGCGGATGCGCGCGGTCCCCGCCGCCCTGGCCGGCTACCGCGAGAGCCTTCAGCTCGGGCTCGACCGCGGCCTGTACGGCGGCCCGCGCGCCACCGCCACCTTCATCGGCCAGCTCACCACCTGGGCCGGTGAGGACGAGGACGCTTCCGGCGACGGGAGCACCGCGGGCGGCGGTTTCTTCGGCGAGTTCGCCGCCCACGGCCCGGAGGCGCTGCGCGGCGAGCTGGAGCAGGCGGCCGGCACCGCCACCGCCGCCCTCGCCGCCCTGCGCGACTGGATGCGCGCGGTGTACGAACCGGCGGTCTCCGGCGCTCCGGACGCGGTGGGCCGCGAGCGCTACGCCCGCTGGTCGCGCTACTTCAACGGCACGGACCTGGACCTGGACGAGGCGTACGCCTACGGCTGGTCGGAATACCACCGGCTGCTCGCCGAGATGAAGACCGAGGCGGCCAGGATCCTGCCCGGCGCCGGCCCCTGGGAGGCGCTCCGGCACCTGGACGAGCACGGCACCCACATCGGTGTCGATGAGGTCCAGGCCTGGCTGCAGGGCCTGATGGACGAGGCCATCGAGAACCTGGACGGCACCCACTTCGAACTCGCCGAGCGGGTCAAGCGGGTGGAGTCCCGGATCGCCCCGGCGGGCGGCGCAGCGGCCCCGTACTACACGAGTCCCTCCGAGGACTTCTCCCGTCCCGGCCGGACCTGGCTGCCGACGATGGGCCTGACCCGATTCCCGGTGTACGACCTGGTCTCCACCTGGTACCACGAGGGCGTTCCGGGCCACCACCTCCAGCTCGCGCAGTGGGCGCACGTCGCGGACCGGCTCTCCCGCTACCAGGCGTCCGTCGGCCTGGTCAGCGCCAATGTCGAGGGCTGGGCGCTGTACGCGGAGCGCCTGATGGACGAGTTGGGCTACCTGAAGGACGCCGAGCAGCGCCTGGGCTACCTCGACTGCCAGATGATGCGGGCCGCGCGGGTCATCGTGGACATCGGCATGCACCTGGGCCTGGAGATCCCGGCGGACTCGCCGTTCCACCCCGGTGAGCGCTGGACGGTGGAGCTGGCGCAGGAGTTCTTCGCGCAGCACAGCAGCCGGCCGGCGGACTTCATCGAGAGCGAGGTGACCCGCTACCTGTCGATGCCGGGCCAGGCGATCGGCTACAAGCTGGGCGAGCGCGCGTGGCTGCTGGGCAGGGGCAATGCCCGAGCCGCGCACGGCGAGGCGTTCGATCTGAAGGCATGGCACATGGCGGCGCTGTCGCAGGGCTCGCTGGGCCTGGACGACCTGGTGGACGAGCTGTCGCAGCTCTGATCCGGACCCGGGCCCGCGGCACCCCGGTTGCTTGGACGGGCCGCCCGCCTCCCCTCGGGGAGCGGGCGGCCCGTCCGGCTGTCCGCGGCGGTGTCAGCAGCCGCAGTCGTCGGAGTCGGTGGGGGCGGTCAGCGGGTCGGCCTCGCCGCGCTGCTGCCTGCCCTGCCGGGTCTCGACCTCGAAGCCCTCGCGGATCCAGTACTCGATGCCGCCGAGCATCTCCTTGACCTGGAAGCCGAGCCGGGCCAGGGCGAGCGCGGAGCGGGTGGCTCCGTTGCAGCCGGGGCCCCAGCAGTACGTGACCACGGGGAGGCTCCTGTCCAGGAGCTGCTCGGCCTGCTCGGGGATCAGGGCGGTGGACAGGTGGATCGCGCCGGGGATGCGGGCTTGGTCCCAGGCGGGGGTGGAGCGGGAGTCGATCAGCTGGAATCCGGGGTCGGCGCCCTGCTCGCGGTGGGCTTTGAGGGCGGTGGCGACGTCCGACACGTCCGCGTGGAAGGCGAGGCTCGCGGCGAAGTAGGCGGCGGCCGCGGCCGGGGTCGCCGGGGGAACGCGGAGTACGGGGTTCTCGGGCGCCGCGGAAGGGGCCGGGGCGGCGGCAGCGGCCGGGGCAGTGGGGGCGTCGGGGTGCTGTGTCGTCGTCATGTCACCGAATCTATGAGCCTATTGATCACCCAGGAAGGGTGATTCCCCGGCCCTCCTCTTGTTTCACCGGGGATTCCCCTGCTACACCTGCCGGGTGACCGAGTATTCCCCCGACGCCACCGACTGGCGCATCCTGGCCGCCCTCCAGGAGGACGGCCGGGCCAGCTTCGCCGACCTCGCCCGCGCCGTCTCCATGTCGGCCAGCGCCGTCACCGAGCGGGTGCGCCGCCTGGAGGAGACCGGCGTGATCACCGGCTACACGGCCGTGGTGAACCCGGAGAAGCTGGGCAAGTCGATCCTGGCGCTGGTGCGGCTGCGCTATCCGCACGGCAACTACAAGCCGTTCCACGATCTGCTGGAGGCGACTCCGGAGATCCTGGAGGCCCACCACGTCACGGGCGACGACTGCTTCGTGCTGAAGGTCGCCGCCCGCTCGATGGGCCATCTGGAGGAGGTCGCCGGCCGCATCTCGGGGCTCGGCGCCGTCACCACGAGCGTCGTGTACTCCTCGCCGCTGCCCCGCCGCCCGCTCAGTCCGTGACGGCGGCGGTGCGGTGGCGGACCGCCGAGCCGCCGCGCTGTTTGACGACCTCCAGCTGGGCCTGCACCCGGGTCCTCAGATCGGCGACGTGGCTCACGATGCCGACGCTGCGGTCCCGCTCGCGCAGCGAGTCCAGTACGTCGAGGACCTCGTCCAGCGCCTGATCGTCCAGGCTGCCGAAACCCTCGTCGATGAAGAGGGTGTCCAGGCGTACGCCGCCCGCCTCGTCGGAGACCACGTCGGCGAGTCCGAGGGCGAGGGCGAGCGAGGCGAAGAACGTCTCGCCGCCCGACAGGGTGGCGGTGTCGCGCTCGCTGCCGGTCCAGGCGTCCACCACGTGCAGCCCGAGACCGGAGCGGCCGCGTCCGCTCGCCTTGGCGTCGGAGTGGACGAGGGTGTAGCGGCCGCCGGACATCTTCAGCAGGCGCGCCGTCGCCGCGGCCGCGACCTGCTCCAGGCGCGCCGCCAGGACGTACGCCTCCAGCCGCATCTTGCGCTCGTTGTCGGCGGAGGTGCCCGCGGTGAGGCCGGCCAGCCGGGCCACCCGCTCGTAGGCCTCGCGCAGCGGGCCGAGGGCGCGCAGTTCCTGCTCGGCCTGCCGGGAGAGCCGGTCCAGCTCCGCGCACCGCACCCGCGCCGCGTCGGCGGCGGAGGCGGCGGAACGCACCAGTACCTCGGCCCGCCCCGCCTCGGCCTCGGCGGCGTGCGGATCGGCCGGGGGCAGGGCGGCGGCGGCCGCGGTGTCGCTCTCGCCGCGGCGGTCGGCCAGCGTCGCCTCCTCGGCCTGCCAGGCGTCCAGGCGGCGCTGGAGCGCGCTGCGTTCGTAGTCCGGGAGCACGGCGTCGGCCGCCGCCTCGACGGTGTCGAAGCCGGCCTTGAAGGCGGCGTCGGCGAGCTGGCCGTCGGCCTCCTTGAGCCGGGCGGCGGCGGTCTCGGCGCGGCGCAGTGCGGTGGCGGCGGCGGAGACCATGCGGACCCGGTCCTCCAGGGTCCGGGCGCGGGCCGCGAGGGTGGGCGCGTCCCCCCGGAGCAGGGCGAGCTCGGCCTCCAGCGAGGCCTGCTCCCCGTCGAGGGCCTCGCGCCGGGAGGCCCGGGCGGCGGCCCGGCGCTCGGCGTCCAGCCGGTCGGCGCTGCGTACGGCGTGCTCCCGCTCGGCGCGGTCCAGCTGCTCGCGGGCGGCGTGCAGTCCGGCCGCGGCGGCGTGGGCTGCGGCGTGCCGGGAGCCGATGTCCGAGGTCAGGGCGAGGAGGTCGGCGGTGGTGGCGTCCCCGGCGGCGGCCGCGGCTCCGGCGCGGGCCTCCTGCACGGCGGCGAGGGTGCGCTCGACGGCGGCCCGCCGCTCCTCGGCCTGCTCGTAGCGGGCGTGGGCGGCGTCCTCGGCGGCCCGGTCCACGTGCCCGGGGGCGGGCCGGGCCGGGGCGGGATGCTCGGCCGCGCCGCACACCGTGCACGGCTCGCCCGCGACCAGCGCGGCGGCCAGCTCGGCGGCGATCCCGCGCAGCCGGGCCTCCTTGAGCTCCAGCCAGCGCTCCCGGGCCGCGGCCGACTCCTCGCGTACGGCCGCCAGTTCGCCCGCGGCGCGCTGCGCGTCGGCATCCAGCGCATCGCGCCGGCGGGCCGCGTCCAGGCGGATCCGGGCGGGCTCCAGCTTCCCGGCGAGCTGCTCGGCCAGGGTCGCGGCCTGCTGTGCGGCGTCCGCGCGGCCCGTGAGCACGGCGCGGGTGTCCTCCCAGCGGGCCAGCCACTCGGCGGACTCCCTCAGCTGCTCCTCGGCGTCGCGGGCCTCCCGGTCCAGGGCGGCCCGCTCGCGGCCGATCTCGGCGCTGCGCTGCTCGGCGCGGCGGCCCGCGCCCAGTGCGCCGAGGTCCTCCCGCAGCCGCTGTTCGACGCCGGCCAGCTGCTCCGGTCCGGCATCGGCCAGGGCCGGGGGCAGTTCGGCGCGGGCGGCAGCCTCCGCGTGGGCGGCGGCGAGGTGGGCGGAGGAGGCGGCTCCGCGCAGGTCCAGGGCGGGGGCGACGAGGGCGGCGCGGCCGGCCCGGTCGAGGAGTTCCCGGATCCGCTGCCGCTCGGGGGCGGCCTCGGCGAGGAGGGCGGCCCGGCGGGCGGTCTCGGCGTGCCGGCGCTGCAGCCGGTCGAGCTCGCGGGCCTCCTGCGCGGCCCGGCGGGCGGCGGCGTGCCGACTTTCGACGGCGGCCAGCGCGTAGTCGGCGACCGTGAGCCGCTCCCGGGCGTCGCACCGCGCGACGGCGGCCCAGGCCCGGACGGCTCCGGCCAGGCCGGGGTCGCCGGGCTGGTGGCCGGGCATCGGCCAGGCCCGCAGGCCGGCGCTGTCCCCGGCGGCCTGGGCGAGGCGCTGCGCGGTGCCGAGGACCTTCTCGTCGCCGGCCCGGACCCTGGCCTCGGCGGCCCGGCGGCGCTCGGCGAGCAGGGTTTCGACGGCGGCGAAGCGGCGGGTGTCGAAGAGGCGGCTCAGGAGGCGGCTGCGGGCCTGTTCGTCGGCGCGCAGGAAGCGGGCGAACTCGCCCTGCGGCAGCAGGACGACCTGGCAGAACTGCTCCCGGCTCATGCCGAGCAGCTGCTCGATCTCCTCGCCGATCTCCTGGTGGGAGCGGCTGAGGGCGGTCCACTGCTGCCCGTCGTACTCGCGCAGCCGGCTCTGCGCCTTGTCCTTGGTGGTGCCAGTGCCGCGCTTCTTCGGCCGGTCCTGTTCGGGGCGCCGGGTGATCTCCAGGCGCCGTCCGCCGGCGGTGAGTTCGAGGGTGACCTCGGTGGGGGTGCCGGGCGCGGCGTGGTCGCTGCGCAGGGCGGCGCCGGGGGCCTGGCGGGCGCCGGGCACGGATCCGTACAGGGCGAAGCAGACGGCGTCCAGGACGGAGGTCTTGCCCGCGCCGGTGGGTCCGTGCAGCAGGAAGATCCCGGCGGCGGACAGTGCGTCGAAGTCGATGTCCTGGGGTTCGGCGAAGGGGCCGAAGGCGGTGATCCGGAGCCGGTGCAGCCTCATCGGCGGGCCTCCTGTCCGCCGTCGGCGGCCGCGGTGGTGCGCACGTCCTCGAAGGCGGCCTGGAGCACGGCCCGTTCGGCCTCGTCGGCGCCGCCGCCGCGCACGTGGGCGACGAAGTCCTCGGCGATCTCCTGGTCGCTGCGGCCGCGGAGCCGCTGGGCGTAGGTGGCGCCGCCGTCCTCCTCGCGGCCCTCGGGGTCGAAGGCGAGGCTGAGGGTGTGCGGGAAGCGGGCGGTGAGGCGGGCCATGGGGTCGTCGGGGCGTACGGGGTCGGTGAGGGTGGCCTCGATCCAGGAGTCCTCGTGCGCGGTGTGCGCCGGGTCGTCGAGCAGCGCGGCGAGGGGGCCGCGGAGCCGGGCAAGGGGCCGCGGGACGGGGGTGTCGATCCGCTCGGCGGAGATCTCCCCGGCCGGGCCGAGGTCGACGAGCCACACGGTCTTGCGGTGGCCGGCCTCGGAGAAGGAGTAGGCGAGCGGGGAACCGGAGTAGCGGACCCGTTCGTTGATGGTCTGGCAGCCGTGGAGGTGGCCGAGGGCGGCGTAGTCGACCCCGTCGAAGACGGAGGCGGGTACGGCCTCGACGCCGCCGACGGCGATGTCGCGTTCGCTGTCGCTGGCCTGGCCGCCGGTGACGAAGGCATGCGCGAGGACAACGGAGCGGGTGCCGGGGGCGCGCCCGGCCAGGTCGGCCCGGATGCGGTCCATGGCCGCGCCGAGGACGGCCTCGTGGCTGACCCGGTCGGCTCCGATGTGGTCCTTGACCAGGGCCGGCTCCAGGTAGGGCAGCCCGTACAGCGCCACGTCGCCGTGTGCGTCGGCCAGCACCACGGGGTCGGCGCAGCCGTCGGGGTTGGTCCTGAGGTGGATGCCGGCCCGGCCGATCAGGCCGGCCCCGACGCCCAGGCGGCGGGCGGAGTCGTGGTTCCCGGAGATCATGACGGTGGGCACGCCGAGGTCGGCGAGGCGGTGCAGGGCCCGGTCGAAGAGCTCGACGGCGGGCAGCGGGGGCACGGCCCGGTCGTAGACGTCGCCGGCGACGAGGACGGCGTCGACCTCGTGCTCGCGGACGGTCTCCACGAGGTGGTCGACGAAGGCGGCCTGGGCGCCGAGCAGGTTGACGCGGTGGAAGGACCGGCCGAGGTGCCAGTCGGAAGTGTGCAGGAGCCTCACTCGCCGGCCCTGCCGGCCGTCTCTCCGCGCATGCCCGTCCGCCCCCTGAATCGCATGAATCGCCTGAATCGCCGTGGCCGCCCGATGGCCCCCTCTACGCTAACGCCTCGCCGGCGTGCTCAGGGCGCGTACGTCTCACCGCCGAGCGCGAGGGCGGCGGTGCCGGCGGAGACGTCGGCGAGCCAGGCCTCGAAGCCGGGCAGGTCCGCCTCGGGGAGGGCGACCTCGATCTCGACGGCGGCCCCGTAGCGCAGGTCGACCACGGTCCGGCCGGTGGACCGCAGATCGTTCTGGATCTTGCCGGCGCGCTGGTGGTCGGCGGTGACGGTGGCCAGCCGGTAGCGGCGGCGGGTGACGGTGCCGAGCGTGTCGAGGGCCTCGCCGACGACGCCCCCGTAGGCGCGGATGAGCCCGCCGGCGCCGAGCTTCACGCCGCCGTAGTAGCGGGTGACGACGGCCACCGCGTACCGGATGTCGCGGCGCATCAGCATCTGCAGCATGGGGACGCCGGCGGTGCCGCCGGGCTCGCCGTCGTCGCTGGCCTTCTGGACGGAGGCGTCGGCCCCGATGACGTAGGCGTAGCAGTTGTGCGTGGCGGTGGGGTGCTCGCGGCGGATGCGCGCCACGAACTCCTGGGCTTCCTGCTCGGTCGCGGCGGGCGCGAGCGAGCACAGGAACCGCGAGCGGTTGATCTCGGACTCGTGCACACCCTCGCGGGCCACCGTCGCGTACTGGTCGGACTTCACCGCTCCACCCTACGGGGAATCGGACATGCGTCCTTTCTGTTGTCGAATGCTGCGGTGCGGATCACCGGCCGCAACCGACGGGCAGGGCCCGGACGACTTCAGGAGGCGGCACGCGTGTACGGCGACCCGGCAACCATCCGCAGGATCCTCACCGAGCTCGGCGACACCTGGGCCGTCGTCGGCCTGTCCGACAACCGGGACCGGGCCGCGTACGGGGTCGCGCGCGTGCTGCAGCGGTTCGGGAAGCGGGTGGTCCCCGTCCACCCGAAGGCGGAGGCGGTGCACGGGGAGCAGGGGTACGCCTCGCTCGCGGAGATCCCGTTCAAGGTGGACGTGGTGGACGTGTTCGTCAACAGCGCCCTGGCGGGGCAGGTCGCGGACGAGGCGGTGGCCGTGGGCGCGGACGCCGTGTGGTTCCAGCTCGACGTGGTCGACGACGCCGCGTTCGCCCGTACCCGCGAGGCCGGCCTGGAGATGGTGATGGACCGCTGCCCTGCTATTGAGATTCCCGCCCTGTAGCGGCGCTGCCGACGGGCGGGATGGAGACGGCCAGGGTCATCTCCACCGGCTCCCCGCCGTCGTTGCGGTACGCGTGCCGGGTGTCGGCCTCGAAGGAGACGGCTCCGCCGGCCGGGACGGCGTACCGCTCGTCGCCGACCAGCAGGGTCAGCTCCCCGGCGGTGACGTGCAGCATCTCGAAGGTGCCGGCCGGGTGCGGGTCGGAGTCCCTGCCCTCGCCCGGCGCCAGGCGGTAGCTCCACATCTCGACGGGGCCGCGCCGGTCGTCGCCGAGGAGCATGCTCGCACCGCTGCCCGCCCCGGTGGCCCACATCCGTACGCCCTGCCCGGGCAGCACGACGTGCACGCGCGGGGTGCGGTCGCGGTCCAGCAGGGTGGTGATGCTCACACCCAGGGCGTCGGCCAGCTTCACGGTCGTGCCGACGCTGGGGTTCGTACGGGCCTGCTCGATCTGGATGATCATCCCGCGGCTCACCCCGGCACGGGCGGCCAGGGCGTCCAGGGTGAAGCCCCGATCGCCGCGCCAGTGGCGGAGGTTCCGGGCGAGCGCCTGTGTGAGCTGTTCGAAGTCCGACACCATTCCGTCCAAGATTCTGGATTTCCAAGTCCAATAGACTGAACTATCGTGCGGCGTACTCGACACTGCACCCCACCGTTCACCGCACTGTACTGCGAGGCCCCCGCATGACCGCCCTCTTCGCCCTGGCCACGGCCCTCATGTGGGGCCTCGCGGACTTCGGCGGCGGACTGCTGACCCGCCGGCTGCCCGCCCTGACCGTGGTCGTGGCCTCGCAGGTGCTGGCCGTCCTCGTGCTCGGCTCCGTCGTGCTGGCCACCGGGGCCTGGCGGGAAGCCGGGCCGCAGCTGTGGTTCGCCGTGGCCGCGGGGCTGGTCGGGCCCGTCGCCATGTTCAGCTTCTACAAGGCGCTGGCGCTCGGCCCGATGGGAGTGGTCTCGCCGCTCGGCTCGCTCGGGGTGGTCGTACCCGTCGGGGTCGGGCTCGCGATGGGCGAGCAGCCCGGGCTCGGCCAGGTCACCGGCATCGCGATCGCCGTCGTCGGCATCGTCCTGGCGGGCGGCCCGGAGCTGCGCGGGGCGCCCGTGCAGCGCCAGGCCGTGGTGCTGACCCTGACGGCCGCCTTCGGCTTCGGCGCCGTGATGGCGCTGATCTCGGAGGCCTCCAGCTCCGTGACCGGGCTCTTCCTCGCCCTGTTCGTGCAGCGGGTCACCAACGTGGTCGCGGGCGGCAGCGTGCTGTGGGTCCAGAGCCTGCGCGGCACCCCGGCCCTGCCCGAGGGCACCGGCCTGCGGACCCTGTGGCGGCTGCTGCCGGCCCTGGCCTTCGTCGGGCTCGCCGACGTCGCGGCGAACGGCACCTACTCCGTCGCCGCCCAGAACGGCCCGGTCACCGTGGCCGCCGTCCTCTCCTCGCTGTACCCGGTGATCACCGCGCTCGCCGCCTTCGCCGTCCTCCGCGAACGGCTGCGCGCGGTCCAGGCGGCCGGCGCCGGGCTGGCCCTCGCCGGAACGGTTCTGCTGGCGGCCGGCTAGCGACCCCGGTCAGCCGGACCGGCCGGCCGCGGCCGCGTCGGCCGTCCGCTGCCGCTCCGCACCGGCCGCGGCATCCTGACCGGCCGCGGCACCCTGCGCCTCGGCCACGGCCTGCTCCGCGTCGGCAACGGCCTGCTCCGCGTCAGCCGCGTGCTGCTCCGCGTCGGCCGCGCGCTGCTCCGCCTCCGCGAACTCCGCCAGAGCCCGGAGCTGCCCGGAGGTCATCCCGTCCGGGATCGGCACCGGGGGCGGCGTGCGCAGCGGCGGCTGCCAGCCCGTCTCCTCGGTCCACCGGCGCACGATCCGCGCCGGGGCTCCGGCCACCACGGCGTGGTCGGGCACCTCGCCGCGGACCACGGACCCCGCGGCCACCACCACGTTGCGGCCGAGCCGCGCCCCCGGGAGGATCACCGCGCCCGTGCCGAGCCAGCAGCCGGGGCCTATCTCCACCGGCTCGCTGCGCGGCCACTGCCGGCCGATCGGCTCGTGCGGGTCGTCGTAGCTGTGGTTGGTGGAGGTGATGTACACCCCCGGCCCGCAGAAGGTGTTGTTGCCGATGGTGATCGGGGCGTCGGCGATGACGTGGCTGTCCCGGCCGAGGACGACGCCGTCGCCGAGGACCAGTACCGGCTCGGTGCCGAGGTCGAGGCCCGGCAGCATCCCGGCCGTCAGGGTGACCTGCTCCGCGATGATGCAGCACGCCCCGAGGCGGATCCACGGCTCGCCGAAGACGGTGCCCTGCGGGAAGGCCAGCCGGGTGCCCTCGCCGATCGCGCCGAAGCGGAGCCCGCCCGTGGTCCGGTCGGTGACCGCACCGGCCTGCCGCATCCACCGCCAGACGCCGTGGGCGATCCGGCCTGCGACGCGGCGGCGCAGGGTGGTCAGGGATGAGAACGTGTTCTGGTTCTTCGGCACCGGGCCACGGTAACGCGCCGGGTGCCCCGGCCGCGCCGTGATCTTCACCCCATCGCCGGCCCCCGCCCCCGCGTGCCCTACGGTGCCGGTAGCGCGACACGTCAGGCACACCGGGCACACCAGGCCCGGAGGACACAGGACTGAGGAAGAGGAACATGACGGAACACGCGGACCTCGGCACGGCCGGCCGGGCATTCGTCGCGGGCGTGGGCGGCAAGAGCCCGCGGATCGACCCCACCGCCTTCACGGCGCCCACCTCCGTGGTGGTCGGCGACGTCACCCTGGCCCCCGGCGCCAGCATCTGGTATTCGGCGGTGCTGCGCGCCGACTGCGGGCCGATCGTCCTCGGCGCCGACAGCAACGTGCAGGACAACTGCACCCTGCACGTGGACCCCGGCTTCCCGGTCACGGTCGGCGAGCGGGTCTCCATCGGCCACAACGCCGTCGTGCACGGCTGCACCGTCGAGGACGACTGCCTGATCGGCATGGGCGCGACCGTCCTCAACGGCGCGGTGATCGGCGCGGGCTCACTGGTGGCCGCGCAGGCGCTGGTGCCGCAGGGCATGGTGGTCCCGCCCGGCTCGCTGGTCGCCGGGGTGCCGGCGAAGGTGCGGCGCCCGCTGACGGACGAGGAGCGCGAGGGCCTCAAGGTCAATGCCGCGATGTACGTGGAGCTGGCCGAGCAGCACCGCGCCGCGGTCGCCCCGGGCGAGTAGCGCGCCGGGCCGGGCCGGAGCATCCAGCCTGCCCGGCCCCGGCCCCTGCGCTCAGTGCTCGGCGGGCGCAGGCTCCGCAGCAGGCCCGGCAACGGGGTCGGTCGCAGGCCCGGCGGCGGCCGCCTTCTTCATCCGGCTGCGCATCACCAGCATCACGGTGACGCCGATGACCACGGCCAGCACCAGCGCCACCCACGAGAAGCCCTTCAGCCACGGCTCCGCGACGATCCCGATGGAGTAGATGACGGCCGTCGTGCCGCCCGCCCAGAGGATCCCGCCGAAGACGTTCGCGATGAGGAACTTCCAGTACGGCATGTGCAGCACGCCCGCCAGCGGCCCGGCGAAGATCCGCAGCAGCGCCACGAACCGCCCGAAGAACACGGCCCACATGCCCCACCGCTCGAAGGCGTGCTCCGCCTGGGCCACCTGGGCCGGCCCGAAGTGCTTGGGGAAGCGCCGCCCCAGCCGCTCCAGCAGCGGCTTCCCGCCCCGACGGCCGATCGCGTAGCCGATCGAGTCGCCCACGATCGCGCCGGTGGTCGCGCAGATCCCGAGGACCACGGGGTCGATCTCCCCGTGCTGGGAGGCCAGCAGCGCCGAGCTGACGAGGATGATCTCCCCCGGCAGCGGGATGCCGAGGCTCTCCAGCCCGATGACCAGGCCCACCAGGAGATAGATGCTGACCGCCGGAATATGCTCCAGCCATTCCTGGACGTGCACCGGTGCGCCCTCCTGATTCGTCCCGCCTCAAAGGCTCGCGTCCCGGCGCGTCCCGCGTGACACGCCGAACGAGCAGCCTATCTGTTCCCGGCGCCTGCCTCGACGACTGCCTCGGCGCGCAGGGGCAGGTCCCGGGAGGAGCGGCCCGCGAACACCGTGCGCCGGCCGGTCCCCGGCACCCACGCGTGCCGCTCCGGATCCCACGAGGACAGCGCCCGCGCATCGACGGCGACGGCGACCCGCCGGGTCTCGCCCGGTGCCAGGGTGAGCCGCCGGTAGCCGGCCAGCGCGCGCACCGGCTGGTCGAGGTCCAGCTCCGCGGAGGGGCCCACGTACACCTGGGCCACCTCGGTCCCCTTGCGGCGCCCGGTGTTGCGGACGGCGAACTCCGCGCGCAGTCCGCCGCGCTCCGGCCGCACCACCAGGTCCCGGTACTCCCAGCTCGTGTACGAGAGCCCGTGCCCGAAAGCGAACAGCGGCTCCACGCGCTGCGCGTCGTACCAGCGGTGGCCGGCGTGGACGCCCTCGGAGTACTCCTGCCGGCCGCCCACCCCGGGGTAGCGCAGCGGGTCCCCGCCGACCGGGGTCTGCTTCTCGTCGGCCGGGAAGGTCTGGGTGAGCCGCCCGCCCGGGTCCGTGTCCCCGAAGAGGACGGCCGCCGTGGCCGCGGCCCCCTCCTGGCCCGGGTAGTACATCTGCAGGACGGCTCCGGTGCGGGAGAGCCAGGGCATGGTCGTGCCGGAGGAGGTGTTGAGCACGACCGCCGTGCGGGGATTGGCCGCGGCGACGGCCTCGATCAGCCGGGCCTGGCCGCCGGGCAGCCCCAGCGAGGTGCGGTCGCTGCCCTCGCCGGTGTCCTCGTAGGCGAAGAGGACCACGCTGCGGGCGGCCTTCGCCGCCTTCACGGCCTCGGCGACATCGGCGGCCCTGGTCGCCCCCGTCGTGTGGCGCAGCCGGAACCGCCCGCCCGTGCCGCCGCCCTCCGCGAAGACGGCGAGGCGGTGGGCGCCCGCCGCGAGGGCGAGGGTGCGGCGGCGGACACTGAGCCCGTCGGGCGCGGAGCCGAGCAGTCCGCCCGCGAAGGACTCGGCCGCGCCCTGTCGTACGGGGAACAGCTCCTCCCCGTCGAGGCGCACGCTCGGCCGCCTGCCGGTGTAGTGGACGAGCAGCGTCCACTCGTCGTCCTCGGCGAGGGTGAACTCCCCTTCGTGGCTCCAGGTCCGCCCGGCGGGCACGGTCCGGTCGTCCAGGCCCGCGGCCGGGACCAGCAGGTCCGCGGGCAGCGTCCGGCCGTACAGGTCCTCGCCGAGGGCGTGGCGCACGGTGGCGCCGCTGCCGGCCCGGCGCCTGATCGCGGTGAGCGGGGCGGCCGCCCGGTCGGGCACCACGTGCGCGCTGCCGCCGCCGCTGACGAAGGGCACCTGCGCGGTGGGCCCGATCACGGCGATGGAGCGGGCGGCGGCTCCGGACAGCGGCAGGGTGGCGCGCTCGTTCCGGAGCAGGACCGCGCCGGCGGTGGCGACCCGGCGGGCGGTCCGCGCCCCGGCGCCCGGGTCGCGGGCGGGGCGGGGCGGGCGCTTGGCGTCGAGCAGCCCGAACCGGTCCATGGCGGCCAGGATCCGGCGTACGGCAAGGTCGACGGCGTCCTCGGGGACGGTTCCGGCGCGCACCGCCTCCCGGAGCGGGGAGCCGAAGTGCGTGCCGCCGGGCAGTTCCATGTCGAGACCCGCGCCGAGGGCGGCGACGGTGCTGTGCGCGGCGTCCGGGGCGGACACCACCCAGCCGTCGAACCCCCAGCGGCCGCGCAGCAGTTCGTCGAGCAGCGGCCGGCTCTCGCAGGCGCGGGTTCCGTTGACCTTGTGGTGCGCGCCCATCACGGCGCCCGCCCCGGCGGTGACGGCCGCCTCGAAGCCGCGCAGTTCCGTTTCGTGGAGGGTGCGTTCGCCGGCGATGACGTCGACGGTGTCGCGGCCGTGCTCCTGGTGGCCGGGGGCGAAGTGCTTGACGGCGGCGATCGCACCCTCGTCCTGGATGCCGCGGACGACCTCCGCGACCAGGTCGGCCGTCAGCCGCGGGTCCTCGGAGAAGGCCTCGGAGTTCCGGCCGGCGTACGGGGTGCGGATCAGGTTGGCCACGGGCGCGAGCAGGACGTCCTGGCCCAGGGCCCGGGCCTCCCGGCCGAGGGTCCTGCCGTACTCGCGGGCCAGCGCCGGGTCGAAGGCGGAGGCGAGCATGACCGGCGCGGGCAGCGCGGTGGCGGGGTGCGTGACGCGTACGCCGGCGGGCCCGTCGGCGAGCCGCAGCGGCGGGATGCCGACGCGCGGCACGCCGGGGAGGTAGCCGGTCTGGCCGAGCGGGGCCGGGTCGCGGCCGCCGTGCAGGAGGGCGGTCTTCTCGTCGAGGGTGAGCCGGTCGAGCAGGGCGTCGATGCGGGCCGTGCTCCCGGGCCGCGCGGGGCCGCCGGCCGGGGAGGCCGGGGCGAGCGGGCCGGGCAGGGCGGATGCGGCGGACGGGCCGGTACGGAGGTTGGCGCCGGGCGGCACCGCGGGGGTGCAGCCGGCCGCGCCGAGTGCCGCGCCCACCGCTGCGATCAGCCGCAGCGCGGATCGTCTGGGCACGGCCTCGCTCATGGCGCTCCCTGCGGCTCCGGTCTGCGGGAGCGGCCCGCGCCGGACCGCTCCCGGCGCCCACTGTGCCGTCGCACCGGCGCCCGGGCCCGGGGGCGCGCCACCGCGGTGTGCAGGTTCAGCCCTGCGGCGGCGGCCCGACGGTGCCGGCGGGGCGCCGGGCACCGTCCTGCACCTGCACGCGCGCCTCGGTGCGGTGCCCGCGGGCGTGGGCGCCGCGGCGGCGTTCGCAGGGGTTCCGGCCGTGCGGGAGCGCCCCGGAACGCGGGTGGGGCCGCGCCGTGACGGCGCGGCCCCACTCCTCCCCCGGGGAACGTGTGGTCATGCGTTGGGGCGCAGGGTCCACACGACGGTCATCTCGCCGGTCACGGCCTCGTCGTCGCGCTGGATGGCGATGGTGACCGGGAACTCGGGGCGGCCGCCCGCGTCGAGCTCGGCGACGACCTCGGCGGCCGGGCGGCCGAGGGTGGCGGTGGCCGTCACGACGCCCTTGGCGAGCTTCTTGTAGGCGATCTCGGCCTTCACGGCGAGCGGCACGGCGCGCGAGAGCTGGTCGCGGAAGGCGGCCAGGACGATGGCGCCGCTGGCGGACTCGGCGAGGGTGAACATGGCGCCGGCGTGCGGACCGCCCACGTGGTTGTGGTAGTCGGGCTGGTCCGGCAGGCGGACGACCGCGCGCTCCGGGGTGGTCTCCAGGAACTGGAGGTTCAGGGTCCGGGCCATCGGCACGGTCGCGGCGAGCAGTTCGCCCACATTCATCTGGTCTGCGCTCATGAGAGGCGATGTTACCCACGAGTAGATGCGCTTGACCAGACCTGTCAGGGGGGCGGCCGTGGCCCCTGTCGGCCACTCCCACTATCGTTACCGGCCATGTGGCCAGGACAGCAGCAGCCGCCCGGGGGACAGCAGGACCCTCAGGACGCGCAACACAATCCGTACCAGCAGCAGCCGCCGGGGCAGCCGGGACAGCCGAACCCGTACCAGCAGCAGCCCGGTTACGGGTACCCGCAGGCGGGCTACCAGGCGCCGACCCAGCCGTGGACCCAGCCCCAGCAGGCCGTACCGGCACCGCCGAGCGGCGGCGGTGGCGGTGGCGGTGGCGGCGGGCTCTCCACCAAGACGATCGCCATCGTCGCCGCGTCCGCGGTCGTCGTCGCGGCGGCCGCGACCGGCGCGTTCGTCCTGACCCGGGACGACGGCACGAACGACGTGGCCGACAACAATCCCCCGGCCTCGTCCGCCGCGCCGCAGTCGCCCGCAGCGTCCTCGCCGAGCGACAACCCGCGCGCCGGCGGCGACATCCAGCCCGTGATCCCGGGCTGGAAGGTCGTCGTCAACCCGAAGTACGGCACCGCCTTCGACATCCCGCCGGAGTGGAACGTCTCCAGCCCCGGTGTCATCGCCAGCTTCACGGACGACGTGAAGAAGGACGGCAAGCCGCTCATCAGCTTCTCCGCGCCGGCCTTCCTCAAGGAGGACTGGTGCGTGATCGACTCCGACAAGGACGGCCGCGAGGAGAAGACCGAGCTGGCCGGCAGCGGCACCAAGGGCGGCCAGGGCGCCAAGGACACCGCCGAGGCCGTGAAGAACGAGGCCGCCAACTGGGCGTTCGCCGCGTTCGCACAGAAGGCCCCGAAGGGCACGGTCAAGGTCTCCGAGCCGAAGGAGTACACCACTTCCTCCGGTCTCAAGGGCCACATGGCGACCGCGACCGCGATCGGTGTGCCCAAGGAGAACAAGTGCTCGCGCGACGGCAAGTCCATCGCGTTCAGCTTCAAGAACGCCACGGGCGACTTCTCCAGCTGGATCCTGTTCAGCGCCGCCGGCGTCCCGGGTGAGGTCCCGCAGGACACCATGGACAAGGTGCTCAGCTCGGTGCGCCTGCACGGCAACGGCACCAACGGCTGATCCGGAAGGACGCCTCCGGGCCCCGCGCCCGCCCGCACGACCACACGCCCCGGTCCGGTAATCGGTTTGGATTACCGGGCCGGGGCGTGAATAGTCCGAGGGGTGAGTCCTCCCCCCGCCTCGCCGTCCCGCATGCCCGGCCGCGGCCGGCCCTCCTGGGCCGGCCGCAACTACACGCTGCTGACGGCCGCCGCCGTCATCACCAACCTCGGCAGCCACGGAGCGCTCATCGCCTCGGCGTTCGCCGTCCTGGAGGACGGCGGATCCGCCGGCGACGTCGGCTTAGTGGCAGCGGCCCGCACCCTCCCGCTCGTCCTCTTCCTCCTGATCGGCGGCGCGGTCGCCGACCGGCTGCCGCGCCACCGCGTGATGGTCGCGGCCAACGCCCTCAACTGCGTCTCGCAGGGCGCCTTCGCCCTCCTCGTCCTCACCGGGGACCCGCAGCTCTGGCAGATGATGCTGCTCACCGCGCTCTGCGGCACCGGCACGGCCTTCTTCAACCCGGCCGCCGAGGGCATGCTGTTCGCCACCGTCTCCGCCGAGCACGCGAACCGCGCCTTCGCCCTCTTCCGGATGGCAGTCAGCGGCGCCGGCATCGGCGGGGCCGCCCTCGGCGGAGCGCTGATCGCCGCTTTCGGCCCCGGCTGGGTACTGGCCGTGGACGCGGCCGCGTTCGCCCTGGCCGGGCTCCTGCGCGCCGGCCTGGACGTGGGCCGGGTGACGGAGCGCGCGCCCGGCGGCGGCCTGCTGGCCGATCTGCGCGAGGGCTGGGTGGAGTTCCGGACCCGCCCCTGGCTGTGGGGGATCGTGCTCCAGTTCTCCGTGGTCGTCGCCGTCGTCGGCGCCGCGGACGCCGTGTACGGGCCCCTCGTGGCCCGCGACCGGCTGGGCGGGCCCGCCCCCTGGGGCCTCGCGCTGTCCCTCTTCGGTGTCGGCACCATCGCCGGCGCCGTGCTGATGATGGTGTGGAAGCCGCGCCGACTGCTGCTGGTGGGCACCCTGTGCGTGTTCCCGCTCGCGCTGCCGTCGGCGGGCCTGGCCGTGCCGCTGCCCGTGTGGGCGCTGTGCGCGGTGATGTTCGTCAGCGGCACGGCCATCGAGGTGTTCGGCGTGAACTGGATGACGGCCCTGCACCAGGAGATACCGGAGGAGAAGTTCTCCCGGGTCTCGGCCTACGACTGGTTCGGCTCGGTGTCGCTGCTGCCGCTGGCCACGGCCGTGGCCGGGCCCGTGGAGTCGGCCTTCGGCCGCACCGCCGCGCTGTGGGGCTGCGCCACGCTGGTCGTGGTGGTCACCGCCGCGGTCCTCACCGTCCCGGACGTCCGCCGGCTCACCCGCAGGCCCGGACCCGCGAAGGCCGGCTCGGCCGGAGTCCCGGCGGCCGCGCAGGATTCCGCCCCGGCGGCCGACGCCCGCGACAGGGCCGGGGACTGACCCCGCACCACACAGCGGCCGGCCCGCACGACACGGGCTCAGCCGATGCCGAACGTCCCGCCGGGCGGTTCCGGGGAGCCGGCGGCGTCCGCGTCGGCCACCGGCGCGGCACCCCGGACGAACCGGTCCAGCTCGGGGCCTGCCACCACCCGCGCCGGGAAGGCGTCCGCCGCGCACCGCCGGGCCACGGCGTCCACCGGAAGCTCCTGATCGGCGGCGAGCAGCACGGCGTTGCCGAACCGGCGCCCGCGCAGTACGCCCGGCTCCGCGACGAGCGCGACCTGCGCGAACACCGCGCGGAAGCCGGCCAGCTGGCTCCGCAGGAAGCCGAACGGCGCCCCGTCGGCCAGGTTCGCGGCGTACACCCCGCCCGGCCGCAGGACCCGCGCCGCCTCCCGCGCGTACTCCAGGGAAGTCAGCTGGGCCGGCACCCGCGAGCCGCCGAACACGTCGGCCACGATCACGTCCGCGGCCGCGGAGTCCGCGCCCTCCAGCCAGGCCCGCGCGTCGGCGGCGTGCACCGTGATCCCTGACCCGGCAAGCAGCGGCAGGTGCTCCTCGACCAGGGCGACGAGCTCCACGTCGAACTCCACGACGGTCTGCCGGGAGCCCGGGCGGGTCGCCGCCGCGTACCGGGGCAGGGTGAGCGCGCCGCCGCCCAGGTGCAGCAGGTCCAGGGCGGTGCCGGGCTCCGCGGCACAGTCCAGGACGTGCGCGAGGCGGCGTGCGTACTCGAACTCCAGGTGCTCCGGATCGTCGAGATCCACGTAGGACTGCGGGGCGCCGTCGACGGTCAGCAGCCAGGCCCGGTCCCGGTCCACGTCCGGCATCAGCTTGGCGGTGCCCTGCTCCACGGCCCGGATCACCGGGATCTGTTCCTCATTCACCGCACCATTGTCCGACGGCCGCGCCGAACGCCCGTACGCCTGGATGCACGTACGCCCGTACGCCCGGATGCCCGGACGAGGGCCGGCCCGCGGGCCGGAGGCGTCCGTACGCCGTCAGCCCGCCCAGACCTCGGCCGCCTCGGCGGCGTGCCGCGCGGCCTGGGCGAGTCCGGCGCGCGCCGCCGGGGCCCGCCGCGCCGGGTCCAGGACGTTGCGGCCGATGGCCTTGCGGGCCTCGGCGGACGGCGTGATCAGCAGCACCCGGGCGCCCGCCTCCCGCAGCCGCGCCGCCTGGGCGGCGGGCGCGGGGACGTGCCCGGAGCCGAGGGTCATCGGCGCGAGGATCACCACCCGGTCGCAGCCGGCGGCCAGGTCCGCGTTGGCCGCGGAGCGGATCCCGCCGTCGATGTAGCGGCGCTCCCCCACCGTCACCGGCGGCCAGACCCCGGGCACCGCGCAGCTCGCCGCGACGGCGTCGACCAGCCCGGCACCGCTCTCCCGGTCGAAGGCCGCGAGTTTCCCGCTCAGCGCGTCGACCGCGGTGACCAGGAGCCGGCGCCCGGCGGGCCATTCGTGGGAGACCAGCCGGGCCGCTATCACCCTGCGCCGCTCCGCCTCCTCGCCGGTGCCGGCGGCCAGGGCCATCGCCCCGACCCGCCTGCGGTACTCCTCCCCGTCGCGCGAGCGGAGCATGGCCAGCGCGTACCGGGCGACGAGCCCGCTCCCGAACCGGGCCACGGCCTCGCCCGCGGGGTCGACGAGCTGGCGCTCGTACAGCTCGCGCGGGTTGAGCAGGCCCGAGGTCAGCTGGGCGCCGACGAGCGAGCCCGCGGAGGTGCCGATGACGAGGCCGGCGCCGAAGAGGTCGACGCCCGCCTGCGCGAGCCCGTACAGGATCCCGGACTCCCAGCCGATGCCGGTCAGCCCTCCGCCGCCGAGCACCAGTGCCGTCCCGCCGCCCATGAGCCCGCGCCTCCTCGTGTCACGCCCTGTGGTGACGGCAGTCTGGCGTACCGGGACCGCCGCCACCACGCCGGGGGCACCTCGGCCGGGGCGCCCCGGCCGGGCGCCTCAGCCGGGCGCCTCAGCCGAGGACGGCCGTCACCGTCCCCGCGCCGACCGTGCGCCCGCCCTCGCGGATCGCGAAGCCGAGCCCCGCCTCCAGGGGCACGTCCCGGCCGAGCTCGACGGTCATCGTGACCGTCTGCCCGGGCCGGGCCACCGCGGCCGCGCCCAGGTCCACGTCACCCACCACGTCGGCGGTGCGGATGTAGAACTGCGGCCGGTACCCGGTCGACAGCGGGGTGGTGCGCCCTCCCTCCCGCGCGGAGAGCACGTACACCTGCGCCGTGAAGCGCCGCCTCGGCTCCACGCTGCCGGGCGCGGCCACCACCTGCCCGCGGCGCACCCCGTCGCGCGGCACCCCGCGCAGCAGCAGCGCCACGTTGTCCCCGGCCTCGGCGGACTCCATCGGCTTGCCGAAGGTCTCCAGGCCGGTCACGACGGTCTCCACCGGCTCGCCGTCGCCGCCGAGGACGCCGACGCGGTCGCCCGGGCGCACGCGCCCGCGCTCGACGGATCCGGTGACGACGGTCCCGCGCCCGGTGATGGTCAGCACGTTCTCCACCGGCAGCAGGAACGGCGCGTCCGTGTACCGCACCGGCATCGGGACGTACGTGTCCACCGCGTCCAGCAGCGCCTCGATCGCCCCGGTCCACCGCGGGTCGCCCTCCAGGGCCCCGAGCCCGGAGACCCGTACGACCGGCGCGCCGTCCCCGCCGTAGCCGTGGGCGGTGAGCAGCTCGCGGACCTCCAGCTCGACCAGGTCGGTCAGCTCGGGGTCCCCGGCGTCGGCCTTGTTCAGGGCGACGACGATGTGGTCGACGCCGACCTGCCGGGCGAGGAGCACGTGCTCGGCGGTCTGCGGCATGACCCCGTCGAGTGCGGAGACGACGAGGATCGCCCCGTCGAGCTGGGCGGCGCCGGTGACCATGTTCTTGACGTAGTCGGCGTGCCCGGGCATGTCGACGTGGGCGTAGTGCCGGGTGTCGGTCTCGTACTCGACGTGCGCGAGGTTGATGGTGATGCCGCGCCGGGCCTCCTCCGGGGCCCGGTCGATGCGGTCGAACGGCACGAAGGAGGCGCCGCCGCGTGCGGCGAGGACCTTGGTGATGGCGGCGGTGAGGGTGGTCTTGCCGTGGTCGACGTGACCCATGGTGCCGATGTTGAGGTGCGGCTTGGTGCGTACGAAGGCCGTCTTGGCCATGATGTCTCTTCCCGTGTACATCGCACTGCTACGACCGGCCGAAGCCGGAACGGGACCCCTGAGGCCGCGCCGACCCTCCCCCTGCGGGGTCCGCTGGACTGTCCGGGAAGGGTCAGCGTCGGACGCCGTCGAACGCGGCGAAGGCGAGTGCTTCGAAGAGCAGGACGGCAGCCTTCGGCGCGTCCGCGACTGCGGACGGCGCTGCGGGGAAGGCGTGCCGGGACATGCGGCCGATCCTGCCGGGCCGGCGGCGTCGCCGTCGAATGAATTTCCTTCGAATGAACTTTCGCTGAATTCCCGTACGGCGCGGGCCTCGTGCAGCGGGACGGCCGGGACCCGGGGGGCGCCCCGCCGGGCCCGCCGCGGAGGCCGGCCGTTCCTCCCCATGAGGCCTGGATTACGGCGGGGCGCCGCATACGTCGGATACCCTCCCCGGATGTCCCTCCTCCTGGCGCCGTGGACCCGGCTGTCGCTCCTCGCCGTGCTGCTGCTCACGTCCGGCGTGTGCATGCTGCTGTTCGAGCCGCAGCGCATCCTGTCGGAGGGGTGGCCCCCCGGGCTGCCGGTGGGGTTGGCGGCGCTGTTGTTCGCAGGCGCGTACGGTCTGGGCACGGCAGCCCTCGCGCCGCGGCCGCTGCTGAACCTGGCCGCGGGGGCCGTGTTCGGCATCCCGTTCGGCCTGGCCGCCGCGGTGGCCGGCTCCGTCCTGGGCGCCGGGATCTCCTTCGGCCTGGGCCGGGCCATGGGCCGGGACGCGCTGCGCCCGCTGCTGCGCGGGCGCTGGCTGCTGGCGGCCGACGACCAGCTGGCCCGGCACGGCTTCCGCTCGATACTGGCGGTGCGCATCTTCCCCGGGCTGCCGTTCGCAGCCGCCAACTACTGTGCCGCGGTGTCCCGCTGCGGCTGGCTGCCGTTCCTGGCCGCCACCGGCATCGGTGTCGTGCCGAACACCGCGGCGTACGTCGTCGCCGGGGCCACCGCCTCGACGCCGGGATCGCCCGCCTTCCTCGTCTCGTTCGGCTTCATCGCAGCGTCCCTGGTGGCGGCCGCCGTGGTCGGATGGCGCAAGCGGCACCGGCTCGCCCGCCCGGCGCGACCCGCGGCCCCGGAGGCCCTGCACGAGCGTCCCCCTGTGGTCGGAGCAGCCTCCCACGGGCCCTAGCATCGGACCCGAACTGCCCGACGACGACAAGGACGAGCGCACCCCGACATGAGCTGGTTCGAATCCCTAATCCTCGGTCTCGTCCAGGGGCTTACGGAGTTCCTCCCGATCTCCTCCAGCGCCCATCTCCGGCTGACCGCGGCATTCGCCGGCTGGGAGGACCCGGGCGCGGCCTTCACGGCGATCACGCAGATCGGCACCGAGGCCGCCGTGCTGATCTACTTCCGCAAGGACATCGCGAAGATCGTCTCCACCTGGTTCCGCTCGCTGTACACGAAGTCGCTGCGTGCGGACCAGGACGCCAAGATGGGCTGGCTGGTGATCATCGGCTCGGTCCCGATCGGCGTGCTGGGCCTGCTGTTCAAGGACCAGATCGAGGGTCCCTTCCGCGACCTGCGGCTGACCGCCACCACCCTGATCGTCATGGGTGTCGTCCTCGGTGTCGCCGACCGGCTGGCGGCCCGGGACGAGGAGGGCGGCCGGCACCGCGCCGTGCGGGAGCGCAAGACCCTGCGGGAGCTGGGCGTCAGGGACGGCCTGATCTTCGGTGTGTGCCAGGCGATGGCGCTGGTCCCGGGTGTCTCCCGGTCCGGTGCGACGATCTCCGGCGGTCTGCTGATGGGCTTCACCCGCGAGGCCGCCGCCCGCTACTCCTTCCTCCTCGCCATCCCGGCCGTCCTGGCCTCCGGCGGGCTGGAGCTGAAGCACATCGGCGAGGGACCCGTCTCCTGGGGCCAGACGATCTTCGCGACGGTCATCGCCTTCGCCGTCGGCTACGCCGTCATCGCCTGGTTCATGAAGTTCATCACCACCAAGAGCTTCATGCCGTTCGTGATCTACCGCATCCTGCTGGGCATCCTGCTCTTCGTCCTCGTCGGCATGGGCGTGCTGAGCCCGCACGCCGCCGAGTCCGCGGGCTAGGACGCCCGGTCCGCGGGCTAGGACGCCCGCCCGCTCACCGCTTCGCGTGAACCGCCAGGCCGCCCGGGAACGTTCCCGGGCGGCCTTCGCGTCGTTGTGCCCGAAGAGTGTCGGAGTCCCGAAACCGAGCAGCAGGGGGTGCCCCATGGGACGAGTGGTGCTGGAGCGGTTCCCGGCGGGGAGCCCGAGGGGAAGCTGGCCCGCCGAGGAGTACGCCGCCCAGCGGATGCGCGAGGGCGTACCCGCGGAGGTGGTGATGGACCTGGCCAGTGACGCGTTCCTGGTCGTCGTCCGGCAGCGCGAGCCGTATTCGGGCCACTGACCTTCCGGCCCCTGCCTGCGGCCCGTCCGGACTGGCCGACGCACGCCCCTTGGCCTGGCCGCCCGCCGCCCCCACACTGACCCGATGACGCAGCGTGTGGATCTCGCCTCGGTCATGGACCGGCTGGCGATCGACGAGGTGGTCACGGGGTACGCGAGGGCCGTCGACGACGGCGACTGGCCAGCGTACCGGGCGCTCTTCGCGCCCGGCGGGCGCGCCGACTACAGCTCGGCCGGCGGGATCGAGGGCCCGGCCGAGGAGGTGGCCGACTGGCTCGCCGAGGCCATGCAGCTCTTCCCGGTGCGCCAGCACCTGATCGTCAACCGGCTGATCCGGCTGGGCGAAGGCGGCGGCTGGGCCGCCGACCGGGCCGAGGTCCTGGCCGACTTCGTCAACCCGATGCGGCTCGACGGCGGCGGCGCCGGAGGGCCGGCGACCGCCCCGAACTTCGCCGCTGCCGGCCGCTACACCTTCGTCCTGGCCCGCACCGCCCTCGCCGGCTGGCGGCTGACCCGGGTCACCGTGCACGAGAAGTGGCGCCACCTCTCCGCCTGAGCGGCCGCTACGGCCCTGTCCCACACTGGAAGCGGAGGCGCTCATGGTCACGGTCCCGCGGGTGGTCACGGTCCCCAGGCGTACCCGGCTCTGGCGTGCGGCCGCCGCGGCCGCCGCCGGGGCACTGCCGTGCCTCGCCTTCCCCGCACCCGCGCTGTGGTGGTGGGCGTACGTCGCCCTCGTGCCCTGGATGCTGCTGCTGAGGTCGGCCCCGACCGGGCGGCGGGCGGCCTGGGAGGGCTGGCTGGGCGGCGCCGGGTTCATCGTGGCCGTCCACCACTGGCTGCTGCCCAGCCTGCACGTGTTCCTGCTGCCCGTCGCGGCCCTGCTCGGCCTGCTCTGGATCCCCTGGGCGCTGCTCGTGCGCGAGCTCCTCGGCGGGTCCCCGGGGCCGGGCCGGGCGGTCGCGGCGATGGTGCTCGTCCCCGCGGGCTGGCTGCTGTCGGAGCTGGCCCGGTCCTGGCAGGGGCTGGGCGGGCCGTGGGGGCTGCTGGGGGCGAGCCAGTGGCAGGTGCCGCCGGTGCTGCGGCTCGCCTCGCTGGGCGGGGTGTGGCTGGTGAGTCTGCTGGTGGTGGCGGTGAACTGCGCGGTGGTGCTGCTGATCGCGGTTCCGCGGGCCCGGGTCCCGGCGGTGGCCGGGATGGCGGGGTGCGCGGTGCTGACGGGGGCGGTGTGGCTGTGGCTGCCGCGGGCCGAGGTCTCGGGGGGCTCGGGCCTGCTGCGGGTGGCCGTCGTCCAGCCGGGCCCGGTGGCGGACGGCCCCGACAGCACGGAGCGGCGCTTCGCCGCCGGGGAGCGGCTGACGCGGACGCTGGCCGGCCGGCCGGTGGACCTGGTGGTGTGGGGGGAGAGCAGCGTCGGCGCGGACCTGGCGGCCCGCCCGGACCTGTCGCGGCGGCTGGCCGCGCTGTCCGCGGAGGTGGGGGCTCCGCTGCTGGTGAACGTCGACGCCCGGCAGCCGGCGGCCCCCCGCCCGGCGGCCGCGGCCGCGCAGGGTCACCCGGCCGGCGGCGGGGGCGGTGGGGACGGCATCTTCAAGAGCTCCGTGCTCGTCGGCCCGCGCGGCCCGACCGGCGACCGGTACGACAAGATGCGCCTGGTGCCCTTCGGCGAGTACGTGCCGGCCCGCTCCCTGCTCGGCTGGGCCACCTCGGTCGGCAGGGCGGCGGGCGAGGACCGGCGCCGCGGCGCGGCCCCCGTGCTGATGGACCTGCCGGGCGGGCCGGACGGGCTGCGGATCGGCCCGCTGGTCTGCTTCGAGTCGGCCTTCCCCGACATGAGCCGCCGCCTCGTCCGCGACGGGGCGGGCCTCCTCGTCGCCCAGTCGGCCACCTCCACCTTCCAGACCAGCTGGGCCCCGGCGCAGCACGCCTCGCTCGGCGCGCTGCGCGCCGCGGAGACCGGCCGCCCGGTGGTGCACGCCACCCTGACCGGCATCAGCTCCGTGTACGGGCCGGACGGCGCCCGGACCGGCCCGCCGCTGCCCGTCTCGGCGAGCACGGCGCAGGTGTACGAGGTCCCGCTCGCCCGGGGGACGACGCCCTTCGTCCGCTTCGGCGACTGGCCGGTGGGCGTCGCCCTCGGGCTGCTCGCGGTGTACTGCACCGTCGAGGGGACCCGTGCGCTGGGGCTCAGGAAGCCTGCTCCAGAGCGGCCAGCACCACCCGCTCGCACAGCTCGTGGGTCAGCAGGGCGTCCCGGGCGCTGACCGCCTTCCCGGCCTCGACGGCCTCCAGGAAGGCGTCGACGGCCTGCTCGATGCCGCGCTGGCGGGCGACCGGCACCCAGTCCCCGCGGCGGCGCACGGTCGGCTGGCCGCGGTGGTCGACGACCTCGGCGAGGTTCACGACCTGCCGCTTGGTGTCCTGCCCGGACACTTCGAGGATCTCCTCGGCCGACCCGGACCGCCGGTTCATGATCCCGAGCGCGGTGAAGCCGGGCCCGGACATCTGGAGCACGACCTGGTCCATCAGCCCGCCCCGCACCCGGGCCCGGACGTCGATGTGGTCGGCCTCGCCGGGCAGCAGGAAGCGCAGGGTGTCCACGACGTGGATGAAGTCGTCGAGGACGAGGGTCCGCGGGTCCTCGGGCAGCCCCACCCGGTTCTTCTGCAGGACGATCAGGTCGCGGGGGTGCTCGGCGCACTGGGCGTAGCCGGGCGCGTGGCGGCGGTTGAAGCCCACGGCGAGCGGGACCCCGCGCTCCTCCGCGAGATCCACCAGGCGCCGTGAGTCGGCGAGCTCGTAGGCCAGCGGCTTGTCCACGTACGTCGGCACGCCCGCCTGGAGCAGCCGGGTGACGATCTCGGGGTGGACGCCGGTCGGGGCGTGCACGAACGCCGCGCCGAGGCCCTCGGCCAGCAGGGCGTCGAGGTCGGTGTGGCGGCGCTCCGCCGGGACGTGGTGGCTCTCCCCGACCCGCTCCAGGGTGGCGGGGGTACGGGTCTGCAGGTGCAGCTCCAGGCCGGGGCGGGCCGTGAGGACGGGCAGGTACGCCTTCCGGGCGATGTCGCCCAGTCCGATGACGCCGACCTTCACCGCGGACCTCCAGGTGGTTCCTTGTGGGACCCCCGCAGCTTAATCCCTGGTGGAGACCGGTTAATCCCTGGTGGAGACCGGCCGGTTGGCCCGAGGACGGCGGCCATGACGATGACTTCGGGCTCCCACCGCACCGAGCCCTCCACCTCCGCCGACGAGCCCGCGATGCTGGAGGGCTGGCTGGACTACCACCGCGCCACCCTCGCCTGGAAGTGCGAGGGCCTCGGGGAGGAGGAGCTGCGCCGCATGCCGCTGCCGCCCTCCGAACTGAGCCTGCTGGGCCTCGTCCGGCACATGGCGGAGGTGGAGCGGTACTGGTTCCGGGAGATCATGCTGGGCGAGGACCTGCCCGACCTGTACAGCACCCGGGAGGACCGGGACGGCGACTTCCACTTCACCGCGCAGGACACCTTCGCCGAGGCGGAGCAGGTGTGGCGGACCGAGGTGGAACGGGCCCGGGAGGCCGCGGCGGGCCGTCCGCTGGACCTGATGTCGAAGCCGGAGAGCCACCACCGGGGCGAGGCGTTCAGCCTGCGCTGGGTCTACACGCACATGATCGAGGAGTACGCCCGCCACAACGGCCACGCGGACCTGCTGCGCGAGCAGATCGACGGCGCCGCGGGCGTCTGACAGGGGTCCGGGCGGCAGGTGTCCGGAGGACGCGGCGTCACCCGTGCGGAGTGAATATCGGCTCCGGGTTTCCGCAACGGGGTCCTCGCCCAGCAGAGTTGCGCGAGTGCACCCAACCCGAACCACGACGAAGCTGCTGCTCTCCGTCGCCTGCGCCGTCTCGGCGGTGTCCGGCTGTGTGAATGTGGCCCCCGCCCCGATGCAGCCGGCGGGCGCTCCCGGAACCACGGGCGCCCTGCCGCGGCACGAGCCGCGCGGGGGCCCGGAAGCGGCTCCGGTGGAGGTCCAGGCGCCCGCCCTGGAGGCGCTGAAGGCGCTGCCGCAGCAGTCCGCGCGGCCCGCGGCCCCGGCCCCGGTCGGCCGCGGCCCGGCACCGGGGGCCTCGGCGGGGACCGCGGCAGCGGTGGAGGCGGCCGGCGGGAAGGCCCCGAGAGGGGTGCCGCCGGTTCCGGACATTCCCGAGCCGCGCGCGGCGGCGAAGCCGGCCCCGGGCAGCAGGGCGAACCGCCCCGACCCGCCGGATCCGAAGCCCGGGGTGGCACGCGGGCTGGCGGAGAAGCTGCCCGTGCGGCCCGCCGATGTGTGCGCGATGGGCCGCACGCACGGCCGCTGGGCCCCGGACAGCCCGGAGGCCCGGATCTGCGCGGGCGTCCAGGGCGGCTGACGCTCCCGCCCGCGCCGGACCGACCGGACGCCCCGGGAGGCCCCGCACGGCCCGGGGAGGGGCCCGCACGGCCCGCGGGACGCCTCAGGGGCCTCCTGCGGGCGCCTCGGGCCCGTCGGCTGTCAGGGGTGCTGCTCCGGGAACGGCCGGAGTCCCCCGCCGGGTTCCCCGGCCAGCAGCCGTTCCAGGCGCGCCAGGGCGGCCCGTACGCCGTTGCCGTACCCGTACCCGTCGTCCGGGAGCACGCCGGCGGCGGCCCGGGCGCGGGCCAAGTGGATCCGCGCCTCCTCGGGCCGCTGGAGCTTGAGGTAGTCGGCGGCCAGGCTCAGGTGCAGGGAGGGGTAGAGCACCCGCACGGCCGGGTCCGGCTCCTCCGGGACACAGGGCCGGCCTCCGGAGCCGCCGGCGCCGTCCCCGGACCGGTCCTCCGGCCCCTCCGCGGGCTCCGCCTCCGGCTGCTCCCCCGCCCCCTCCCCCGGCTCCGCCTGCGGCCCGTCCCGCGGCGCGCAGACGGCGGTAAGGGCGCGCAGGTCCCAGGCCAGCTCGTCGGCGGGGTCGTCCTGGGCGTCGGCCATGTAGTGCGCGAGCGTGCACCGGTGCAGGCCGGCGCCGTCCTCGCCGAGCTCGCTCCACAGCTCGCGGAGCCGGTTGCGGGCCTCCTCGCGGTCCCCGGCGTGCAGCAGGATGACCGCCTGGCCGATCCGGGTCATGACGGCGTCCTCGGACGCCTCCTGCTGCTCGGTCACCGCGGCCTCCGGCTCGGTCTGCCGGACCTGCTCCGGTCCGGTCGTCACGACGCTAGCCGGAGGTACCGCCCGCGCCGCCGAGGCGCGGTCGGCGCTCAGCCCAGGTCCGGGATCCGCCAGTCGATCGGCTCATGGCCCTGCGCGGCGACGGCCTCGTTGATCTGCGTGAAGGGCCGGGAGCCGAAGAACTTCTTGGCCGACAGCGGGGACGGGTGGGCGCCCTTGACGACCACGTGCCGCTCCTCGTCGATCAGCGGGAGCTTCTTCTGCGCGTACGCGCCCCAGAGCACGAAGACGGCCGGGTCCGGGCGGTCGGCCACCGCGCGGATCACCGCGTCGGTGAACTTCTCCCAGCCCTTGCCCTTGTGCGAGTTGGGCTCGGCCTCGCGGACGGTGAGCACCGCGTTGAGCAGCAGGACGCCCTGCTCGGCCCACGGCATCAGGTAGCCGTTGTCCGGGATGGGGGTGCCGAGCTCCGCGTGCATCTCCTTGTAGATGTTGCGCAGCGAGGGCGGCGTCTTGACGCCCGGCCGGACGGAGAAGCACAGGCCGTGGCCCTGGCCGGCGCCGTGGTACGGGTCCTGGCCGAGGACCAGGACCTTCACCTTCTCGAAGGGGGTGGCCTCCAGGGCCGCGAAGACCTGCTCGCGGGGCGGGTAGACCGGCCCGTTCGCCCGTTCCTTCTCGACGAACTCGGTGAGCTCCTTGAAGTAGGGCTGCTCCAGCTCCTCGCCGAGGACGGGGAGCCAGGACTCGGGCAGCATCTGGGTCACGGCGACAACCTCCGGTAGTACAAGTCTGCGCAACTGCGTGGTGCGACAGCTCCAGAACCTACCGGTGCCCACTGACAACGCTTCACCCGCCGGGGTCCGAAGACCCCGGCGGAGGCGGCTACCAGCTGGTCTTGCGGTACAGCTCCCACATCTGGAAGACGGTCTGCGGGTCCAGCGCCCGCTCGGCGCCCGCGATGTCCTCGCGTGCGGCGACGTACAGCTTGCCCTGCCAGAGCGGCAGCAGCCGGACGTCGTCCGCGAAGATCTGCTGCGCGCGCTCGAACTGCTGGACGCCGGCGGCGCGGTCGCCCTCGCGGCGGGACTTGGGCAGCAGGTCGGTGAGGATCTCGGTCGGCTCGTACGGGGTACCGACCGCGTTCTCCTTGCCGATGAACGGCGCGATGAAGTTGTCCGGGTCCGGGAAGTCGGGGAACCAGCCTCGGCCGAAGACCGGGTACTGGCCGTTCTTGTAGCCCTCCTGGAAGGTCTTCCAGGGCTGGCTGCGCAGGGTGACCTTGAAGAGTCCGCTCTCGTCCAGCTGGCGCTTGATCTCGGTGAACTCGTCGGCCGTGGAGGCGCCGTAGCGGTCGGTGGTGTACCAGAAGGTCAGCTCGACCTGCTGGTTGATCCCGGCGTCCTTGAGGATCTTCTTGGCCTTGGGGATGTCGGCCTGGCCGTACTTGTCGTAGAAGGGCGTCTTGTGGCCCACGACCCCCTTGGGGACCATCGAGTACAGCGGCTCGGCGGTGCCCTGGTAGACCTTGGAGACGATCGCCCCGCGGTCGATGACCTGGGCGATCGCCTGGCGCACCGGGAGCTTGTTGACGTTGGGGTCCTGGGGGTTGAAGACCAGGTAGCGGATCTCGGCGCCGACGTTCTCGACGACCTGGACGCCCTGCGCGTGGACGGCGGGGCTCTGCAGTTCCTTGATCTGCGGGGCCGACAGGCCTCGGTAGGTGGCGTCGACCTCCTTGTTCTTCAGCGCGGCGACCATCTGGGAGGCGTCGGCGAAGTAGCGGATGGTGACGCCGTCGTTACGCAGGCTCGCGAAACCGGTGTAGGTCGTGTTCTTGTTGAGGACGGCCTCGCTGCCCTCCTTGTAGGACTCGAGCAGGTACGGGCCGGAGCCGGTGACCTTGCCGTCCTCGCGGACCTTGTCGGCCGGGTAGTCCTTGGGCGCGACCAGCGAGGCGGCGGGCGAGCCGAGGACGAAGGGGAAGGTCGCGTCGGGCGTCTTCAGGTGGAAGACGACGGTCTGCGCGTCGGGGGTCTCGATCTTGTCGAGGCTGCCGAAGAGGTCCTTGGGGCCGACCTTGGAGCCGATGGTCCGGATCCGGTCGAGGGAGTACTTGACGGCCTTGGCGTCGAGCACCTCGCCGTTGGAGAACTTCAGGCCCTTGCGCAGGGTGCACCGGTACGACTCGTTCGCGGAGTCGGTGAACTCGCAGTTCTGGGCGGCGTCCGGCTGGGGCTTGGAGGAGCCCGTGGGGAACGCCAGCAGGGTCTGGTAGACGTTGCGGTACAGCTCCCAGGAGCCGTCCCATGCGGCGGCGGGATCGAGGGTGCTCGGGGCGCTCGTCGTGCCGACGACGATCTTCTTCTCGGCGTCTTTGCTGTCGTCGGAAAGCATGCCGCATCCGGCGAGCAGGGATATGGACGCAAGGGCCGCAGTGATCTGCAGGCTTCTGGTCCGGTTGGACACGTGCACGCTCCTCGATCTGCCAGGGGTGCGGCAAACCCTAGCGCAGTGCGTCACAAATCCAATGGGTAGGTTTGGTGTGACACTTGACCGATTTCGCGCCTGTTCGATACGTATTTGCCTCCTGTCGGGAGGCAAATACGTCCGATTATCGATCAGTGGACTCCGGCATTGAGGAACATTCCTCCGTCAACGACCAGTGTTTGACCGGTGATCCATTCCGCTTGTGCGGAGGTAAGAAAAGCCGCGGCTCCGCCGATGTCGGCCGGAACGCCCAGGCGCCCCAGCGGGTAGGCCGCGGCGGCCTCCGCCTCCCGGCCCTCGTAGAGCGCCTGCGCGAACCTGGTCTTGACCACCGCGGGTGCGATCGCGTTGACCCGGACCCCCGGCGCCATCTCGTGCGCGAGCTGCAGGGTGAGGTTGACCATGGCGGCCTTGCTCATCCCGTAGGCGCCGATGAAGGGCGAGGCGGAGATGCCGGCGATCGAGGCGATGTTCACGATCGCGCCGCCGTTGTCCTTCTGCCAGGCGTGCCAGGTGCGCTGGGCGAAGCCGAGCGCGGAGATCACGTTGGTCTCGAAGACCTTGCGGGCGACGTTCAGGTCCAGGTCCGCGATCGGACCGAAGACCGGGTTGGTCCCCGCGTTGTTGATCAGGAAGTCGACCCGTCCGAAGGCCTCCATCGTGCGCTCGACGGCGACGACCTGGTGGTCCGCGTCGTGCGCCTTGCCGGCGACGCCGATCACCCGGTCCGCGCCGAGACGCTCGACGGCCTCCTTGAGCGCCTCCTCGTTGCGGCCGGTGATGCACACCCGGTCGCCCCGGCCCACCAGCGCCTCGGCGATGCCGTAGCCGATGCCCCGGCTCGCGCCGGTGATCAGCGCGACCCTGCCGCTGTCCGTTCCTTCGTACGCCATGGCCGTGACCTGCCTCTCGTCAGTTGAGCGGGCCGCCGGCCACGTACAGGACCTGGCCCGAGACGAAGCCCGCGGCCTCGCCCGTGAAGAACGCGATCGCGTTGGCGATGTCGTCCGGGTTCCCGACCCGCTGGACGGGGATCTGCGTGGCCGCGGCGGCCTGGAACTCCTCGAAGCCCATGCCGACGCGGGCCGCCGTCCGGGCGGTCATCTCCGTGGCGATGAAACCGGGGGCGACGGCGTTGGCCGTGACCCCGAACTTGCCGAGCTCGATGGCCAGGGTCTTGGTGAAGCCCTGCAACCCCGCCTTGGCGGCGGAGTAGTTGAGCTGGCCGCGGTTGCCGAGGGCCGAACTGCTCGACAGGTTGACGATGCGGCCGAACTTGGCGTCCACCATGTACTTCTGACAGGCCCTCGACATCAGGAACGCGCCGCGCAGGTGGACGTTCATGACGGTGTCCCAGTCGCTGTCGCTCATCTTGAACAGCAGGTTGTCGCGCAGCACACCGGCGTTGTTGACCAGGATGGTCGGGGCGCCCAGCCCGCTCGCGACACGCTCGACGGCCGCCTCCACCTGCGCCGCGTCCGAGACGTCGCAGCCGACCGCCAGGGCCTTGCCGCCGATGCGCGTGATGGCCTCGACGGTGTCCTTGCAGGCCGCCTCGTCGAGGTCGAGTACGGCGACCGCCCGGCCCTCGGCGGCCAGGCGCACGGCGGTGGCCGCGCCGATGCCCCGGGCCGCCCCGGTCACGACGGCGACGCGCTGCTCGGTGGTGGACATGCTGGATCTCCTCGCCCTTGGAATCCTCTTGGCGGCCGCCCAGGGATGAGCAACCGCTTAGTAGCTTCAGCTGAGGAGACGCTAGGAGCCCCGGCACCCGGTGTCAACGGCGCCGGGCCCGGGGCCCCCGGGGTCGAACGGATCAGCGCACCAACAGGTCGAGCAGCCGTTCCACTTCGGCTTCGGGATCGGCCGTCAGCCCGGTGTGCACCGGCCCCGGCTGCACCACCGTGCTGCGCGGCGCGATCAGCCAGCGGAACCGGCGGCCCGGTTCGTCGCCCGCCGCCTGGCCGGCCTGCTCCCCGCCGCTGCACACGCCCTCCACGCCGCGCAGGGCGGCCCGTACGCCGGTCACGTCGGCCTCCGGGTCCAGCGCGAGGAGCTTCGCCTCGTCGAGGTGGGTGCGCGCGGCGACGTACGAGCGCGCCCGGCAGTAGACGATCACTCCCGCGTTGAAGCACTCGCCGCGCTCCACCCGGGGCACCACGCGCACCAGCGCGTACTCGAACACGTCCCGCTTGGTCACTCGTTGCCGCTCTTCTGCTTGTTCCTGGTCTTGTGGGGCCACTCGGTGAGGTGATCGGTCAGCCAGCCCGGCGGCTTCTGCTCCGCCTTCACCTGCGGCTCCATGGAGATCCTCTCGTGGATCCCGGCCGCGCGGGGCAGCAGGGCCGCCACGTAGGCGCGTCGCACCGCGTCGGCCGAGTCGAAGCCGGGCTCGTCGGCCAGCCACGCGTCGGGGACGTCGGCGGCCACCTCGGTCAGCAGCTCCTCGGTGACCAGGGGTGCGAGCTCGGCGGCGGCCGCCGCGAAGTCCGGGCCGACGGGGGCCAGGGCGTGGTCGGAGGCGTTGTAGGGCTTGGCGGCGGCGCTCTGCGCGGTGGGCCAGTTGTGGTGCCAGATCATGGTCGCGCCGTGGTCGATGAGCCACAGCTTCCCGTGCCAGACCAGCATGTTCGGGTTGCGCCAGGACCGGTCGACGTTGTTGACGAGGGCGTCGAACCAGACCACGCGGCCGGCCTCGACCGGATCGACCTGGTAGGCGAGCGGATCGAAGCCGATCGACCCGGGCAGGTAGTCCATCCCGAGGTTGAGGCCGCCGCTGGCCTTGAGCAGCTCCTGCACCTCCTGGTCGGGCTCGGCGAGCCCGATGACGGGATCGAGCTGCATCTGCACCAGGCGCGGCACCCGCAGCCCCAGCCGCTGGGCCAGGCGGCCGCAGATGACCTCGGCGACCAGCGTCTTGCGACCCTGGCCGGCTCCGGTGAATTTCATGACGTAGGTACCGAGGTCGTCGGCCTCGACGATTCCCGGGAGCGAGCCGCCCTCACGCAGGGGCGTGACGTAGCGGGTCGCGATCACTTCGGACAGCATCCGCCCAGGTTACGGCGGTCAGCCCGGGGGAGCCCACGCATATACGAGCGCGGCGGTGGTGGTCGGCTCGGCGACCAGGGAGAGCGAGTGGCGGACCACCTCCGCGGTGTAGGCGGCGGGCACCCCGGCGATGGCGTCGGCGGGGACCACGACCCGGTAGCCGAGGTTGACGGCGTCGAAGACGGTGTTCGGGATCGCGATGTTGGAGGAGACGCCGGCGACGACGAGGGTGCGGACGCCGAGGTTGCGCAGCAGGGCGTCCACGTCGGTCCCGGCCATCGGCGAGAGGCCGTGCAGGCGGCGTACCACGAGGTCCCCCTCGGCGACCCGGATGGGCGGCGCGATCCGGACCGCCGCGCTCCCGGACAGCTGGCGCACCGGGAGCCGGCCCGCGGCCCGGAACAGCCGGGCGTTGGTGTTGGCCCCGAGCCCGTCCGGCCGCCGCTCGGCCACCGCATGCAGCACCTGGACGCCCGCCGTGTGCGCGGCGTCGACCAGCGCGGCCACGCGCGCCAGCATCCCGGAGTCCCGGGCCTCCTTCGCGAGCTCGGGCAGGGCGCTCTCCTCCCCGACGACCCCGTTCTGGCACTCGACGGTGAGCAGCACGGTGGTGGCGGGATCGAGTTCGGGCGCGGGATCGGACTGCGTCATGGCTCCCCCTGGCGTCTCGGCCGCGGAGCCCGCATGATTCCTGACATACAGTCAGATGTGAAGGGGTGCGGGACCGATGGACTCAGCACGCTCGACCCAGCGGCGGGGCCGCCGCGTCATGATGACGGACGAGGAGGTCGACGCCTTCCTGCGCGGGCAGCGCACCTGCCGGGTGGCGACCGTCTCGCCGGACGGCCGCCCGCACGTGGGCGCCCTGTGGTTCGCCTGGGACGGCACCTCGCTGTGGCTGTACTCGATCACGCGCAGCCGCCGCTGGTCCGACCTGCGCCGGGACCCGCGGATCTCGGTGGTCGTGGACGCGGGCGAGGCGTACGGGGAGCTGCGCGGGGTCGAGCTGTCGGGCCGTGCCGTCTTCGTCGGCGAGGCCCCGCGCACGGGCGAGCCGTGCCCGGAGCTGGCGGAGGTGGAGCGGATCTTCCCGGCCAAGAACTTCGGCATCGCCGAGATGCCGCACGACGGGCGCCACGCCTGGATCCGCCTCACCCCGGATGCGGTCGTCTCCTGGGACTTCCGCAAGCTCTAGGGGCTGCCGCGAGCTCCAGGGGCTGCCGCGAGCTCCAGGGGCTGCCGCGAGCGAAGCCCGTACGCCGTGTCAGAGCGTCAAAGCCCCGCGACCGTCAGAGCCCCGCGGCGACCTCGCGGAGGGCGTCGATGGCGGCCCGGATCGACGGCCGCCGGTCGGCGTCGGCCCGCCAGACCACGTAGACGTGCCGACGGACGGCATCGGACACGGGCAGCAGGCGCACGCCGGGCGGGACCGGCCCGCGGCCGAGCCGCGGGGTCACGCACACCCCGAGCCCGGCCTCGACGAAGGCCAGCTGGGTGTGGTGCTCCTCGGCGATGTGCCGGATGCGGGGCTCCACACCGAGACCGCGCAGGGTGTAGACGAGCCATTCGTGGCAGAACTGGCCCTCGTTCCAGGAGATCCACTCGTCGGCGGCGAACTCTCCGAGGGAGATCCGCGCCCGGTCGGCCAGCGGGTGGCCGACGGGCACCGCGATGTCGCAGGCGTCGTCGAGGAGGTGGGCGCGGGCGAGCTCCGCCGGCACCGGCATCCGCTTGTTGTGCCAGTCGATGGCGAGGGCCAGATCGAGGTCGCCCCGGACGACCGCCGCCATGCTCTCCTCCGGCTCCTGCTCGCGCACCAGGGGCCGCAGTCCGGGGTGGGCGGCGGCCAGCGCGGTCAGCGTCCCGGGCAGCAGCCCGCGCATCCCGGTGGGGAACGCCCCGATCCGCAGCTCGCCGACGGCGCACCCGCGCTGGGCCTCGACGTCGGCCTGGGCCACCTCCACCTGGGAGAGGATCCGGGCCGCGTGGTCGGCGAGGAGCCGCCCGGCGTCGGTGAGCCGGACCCCGCGCCCGTTCTTGGCCAGCAGCGGCTGGCCGACCTCGCGCTCCAGCTTCGCCATCTGCTGCGACACTGCGGAGGTGGTGACGTGCAGACCGTCGGCCGCACCGCTGACCGAGCCGTGGCGGGCGAGGGCGTCGAGGGTGCGCAGGCGCTCCAGGTTCAACATGTAAGTGATGCTACGCCGTCACCCCAAAGAAGTCTCGCTTGTCCTACGTAGTTGAGCGGAGCAGAGTACTCCTCATGAGCGCACCCGCCACACCCCGCCCCGCCTCGTCCCAGGCCGCAGCCCACCCGTCGCCGTCCCCGCTCGCCCGGACCGCCCGCTCCGCCCTCGTGGACTGGCGCCTCCGCTTCGCGCTCCTCTCGGTGGTCTGGGGCTTCAGCTTCCTCCTGATCAAGGTGGGCACGCAGGGGTACGCCCCGTTCCACGTCGCCCTGGGCCGGGTGTTCTTCGGGGCGCTGGCCCTGCTGGCGGTGCTCCTGCTCCGGCGCGAACCGCTCCCCCGGGGCCGGCGCACCTGGGCCCACCTCACCGTGGCGGCGCTGCTGCTCAACACGCTGCCCTTCTCGCTCTTCTCGTACGCGGAGCTGACGATCCCCTCCGGCCTGGCGGGCATCTGCAACGCCACCTCCCCGCTGTGGGGGATGGCGCTGTCGCTCGTGGCGCTGTCCGAGGACCGCCCGACCCGGCGCCGCGTCGCCGGGCTCGGCCTCGGCTTCCTCGGGGTGCTGACGGTCCTCGGCGCCTGGCAGGGCTTCTCCGGCGTCGACGCCAAGGGCACCGCCTTCGCCCTGCTGGCCTCGCTCTGCTACCCCATCGGCTGGATCTACGTCCGCCGCACCCTGGCCTCGGTGCCGGGCTCCCCGGTGGCCCTGACCGCCGGGCAGCTGATGGTCTCCACGCTCCAACTGCTGCTGGTCAGCTCCCTCTTCACGGCGGCGCCGACGGGGCTGCCGCTGGGGCCGACGCTGGCCGTGATCGCCCTCGGCGCGCTCGGCACGGGCATGGCCCTGCAGATGCAGTACGGGCTGGTGGCGGAGGTCGGCCCGACCACGGCCCAGATGGTCACGTACTTCATCCCGGTCATCGCCACCACGGCGGGCGTCCTGCTGCTGGGCGAGCAACTCCACTGGAACACCCCGGTCGGCGCGGCGATCGTCCTGGCCGGCGCGGCCCTCACCCAGACCCGCCGCCGCTAGCACTCCGCCGACAGCCCGCCGGCAGTCCGGTCATGAAACCGCGGGCCGGCGGGGGCCGGCCGGATAACCTGGCCCCGCCCCGGACGGCCCCGGACCGCCAGACCGCCCCCGACGGCCCGACGGCCCGGGTCCGGCCGGTCGGCCGGCAGGCCGGTCAGCCGAAGCGGGCGGCCGGGGCGGGGCGTACCGCCGCCGCGAGGGCCTCGGCGAGGGAGGCCACCTCGGCGGCGTCCAGCCCGGACACCGTCACCCGCACGCCCGGCCCCGACTGCACCCGGAACCGGCTGCCCGGCGCCACCGCCCAGCCGGCCGCCAGCATCCGCGTCGCCACACCCGTCTCGTCGGCGACGGGCACCCACACGTTCATCCCGCTGCGCCCGTGCGCCCGTACCCCGCGCTCCGCCAGGGCCGCGACCAGGGCGTCCCGCCGCTCCCCGTACGAGCGCGCCACCGCCACCGGGTCGACCAGACCCGAGGACCACAGGTCCGCCACCGCGTACTGGAGCACCCGGCTCACCCACCCCGGCCCGAGCCGCTGGCGCCCGCGCACCCGGTCCAGGGTCACGTCGTCGCCGGTCAGCACGGCCAGCCGCAGGTCCGGCCCGTACGCCTTCGCCGTGGACCGCACCAGCGCCCAATGCCGGGTCACCCCGCCGAGCGGGTGCAGCGGCACGTCGACGATGCCGTGCCCGTGGTCGTCGTCGACCACCAGCACCTCGGGGTGGCCCGCCAGCAGCGCCCGCAGTTCCTGCGCGCGCCGCGCGCTCACGGCGGCTCCGGTCGGGTTCTGCGCCCGGGAGGTCACCACCAGCGCCCGCGCCCCCCGCTGCAGCGCCTGCTCCACGCCCGCGGCCGACGGCCCGTCGTCGTCCACGGCCACCGGCTCCACCCGCAGGCCCAGCGCCGCCACCAGGTCCAGCACGCTCCCCCAGCCCGGGTCTTCGAGGGCGACGGCGTCCCCGGGGCGCAGGTGCGCGTTCAGCACGCGCTCGATCCCGTCGAGCGCGCCCGAGGTGACCGCCACCGGGCCGTCCGGCACCCCGTCCGCGTCGAGCCCGGCGCGGGCCGGCCGCGCCAGCTCCGGCGCGACCGGGTCCTGCCCGTACAGGGTCGGCTGCCGCGCGTGGCGCGCCGCGGCCGCGGCCAGCGCGGCGTCCAGCGGCGGCAGCAGCCGCACGTCCGGATTGCCGGTGGCGACGTCGCGCGTGCCCGGCGGCATGGCGGGGAGCCGCAGCTCGTCCCGCGGGGCGGTGGCCGGCCTGCCCCGGACCCGGCTGCCGCGCCGCCCGTCGGTCTCGATGACCCCGCGCTCGCGCAGCGTGCGGTAGGCGGCGGCCACGGTGTTCGCGTTCACCCCCAGCACACCGGCGAGCTCCCGCAGCGGCGGCAGCAGCGTTCCGGGCGGGAGCGCGCCCGACCCGACGCCCGTCTCCACGCTGGCTGCGATGTCCGATGCGCGGCGGCCTGTGATCCGATACTCTCCTAGCACAAAGCCGATTATGCACTAGTTCAATGGAGGGCGCCATGACCGCCACGCCCGAGACCGTCCAGACCGTCGAGACCACCGGGACCGCCGAGACCACCGAGACCGCCGGGTCGGCCGAGCCGACCATGCCGGCCATGCCGACGGGCGCCTACGAGCCCACCGGCCGCACCATCCCGAGCCGCTCCCGCGAGCGGGCGCGCTACGACCGCGCGACCGTCCACGCGGTGCTCGACCAGGCCTACGTCTGCCACCTCGGCTTCGTCCGCGACGGCGCGCCGGTGGTCCTGCCGACGCTGTACGCACGGGTCGGCGAGACCCTGTACGTCCACGGCTCCACCGGCTCTCGCCCGCTGCTCGCCGCGGGCCAGGGCGACCCGGGACTGCCGGTCTGCCTGACCGTGACGCACGTGGACGGCCTGGTGCTGGCGCGCTCGGCGTTCCACCACTCGATCAACTACCGCTCGGTGATCGTGCACGGCACCGCCTACCAGGTGACCGACGAGGACGAGCGCCGCATGGCGCTGGACGCCCTGGTGGACCACGTGGTGCCGGGCCGCTCGGCCGACTGCCGGCCCGCGAACGGGAGGGAACTCGCCGCGACCGCCGTGATCCGCCTGGACCTGGCGGAGGTGTCCGCGAAGCTGCGGACCGGCGGCCCGAACGACGACCCCGAGGACCTGGACCTGCCCTACTGGTCGGGGGTGGTCCCGGTCGCGCCGGTGCACGGAACCCCCGTGCCGGCCGACGGCCTGGCCCCCGGGATCGCCGCCCCGGGCTACCTCGCGGCGCTCTGAGCCGGTGCGGCGGCGGGCCCGGCAGCGGCCGCCCCGCCGTCCGCCGGCCGGTCGCGCCCCGCCTCGCCGGCCGCGGGCACACCGCCCGCGGGCAGACCGTCAGTGGGGAGACCGCCCGCGGGACCGCCATCGGCGAGCCCACCGCCCGCCGGCCGCCGCGCCTCGGCGACGATCAGCCCGCCCACCGCACTCAGCAGCAGTACGGTGCCGAGCACCACCGCACCGGTCAGCCGCTCCCCGAGCACGAGCACGGCGATCACCGCCGCGCTGACCGGCTCGATCAGCATGATCACCGACACCGTCGCGGCCCGCACCGCCGCCGCCCCCGTGAAGTACAGGGCGTACGCGAGCGCCGTGGGCACGGTGGCGACGTACACCAGCAGCCACAGCACCCTCGCCGGCTCCGCGGTGTGCGGCAGCAGCCCCTCCACCGCGGCGAGCGGCAGCAGGCACAGCGCCCCCACCCCGGCCGACCAGGCGGTGGTGACCAGCGGGTCGCCGGCCGCCCCGCGCCGCCCGAGTGCGCGGGCCCGCAGGGTCATCCCGGCGTACCCGGCTGCCGAGGCCAGGGCCCAGCCGACACCGAGCGGCCGGACCTCCCCGGACTCGCCGCCGAGGACGAGCACGGCGAGCCCGGCGAGGGCCCCGGCGACGGCGGCCACACCGCCCGCGCCGAGCCGCTCGCCCATCCGGTACCAGGCCCCGACGGCGATCAGCACCGGCCCTGCGCCGAGGGTGACCACCGTGCCGACGGCGAGGCCGGTCTCCTGCACGGCGGCGAAGTACGCGGCCTGGAAGAGCGTGAACAGCAGCCCCGTTCCGACGAGCGAGCGTACGGAGGGGCGGGGCGCGGCGGCCGTGCCCCGGGGCCGGACCCCGCGGACGCGACGGACCCGGTGGACCCGGCGTACGGCGAGCACACCCAGCAGGACGGCGAGGCCGCCCGCGCAGCGCCAGAACGTCAGGGCGAGCGGACCGAGGTCACTGGCCAGGTAGAGGAGCGAGGCGGCGGCACCGGCGGTGCCCCAGGCGGCGCCGGCGATGACGAGGGAGAGCAGACTGCGCCCGTGAGCGGGCGAGGGATTCGACACGTGGTTCTCCGCGCATGCGTGAAGGATGAAAGAGGCGGCTCATCGCTTCGCGGGCAGCACGGACCGCCCGGGAGCCTCCCGGGCCGGGTCCTGGTTCACACGGTGTGGTGGCCGCCCGCGCTAGGCGGCGGGCGGCGGAAGCACGGTCGAATGCATGCCCGCCACCCTATGCGTTGGTCGTCGCCCGGTCCACCGGAACAGGTACGGGCTGCTCCGCTTCCGGCGCCGGCGCCGGCCGGACGGTCTGGGCGATGAAGGCTCCGCCCAGCACCAGCGCACCGCCGATGACCTGCGGCGTCGACAGGTGCTCGCCGAGCAGGATCCAGGCGAACACCGTGGCGACGACGGCCTCCAGGAAGGCGACGACCGCGGCCACCTGAGGCGAGAGGCTGCGCACCGACACCACACCCGTCAGGTAGGCGAGCACGGTCGCGACCAGCACGACCCACCCGAGCAGCAGCGGCGCGGGCACCGGCGTGTCCCCCATCAGGGCCTGGCCGCCCAGCACCTGCCAGTCGATCTCCCAGGGGCGGGCGATCACGGTCATCACCAGCGCGCCGATGAGCATGCCGTACGCGATCACGCCGAGCGGGTCGGGCGCGTCGTCACCGTCGGCGCCCTGGTCGGCGAAGATGAAGTAGAAGGCCTGGCAGCAGGCGGCGCAGAGGCCGAGCAGCACGCCCAGCGCGTCCAGTTTCAGCCCGGCCCACACCTCGACCACGCACGCCAGACCCGCGACGGCCACCGCGGCGCCGGCCGCGGCCGCCCGGGTCACCGGCTTGCGCTGCACGAAGCGGATCCAGCCGAGCAGCAGCGCCGGCCCCAGGTACTCCAGCAGCAGGGCGACGCCGACGGGGATCCGGGACAGGGAGGCGAAGTAGAAGGCCTGCACGCCCGCGACGGCGACGATGCCGAAGCCGGCGAGCAGCAGCGGTTTGCGGCGCAGCAGGGCCCGGTGCCGCCAGGCCAGCGGGGACAGCACCAGCGCCGCCCCGCCCACCCTGAGCCAGACCATGTGCAGCGGGTCCAGCCCCGCCTCGATCAGCGGCTTGGCCGCCACTCCCGAACCACCGAACGCGAACGCGGAGACCAGCGCGAGGCCGAGTCCGGCGTTCCTCCCAGACGCTTGCATCGGGCCATCATGACAGGGCTTGTCAGGACCGTCACGACCGTGACGCCTGTTGAGACAGAGGTGATACCTGCCGTGACCGGCCCCCGCCATCTGACGAGCCGTCAGTATTGAATGTTCCGCCCGCCGGGGCTACGTTCCGCCGCACGTACCCGACGAGAAGGGTGGTGGCGGCATGGCAGAGGTGACCGCGGAATCACGCATCGAGGCGTCCCCCGCGCGGCTCTGGGCCCAGCTGACGGACTGGCCGGCGTACGGCCGGTGGAGCATGACGCACACGGGCTTCCCGAAGGGCGGACCCGGGGCCCTCGCGATCGGCGTGACCTTCGAGGAGAACATGAAGATGATGGGCTTCCCCGCCGAGGTCGTCTGGACCGTCTCGGAACTGGAGGAGGAGCGCCTCTTCGCCATCACCGGCAAGGGCCCGATGGGGGTCGCCGTCCTCACCCGCTACACCCTGGTCCCCGACGGCGGGGCCACCGTCGTCCGCATCGACGGGGAGTTCACCGGCGCGGCCGTCTCCCTGATGGCGGGCAAGCTGAAGGACTCGGCCACCGCCGCCCTGAACGAATCGCTGCGCAAGCTCGCCGGCCTGGTCGCCTGACCTCCCTCCTGGACACCCCCCTCCCCTCCCGGGACACCCCCCTCCCGGGACACCTGCCGACAGGCCCCGGCGGCCGCCCACGGCAGGTACGGCGCACCCCGCGGGAAAGTCCCGCGGGGCGCGGCGCGCCCGCCGACCGGTCCAGTCCCCGCGGATTGGCCTTTGTCCACGATCAAGGAACGGCCCTACCGTCGGGCCATGCGCCTCCGAATCGTCGACGCCTTCACCGACCGCCCCTTCGCCGGCAACCCCGCCGGGGTGCTGCTCCTGGAGGACGGCTTCCCCCCGGACGCCTGGCTCCAGCAGGTCGCCGCCGAGGTCAACCTCTCCGAGACGGCCTTCGCCCACCCCCTGCCGCCCGGCGGGGACGCCGACTGGGCCCTGCGCTGGTTCACCCCGACCGCCGAGGTCGACATGTGCGGGCACGCCACCCTGGCCACCGCGCACGTCCTCGCCTCCGGCGGCCTCGCCCGGGGCCTGATCCGGTTCGCCGCCCGCTGCGGCATCCTCACAGCCGAGGCGGCCGAGGACGGCACCGTCACCCTGGACTTCCCGACCTCGGAGCTGACGCCCGTCGCACCCGAGCCGGCCGTACGCGAGGCGCTCGGCGCCGGCATCAGGTCCGTCCACGACACGTCCCCGCACGTCGGCGACCTGCTCGTCGAGCTGGCGGACGAGCGGACCGTACGCGGGCTCACCCCCGACATCGCCGCCCTGCGCGGCTACGCCCGGCGCGGCGTGATCGTCACCGCGACCGCCGAGGACCCCGCCCGCGGCTACGACTTCGTCTCCCGCGGCTTCTTCCCGGCCTTCGGGATCGACGAGGACCCGGTCACCGGCAGCGCCCACACCGCCCTCGCCCCGTTCTGGGCCGAGCGCCTGGGCCGTACGCGGCTGACCGGTCTCCAGGGCGGCGCCCGCACCGGCCTGGTACGGGTCACCCTGGCGGGCGACCGCACCCTCCTGACCGGGAACGCCGTCACCGTCATCGACGGCGAGCTGCTCACCCGCCCCTGATCCCCCGGTGCGGCGCCGACCCCCGGATCCGGGGCTACGAGGGGGTCGGCAGCCAGCCCACCTTGCCCGCGAGCAGCGCGTACCCGCCGAAGGCCACGATGTCGAGGAGGGCGTGCGCGACGACGAGCGGCATCACCCGCCCCCACCGGCGGTAGGCGAGCACGAAGACCGCGCCCATCACCATGTTCCCGATGAACCCGCCGATGCCCTGGTACAGGTGGTACGAGCCGCGCAGCACCGAGCTGGCCACCAGCGAGCCCGTCGGCGACCAGCCCAGCTGGTCGAGCCGGCGCAGCAGGTAGGCCAGCACGATGACCTCCTCCACCACGGAGTTCTGCACCGCGGAGAGGATCAGCACGGGGAACTTCCACCACACGTCCGGCAGCGCCTCGGGCACCACCGTGAGGTTGAACCCGCTCGCCCGCGCCGCCAGGTAGAACGCCAGCCCGGCGCTCCCGATCCCCGCCGCCACCAGCGCCCCGCGCGCCAGGTCCCAGCCGGGCCGGGTGCGGTCGAAGCCCAGCGCGCGCAGCCCCGGCACGCCCTCCCGCGTGAGCAGGTGGGCGACCAGCAGCACGGGCACCAGCGCGGTGCAGATCCCGAAGAGCTGCCAGGCCAGGTCGAGCCAGGGCCGGCCGGGGGCGTACGAGCCGTTGAGGGTGGCGGCCTGGTCCTTCAGACCGCCCGGCTTGGTCAGCGAGCCGATGAAACTGATCAGCGACGAGACGGCGCTCGCCCCCAGGGACAGGGCGAGCACAAGCAGCGTCTCGGTGCGCAGCAGGCTCCGCCGCCCGTCCTCGTCCAACGACCCGACCACCGGCTCCGGCTGCGCCCGCACGTCCGACTCCCGTCCCGCCATCCCGTTCCGACCACCCCATACTGCCTCTTCGGCGGCGGAACGGGATCACCGGACGGCGTTCCGGCGGCCGGGACCGGGCTCAGGGCCTCCGGGCCGTCGGTACGGGCGCCCCCTCCTCCCGGTCCGGCAGGCCGACCGGCCAGGTGTGCACGGGGTCGCCCTTGTGCATCAGCTCGCTGTAGCGGCGGGTGATCGCGGCGAGCGCCTCGTCCCGGTCCAGGCCGGCCGCGAGGGCCCGGTGGTAGGTGTCCACCTGCCAGGTCGAGCCGTTCACCCGCCGCCGGCAGCGTTCCTCGATGATGCCCAGGTAGTGGTCCCGGTCGGCCCGCTCGATGCCCCAGGCGTCCAGTCCGGCGGCGGCCATGGGCAGCAGCTCGTCCAGGACCAGCCGCACGGCGGGGACGCTGGCCAGGCCGCCGCCGCGGCCTCGGCGCGGCCACCGCAGCCGGGCGTCGATCCCGTACCGGCAGGCCGCGTCGAAGTTGGCCTCCGCCTCGGCGAACGGCAGCCGGGTCCACACCGGGCGCTGCTCGTCGGCGAGGGTGCGGACGAGCCCGTAGTAGAACGCGGCGTTCGCGACGACGTCGGCGACCGTCGGCCCGGCCGGCAGCACGCGGTTCTCCACCCGCAGGTGCGGCACCCCGTCGGCGACCCCGTACACGGGCCGGTTCCACCGGTAGATGGTGCCGTTGTGCAGGACCAGCTCCTGCAGGGAGGGGACCCCGCCCTCGGCGAGCACCCGCAGCGGCTCCTCCTCGTCGCAGATGGGCAGCAGGGCGGGGAAGAAGCGGACGTTCTCCGCGAAGAGCTCGTACACCGACTCCACCCACCGCTCCCCGAACCAGGTCCGGGGCCGCACGCCCTGCGCCTGCAGCTCGGGCGGCCGGGTGTCGGTGGCCTGCGTGAACAGCGGCGGGCGCGACTCCCGCCACAGCTCGTGCCCGAACAGGAAGGGCGAGTTGGCGCCGACGGCTATCTGGACGGCGGTCACCGCCTGGGCCGCGTTCCACACGTCGGCGAACCGGGCCGGCGTCACCTGCAGGTGCAGCTGCACGGAGGTGCAGGCGGCCTCCGGGACGATCGACCCGGTGCTCCAGGTCAACCGCTCCACCCCGTCGATGTCGAGGAGGAAGTCCTCGCCGCGCAGCATCAGGATCTGCTCGTTGAGCAGCGAGTAGCGGTCCACCGCCGAGAGGTTGGCGGTGACCAGGTCGGAGCGGGTGATCGTCGGCAGGATGCCGATCATCACCACGCCCGCGTCGACCGCCGCGGCCTGCCGGTGGGCATAGCCGAGCCCCGCGCTCAGCTCTTCGGCGAGCTGGTCGAAAACCCGGCCGCCGAGCCGGTGTGGAAGGACGTTCACCTCCAGGTTGAACATTCCGAGTTCGGTCTGGAAATCCTGGCTCGCAATGCGCTCGAGAACCTGGGCATTCAGCATTCTCGGCATCCCGTCGGCCCCCGCCAGATTCAGCTCGATCTCCAGCCCCATCATGTTCCTGGGGCGGTCGAACCGCTTCTCCGCCAGAAGCCGCTCCAGCCCCTCCAGGCACTCGCGGAGCTTCCTCCGGTACCGCCGGCGATCGGACAGGTCGAATCCGCCCGCCACGACCTTCTCCCCCATCGAAGCGTCCCTCCTCGAGTGGGCATCGCCCGGGCACCCGGACGCGCGTGTACGGTCGATGATGCCCCGGAGGCGAGATCGATAACGCGGCGGGGGCGGCGGGACGGGGAGCGTGCGCCGGTTTGGCCGAAGGGCGCCATGGCACATTCACCTGGCAAGCAACTGTATGCAAATTCCGCATCGGTTTTGCCGGTTCCGGATAATCGACGCTTTCCAGCCGAGCCCCCGTCAGGTAACCTCCGAGGTCAGCGCGACGTGTTCGCGTGTATCCGGCATGGACGCCATGTCAGCGGGACCGGTAAGCACCTTGCCTGCAATAGGCGGGCAGGCTAGCCGAAACACTGCGTGAACACATGTCGTATAAACTCCGCAAACGAGGCAGAGAGTTGGCGCGCGGCCATTGCCCCTCAGCCCCCCTCTGGCCCCAGAATGCGACAGCGCCGTCCGCACTGCCCCCCGATCCACAGGTCTCCCAAGTGAGAGGCGACCCACCATGCCGCTGCATGTCCCCCCGGCTCCCGCGCCTGCCCTGCGCAGCGTCCTCGCGGCACTCGGTTCCCCCGCAGCCGTCGCGGCGGGCACCCCCGCCCTGCGCGCCGCGCAGGGTCCGTTGACCGCCGAGCTGCCGCTGCCGGTCCACGTCCTCGACCGGCTCGGCATGTCCCAGCCGGCCGCCCCGGCCCGCCCGCCCCGCACGCGGCTGACCGGCTGGCGGTTCCTGATCCGCAGCGGCGACCGGCACATCGCCGCCGCGGACACCCGGCTGACCGCGGACGGCTGGGTCTTCTCCCATTTCTTCGAGGGCCCCTACGTCGCCGCCACCGAGCGGGCGCTGCGCCAGGCGGAGGCGCTCGGCAATCACTACCAGCCCCGGCTGCTGTCCGTACCGGAGCTGTACATGCTGACGCTCTGGCTGCACGGGGCGGTCGGGGCCGATGCCTCCGCAGGCCTGCCGGCGGCCGCGGACCTGCTGGTGCCCCTGGCCCCGGCCCCTCCCGGCATCGCCCCGTACCGGCCTCATCCGGTGTCCGAACTGCTGCCGGTGATGACCCACCGGCTCACCCCGCCGGCCCCGCCGATGAGGCCGCCGCTGGCCGCTCCGGCCGCCTGATCAGGCCCCTCCCCCCGGACGGCCCATCCGGCGTAGTCCCACCGGGCCACCCGTGAACCACCCAAAATGACAGGGGAGTTGGGCTGAACCGCCCGCACGGGTGATGCGTCATCAATCTGTGAGGACAGCTACCGGAAATCCCTGCGGACCGAGGTCCGGAGGGCAACACTGGGACCGACCACTTCACGTCGTCGACCACGGGGGGCGGCCATGAACCAGGCATCGAGCCGCAGCACACAGACCACACCGCAGCGAAAGAACGCATCCATGTGCCAGCACCAGCCAGCGTGCCCGTCAGCAGACTCCGCCGACCGGGAGGCCGCGAAGCCCGTGGCCAACCACCCGGAACAGGGCTGGAGCCTGCTGTGCAATGGTGTCCTGCTCTTCGAGGACACCGGTGAGCTGCTGCCGGACGGCCAGATCATCGCTCCGCACCGCCCGCTGGTGGCGGCGCACGCGGCCTAGCCGACGCCGGTTCGACAGAACGCCGGCTCGACGGAACGCCGGAACAGCCGAAGCCGAAGGGGCCGGTCCGGGAGCAATTCTCCCGGACCGGCCCCTTCAGCGTGCAGTCAGCTCATGCTTTTGTGTCAGGTCGCCGCACGGCTCAGTTGTCGTACTCGTCCAGCGGCGGGCAGGAGCAGACCAGGTTCCGGTCGCCGAAGGCGCCGTCGATACGGCGCACCGGCGGCCAGTACTTCTCCGCCGCCGAGACGCCGCCGGGGAAGACCGCCTCGTCCCGGGTGTACGCGTGCGCCCACTCGCCGCCCAGCGCCGCCGCGGTGTGCGGGGCGTTGCTCAGCGGGTTGTCGTCGGCCGGCCACTCGCCGGACGCGACCCGCTCGATCTCGGCGCGGATGGCGATCATCGCGTCGCAGAACCGGTCGATCTCGAAAAGGTCCTCGGACTCCGTCGGCTCGATCATCAGCGTGCCGGCCACCGGGAAGGACATGGTCGGGGCGTGGAAGCCGTAGTCGATCAGGCGCTTGGCGATGTCGTCGACGCTGACGCCCGTCTCCTTCGACAGCGGGCGCAGGTCGATGATGCACTCGTGCGCGACCAGGTCGCCCGGGCCGGTGTAGAGCACCGGGTAGTGCGGCTCCAGGCGCTTGGCGATGTAGTTGGCGCCGAGCACGGCCACCTGGGTGGCGCGCTTGAGGCCCTCGCCGCCCATGAGGCGCACGTACGACCAGGAGATCGGCAGGATGCCGGCGGAGCCCCACGGCGCGGCCGAGATCGGGCCGACGCCGGTCTCCGGGCCGGCGGTCGGCTGCAGCGGGTGGTTCGGCAGGTACGGGGCCAGGTGGGCCCGGACACCGACCGGGCCGACGCCCGGACCGCCGCCGCCGTGCGGGATGCAGAAGGTCTTGTGCAGGTTCAGGTGCGAGACGTCGCCGCCGAAGTGGCCCGGCTTGGCGAGGCCGACCAGGGCGTTCAGGTTGGCGCCGTCGACGTAGACCTGGCCGCCGGCCTCGTGGACCTGGGCGCAGATGTCGGCGACGTGCTCCTCGAACACACCGTGCGTGGACGGGTACGTGATCATCAGCACGGCGAGCTCGTCGCGGTACTGCTCGATCTTGGCGCGCAGGTCGTCCGTGTCCACCTCGCCGTCGTCCGCCGTCTTGACGACGACGACCTTCATGCCGGCCATCACGGCGCTGGCGGCGTTGGTGCCGTGCGCGGAGGACGGGATGAGGCAGACGGTGCGCTGCTCGTCGCCGTTCGCGCGGTGGTAGGCGCGGACGGCGAGGAGGCCTGCGAGCTCGCCCTGGGAGCCGGCGTTCGGCTGGATGGAGACCTTGTCGTAGCCGGTGACCTCGCAGAGACGTTCCTCCAGCTCGCTGATGAGCGTGAGGTACCCCTCGGCCTGCTCGACCGGGGCGAACGGGTGCAGCTGGCCGAACTCGGGCCAGGTCACCGGCTCCATCTCGGTGGTCGCGTTGAGCTTCATCGTGCAGGAGCCCAGCGGGATCATGCCGCGGTCCAGCGCGTAGTCCTTGTCCGCGAGCTTGCGCAGGTAGCGCAGCATCGCGGTCTCGGAGCGGTGCTGGTGGAAGACCGGGTGCGTGAGGTACGCGTCCGAGCGCAGCAGGCCCTCGGGCAGCGCGTCGGCGGCGGTCCCGTCGAGCGCCTCGATGTCCGCGGTGACGCCGAACGCGGCCCAGACGGCCTCGATGTCGGCGCGCAGGGTGGTCTCGTCGACGGAGACGGAGACGTGGTCGGCGTCGACCTGGAACAGGTTGACCCCGGCCTCGCGGGCGGCGGCGACGACCTCGGCGGCCTTGCCGGGCACGCGGGCGGTCAGTGTGTCGAAGTACGCGCCGTGCACGAGCTCGACCCCGCCGGCCGTCAGACCGGCGGCGAGCAGCGCGGTGTAGCGGTGGGTGCGGCGCGCGATCGTCTTCAGGCCCTCGGGGCCGTGGTAGACGGCGTACATGCCGGCCATGACGGCGAGCAGCACCTGCGCGGTGCAGATGTTGCTGGTGGCCTTCTCACGGCGGATGTGCTGCTCGCGGGTCTGCAGGGCCAGGCGGTACGCCTTGTTGCCGTCCGCGTCCACGGAGACGCCCACGAGGCGGCCGGGCAGCGAGCGGGCGTGCTTGTCCTGGACGGCCATGTAGCCGGCGTGCGGGCCGCCGAAGCCCATCGGGACGCCGAAGCGCTGGGTGGTGCCGACGGCGATGTCCGCACCCAGGGCGCCCGGGGAGGTCAGCAGGGTCAGCGCGAGCAGGTCGGCGGCGACGGCGACGATCGCGCCGAGCCCGTGGGCCTGGTCGATGACCGGCTTGATGTCGCGGACGGCACCGGAGGCGCCCGGGTACTGGACGAGGACGCCGTAGATGCCGCGCTCGGCGATCTCGGCCGGGATGCCGTCGGACAGGTCGGCGACGACGACCTCGATGCCGATCGGCTCGGCGCGGGTCTCGACCACGGCGATGGTCTGCGGCAGGGCGTCGGCGTCGACGAGGAACACGTTGCCCTTGGCCTTGCCGACGCGGCGGGCCAGGGTCATGGCCTCGGCGGCGGCGGTGCCCTCGTCGAGGAGGGAGGCGCCCGAAGTCGGCAGGCCGGTCAGGTCGGCGACGACGGTCTGGAAGTTCAGCAGGGCTTCGAGGCGGCCCTGGGAGATCTCGGGCTGGTACGGCGTGTACGCCGTGTACCAGGCCGGGTTCTCCATCACGTTGCGCAGGATCACCGGCGGGGTGAAGGTCCCGTAGTAGCCGAGACCGATCATCGAGGTCATGACCTGGTTACGGCCGGCCAGGTGGCGCAGCTCGGCCAGCACCTCGGCCTCGGTCCGCGCCTCGGGCAGGTTCAGCGCCTCGGCGGTCTTGATGACGTCCGGTACCGCGGCGGCGGTCAGTTCGTCGAGCGAGCCGTAGCCCACCTGGGCGAGCATCTTGGCCTGCGCCTCGGCGTCCGGGCCGATGTGGCGCTGCTCGAAGGGGATGCCTCGCTCCAGCTGGGAGAGCGGAATGCGGTTGGCGGTCATGTACGGAGGCCTCCTGGGTCGTACGACCTGCGAGGGGCACCACGGCGCGGGCGCCCGGACGGCCTCCCCCTCTGTCATCTCAACCTGAGAGCTTCACCGGCTCCAGCGGAGTTCGTCCGCGGGGTCCGGCTTTCACCGTCGGTGAGGGGTGGAACCGGCACTGCGGGCCCGGCACCGCCCCTGCTTTCCAGAGTGGCCTCGTCCGTGCGGTACGTATGCCTGAGAGATTCCGGGGAGGATTTGCTCCTTCGGCGCCTCCGTCGAGCTCGGTGGAGGACTCTCCCGCACAGGGTCAGCAGCCATCACCCAGCCTACCAGCGAGGTTCCCGGACCACCTTCGAGTGGCCCCCTCCAGGGAAATGGCCTTTTGTAGTCATTACGGAGGAGTTGCGACCACGTGGAGGGACCGTGCAGACAGATATCGATCCCCGCAGCCTGATCGGCCGCAAGGCGTTCGACCGCAACGGCACCAAGATCGGAACCGTTGACGAGGTCTACCTCGACGATGCCACCGGCGTCCCGGAGTGGGCCGCCGTCCGGACCGGTTTGTTCAGCCGGGACGCCTTCGTCCCCCTGGAGCCGAGCGAGTTGGTCGGCGACACCCTGCGCGTCCCCTTCGAGCGCGCCCTGATCAAGGACGCCCCGGACTTCGGCGTGGGCCGCCACCTGTCCCCCGAGCAGGAGCTGCAGCTCTACCACCACTACGGGCTGGACGTCTCCCTCCCGTCCGACTTCACGTTCAAGGGTGATTTCGGCCACCTGGCCAACGGCGAGCAGGGCGAGGAGTAGCCCCCGCCCCGGTCACGCGGCCCGGTCACCCGGCCCGGTCACCCGGCACGTCACTCGGCACGTCACCCGGCCCGGCCCACCAGGGGCAGCGGATCGGACGGCTCCAGATCGGGGTCGTCCACCTGGAAGGTGCGGACCCGGCCCGGGGCCGATCCTGGCTGCTCGAACCGCACGGTCACCCGCCCGATCCCGCTGCCCTGCACCCACCCCGGCCCGTAGACGGCATGTCGGACGTCCTTCCCGGCCGCCCAGTGCCGCTCACGGGCGCGCTCCGGCAGGTCGGCGGACCCATCGGTCGGCCCGTCCCCCGCAACCGCCTCAGAAGCCCCCTGGGCCCCTTCCGGACCCCCACCCCCGTCGGCCCCCGGAAGCCCTTCGGCCCCTCCCGCCCCGGCGGACGCGTCCGGGGCGCTCTCCGGAGCCTCGGCGGCCGCGGCGGCGGCCTGGGACTGCGCGAACAGGTCCTCCTGCGTATAGTCCGCGAGCCCGGTCACGCCGACGCCCAGCAGCCGCACCCCGCCGGTGGTGTCCACCGCCTCCAGCAGCCGCGCCGCGGCCTCCCGCACCACCGCCGGATCGTCGGTCGGCCCCCGCAGCGTCTCGGAGCGGGTCAGCGTCGAGAAGTCGTACCTGCGCACCTTCAGCACGATCGTGCGCCCCGAGTGCCCGGACCCCCGCAGCCGCCGCACGCACCGGTCGGCGAGCCGCTGCACCTCGGTCCGGATCCGCACCCGGTCGTGCAGGTCCACGTCGAAGGTGTCCTCCACCGACACCGACTTCGCGTCGCGCTCGGCGACCACCGGCCGGTCGTCCAGGCCCAGCGCCATCCGGTACAGCCCCACCCCGTGCGACCGCCCGATCAGCCGGACCAGCTCGTCCTCGCCGGCCTCGGCGAGCTCCCCGACCGTGGTGATCCCGGCCCGCCGCAGGTGCTCCCCGGTGGCGGGCCCGACCCCGGGCAGGGTGCGTACGGACATCGGCGCCAGCAGCTCCCGCTCCGTGCCCGGCTCGATCAGCAGCAGCCCGTCCGGCTTGGCCTCCTCGGAGGCCACCTTGGCCAGCATCTTCGACCCGGCCAGCCCCACCGACCCGGTCAGGCCCGTCGCGGCCAGGATGTCCGCCCGCAGCCGCTCTCCGGTCTCCCGCGCGGAACGGGAGTCCCGGACACCGCCGTCGCCCGCCTCCAGGTCCACGAAGGCCTCGTCCAGGCTCAGCGGTTCCACGAGCGGGGAGAGCTCCCGCAGCAGGGCCATCACGATGTCGCTGACCGACCGGTACAGCTCGAAGCGGGGGAACAGGTAGGCCCCGTTCGGGCAGAGCCGCCTGGCCTGGGCCGTCGGCATCGCCGAGTGCACGCCGAAGCGCCTGGCCTCGTAGGACGCGGTGGCGACGACCCCCCGCGGCCCGAGCCCGCCGACGATCACGGCCTTCCCGCGCAGGCTCGGCTTCGACGCCTGCTCCACCGAGGCGTAGAAGGCGTCCATGTCGAGATGGAGGATGGTCGGCGCGGCTCTCACAGCCCCGATGCTGCCTTACGCCACTGACAATGCCGAGGCCGGAGGGCAACAGCCCGGCCGGGCATCGGCCGCGCCGCGCACCGGGCGTCGCGGGCGGCGGGCGGCGGGCGGCGGGCGGCGGGCGGCGGGCGGCGGGCGGCGGGCGGCTCAGCCGGCCCGGTTGCGCCGTGCCGCCAGTTCGTCCGCCGGGTTGTGCCCGATCACCGTCTCGCCGGTGTCGACCCGCTCGCCGTGCAGCTGCGACAGGGCCTTCTCCACGTCCCGCCAGACCACGCCCACGGCGATGCCGAAGATCCCCTGGCCGCCCTGGAGCAGCCGTACCACCTGCTCCGGCGAGGTGCACTCGTACACGGTGGCGCCGTCGCTCATCAGCGTCATGCGCTCCAGGTCCGAGAAGCCGCGGTCCCGCAGGTGCTGCACGGCGTTGCGGATGTTCTGCAGCGCGACACCGGTGTCCAGGAAACGCTTCACGATCTTGAGGACGACCACGTCCCGGAAGCTGTAGAGGCGCTGGGTCCCGGAGCCGTGCGCGGGGCGGACCGTGGGCTCCACCAGCCCGGTCCGCGCCCAGTAGTCGAGCTGCCGGTACGTGATGCCGGCCGCCGCGCACGCGGTCGGCCCGCGGTAGCCCACCTGCTCGGCCGCCTGGATGCCGGCCGCCGACGCTGTCGGCGAGGTCTCCGGCTGGCGGCGCGGGGCGCCCGCCGCACTCCCGAGGAGCGGGTACGGCCCACCGTCACTGCGTGCGGGGATGCCCCCGGTCGTACCGTCGCCCGTGACTCTCACGCCGACCCTCCGTCCTTGACCTGCCCCCTCGAAGGTAGGCAGTCACCCGGGGTGCGTCAACGATCGCCACACTCGGCACGCCGAGTGATAATCACCCTGAGAGTGGTTTCCCGTGCCCCTTGGAGGGGCAAGGCTAACCGAATGGGGCGGCGGTCTCACCGCCTTTGACAAGACCGGTGTCTCACTGCTGCGGCCCGGTGCCGAAGTCCTCCGGGGAAATCTGGTCGAGGAACTCGCGGAACTTCTCCACCTCGTCCTCCTGCTCGTCCGGGATGGCGATTCCGGCGTCGTCCAGCACGCCATCGCTGCCGTAGATCGGCGTTCCCGTCCGCAGGGCCAGCGCTATGGCGTCGGACGGCCGCGCGCTCACCTCGACCCCGCTGGCAAAGACCAGCTCCGCATAGAAGACGCCCTCCCGCAGATCCGTGATCCGGACCTCGGTGAGCTCCTCGCCGAGCGCCTCCAGCACGTCCTTGAACAGGTCGTGGGTCAGCGGACGGGCGGGGGCCATGCCCTGCTGCGCGAAGGCGATCGCGGTCGCCTCCCCGGGTCCGATCCAGATGGGGAGGTACCGGTCGCCTCCCACTTCACGCAGGAGCACGATCGGCTGGTTGGAGGGCATTTCCACCCGGACACCCACAACGTCGAGCTCGTTCACACAGCAACCCTAGGACCTGCCCGGCAGGTTTGGGTAGTCGGGACCCTGCCGGTCAGTGCAGCCGTACCCCGAGGGCGGCCTGGACAAGGGCCTCGTGGAGCCGTACGGACAGCCCCGCGAGCTCTTTCACGGTGGCCTCCGCATGCGCCCTGGTCTGGGGGTTGCGATGGCGCCGCAGCGGGGCGACGACCTGCTCCACCAGGCCCGCCTCCCGGTCCGCGGCCGCCTTCATGGCCCTCAGGTGCCGGGGCTCCAGCCCGAAGCGGCCCAGATCGGCCACCAGCCGGGCCACGGCGAGCGCATCGGCGTCGTACCCGCCGCCCGCGGCCTCCGCGAGCAGCCCGTACGACTCCCATTCGGCCAGCCGGGCCTCGTCCGCCTCGGCCGCGGCGATCAGCTCGGCCCGCCCGACGCGGGCACCGGCCGGCAGCTCCCGCCCCGGCCCGGCCGGGAGGGAGCCGGACGCGGCGGGCTCCGCGCCCTCCCCGTGGGGCGTGGGCGCCGGGATCCGCACCTGCTCACCGCGGTCCAGCGCGTCCAGCTGCTCGCGGATGACCTTCAGCGGCAGGTAGTGGTCGCGCTGCAGGCGCAGGATGCGGCTCAGCCGCTCGACGTCCTCCGTGCTGAACTTGCGGTATCCGGACGGTGTGCGTCTGGGCTCGACAAGGCCCTCCGCCTCCAGGAAGCGGATCTTCGAGATCGTGACCTCGGGGAATTCGTCGCGCAGCATCGTGAGCACCGTGCCGATGCTCACCAGCCGCCCGGCCGAGGCGGCGGTGCCGTTTCCGGCACCGCCCGTCGGAGTACGCAGCACAGGACCTCCCTGGGGTTCCCCCCGGACGGAGTCCGGGAAGGGTCAGACGCCCCGCAGGCTCGCGTAGAAGACCAGCCGGTACTTGCCGATCTGCACCTCGTCGCCATTGTGCAGCGGGACCGAGTCGATCGGCTCACGGTTGACGTACGTGCCGTTCAGGCTGCCGACGTCGGCGACGGTGAAGCCGCCCTCCTGGCTCCTGCGGAACTCGACATGCCGCCGGGAGACGGTGACGTCGTCCAGGAAGATGTCGCTCTGCGGGTGCCGGCCCGCCGTGGTCAGCTCGCCGTCCAGCAGGAAGCGGCTGCCCGAGTTGGGACCGCGCCGCACGATCAGCAGGGCGGAACCCGGCGGCAGTGCCTCCACCGCGGCCTGGGCCTCGGGGGACAGCGCCGTCGACACGTGTTGTCCCGTCACCTCGGCCTCGTAGGCCTCCAGGCCCGAGATCGAGATGGTGGACGTGGTCTCCGTGGCACGCTCCGGCGTCAGACCCGCCCGCAGCGGCGCCCCGCAGTTGGAGCAGAACCGGCTGGCCGCATCGCTGCGGTGCCCGCACCTGCTGCAAACCTGCTCGGCCGACATGGACGGCTCCTCGTGCCGCGGGTACCCCGCGGAGGCGTCGGTGGCATACGGGTCGGGAGCAAACCCGCCACCCGTATTCGAGGTTGATGATTCACCGAAACCTATGCGTCCGGTACCGGCAGGGTCAACAGCCGACGCGCCCGGCGCGCCCTGAACTCCACCCGCACCCGCGACCTCGTCCCGGAAGAGCGGCCGGTCCCCCTGACTCTGCGCCTCCCCCTGCGCGGCACGGGACTCTGCCGCGCCGCCTTCCTCGCGGTTCTTCTTTCCGAACAACTTCTCAAACAACTTCACGGGCGATTCCCCTTGAACGAAACAGACCCGCCCGTGGGGCAGGACGAACTCCGAATGCACACACCTGCCGACCCGGACATCCTCACAACGTCCGTAACCACCAGACAGTTTCCACCACGCACCACGACTTCTGTGCGCCGACCCCCCGCAGGCATCAGCCCGCGCTGGACCCTCCGCTCTCCGTCCCGCATCACGACGATGACGACCGAGCGTAGTCAGGCTGCTTCGCAGCCCGCAAGGCGTCCACAACGATCTTCGCCGACCGTGTGACGGCAACAGTGGCCTGTTCCTTCTCCAGTGTCTGCACCACACCGCCCGGGATGTTCAGCGCCGGCTCCAGGTCCTGCGGTTTGCCGATCACCTTGAACTCGTAGGGCTGTGTGATCTTCTTACCATCGATCGCGATCTGGCCGCCCTCGTCCGAGAAGTACGAGCCCGCCACCACACGCACCCCGTTGATCTGGATCGCCTCGGCCCCGGCGGCCCGCAGCTCCTGGAGCGCGTCCAGCAGCTGGTCGGACTCCACCTGCCCCCTCGGGTCCGTGATCTTCATGGTGATACCCGGGCCCTGAGCCGCCACCGTACCGGCCAGGATCCCGAGTTGGCGCTCCTTCTCGACGGTCTGCCGACGCGCCTCCTCGGCCTGGTTGGAGCTGCTCTCCAACTCCTTGCGCTGGTCCTCCAGCTGCTGCTTCTCGTCCTCCAGGCGCTTGGTCCGGCTGTCCAGCTCGTCGAGGATCCGGACGAGGTCCTCCTGGCGGGCCCCGCGCAGCGCACTGGAGTCGCTGTTCGACCGCACCTGGATGGCCAGACCCAGTCCCAGCACGAACAGCAGCAGCGCCACGATCAGTTGGGCCCGGCTCGCCCGCAGCGGCCACAGCCCGGCCGCGAGCCGCTGCCGCCCGGTCATCTCGGGCTCCGCCGACTCCGCCGACTCCGCCGACTCCGTCGGCTCGGCAGGCTCGGCGGGCACGGTCGGCTCGGTCGGCCCGGCAGGCTCGGCCGCCGCCGGGGCGGGCTGGACGGACGGGGCGGGCCGGTGCGGCTGGGCGGGCTCGGCCGCGGGCTCCCCGGGCCGGGGCCCGGCCGCCGGCTTCCCGGGCTGCGGCTCGGCCGCCGGCTTCCCGAGCCGGGGCCCGGCCGTCGGCTCCCCCGGCCGGGGCTCGGCCCCTGCCGCGGGCGGCTCCCCGGGCTGCGCACCCGGCGCGGTCTCGCGCGGGGGCTGCTCCGGGACCTTCGGCTCCTCGGGAGGCGTGTCGTTGTCGTTGTCGTTCGTACTCATCGGCCTCACGCCCGGAACACATGTCGGCGGATGGCCGCCGCGTTGGAGAAGATGCGGATGCCGAGCACGACCACGACGCCCGTGGACAGCTGCGAGCCGACGCCCAGCTTGTCGCCGAGGAAGACGATCAGCGCGGCCACGACCACGTTCGACAGGAACGACACCACGAAGACCTTGTCCACGAAGATGCCGTCCAGCATCGCGCGCAGGCCGCCGAAGACCGCGTCCAGCGCCGCCACCACGGCGATCGGCAGATAAGGCTCGACGACGGCCGGCACTTCGGGCCGGACCAGAAGTCCGACCACCACTCCGACCACGAGGCCCAGTACCGCGATCACGATGCACCCTTCTTCGGCTCTTCTGCTGTGGCTGTCCGTACGGTCAGGCTGGACGCGGCGGGCAGCCGCACGTCGTCCGCCGGGGACAGGGAGTACCGGATCCCGTAGCTCTCCTGGAGGACGCGCAGGTACTGGCCGTCCACGGAGTCCTGGAACGCGGTGCCGAGCCGCTTCTTGTCTCCCACCGCCAGCACCTCGTACGGCGGTACCAGCGGCCTGTTGTCGACCAGTATCGCGTCACCCGCGGCCCTGATCGCCGAGAGTGCGGTCAGCCGCTGCCCGTTGATGGAGATCGCCTCGGCCCCGGCCTGCCAGAGCCCGTTGACGATCCGCTGCATGTCCCGGTCCCGGAGCCGCCCGGTGTCGGAGAATCCGGTGTTCTCCCGCGGCTTGCCCCCGCCGGCCGCGGAGGAGCCCTTCGCGTCGTCCACGACCAGCTTGACTCCCGGACCGCGGACCTCCGAGGCGCCGGACAGCAGGGTCACCAGCTGCCCCTGATCCCCGCCGTGCTGCTTGAGCGCCTGGCGCTGGCGCCGCGCGACGTCCGCGCGCAGCCGCTCGATGTTCTGCTCCAGACCGTCCGCCCGCTCGTCGGCCACCTGGACGCGGTCGATCAGCTCCTGGCGCTCCTTGGCGAGTACCGGAGCGGAGAACTGCGCCTGGGCAGCGCCGAGCGTGACGACCATGGCGGCCAGGACGAGGCCGGCGGCCAGCGCCAGTTTGGCCTTGAGGGTCCGCGGAAGCCCTGCTGTGCCCTCGGCCTCACGCCGGGCCGACGCTTCCGCATAGCCCTCGTCGAGGCTGTGGTCCATCACGTGCGTCAGCAGCGACATGGACGCGTCCGGGCGCGCCGACGGCGTCGGCATCGAGCTCCGGTTGTGGGGCGGCTGCGACATGCCGCTCATCGTCGCACGTCGGCGCCGCCCGCACCGAATGCGCCCGAACGGTGGACCGGGCGCGACGCTCCGCACCCGGTCCACCACGGTCCTGCCTGCCCGGGGTCAGTGCCCGGAGCCGTCCAGCACTCCGGCCCACTCTTCCAGCAGGGCCTGCGCGGACGCGTCGTCGGGGCCTTCGGCCCACAGGTGTGTGACCGCCTCCGCCGGGTCCGGCAGGACCAGCGCCCACCGTCCGTCGGCCTCGACCACCCGCACTCCGTCGGTGGTGTCCACCTGCCGGTCGCCGGCGGCCTCCACGACCCGCCGCATGACGAGCCCCTTGACCGCCCACGGCGTGGGCACGTCCCGCTTGAGCACGTGCGCACGTGGTATCCGCGCATCGATCTGGCTCAGGGTGAGCTGGGTCCGCGCCACCAGCCCGATCAGCTGCACGAAGGCCGCCGACCCGTCGAAGACGCTGCTGAACTCCGGGACGATGTACCCGCCCCGCCCGTCCCCGCCGAAGATCGTGTTCTCGGCCCGGCCCACCCGGGTCAGGTCGTCGGGCGAGGTCGTGGTCCATTCGACCTGCGTCCCGTGGTACGCCGCCACCTGCTCGGCGATACGGGTCGTGGTGACGGGCAGCGCCACCTTGCCGCTGCGCTTCTCCGCGGCCACGAGGTCCAGGAGCACCAGCAGCGCCCGGTCGTCCTCGATGATCCGGCCGCGCTCGTCGACCAGTGAGATCCGCTCGCCGACGGGGTCGAAGCGCACCCCGAACGCGGCCCGCGCCGAGGCCACGATCTCGCCGAGCCGGACCAGCCCGGCCCGCCGGGACTCCGCGGTCTCCGTCGGCCGGGACTCGTCGAGCCCGGGGTTGATCGTCAGCGCGTCCACTTCGAGCCGGCCCAGGAGGCTGGGCAGGACGAGTCCGGCACTGCCGTTGGAGGCGTCCACGACGACCTTGAGCCCGGAGTCGGCGATGCCGGTGGTGTCGACCCGCCGCAGCAGCGAACCGGTGTAGGAGTCGAAGATGCTGGAGGGGAACTGGAGGTCGCCGATCTCTCCGGGGAACGCCCGCCGGTATTCCTGACGTGCGAAGACGCGGTCCAGCTTGCGCTGCTGTGCCTGCGACAGGTCGGCCCCGCGCTCGTCGAGGAACATGATGTCCACGGAGTCCGGGACACCGGGCGAGGTCCGCAGCATGATCCCGCCGGCGCTGCCCCGTGCGGTCTGCTGCCTCGCGACGGGCAGCGGCACGTTCTCCAGGTCCCGTACGTCGATCGCGCTGGCCTGGAGCGCCGAGATGACCGCGCGTTTGAGCGCGCGGGCGCCGCGGGAGTGGTCGCGGGCGGTGGTGACGATCGCACCCTTCTTGAGGGTGGTGGCGTATGCGCCGGCCAGCCGTACGACCAGCTCGGGGGTGATCTCCACGTTCAGGATGCCGCTGACGCCGCGGGCACCGAACAGGTGTGCCTGACCGCGGGACTCCCAGATGACCGAGGTGTTGACGAAGGCGCCGGCCTCGATCGTCTTGAAGGGGTAGACGCGTACGTTCCCCTGAACGATGGACTCCTCGCCGACGAGGCACTCGTCACCGATGACGGCGCCGTCCTCGATCCGGGCGGCCCGCATGATGTCGGTGTTCTTGCCGATGACGCAGCCGCGGAGGTTGCTGTGGGGGCCGATGTACACGTTGTCGTGGACCACGGCCTTGTGCAGGAAGGCGCCGCTCTTGACGACCACATTGGATCCGACGACCGTGTGCTCGCGGATCTCGACGCCGGCCTCGACCTTGGCGTAGTCCCCGACGTACAGCGGCCCGCGCAGGACCGCGTCGGGGCTCACCTCGGCGCCTTCTGCGATCCACACGCCGGGCGAGATCTCGAAGCCGTCCATTTCGATCTGGACCTTGCCCTCGAGTACGTCGGCTTGGGCCTTCACGTAGCTCTCGTGCGTGCCGACGTCCTCCCAGTAGCCCTCGGCGACATAGCCGTAGATCGGCTTGCCTTCCTTCATCAGCTGGGGGAAGACATCACCGGACCAGTCCACCGGAACATCCGGCTCCACGTAATTGAAGACCTCGGGCTCCATGACGTAGATGCCGGTGTTGACGGTGTCGGAGAACACCTGGCCCCAGGTCGGTTTCTCGAGGAAGCGCTCGACCTGTCCTTCCTCGTCGACGATGGTGATGCCGAATTCCAGCGGATTGGGCACCCGGGTGAGGCACACCGTGACGAGTGCGCCCTTCTGCTTGTGGAAGCGGATGAGGTCGGTGAGGTCGAAGTCGGTGAGCGCATCGCCGGAGATGACGAGGAATGCGTCGTCCTTCAGGGCCTCCTCGGCGTTCTTCACGCTGCCGGCAGTGCCGAGTGGCTTCTCCTCATTGGCATAGGTGAGCTCCATTCCGAGCTCTTCGCCGTCACCGAAATAGTTCTTGACGAGTGATGCCAGGAACTGCACGGTGACCACGGTTTCGCTGAGCCCATGCCGCTTGAGCAGCCTGAGCACGTGCTCCATGATCGGCCGGTTGGCCACCGGCAGGAGCGGCTTGGGCATGCTCGAGGTCATGGGGCGAAGACGAGTGCCTTCGCCACCGGCCATCACGACGGCCTTCATGTCGGAAGAGTCCTCCTCGGGGAGACGACGTTCCAGCCGACCTCACCCGGCCCGGGCGGTGACTCCGCAACTCTTCCGTGTCGGACCGGCAGCGAGCGGGCTCAATCGGCCGCGGCGTCCGCCTTCACGAGACGGCGGACCTGCACCACGTAAAGGATTCCTGCCCACCAGTAGAGCGTTGTACCCCATCCGGCGAACGCCCATCCGAAAACTGCCCCCATCCAGGCCAACCAACCCGTACCGTCACTGAGCAACAGCAACGGGAAGGCGTACATCAGGTTGAAGGTTGCGGCCTTGCCGAGGAAGTTGACCTGCGGCGGCGGATAGCCGTGGCGACGCAGGATCCAGACCATCACCAGCAGCATCAGATCGCGTGCGAGCAGGGCCCCGGTGAGCCACAGCGGCAGAATGTCTCGATAGGTCAGGCCGAAGAGCGTGGAGAGGATGTACAACCGGTCGGCGGCGGGATCCAGCAGCCGGCCGAGGCTGCTGATCTGATTCCAGCGCCGCGCCAGCTTGCCGTCCAGGTAGTCGCTGACCCCGCTGAGCATGAGGACGGCGAGCGCCCATCCGTCGTGCTCCTCCAGAATCAGCCAGAGGAACAGGGGCACGCCGGCGAGGCGGGCCATGCTCAGAATGTTCGGGATGGTGAAAATTCGGTCCGTCTGAACCCGAGTCTCCTGGACCTCCACCCGGGGGCCTCCACTGTTGAACGTACGAACGATGCCACTCGACCCTAGCAGGAAGGCGCGTGCCTCCAGAACGCAGAAAAGCCCCGCACCAGATCTGGTGCGGGGCTTTCCCGCAATGATTGTTCGGCGGCGTCCTACTCTCCCACAGGGTCCCCCCTGCAGTACCATCGGCGCTGAAAGGCTTAGCTTCCGGGTTCGGAATGTAACCGGGCGTTTCCCTAACGCTATGACCACCGAAACACTATGAAGTTGAACTCAAGCCGGCATGGCGAGTTCGTTGCTTCAGAACTAACACAGTGGACGCGAGCAACTGAGGACAAGCCCTCGGCCTATTAGTACCAGTCAGCTCCACCCGTTACCGGGCTTC